>FR900153.1:0-25201 GCA_000437755.1 Roseburia sp. CAG:303
ACGCTATACCGATTGGTCTGCCCGTGATGATATTAAGGCAAACTTGCAAGTGGATTTGATATTGCTGCTTGATGAGTTCGGCTATCCGCCAGTAACCATTGATGATGTTTACAAGGAAGTTCTTGAGCAGGCAGAGAATTTTAAGAAATATGTAAATTGATTGTATATAAAAACTTGGATATAACATCCCCACCGAAAGGAGTACAATGCAAGACAATAACACGATTGGTTATTACAATAACCATGCAGATGAATTTTATAAAAGTACAGTAGAAATTGATTTTTCAGCCATGCAGGAGAAGTTTCTGACAGAGTTAAAATCAGGAAGTTGTATACTGGATTTTGGTTGTGGTTCGGGGCGTGATACCAGATTCTTTCTGGAGCATGGATATCAGGTGGATGCAATAGATGCATCTGCAGAATTATGCAGACTGGCAGAAGAGTACACCGGAATAGAAGTAAAAAATATGTATTTTCAGGAATTATCAGAGATAAATAAATATGATGGTATCTGGGCATGTTCGTCTATATTGCATTTGCCGGGTGATGAACTGGCACGGGTAATGAGAAAAATGGTAACTGCATTAAAGGAAAAAGGGATTATTTATACGTCCTTCAAATATGGAAAATTTTCCGGAGAACGAAATGGAAGATTTTTTACGGATATGACGGAAGCTTCATTTGCAGAGTTTTTATTAAAAATAAGTGGAGTGGAAGTGAAGGAACAGTGGATAACCGGGGATGCACGACCGGGAAGGGAGAAAGAACAATGGCTGAATCTGATATTGCAGAAAACTTAATGAGGAAGGAATTACAAATAGTTTCTACGGACGTTATGACCGGGGATAAAAACAGAAAACGTTTTTTGTATTATCAGTTAAAAATGAGTATGCAAAAAGCGGACAGGATTGATATCATTGTTTCTTTTCTGATGGAATCCGGTGTCAGAATGATTCTGGGAGATTTGAAAGCCGCATTGGACAGAGGGGCTGATATAAGGATTCTTACAGGAAATTATTTGGGCATTACACAGCCATCTGCTTTATATTTGATTAAAAAGGAACTGGGTAATCAGGTTGATTTGCGGTTTTACAATGAAAAAGAACGTTCGTTTCATCCAAAGTCGTATATATTTCATTATAAGAATGAAGGCGAAATGTACATTGGTTCTTCCAATATTTCAAGGAGTGCATTGACTTCCGGAATTGAATGGAATTACCGTTTTCATAGTTTTCATGATAAGAAAAATTTTGATTTATTTTATGAAACATTTCTTGATTTGTTTGAAAATCATGCCATTATAATTGATAATGAAGAACTTGCAAGGTATTCTGGAAACTGGCACAAGCCAGCGGTGTATAAAGATTTGGAAAAGTATGATAGCACAGAAAATAAAAAGAATACGAAAGAAGGACAAATGCCCAGACCGAGAGGAGCACAGATAGAAGCATTGTATGCACTGGAGAACAGCAGGGCAGAAGGGGCAGTTAAGGGACTGGTGCAGGCAGCTACCGGTGTGGGAAAAACTTATCTGGCGGCATTTGATTCGGAAAAATATAATCATGTATTATTTGTAGCACACAGAGAGGAAATTTTAAAACAGGCGGCGGTATCTTTTCGGAATGTAAGACGGTCGGATGATTATGGTTTCTTTTATCAAAAACAAAAAGATACAGATAAATCTGTTATTTTTGCATCTGTTGCAACTCTGGGAAAAAGTGAGTATCTGAAAGAAGAGTTTTTTGCTCCGGATTATTTTGATTATATAGTTATTGATGAATTTCATCATGCAGTCAATGAACAGTACAGAAGAATTGTGGATTATTTTAAACCCCAATTTTTATTGGGACTTACTGCGACTCCGGAGCGGATGGATGGAAAAAATATTTATGAAATCTGTGATTATAATGTTCCATATGAGATTTCACTGAAGGAAGCAATTAATAAAGGCATGCTGGTGCCATTTCATTATTATGGTATTTATGACGAAATAGATTACTCCGCACTACATCCTGTAAAGGGGAATTATGAAGAGGAAGAATTAAATCAGGTTTATATTGGCAATAAGAAACGTTGTGATTTGATTTATAAGCATTATATAAAATACCGCTCAAAAAGGGCATTAGGATTCTGTTGTTCCCGGCAGCACGCAGAGGATATGGCGAGGGAATTCTGTGAAAGAGGAATTGATGCAGTGGCTGTATACAGTAATGCGGATGGTGCGTATTCTGAAGACAGAAAGCTGGCAATTGAAAAACTGGAAAATCAGGAAATTAAGGTGATTTTTTCGGTGGATATGTTTAATGAGGGAGTCGATATCACATCGCTGGATATGGTTATGTTTTTAAGACCGACGGAGTCACCGGTTGTATTTTTACAGCAATTAGGCAGAGGACTTCGTATCTGCAAAGGAAAAAGCTATCTGAATGTTCTTGACTTTATGGGAAATTATGAAAAAGCAGGAAGAGTTCCGCTGCTCCTGAGCGGAGGAAAAAATTTCAGTGAAAATGTAATTGGTAATTATCAGGATATGGAGTATCCGGATGACTGTATTGTAGATTTTGATATGAAACTGATTGATCTGTTCAGTAAAATGGATAAGAAGTCATTATCCGTGGAACAGAGAATAGTTCAGGAATTTTATAAAACAAAGGACAGGTTGAAAGGCAGAGTCCCAACCCGCATGGAATTTTTTACATATATGGATGATACTATTTATCAGTATTGTATGGGACATGCAAAACAAAATCCGTTTTACGGATATCTGGATTTTTTAAATAAAATGAATGAACTGTCAGAAGACGAGAAACTTATTTATTCCGGTATTGGACGGAAATTTCTTACTTTGATTGAAACAACTGAGATGCAGAAAGTATATAAAATGCCGATTTTGTACAGCTTCTATAATGATGGAAATATAAGGCTGGATGTGAAAGAGGAAGAAGTTCTGGAGACATGGAAAAAGTTCTTTGATGAGGGAACAAACTGGAAGGATTTTGCACAGGATTTGTCTTATGAAGAATATAAAGCGATACCGGATAAAAAACATTTGCAAAAAGCGAAAACGATGCCGATTAAATATTTGAAGAAGTCAGGAAACGGATTTTTTACAGAGAAAGAAGGTTATGCCATTGCAATAAGTGATAAAATGAAAGATGTTATAGAAAACGAAACTTTTAAGATACATATGAAAGATATTTTGGAATATCGTACAATGGAATATTATCGCAGAAGATACAGGGCAAAAGATAATTTATAGTTAAAGTACAGAAGCAGAAGTAGTGAAGTTTTAATGATTAAGGATGGATGAAAACGGCAAAAACAGGGAACGGATTGTGAAGATATTGAAGGATATGTGGGATCAAAAATGATTCCTGGATAAGCAGAAAATGTTTTAAAAAGAAATGGAGAAAAAACATGAATGAGAATATGATGAAAAGAAATGAGAAACTCGCACAGGTTGTAATCAAAGGACTTCAGTCCAGAAATATGACTGGTTACTATGCCGCAGATAAAGAAGAAGCACTTGCACAGGCATTGAAACTGATAGGAGAAGAAAGCAGTGTTGCCATGGGTGGATGCGAGAGTGCCCATGAGATTGGTCTGGTAAAAGCATTACAGGAGGGAAACTATCAGTATATTGACCGCTCAAAAATGTCTCCTCGTGATGGACTCCTGGCAGCATATGATGCGGATGTATTTCTGTCAAGTGTGAATGCGATGACAAGCGATGGAGTTCTGGTAAATATAGATGGAAATTCCAATCGTGTATCTTGTATTGCACAGGGACCGAAGAAGGTTATTTTTATTGTAGGAATGAATAAAGTCTGTTCTGATTTGGATGAAGCAATGAAGCGTGCAAGAAATGTGGCAGCTCCGGCAAATGCACAGCGGTTTGATGTGAAAACACCATGTAAAGTGTCTGGAAAATGTTTTGATTGCAAATCTCCGGATACCATATGCTGTCAGTTCTTAATTACACGTTATTCACGGCATGAGGGAAGGATACACGTTATTCTGGTAAATGATACACTTGGATTCTAAGTGCAGAGTGAAGAGGTGGAGGTACTGTATCTGTTAGATATATTTCAAAAATCACGATATCAGGGACAGATACATTTGATTTTACCGGTTCCATTTGAGAAAATCATACAAGGAACATTACAGAATGAGATATTATCAAATCTGAGCAAAGTCAGGACAATGGCTGTTTATGACCCATATAAACTGGCGGTAAAAAAATATGGGAATATAGATGTAGAAAGTCTTGGAAAGATTATTGACGAACAGACGCGATATATTCTTGAAAGATTAAATGATTTATTAAAAAAATGATGTATCAGCTTCCAACTGCAAAATATTTTTTGATTTTGAGAAGAACAGTTATATCGATACAGAGTCTCTGGAAATGCTTGATGAGTATCAAATTCAAGCTGCCTGCACTTATGATTTCCTTCGTGAGTGCAGGCGGCTTCTTGTAATTACCTAGGATATATAGTATAATAAATCCATTGTATGAAAAATATATTATGGAACTACAACAATCTAAGAAAACCAGAAACAGATAGGATTTTTTGCAGGTAATCAGAACGAATAAGAGGTAATTATGCAGATATTTGTAGACGCGGATGCGTGTCCGGTAGTGGACATTGTTGAGACAATAGCAGAAAAATATAATATTCCGGTTACTTTGTTGTGTGATACAAACCATGTATTATATTCAGATTACAGTGAAGTGTTTGTGGTTGGTGCGGGGGCAGATGCAGTAGATTATAAACTGATAAGTATTTGCCATAGAGGAGATATCGTGGTATCCCAGGATTATGGTGTTGCAGCCATGGCACTTGGAAAAGGAGCATATGCCATTCATCAGTCAGGCAGATGGTATACAGATGAGAATATAGATCGGATGCTGATGGAACGGCACCTTAATAAGAAAGCAAGGCGAAAATCGTTTCGGAATCATATAAAGGGACCGAGAAAACGGACAAGCGAGGATGATGAACGGTTTACATAGTCGTTTGAAAGGCTTGTGCAGATGGCACAGGCGAGGGAAGGTAAGGAAAACTTTACTTCCTATTATGAATGGAGAGATAGGAACAGATATTACGGCAAAAAGTTTTCTATCCTGGGAGATTCTATCAGTACTTTAAAGGGATACAATCCACAAGGATATAAGGTGTTCTATGATACAGACAACTGTAAAAGAGCAAATATAGAAGCTTATACAGATACATGGTGGGGACAGGTTTTGGAGTTCTTTGGTGCGGAATTATTAGTAAATAATTCATGGTCAGGAAGCAGAGTAACAAAGTTTCCCGATCAGGAACAATTATTCCCGGCCGGGTGTAGTGATGAGAGAACATCTTCTTTACATAGTATGTTTGCAACTCCTGATGTGCTTCTTGTTAATCTTGGAACGAATGATTGGGCATTTGGTGTAAAAACAGGTAAGGAAGCACATGATCAGAATAAAGCATGGAGTGAATTATTTAAAGATGCTTACAGAGCAATGCTCCAAAAAGTGAAATATAATTATCCGGAGTGTGAGGTATGGTGTTGTACTTTGGGTACGACTTTTATTTCTGGTAATCCGCAATTCCGTTTTCCGTATCAATATGCCGGACTTCATATCGAAGAATACAACGAAATAATTCGCAGAATAGTAAGGGAAGAAAAATGCAAATTAATTGATTTGTATCATATGAATACGAGGTATGATTCCATTGATGGCACACATCCGAATATAAACGGAATGAAAACCATTGCATCAGCTGTCTGCTATGGAATGGCTGATGCGGCAGGCAGATATTTTTTGCAGTTAAGGAAAAATGGGAACGGAGAGAGAAAGAATGATTTGCCGGACGAAAACAATTCTGCATCAGCAGAGGAATATGTTTTTATAAATCAGGGCATAACAACGGTTCTTTACGATGAGATCATTAGCCTGACGAATGAAGCTACCGGAGAAGAAATACAAATAAGAGCTGTACAGTTTGACTGTGGCCGGAGTAATGATTGTAGGTTAAAATTAGTCAACACAGCTATATCAAGAAACCATGCCTCTTTTTTCTACGAAAAAAATAGCTGGTTTATACGGGATAATCATTCGACCAATGGAACTTGGATAAATGGGATTCGTATGGAACCCGGAAAGAAATATCAATTATCAGCAGATGATGTAATCGGGTTTGCTGGTACTTATCAATATATTTTTTATAAAACTATACATTGCAATTAGAAAGAGAGCATGACAGAATGAAAATCAATGATAAATATAATGGAGGGAAGTATCATGACACAGAGTGAAAGAAGAGAATATTTAATTCAATATTTATTAATAGAAGATCTGCATCCGGTTGCAGCACAATATATATTTGGAAGATAGAAAACAGAAAAGGGGTAATAGAATTATGAAGGTATTAATGATTAATGGAAGTCCGAGAAAAAATGGAAATACATCCATTGCACTGGAAGAAATGAAGAAAGTTTTTGAAGCAGAGAAAATCGATGCGGAAATCGTACAGGTTGGCAATAAAGAGGTAAGAGGATGTATTGCCTGTGGACGTTGTGCAGAACTTGGAAAATGTGTTTTTGATGATGTCGTAAATGAACTGGCACCTAAATTTGAAGAAGCAGACGGACTTGTAGTTGCCAGTCCGGTCTATTATGCATCAGCAAATGCAACACTGATCGCAGTGCTTGACAGACTTTTTTACAGTTCACATTTTGATAAAGCCATGAAAGTCGGAGCAAGTGTTGTCTGTGCAAGGCGCGGCGGCTGTTCCGCTACTTTCGACGAATTGAATAAATATTTTACGATATGCAATATGCCAATCGCATCAAGCCAGTACTGGAATTCTATCCATGGGCGCGGACCGGGCGAGGCAAGTGAAGATGAAGAAGGAAAGCAGACAATGCGTGTGCTTGCAAGAAATATGGCATTTCTGATGAAAAGTATTGCACTTGGAAAAGAACAGTTTGGACTTCCAGAGGCGGAAGAACATGTATGGACACATTTTATCAGATAAATTGTGTCTGCATAAATGGTGAAAGAAAATATAAAGGAAGAAGATAAAATATGGAAGAACAGATTTTAAACATGAGCAGTTTTTACAGGAGTATTCTGGAACAGGACAGGGCATCTGTTGTAATCTGTAATCTGAATCATGAGATTATCTATATGAATCCACAGGCAATACGAAGTTATGGAAAAAGAGGCGGAGAAAAACTGATAGGAAGAAGCCTGATGGAATGTCATAATGCAGAGTCAGCGGAAAAAATACAAAAGGTAATTGAATGGTTTGCGGCAGATGAAAGCCATAATATTGTGTATACATTTCATAATGAGAAGCAGAATAAAGATGTATATATGGTGGCACTCAGGGATGCAGGAAAACTGATAGGATATTATGAAAAACACGAATACAGGAATTTAGAAACCATGAAAATGTATGACTTATGGTAGAAATAAGCATCTGATAGAACAAAGATAACTGGACAAAAATGACTTATTATCATATAATATAGACATAACAAGACAAAGGTGGCGTATTAAAATGGATAAAATGAATTGTCAGGAATATCAGAAACTTATTGGAGACAGGATAAAACAATATCGTATTAATGCAGGAGTTTCATAGAAAGATTTAGAGAACGAATCGGGAGTATCTGTTCGTAGCATATCAAGACTGGAACAGGGTGCATCAATTCAGCTTGAAGGTTTAATTAAAATTAAGAAGCAATTATAAATCAGAAAAGAGTAAAACAGCAGTTGAAATAAAATCAGCTGCTGTTTTTTAGAAGAAACTTGACTTTTCGCATATGAAAAGTATAATATGACAGGTCAGCAGTGGCAAAAAGAGAGAATCCTTGTGAATTTTGCTTGCATGATACGGAATAATACTTTATAATATAGGGCGTAAACCCCATCACCTTTAGGTGATGGGTAGTTCACAATACAATTTAGGGTATGTAAAATTAGGAACAAAACAGGAGGGCATATTATGCTGAATGAGAAGAAAATTGCATTGATGACTAAAATGGCAATCTATGAGCAGGGAGAAGGAAAGAAGAGTTTCCCGATGAGCAAGTATTATCGTTCAGATTATCTTAGCCTGAGACTGATTAATGCTACCATAGTTGTTACGGTGGCATATCTGCTGGTTGTGGCAATGGTTGTCCTGGTGAATTTTGAAAGTATTCTGGAGAACCTGGTAACGATGGATTTGCTAAAGACAGGAAAATATCTTCTGGGATCTTATATAGCAGTGACTCTGATAAATGGGCTAATCACTTATTTCGTAAGCAGATGCCGCTTCCGGAAGTACCGCAGGGGTCTCAATGAGTACAATGGTAATTTGAAGAAACTCTATGCCATGAACGGGCGCAGGGAGAAAAACAGTTCAGGAGGACGGAAGAATGACAAATCTACTGATGATCAGAGAATGGTATAGAAAGGTATACAGCAGATATGCTATAGTGATAGAGATCGGCATCCGCTTTGTGATATCACTGGTGGCAGTGCTGATGATAAATGCAAATATCGGAGCGATGAGCCTGCTGGACAGTCCGCTGGTGGCAGCGGTTGCGGCAGTGGTATGTGCGGTTGTGCCGAAGAGTCTGATGATACTTTTGCTTGCGGTGCTTGTACTGGCACATATCAGTTCGCTGTCAATAGAACTTGCCGGATTTATACTGGCAGTACTGATCATAATGTTTTTGCTGTATTTCCGATTTTCTGCCGGTGACAGTCTGGTACTGGTACTTGTTCCGGTATTATTTGTGCTGAAAGTACCGTTTATCGTTCCGGTTGTTATGGGATTGGCAGCAACACCATTTTCCATTGTTTCTGTGGCATTTGGAACACTGATGTACTTTATTCTGAAGTATGTGCATATGAATTATGATAGCATCAGACAGTCCACGGACGGACTGGGCATCATGACGGATATGGCGAAGGAAATATTTACAAATCAGACCATGTATCTGATTATGATAGCATTTTCCATTACATTGATTGTAGTGTATATTATACACAGACTGCCGGTAAAATATTGCTGGACGATAGGTGTGGCAGCAGGAAGTGTGACAGATCTGGTAATTCTGCTGATTGGAAATGCAAGTTTTGGCATGGCAGATGTATTTACGGTTCCGGCATTGATCCTTGGAAATATTGCCGCAGTTCTTGTTGGCATCTGTGTGACACTTATGAAACACAATGTCGATTATCATAAGACGGAACAGGTACAGTTTGAGGATGATGACTATTATTATTATGTAAAGGCAGTACCGAAGCTGCAGGTGGAACAGGAAGAGCGAAGAGGAAAGAAAAATAGCGGCAGAAGAGCCGCAAGGTAGACAGAGAGGATAGAAAACCGGAAGGAAGTGAGATAATAATGGGTCAGGCGATATCAGAATTTTTTAGAACATATATCCCGTTGAAAATAGAAGTTACAGATATTGTGGAGATTATTATTATCTCCTTTATGTTGTACGAAGTATTAAAATGGGTTCAGAGTACGAGGGCATGGCAGCTGCTGAAAGGAATTATTGTAATTCTTGTTTTCATCGCACTTGCAGCCATATTTAAACTGAATACGATTCTGTGGATTGTTGATAAGGCAGTGAATGTACTGATGTTTGCAATCGTAATCGTATTCCAGCCGGAATTGCGCAAAGCACTGGAGCAGCTGGGACGAAAGCGGTTTTTTGAGGGTATTTTTCCGGATAATTCGGAGACAAATGAACGATTCAGCGATGACACGGTAAATGCACTGGTGAAGGCTGCCTATGAGATGGGAAAGGTCAAGACAGGTGCATTAATCGTCATTGAGCAGGATACAAATCTTTCAGAATACGAAGCAACCGGAATTGAACTGGATGCACTGGTAAGCAGCCAGCTGATTATTAATATTTTTGAGCATAATACGCCATTGCATGACGGTGCGGTGATTATGCGGGGAAACCGGCTGACGGCAGCGACCTGCTATCTGCCATTGTCAGATAATATGGAACTGAGCAAGGAACTTGGAACCAGACACAGGGCAGCCGTGGGAATCAGTGAAGTAACAGATTCCTTTACCATCGTTGTTTCAGAAGAAACGGGAGCAGTTTCCATTGCGGTGGGCGGCAGATTGTTCCGGAACATTGATGGAGATAAACTCCGTTCCCATCTGATTCGTCTGCAGAATAAGCAGATCGATGTGAAGAAGTTCCGTTTATGGAAGATAAGAAATGATAAGGCCAAAAATATGGAAACCAAAAAAGAAAAAGCTAAAAAGGAAAAGAAAGAGAAGTAGAAGGGGGCGGTATTGCCATGAAAAGTAGACTGACTGACAATTTAATATTAAAGATACTGTCTGTACTGATGGCAATATTGATCTGGATAGTCGTATTAAATATTAATGATCCGAGTAAAACCAGGCTTATTTCAGGCATTAAGGTAGCGGTTGAGAATGAGTCTGTTATCACGGATAATAACCAGGTATATACGATTACGGAAGGACAGCTGATCTCTGTAAAGGTAACAGGTCCGAGAACGATTGTGGATTCATTGAAAGCAGATGATTTTACGGCTACGGCGGATTTTAAGGATCTGTCACAGGCAAACTCTGTGCCGATTGACGTGCAGTTGAATGAATATGCATATCAGCAGAAAGTTACCATTAATGAGAAGTCAAATAATACGATTCGGCTGGACATTGAAGAGCTGGTCGAAGAAACCTATGAGATTCAGGTAAAATATGTCGGAATTGCGGCGGATAATTATGTGGTGGCAGATACGCAGCTCGACAGGGAAAATGTGAAGATTACCGCACCGCAGTCGGTTCATGAGAGTATCAAAGAAGTGTGTGCGAATGTAAATATTGTGGGAGTGTCAGAGGATTTTGAAACGACAGTTCCGATTAAAGTATATAATAATAAAGGTGTGGAACTGATTCAGGCAGATAATCATGTTACAACGGATATTGCACAGGTAAATGCAAGCAGTACGGTATATTATACGAAGTCCATACCGGTTTCCTATACAGAAATTACGAGTCCGGAGAATACCGCAGTTGTGTCGGATATCAGACTGAGTAAAAACAATATTTCCATTATGGGAAAGAAGGAATATCTGGACAGAATAGAAGAAATTGTGCTTCCGGTGTCAGATATCATCATTGATGGAACACAGGAAGAAATCACCAGAACCTTTGATATAGGGGCTCTGCTGCCGGAAAATGTGTACCTGAATGATACGGTAAAAACCATTACCCTTACGGTAGGATTGGAAGGAATAGCAGAAAAGACAATCTATGTGGATGTTAAGGATATTGGCATAAAGAACATACCGGATGGCATGGACGCATCCATCAGCTCGACAGGAAGTGTTTCGATCCGGGTGGAGGGTAAGAAAACACTGATTGATGAACTGAAAAACTCGGATATTGTGGCATATGTGAGTTTGAAGAATCTGGAAGAAGGGGTGTCAAGTGTCCCTGTAACACTGCAGCTTGCAGAAGGATTAACGCAGATATCAGATGGATATGTCAGTGTGAAGCTGACGGATAAGAGTGTACAGGAGGATACCACCACCGTACAGAATCCGAGTCAGAGTCAGAGCAGTACTGCACCGACCGGTCAGACCAGTGCAAATACTCAGACAACAACTGGTCAGACTGGCACAACGAGAATGACGGAAACGTCGAGGGAAGATGAGAGTGAGACAACATCACAGAAACCGGAGGAAACAACGACACAGCCGGCAAGTGACGAGGCAGAAGAAACTTAGATACGGAAAGGACAGAAAGATGGTTAGCGCAACAGTAAAAGTAATAGATGAAACCGGATTACACATGAAACCGGCAGGAATCTTATGCAGGAAGGCAGTAAAGTTCCGCAGTACCGTAAAGATAAAGAATGAAACCGGAATTTATAATGCAAAAAGTGTATTGAGTGTACTGGGAGCATGTGTCAGATATGGAGATGAAATAGAACTGATCTGTGAAGGACCGGATGAAGAAGAGGCATTAAACACACTGGTACATGATATCAGTCATAAATTATATAAAGAAGAATTGCTTTAACAGAGGGAGGCAGAAACATGGGCAAGTATTTTGGAACAGATGGTTTCAGAGGTGAGGCAAATGTAACATTGAATGTAGAACATGCATATAAGGTAGGCCGCTATCTTGGATGGTATTTTGGCAGGGAACATAAGGCGAGAGTGGTCATCGGAAAAGATACCAGAAGAAGCAGCTATATGTTTGAATATGCATTGGTTGCAGGTCTTACGGCATCAGGAGCAGATGCATATCTGCTGCATGTTACAACGACTCCGAGTGTATCTTATGTTGTCAGAACAGAGGAGTTCGATTGCGGAATCATGATATCAGCCAGTCATAATCCATTCTATGACAATGGGATCAAGCTGATTAACAGGGCAGGCATGAAGATGGAAGCAGAAGTCGAGAATAAGATAGAGGAGTATATCGATGGCATTACACCTGAAATTCCTTTTGCGGTAAGGGAAAATATCGGAAGAACCGTGGATTTTGCTGCAGGAAGGAACCGTTATATCGGTTATCTGATTTCCATTGCAACAAGATCTTTTAAGGATAAGACGGTGGCACTGGACTGTTCCAACGGAAGTGCTTCTGCGATTGCAAAGAATGTGTTTGATGCACTGGGAGCAAAGACATTGGTCATCAACAATGAACCGGATGGAACGAATATCAATACGGATTGTGGTTCTACCCATATTGAAGTGCTGGCAGATTTTGTAAAGAATCATGAAGTGGATGCAGGCTTCGCCTATGACGGGGATGCGGATCGCTGTATTGCCGTGGATGAAAAGGGAAATATTATCGACGGTGATGGAATCATGTATGTCTGTGGAACTTATATGAAGGAGCATGGGCAGTTGGCAAACGATACAGTGGTGACAACTGTTATGTCTAATATTGGTCTGTACCGTGCTTTGGAAGAAAAAGGAATCAAGACGGAACAGACAGCAGTCGGTGATAAGTATGTGTGCGAAAATATGATGAAGAATGGTCATTGTCTGGGAGGTGAACAGTCAGGACATATCATATTCAGCAAGCATGCAACGACAGGGGATGGAATTCTTACTTCTTTGAAAATGATGGAAGCAATGATTGAGAAAAAACAGTCTTTCAGTGAACTGACCAGAGAACTGAGAATTTTCCCGCAGATCCTGATTAATGTCAAAGTGCAGGATAAAAAGCAGGCGATGGAGGATGCTGAGGTGCTTGCGGCTGCCGATAAAGTGTCAGAAGAACTGGAAGGAAACGGAAGGATTCTGTTAAGACCAAGCGGAACAGAGAATCTGGTGCGTGTCATGGTGGAAGCGGAAACAGATGAAATCTGCAGGGAAATGGCAGAACGTGTCGTTTTGAAGTTACAGAAGTATGCAATATCATAGGGAGATAATTTATGGGAAATGTGGATGTGGTAATACCGGTATACAAGCCGGACAAGAAATTACAGATGGTCATAAGCAGACTGATGGGACAGACCATTGTCCCATCCAATATATTTCTGATTCATACCCGCAGCAGTGAAGATGACTGGCATACGGAACAGCTTCTGCAGGAGGTACAGACGGAGTATCCTGTTGTTCAGGTGGTTTCCATTGCACAGGAAGAATTTGACCACGGCGGTACGAGAGATATGGCCATGCATCTGTGTAAATCACAATATGTTCTGATGATGACACAGGATGCCATGCCGAAGAATGGAAAATTGATAGAGAATCTGAGAAATGCCCAGGGTGAAAAGATATCCGTGGTATTTGCAAGACAGGAGCCGGCAAAGGACTGCCGTATCATAGAACGGTATACAAGAACTTTTAATTATCCTGCGGAATCCCATTCTGCGATGGAAAAAGCAGCACAGACAAATAATGGAATCAAGTCGATTTTCTGTTCGGATGTCTGTGCCATGTACGATCGTATAGCATACGAAGAAGTCGGAGGATTTCCGGGAAAAGTTATTTTTAATGAAGATGAGATATTTGCTGCGAAATCACTGAAAGCAGGATATGATATCCGTTATGAGGCACAGGCGGTTGTGATTCATTCCCACAATTACAGCGGAGTACAGTATTTTAAACGTTATTTCGATCTTGGAGTGTCACAGGCTGACTTTTCTTATATTTTTAATGAATACCATGCAGAAGATGAAGGCATCCGGCTGGTAAAGCAGACTTTCCGCTATCTGATGAAGAGGAAGAGCTATTTTGATATTCCGGTGCTGTTTTATCACAGTGGAATGAAATGGATCGGAATGAAGCTTGGAAAAATGTACCGGAAACTTCCGGATAAAATAATTATGAAATGTACATCCAATAAAGCATATTGGAAGAGATAGGAGATGGAAGAAACATGTTGAATTATAAAAAGTATAAAAGAGTCCCGGTAGTGGATTTGGCGGACAGGGAATGGCCGGGTAAAGAGATTGAAAAAGCCCCGATCTGGTGCAGTGTTGACCTGCGTGACGGTAATCAGGCACTGATTGAGCCAATGGTGGTGGAAGAGAAGATAGAGTTCTTTAATATGTTAGTAAAACTCGGTTTCAAAGAGATTGAAGTGGGATTTCCGGCAGCTTCCCAGATCGAGTATGATTTCTTAAGACAGCTTGTGGACCGGGATCTGATTCCGGACGATGTAACCGTACAGGTACTGGTACAGTGCAGGGAGCATCTGATCGAGAGAACCTTCCAGGCATTAGAGGGCATAAAACGTGCCATTGTACATATCTATAACTCCACATCCACGCTCCAGAGAGAAGCGGTTTTCCACAAGAGCAGGGAAGAAATCAAGCAGATTGCCATCGATGGAACAAAGATGGTCAAGAGTTATGTGGAAAACTTCCCGGGCGAAATTATTCTCGAGTATTCCCCGGAAAGCTTTACCGGTACGGAACTTGATTATGCACTGGAAGTATGTACGGCAGTACAGAAGGAGTGGGGTGCATCGAAAGAGAAGAAGATTATCTTCAACCTTCCGGCTACCGTGGAAATGAATACACCGAATGTATATGCGGATCAGATTGAATGGATGCATAAACATTTTGAAAACAGGGAATCAATTATACTAAGCGTACATCCGCACAATGACAGGGGTACTGGTGTGGCAGCAGCAGAACTTGCGATGCTTGCAGGTGCGGACAGGGTGGAAGGAACTTTGTTTGGCAATGGTGAGAGAACCGGTAATGTGGATGTGTTAAACATTGCGTACAATATGTTTTCACAGGGAATTGATCCGGAACTGGAGTTAGAACATATCAATGATATTATTGAAGTCTACGAAAGATGTACCAGGATGCCGGTCGGAATGAGACATCCGTATGCAGGAAAACTGGTATTTACCGCATTTTCAGGTTCTCATCAGGATGCCATCAACAAGGGAATCCAGGCGATGAAGGAAAGAAATGACGGATTCTGGGAAGTTCCATATCTGCCGGTTGACCCGTCCGATCTGGGAAGGGAATATGAGCCGATCGTAAGAATCAACAGCCAGTCCGGAAGAGGCGGTGTGGCATTTGTCATGGATACCTACTTCGGCTACAAGCTTCCGAAGGGAATGCAGAAAGAATTTGCAGATGTGATTCAGGTCATTGCCGAGCAGCATGGAGAAGTAGCACCGGATACCATTATGGAGAAATTCCGTGAGGAATACCTGACCTATAAGACGGACAGGGAATACCCATATACCTTTGATTCCTGTAAGATAGAAGATGTGGAAGAAACCGATAAGGGTGATACACAGGCATCCATGAACTTCAAGTATAAAGGCGAAGAAAAGCATGTAAAGGTAGTCGGAAATGGTCCGATCGATGCGGTAAAGAATGCACTTCATCAGGCTACCAGTGTGAATTTCAAGATTAACGATTATTCAGAACACGCACTTGGAGAGGGTTCTAATGCAAAGGCAGCAGCATATATCTGTGTGACCGATCTGGATACAAAGAAAACAACCTATGGCGTAGGTGTAAGCACGAATATTACCAGAGCTTCCATCAGGGCATTATTTAGTGCTTTAAACAGACTGGCAAAATAAGAAAGGATAAGCAGGATGAAAAAAATATTAGTCACAGGTGCAAACGGACAGTTGGGCAGGGCGATCCGCCATGAATATGCCGGCGAGAATGTGGAATTTATCAATACGGATGTCGTTATGACAGAGGGAATTCATTCGACTCTGGATATTACCAGTATTGATGAGGTAATGTCACTGGTAAAACAGACAAAACCGGATGTTATCATTAACTGTGCGGCACATACAAATGTAGATAAATGTGAGCAGGAGTGGGATCTTGCGTATAAAATCAATGCCATCGGACCGAGAAATTTAAGCATTGCAGCAACCGAAACCGGTGCAAAGATGGTACATGTATCAACGGATTATGTATTTGAAGGCAATGGAACAAGACCATATACCGAATTTGATGAAATTCATCCGATCAGTGCATATGGAAAGACAAAGGCAGAGGGCGAAAAGTTCGTCCGTGAATTTGCACAGAGATATTTTATCCTGAGAACGGCATGGCTGTACGGGGATGGAAAGAACTTTGTAAAGACAATGCTGCGTCTTTCGGAAACACACGATGAAGTCAATGTAGTTTGTGATCAGTTAGGTTCACCGACAAGTGCCGCAGAACTGGCAAGGATGATACATTTTCTTGAGCCGACAGAAAATTACGGATTATTCCATGCAACCTGTGAAGGCGATACGAACTGGGCGGATTTTACGGAAGAAATCTTCCGTCTGGCAGGAAAGAAAACAAAGGTCAATCATGTGACATCAAAGCAGTATAAGGAAATGAATCCGGCTTCAGCGGACAGACCGGCATACTCCATTCTTGAAAATTATATGATAAAGCTTACCAGTGATTTCAGAATGGCGGACTGGAAAGATGCGATTGCAGAGTACATGAAGCAGATGTAAGGAGGACATATGTGTAAAAAGATATTAGTAACAGGAGCCGGTGGATATATTGGACAGCATGTTGTGAAAGCCCTGCTGGATAAGGGAGCAGATGTCATTGCAACAGATATCCGTCTGGATGATGTGGATGACAGGGCAACAAAAGTACAGAAGAATATTTTTGAAGAGAATGAGAATATTTTTACAGAGATGGGTTCGCCGGATGTCTGCCTGCATATGGCATGGAGGGACGGATTTATCCATAATTCCGAGAAACATATCGAAGATCTGGACAGCCATTACAAATTCATCAGCAACATGATGAAGGGCGGATTAAAGCAGATGGCAGTAATGGGTTCGATGCACGAGGTCGGATATTACGAAGGTGCGATCGATGAGAATACACCTACAAATCCATTGTCTTTATATGGAATTGCGAAAAATACATTAAGACAGCTCACATTTCTTCTGGGAAAAAATGAAAACGTAATTGTCCAGTGGATTCGTGGCTTTTATATCTTTGGAGATGATTTAAAGAACAACTCTATTTTTAAGAAAATCGTAGAGGCAGAACAGGAAGGAAAAACAGAATTTCCATTTACATCGGGAAAAAATAAGTACGATTTTCTGAGTATTTACGACATGGCAGATCAGATTGCAGAAATTGTTCTGCAGGATAAAATAAACGGAATTATTAATAGTTGTACCGGACAGCCAATGACACTGGCTGAAAAAGTGGAAAGCTTTATCAAAGAGAATAATTTTAAGATAAAGCTGAAATACGGAGCATATCCGGACAGACCATATGACTCACCTGGAATCTGGGGTGACGCAACTAAGATTAATGAAATTATGAAAGCAGCGAAATAAGCTGCTTTCATACAAGGAGTATTGTGATGAAAAGTAAGAAAGCATTAGTCATGGTAGTCATTGTGGCTATTTTGTTTGACTGGCTCATTTTAAATAAAGTCCCGGTAGTCATTCCGGACAATGTTACGGTAAGTGTTGACATGGAATCAACCAAGGCCGGCAATTACCAGTTTTTCTATTCTGACGGAATATTCGACATCAATAACTGTAAAACGGTCGAGTATAAAGAGGCAGGAAAGCGGGAAAACCTTAAATTTGAAGTACCTTCGAAGTTCAATTCCTGGAGAATTGATTTTGGGGAAGAAACAGCGGAAGTAAAGATTTATTCCATTCATGTGAGCTATCATGGAAACACATGGGAATTAAAGGATCAGCTCTTATTAAAGGACAATCAGTTTAAGGGAGTGGATTCTATTTCCGAGGAATCCGGCGCTATCCTGATTCAGACCAATAGTGACGATCCGCAGTGTATCTTTGCATTTTCACAGGATTATATCAGGAAAAATCTGGAAAACCTGGCACAGAAATGGTGCGATGTCCTGAATATCATTATCTGTGTTGCATTCGACATTATCCTGCTTGCCGCAGGACTGATTGGAAGAAAGATCGTAAGTCTGTTGCAGGAACTCTGGAGCAGCCGAAAACTGGTCATGAATCTTGCACAGAATGACTTTAAGACAAAATATGTAGGTTCATACCTTGGAATTATCTGGGCATTTATCCAGCCCCTGGTTACGATTCTGGTCTACTGGTTTGTGTTTCAGGTCGGATTAAGAAGTGGTAACGTAGGAAACTTTCCTTTCATTCTCTGGCTGATGGCCGGACTTGTACCATGGTTCTTCTTCTCCGATGCGCTGAGTGCCGGAACAACATCCCTTCTGGAATATCAGTATCTGGTAAAGAAAATTGTATTCAAAATCAGTGTGCTGCCCGCTGTTAAAATTATCTCGGCAATGTATGTGCATATTGCGTTTATGGCACTTACGGTCATTATTTATGCGTTCTATGGATATACACCGGACTGGCATACCCTGCAGATTATCTACTATACATTCTGTACCGCGGTGCTTTCGCTGGCACTGGTATACTTTACCTGTTCCATTGTTATATTTTTCCGCGATACCACACAGATTGTCGGAATCTTTCTTCAGATAGGAATGTGGATGACACCGATTATGTGGCAGATCGCTATTTTGCCAACCCAGTTTTTATGGATCTTCAAGGCAATGCCGATGTACTATGTCGTGGAAGGTTACAGGGATTCCCTGATCGATAAGATATGGTTCTGGGAAAGACCATATGAAACAGCATGGTTCTGGGGCTTTACCCTGGTATTATTTGCATTGGGAACAGTCGTATTTAAAAAATTAAAAGTACATTTTGCCGATGTGCTGTAGAGAGGTAACAAATGGAATCAATCGCAATAAATGTTGATAATGTATCAAAAATATATCGTTTATACAATAAACCATCGGACAGATTAAAAGAGGCACTTGGTTTTTCAAAGAAAAAGCTCTATCAGGAGCATTATGCACTGAACAATGTAAGCTTTGAAGTAAGAAAGGGTGAGACCGTCGGAATCATTGGTACAAATGGTTCCGGTAAGTCAACCATCCTGAAAATCATTACCGGAGTACTGAACCCGACACAGGGCAATGTCAGTATTCAGGGAAGAATATCCGCACTGCTGGAGCTGGGTGCCGGATTCAACATGGAATACACCGGCATCGAAAACATCTATCTGAATGGTACGATGATGGGATTTTCAGAAGAAGAAATCAACGCAAAGATGGATGATATCCTGAGTTTTGCAGATATTGGGGACTTTGTACATCAGCCGGTAAAAACATATTCAAGTGGTATGTTTGTCCGGCTGGCATTTGCGGTGGCAATTAATATCGACCCGGAAATCCTGATTGTCGATGAGGCATTGTCGGTAGGAGATGTATTCTTCCAGGTAAAATGCTATCACAAGTTTGAAGAATTCAAGAAGATGGGAAAGACCATCCTGTTTGTAAGCCATGACCTTGGAAGTATCAGTAAGTATTGTGACAGAGTTATTCTGCTGAACAAAGGCGTGAAAGAGGCAGAAGGAAAGCCGAAGGAGATCGTGGATCTGTATAAACAGCTCATGGCACAGAACGATGCACCTACCGATGTGCCAAAGACCGTGGTGGAGAATAACCAGCAGGGAATGTGGAAACAGTATCTGAACAACAACCCGAAGTTTCAGGATTATGGGGAAAAGCATGGCGAGATTGTTGACTATGCCATCATAGATGAGACAGGAAAGATTACATCGAATATCCAGAAGAATACAGAATTTACGATTAAGATGAAGGTACGTTTCCATAAGGAGCTGCAGGAGCCGATCTTCGCGTTTACCATTAAGGATTTACAGGGAACGGAAGTTACGGGAACAAATACCATGTATGAGGATATCCCGGTTGGCCCGGTAAAGGCAGGGGAAGAAAGAGTCATAGAATTTAAGCAGAACATGAATCTGCAGGGAAGGGATTATATGCTTTCCTTAGGCTGTGTCGGATTCTTCAGCAATAAATTTGTGGTATACCACAGACTGTACGATGTGTGTGACATACATGTAATTTCGGATAAAAATACCGTTGGATTCTATGATATGAATTCAACCGTAACGATCACAAAGTAAGGAGGCAGAAGATGATTCTTCAAAAGAATACAGCCAATCGATTGGGTATCTTTGTATTTTATGATAAAGATGGTATTGCAGATGAATATAATTTCTATTTTATAGAGGAATTAAAAAAACAGGTCAGCAGACTTCTGGTTATCTGCAATGGCGACGTGGAGGAAGAGGCAGGAAAACGTTTTTCCGGGATTGCGGATGAGGTAATGATGCGTGGAAATGAAGGCTTTGATATTACCGCATATCATCTGGGCTTAAAAAAATACGGCTACAACAGGGATGGAAAATTTGACGAGGTCATTATCTGTAATTCCACCATGTTCGGTCCGGTATATCCGTTCCAGGAAATGTTCGAGAAAATGGCAGTGAGGGATCTGGATTTCTGGGGAATTACCAATTTCCATGAAGTTCCGTTTGATCCGTTCGGAACTGTAAAATATGGCATGCTGCCAAAACATGTGCAGTCGTTCTTTATGGTATTCCGCAAGTCGCTGACCATGTCGCCGGAATTCCAGAAATACTGGGAAAATATGCCGCAGATCACTTCCTACGAGCAGGCAATCGGATATCACGAAGCCATCTTTACCAAAGAATTTGCGGATAAGGGATTTCAGTGGGCAGTTTATGCCGATTCAGAGGAACTCGAAGGCTATACCTACGATCCGCTGCGAGATTTCCCAAGACTGATGATCGAAGAAAAGCGCTGTCCGGTGATCAAGAGAAGATCCTTCTTCCATGAATATGGGGAAGCATTGTCAAGAAGTGGCGGCGAAGGTACAAGAGAAGCCATGGAATATATCGAAAAACATACGGATTATGATACTTCCATGATATGGAAAAATATATTAAGGCTGCAAAATATGGCGGATGTTAAGAAAAGAATGCATCTGAATTATGTGCTTCCGACCGGAATCCGCCTGAACAAAGAGGAAAAAAAATTAAAGACAGCACTGGTTATCCACATTTATTATGAAGAACTGGCTGCAATGTGTGCAGAATATGCCGCAAATGTACCGGAAAATGTGGATATCTATGTTACCGTACCGGATGAGAAAAAACTCGAAAATGCAAAGAATGCATTTGCAGGGGTGAAAAATCATACGATTGACTACCGGATCGTGGGAAATATCGGAAGAGATGTAGCACCCTTCCTGGTAGGATGCAAGGATTTGATTGATAAATATGATTTGATTGCAAAAGTACATGACAAGAAGGTATATCAGGTTGTTCCGATGTCAATCGGGGATTCCTGGGGACATATGTGCTTTGAAAATATGTTAAAAAATACGACATATATAGATAACGTAATCGCAACATTTGAAGAAAATCCATTTCTGGGGCTGCTGACTCCTCCGGTTCCGGTGCATGGTCCGTATTATCCGACTACCGGAAAAGGTGAATGGGGCGATAATTTCAAGGTTGCGAAGGAACTGGCAGAGAAACTGGGACTGAAGGTGGACATGAATCCGGAGAAAGAACCGGTAGCACCGTTGGGCTCAATGTTCTGGGTTCGTACAAAAGCATTGAAAGGTTTATTTGATTACGGCTGGGAATACACCGACTTTCCGCCGGAACCGATTGAAACAGATGCAACGGTGCTTCATGCCATTGAAAGAATCTATCCGTTCTGTGTACAGAATGAGGGATATTATGCAGGCTGGCTCATGGCGGACAGCTATGCCGGAATCCAGCTGACAAACTGGAGATTCATGAATGACGAGATGAGCAGGGCGGCAATGAAACATATGGGTGTTTCACGTTTCAGGGAATTGATTGATAAGATTAAATCAATATAGGAGATAAAGATGAAAGTAGAAAACAATCTGAAAAACAGGTGCGGTATTTTTTTGTTTTATGACCGGGATGGAATTGTAGACGATTATATTCTTTATATGTTAAAAGATCTCAGACAGAACTTATCCTATCTTCTGGTTGTATGCAATGGAGAGCCGGGCGAAGAGGGATTAAAAAGGCTGCAGTCTGAGTCAGATGAAGTTCTGATAAGAGCAAATCATGGTTTTGATGTAGGCGGTTACAGGGAAGGTCTCTTTTATCTTGGATTTAAAGAATTGCAGAAGTATGATGAGATCGTACTGTTTAATTATACCTTTTTCGGAGGAATTTATCCATTTTCCGAAATGTTTGAGAAGATGAGTACAAAAGACCTGGATTTCTGGGGTATCACAAAGCATCATAAGGTAGAAGTAGATCCTTATGGAAAGAACCGCTACGGTTATATGCCGGAACATATCCAGTCTCATTTTCTGGTACTGCGTAATTCTTTGGTGTCCAGTGATGATTATAAAGAATTTATCATATCCATGAAGAATCCGGAATCTTATGTGGATTCTATCTGTGATTATGAAACAATTCTGACCAAACATTTTGAAGATCTCGGATATAAATGGGAAGTTTATGCGGACACCGCACGTTACGAGCGTTATGCATACTGTCCGGTTATGTTCTATATCAAAGATATGCTGGAAAAGGACAGATGCCCGATTATCAAGAGACGTTCGTTCTTTACGGATTATAAGGATTTCCTGATCAATACCTGCGGACAGTCTTCGGTTGAGGCATACGACTATATCCGCAATCATACGGATTATGATGTGAATATGATCTGGGATAATATTCTCCGTGTGGAAAATATTTCAGAAGTGCATAAGGTCATGCAGTTTAATTACTGTATGCCGGAGCAGGTGTCTTACGATGGGGAAACTCTGGAAAATATGCAGGCTGCCATCTGGGTAAAGCAGACAGAGAGCCTGGTATTTTATCAGGAATTTCTTGAAAACAGAAATTGTGACATCGTATTATACGGTTCTGCGGAAAATACGAAGAAGGTGGCTTCCGCAGCAGGAGCTGCCCATCTTACCATCGCACCGGAAGAACCGGAAACTTATCAGGAATTCCTGGCAGCAGTGCAGAAGAACCATAAGCCGGGAATACAGTATTATGCATTGCTTGTGATGGATACGGTGGAAAAAATCAGACCATACAGCAATGAGATTTCCAATGTATTCAAGGACTGGAAATGTATCTTTGCATCCGATGAATATATGATCAACCAGAAGCATACCTTCCTGGAAAATCCCCGGATGGGACTTGGCATACCGCCGGTGCCTGATTTCGGAGAGTTTTTCGCAAAATATGCGGACGGATGGGCAGGAAATTATGAGAAGGTCAGTGAATATTTAGATCGTATCGCGGTCAGGGTAAATAAGAAGAAAGAGATTGCACCGCTGATTCCAACCGAAGGAGCAGTAATGATAAAGGCTGACTGCCTGTGCAGTGACAGCATGACAGAGGCCTTGAAAGAACCGGTGGAAGATGATGTATTTTACATCGCATTGCCGTTTATCGTGCAGGGAATGAGATATTACACCGGAACACTGTACAGTAATGAATATGCGGCAGTTGATATCACAAATTCTGATTATATGATGAGGGAATTAAACAAAGCCGTATTTGACAAGTATGGTGCAAATTATCACAGTGTTGTGGCTGACCGGGTAAAGAATAACATATTAGAGCAGCCGCCACAGCCGCCTGTTATTGATAATAACTGGAAAGCAAGAACAAAAAGAAGATTAAAAAAAGTTCTTCCGGAGAAAATATATTTAAAGGGAAAGAAATATTATTTTCATTTGCGGGGAAGAGAGTTTAAGGGATAATTGATATTAATGGAAGGAAAGTGCTGATGATAGAAAAAATAGGAAAAGTCACGATGAATTATGACTATTATAAAGGAAAAGATTTATACAGTGACGGTGATATAGAAAATGTGATCTTAGACATGGTTCAGGAAAGTGACAGTTACCGTTATACAGATAAAAGGTTTGATAACTGGCCGATTTTATATCATTTAAGCAGACAGAGAGAAAACATCGCAGAGCCGATGGAGATACAGGATACGGATGAAGTGCTTGAAGTAGGTGCCGGCATGGGTGCGATTACGGGAGCATTGGCAGCAAAGGCAAAAAAAGTGGATTGCATCGAACTGTCAAAAAGACGTTCCCTTGTCAATGCACACAGACATAAGGATTGTGACAATATTGAAATCTTTGTCGGTAACTTTCAGGATATTCCGATTACCAAGAAATATGATGTTATCACATTAATCGGTGTACTGGAATATGCAGGATATTATATCGAGGATAAGAACCCGTTCGAGGCATTTTTGAATAAAATCGGGGAATGTCTCAAAGAGAACGGAAAACTCTATATCGCCATCGAAAACCGGCTTGGCATGAAGTATTTTGCCGGATACAACGAAGATCATCTTGCAAAGCCATTTGTGGGAATCGAGGGATATGAAAATGAAAACAGAATCCGGACATTTTCCTATTCCGAGATTCGGACACTGTTAAACAAATGTGGATATCAGAAGCTTGCGTTCGCATTTCCA
Organism: Roseburia sp. CAG:303; assembly: GCA_000437755.1. Lineage (GTDB taxonomy): Bacteria > Bacillota > Clostridia > Lachnospirales > Lachnospiraceae > CAG-303. Next base: position 24,881 of record FR900153.1, read on the forward strand.
TTTCCGGATTATAAATTACCGCAGGCAATTTACGATGAAAATGCATTGATGAAGTATGAGGTGGATTTTTCATCCAGAAATAATTATGATTCCGATGTGCTGGTATGTTTTGACCAGTTAAAGGCATTCAAGAGCCTGAAGGGGACAGAAGAATTAAAATACTTTGCAAATTCATTTTTAATTGAGGCGGTAAGGAGTTAATCTATGAAATTAAATTACTTAAAATATAGTGATGAAAGAAATCGAAGATTCAGTATCAGAACGGAAGTTGTAAACGAAGAAGGGAAAAAGACCGTTTATAAAGAAGCCATTTTTCCGGAA
>FR900153.1:25234-51097 GCA_000437755.1 Roseburia sp. CAG:303
GAAAGAGCATATCGAAAAAATGCAGCTGTTTTATGACCGCCTGAAGGAATATTATTCTGAGGTGGAGATGTGTCCCGTCCGGAAACAAGGCGATGGTGTGGAATTCGCCTTTATCGAGGGAGAAAATCTGTCCGACCGCTATGGAAGGATTGCACAAAGCGGGGATACGGCAGCTTATGAGGAGCTTTTAACATACCATAGGAAGCTGATTTGCGGTGATGCAAAGAACTCCTGTGTGTTTGAGACAGGTGCGGAATTTGAAAAGTGGTTTGGAGATGCGGACGGCTATACCGGAAAAAAAGGGTTAGTCTATGCAAACTTTGATGCAATCGCAAGCAATATCATACTCAAAGACGATACACCGTATTTTATCGATTATGAATGGGTTATGGAATTTAAGATTCCAAAAGATCTGGCTGTTTATCACTGCATCCGGGACGGATATATGCACAATCCGGAACTGGAGCAGTTTTATCCATTCCATAAGGTAATGGAATTTCTGGGAATTGAAAGCAGTGAGGAAGTCTTAGAGCAGAGCTACTGCCATTTCTATGATTATGTTATATCGGATGAACAGGGAAGAAGTTATGCAAAGGATAAGTATTGCTGCCTGAAGAATATCCGTAAGATCGATGAAGTGATGAAAGAATGGGAAAAATGTGCGGATAACTGGAAAGCTGCCGTTGCTGCTAATCAGGATCTCGAAGAGAAATTAAAGAATGCGAAAGCAGAGTGGCAGAAATGTGCCGATGAATGGGAGAAGTCCGTACAGGCAAACAAAGAATGTGAGCAGAACTGGAGAGCCGCATTACAGGCAAATGAAAATCTTGAGAAAGAATTAGAGAGTGCAAAGGCAGAATGGCTGAACTGCGCAAATGAATGGAAGAAGTCTGTGGAGACCGTACAGAATCTGGAACGGGATCTGAAAGATTTAAGTGCAAGACATGATCAGCTTGAAATCCAGTATCAGACAATTATCAATACAAAGACATGGCGTGCACATGAGAAAATTAAGAACACATTGCACAGATAAAACCGGAGGATATTTTTATGGGAAAGAGTCAGAGAGAAAGAATCTTATATTTTGATTTGATCAAATTAATCGCAATGCTTTGCGTGTTTGTGTGTCATTTTACACGCTCACTGGAAGCTGCCGGTGTCGGATTTGATTTTAAAATACTGCCGGATACCGTTTTCTCCGTGTATCTTGGAAGCTTTGGAGTGACCCTCTTTTTTATTGTCAGCGGTGCGGCACTGATGTATGTCTATGAAGAAAAAATCGACATAAAGACTTATATTATCAAGCGTTTAAAGGGAATTTACCCATTATTCTGGCTGACTTATCTGTTTGCATTTTTCATTACCTTCTATGAAAATGCCGGCATGAACCAGGGGATTCCAAAGGCAAGAATTATATACAGTGTTCTTGGCTGTGACGGAAATATGCTCTGGTTTGGCCCGAATTTTTATATGGTCGGTGAATGGTTCTTAAGTGTTATCGTTTTATTATATCTTGTATTCCCAGTATTAAGAAGTGGCATAAAAAAGTCACCGTATCTGACGTTTGGGGCAGTTATCGTACTGTTTATCGTGCTGTTAAAGATATGGAACAGTCCGATGCCTCTGGAGTGCTTCTTTTTATCAAGACTTCCGGAATTTGTATTCGGTATGTTCTTTATCAAAGTAATCCGGACACCGAAGTGGTGGCTCGGACTTGCGGGTGCATTTGTCCTGATACTTGCAGCCATATGCAGTGACAGCCTTGTAAATACGAACGCAGTCTTAAAGACAGAGGTAGTGGGAATCGCAGCATTCTGTTTCCTTTCCTGGTGCCTGAACCCGGTAAAAGGTCCTGTCATCGAGAAAATCAGCAGCTTTGTGAACCGTTATACATATGGTATTTTCCTGACACATCATTTTGTACAGGCACAGATTCTGCAGAAATTCACAGGAAAGGTATTGCAAAGTTCGGATGTGATACTTGCATTTCTTCTCTGTATGATTGTCACACTTGCGGCAACTGTTTTTCTGTTCCGCTTAAATAAAAAAATATTGGAAAGAGGGCGGAATAATGGGTAAAAACGCAGTGGTCCAGAAGGTTTTCCACGGACTGAAAAAGGTATATCTGAAACTTCCCGTGGACAAGGAAGCCAAAATAAAAGCCAAAAATGCATTTTATAAAGTATTCGGCCCGCTGTTTAAGAATACTCCTTCCTATCAGCAGTGGGCTTATATCCATGCAAAAAGCATGAAAAAGGGAAAGGTAAAGATAAGCGATGCACAGCTTAAGAAATTTACCTTTTCCGGAAAAATAGCGATTCAGCTGCATTTATTCTATGTGGATCTGATGGACGAATTTGTAAAATACTTTAATCATATGCCATATCCGTTTGATCTGTATATTTCCGTGATGGATCAGTCGCTTGAGAATGAAGTACGCAGAAAGGCGGAAAAAATCCGGAATGTTTCAAAGATTACGATTAAGCAGGTGGAGAACAGGGGAAGGGACGTGTCCCCGTTTATATCCGTATTCGGACAGGAAATGCTGCAATATGACTACTGCTGTCATGTACACAGCAAAAAATCATTGTTTACCGGAAATGAGCAGATGGACTGGAGAAAACATTTGTTAAACCATCTGTTTGGAAGTGAAACCTTAATCAAAAGTATCTTTTACTGGTTTGAAAAAGGGGACAAGATAGGCATGATTTATCCGGAGACTTATCCGGGAATGCCGTACTGGGGACATACCTGGCTTCAGAATACGGCGGCAAGAAATACACTGCTGCAGCGCATCGGGGTTGGCTATATCCCGGATCGCAAGTACATCGAATATCCGATGGGAACGATGTTCTGGGCAAGAACAGAAGCCCTGCACCAGTTCTTTGATGCAGGAATAAAAGTTTCTGAGTTTCCGGAAGAGAAGGGACAGACGGATGGAACAATCGCACACGCGTTCGAAAGATGTCTGGTTCCGGTCTGCCGCTATAATGGATTCAACACCCTGATTTTTGATGAAACGACCGGGGAATTTACCTATAATCACGGCAAAAAGAATTTTAACCAGTACGAAGCAAAGAGCTTTGAAGATATGAAGCTTCAGGCGGAGCAATACGATATTATCTCGTTTGATGTTTTTGATACCCTGGTGGAGCGCAGCATTGCAAGGCCGGATGATTTGTTTGACTTTATGGAAATGGAGCTGGAAGAGAAATATTCCGGGATTCCGTTTAAGCAGTTACGCAAAGAAGCCGAGATGAACTGCCGGGTAAAACGTCCGTCCGAAGATCCGGATCTGGATGACATTTACCGGGAACTGGAACAGATGTCAAAATATTCTGCGGATGACTGCAAAGTGATGATGGAAACGGAATTAAACACGGAGATGAAATTCTTATCCCCGCGTAAAGAGGTTGTGGAGCTTTACCGTTATCTGAAAGAGAAGAAGCATAAGAAATGTATTATCGTTACGGATATGTATATGCGCAGACAGGATATCGAAAAAATCCTGCAGATGTGCGGCATTACCTGTGAGGAAATCTGGCTTTCCTCCGAGACAAACCTGCGTAAGGACAATGGCAGTGTGTGGAAGGCTCTGAAAGAGAAATATGGTGAATCCCTGATGCATATTGGGGATAACGAGGTGTCGGATATCCAGATCTGTGGGGATTACCGGCTGCATAATTACCATATCATGTCGGGAAAAGATTTGTTTGAATGTTCCGGCATTGGCGAATTTTACAGTTTTAACTCTATTCGCGGGCCGCTGGATTCCATCGCTTCCGGTCTGGTGGTAAAGAAACTTTTTACCAATCCGTTCCGGATGAATCCGACCGGGTTTGAATTAAAGATTACCGATGAGAAAGAATTTGGCTACAGCATTTTCGGACCGGTCATTACCGGATATATGAATCATTTGTGCCGGGAAGCGGTAAAAGCAGGGACAGAGCAGATTCTGTTCTTTGCAAGGGAAGGATATGTACTACAGAATATTTATAAAGTCATGCAGGAGAAAGTTTTGGCATTGCAGAAAATCCGAGGCGATTATCTTCTGACTTCGAGAAGGTCCTTATCCGTGGCTTCCATAGAAACACAGGAAGATATTACCGGGTTACTGGATATCTATTACCGCGGCAGCTTTGGAAATCTCCTGCACAGCCGGTTTGGAATAACCGATCCGCAGGCGGAAGAGCTGGAAGTGGAACTTCCGGAGCAGAAGAGCATCATTCAGAAGAAGATCGGGAAATATTATCCGGAAATTTTTGCTGAGGCAGAAAAGGAAAGAGAAGCATATCTCAGATATTATAATGGAATTGCCGGACATAATACCGGAAAGCTTATGGTATCCGATATTGGATACAGTGGAAGCATCCAGTATTATTTATCGAAGCTTACCAAAGATACTTATCCGGGGATCTATTTTGCAACGGATGCAAAGAAGAGACCATTAAAGATTGCCGGAAATACCATTGAAGGATATTATATTGATGCAGATACCAGACAGGAATACTCGGATTCCTGGATTCACAGATATCATCTTCTGCTGGAAAGTGTGCTGATCGCACCGGCAGGACAGTTTGTCCATATGGATGAAAACCAGAAGCCGGTTTACACCGAAGAGGTAAACCAGCAATATACCCCGCAGATACAGAAAATCCAGGAAGGAATCAGACTGTATGTGGAGGACTTTTACGGATTATGCGGCGAAAAGGCACTGCAGGCAGAACTGGAAAAGACTTTCATGGAAGAACTGATTCATGCGGCAGTAAAATGCGGCATTGCAGATAAAAAGATCGAGGACAGTTTTGTGGTGGAGGATACCTACTGTTCGGACAGCAGACTCAATGCAATGGAACATTACAGGGAAATTGAGGAGAGCCGGGAAGAGCAGTGAAATCTAAAAACATTGACAAAAAACAAAGAAAGTAGTATCATACACGAGAAAAGAGCTTATTGGTCAGAATGATAGAGAGAGGAAAGTTATGATTGATTTTAATGTTCCATTGTATATAGGAAAAGAAACAGATTACATGAAGGAAGCAATAGAAAACAAGAAGATTTGTGGAGATGGCATGTTCACAAAGAAATGTAATCAGTGGATAGAAGAAAAAACAGGGACAAAGAAGGCACTGCTGACAACTTCCTGTACACACGCGACAGAACTGGCAGCTTTACTGGCAGACATCAAAGAAGGCGATGAAGTTATCATGCCGGCATATACCTTTGTGTCCACAGCGGATGCATTCGTACTTCGCGGTGCAAAAGCAGTATTTGTAGATATCCGTCCAGATACAATGAATATTGATGAGAACCTGATAGAAGATGCCATTACGGAAAAGACAAGAGCCATCGTACCGGTTCATTATGCAGGTGTAAGCTGCGAGATGGACAAGATCATGGAGATTGCAAAGAAGCATAATCTTCTTGTAATCGAAGATGCGGCACAGGGCATCATGTCTGAATATAAGGGAAAAGCACTTGGAACCATCGGTGATTATGGCTGTTTCAGTTTCCATGAAACAAAGAACTACAGCATGGGCGAAGGTGGTGCATTGCTTATCCGTGATGAAGAAAATGTGGAAAATGCAGAGATTATGCGTGAAAAGGGAACAAACAGAAGCAAGTTCTTCCGCGGACAGATCGACAAATATACCTGGGTAGAAAAGGGATCTTCCTATCTTCCGAGTGATCTGAATGCCGCATATCTGTATGCACAGCTCGAAGTGGCTGATAAAATCAATGACAGAAGACTTGCCATCTGGGATAAATACTATGAAGGCCTGAAAGAATTAAAGGATGAGGGAAAGATTGAACTTCAGGTGATTCCGGAAGGATGTAAGCATAACGCACATATGTTCTTTGTGAAAGCAAAGGATCTGCAGGAACGTACCGAACTGATTAAATATCTGAAGGAAAATGAGATTCAGACCGTATTCCATTACATTCCGCTGCACACGGCACCTGCCGGAATCAAATACGGAAGATTCCACGGCGAGGACAGATATACCACGAAGGAAAGCGAAAGACTTATGCGTCTGCCGATGCACTATGCACTGACGGATGAAGACGTAGAATGTGTAATTGAGAAGATAAAGGAATTTTATAAATAAAACAGGAGATTCGGAGGGTCAGCAAATGATAATAATTATTGGAGCAACAGGGTTTATCGGAATGTATACCGTGGATAAATTCCTGGAAGAAGGATATGAGGTTTTAGCAACGGGAAGAAATCCGGTTATGGCGGATATGCTTAAGAAAAAAGGCGTGGACTGCGTAAATCTTGATATTTCCAAAAAGGAAGATTTTGATAAGCTTCCGACAGAAAATGTAGAAGGTGTTATTCTGCTGGCAGGTTTACTTCCTGCAAATGCAAAAGTAGATATTGAGAATGATGAAAATGCAGATGATTATATCAGAATCAATGTTATTGGCACGATTAATGTACTGGAGTATTGCAGAAAGAACAAGATCCGCAAATTAATTGCGACAAGTTCTTATGCCGATGTGTTTAATTCCTGGAAAAAGGGGGTTGCACTGAAAGAAGACGAGCCGAGAAACTTCCGTTATACAGGCGATCATGCGGTATACGTTATTTCCAAAAATGCGGCAAATGACATGATGGAATACTATAATGAACAGCATGGCATGCAATGTGCCTGGTTCCGTCTGCCGCCGGTATATGGAGTAGGACCTCATTCTGAAATCTATGTAAACGGAAAATATTACAAGACAGGAATCCAGACCTTTATTGAAAATGCAGAAAACGGAAAAGATATTGAAATCTGGGGAGATCCGCAGATTACAAGAGATATTATCTATGTAAAAGATGTTGCGAGAGCATTTGTACTGGCAATCAGAAGTGATAAGACCTATGGTCTGTATAATATGACATCCGGAACAGAACTTTCCCTCGAGGATCAGGTAAAGGCTGTAATTGATGTTTTTGGCGGCGAAAAGAAATCACAGATCGTATATTGTCCGGAAAAGAAGAACAATACGCCGTCCTTCCTCTTTGACATGACAAAGGCAAAAGAAGATTTCGGATTTGTTCCGGAATACCAGTCTTATCATGAAATCATGGAAGATTATAAGAAAGAACTTGAAAGTGGAAAATGGGATGCATTTATTTCCAGCCGTTTAAAGGATAAATAGGAGAAAGTCATGAGAAAAATAGCGATTATCGGAGCAAACAGCTTTCAGAATCCATTGATTTTAAAAGCAAAAGAGATGGGATTTGAAACACATGTTTTTGCATGGCAGGACGGATCGATCGGTGAAAAAACAGCAGATTATTTTTATCCAATCAGTATCGTGGAAAAAGAAGAAATTCTGGAAAAATGCCGTGAGATTCAGCCGGAAGCAGTGGTTACCATTGCTTCTGACCTTGCAAATATCACGGTGCAGTATGTGGCAGAAGGTCTCGGACTGGTGCATAATTCCAGGGAAAGCATAGAGATTTCAACCAATAAATACCTGATGCGTCAGGCATTTGCAAAAGCAGGCGTACCGACACCGAAGTTTATGGTTGCAGAAGAAGGTCAGGATTTATCCGAGGCAAAGGAAATGTCCTATCCTGTGATTGTAAAACCGACGGATCGTTCCGGCAGCAGAGGAATCAACAAGATTTCTTCATTTGAGGAGCTTCCGGCAGCAATAAAGGATTCCGTGGAAAATTCATTCCAGAAAAAGGCGATTATCGAAGAGTACCTGGAAGGGGAAGAATACAGTTGTGAATGTATTTCCTATAAAGGAAAACATCATTTCCTTGCGGTTACGAAGAAGTATACCACAGGAGCACCGCATTTCATTGAGACCGGACATCTGGAACCGGCAAAATTACCGGAAGGAAAAGAAGATAAGGTAATTGGACAGATTTTCCAGGCACTCGATGCGTTAAAGATTGAAAACGGAGCATCGCATTCCGAATTTAAGATGGATGCAGAAGGAAATGTTAAAATTATTGAGATTGGATCCAGAATGGGCGGTGACTGCATCGGTTCCGATCTGGTAAAGATTTCAACCGGATATGATTTTGTACAGATGGTCATTGAAACCGCACTGGGGAAAGAGCCTTCCTTTGAACCGGTCAGAGAGCCGAAGTATGCGGTAATCCGCTTTATTTTCACAAAGAAGGATCTGGAAGTGCTGCAGAAAATCCAGAAGGAAAAATCTGAGATTCTGTATTTTGTAAGTGAGATCGAACCGGTCGGCGAACACGAAGTCGTGGACAGTTCCACAAGATTCGGTTATTTTATTGCGGCATGTGATACAAGAGCCGAAGCGGAGGAGATTTTAGAGTAATGGAAGATAAGAAGAAAAAATTATCCCTGAAGATGCTGTTGCTTCTTCAGGGAATTGTAATGATTTATACATTATCAGGTGTAGCAGCAAAATTTGCTTCAGGGACAGGATTCCTATCTCTGAAATTTATTTTGTTTTATGGGCTTGAAATTTTTATTTTAGGAATCTATGCCATTTTGTGGCAGCAGATTATCAAGCGGATTGATTTATCGGTGGCATACGCAAACCGTTCCCTGGCATTATTATGGTCCATGCTCTGGGCTGTTTTATTTTTTCAGGAAGAAATCAGTATAAAAAATATTATAGGAGTCATAATTGTAATTATTGGTACAATTATTGTAAATAACGATGGAAATTAATGGATACTGGATATTGTTGTTTTTATCTGTGTTAATTGCATCATTTTCACAGATATTATTAAAGAAAAGTGCAAAAAAGCAATATGATTCCTTTCTTAAGGAATATTTAAATCCCTATGTAATCATCGGTTATGCCATGATGGTGGGTTCAACCATTCTGACAATACTGGCATACAGGGGAGTTGCATACAAAAATGGGCCTGTCATTGAGTCATTGGGTTATATCTTAATCATGTTTCTCAGCTTTATTTTCTTTCATGAGAAGATTACCAAAAAGAAACTGTTGGGAAATCTGCTGATTCTTGCAGGAATTTTTGTTTTTTACTGTTAGTACGAAAGGAAAGAGAAAATGGATATTTCAGTTGTAGTACCGGTGTATGGCTGTAAAGCTGCCCTGAGGGAGCTTTATACAAGATTATGCCAGTCATTGGAACAGATTTGTAATGAATTTGAAATTATATTAGTAAATGATAACTGTCCGCAGAATTCCTGGGAAGTAATTGAGGAGCTGTGCAAGGAAGATTCCCGTGTAAAGGGAATAGAGATGGCACGTAATTTCGGCCAGATTAAGGCAATTACGGCAGGACTTGATTACAGTACCGGAGACTGGGTTGTGGTTATGGACTGTGATTTGCAGGATCGTCCGGAGGAAATCATTAACCTGTACAATAAGGCACAGGAAGGCTATGACGTAGTCTTCGCCAGAAGAAAGAACCGCAAAGATTCCTTCTTAAAGGTACTGGTTTCAAAGGTATTTTATAAGATTTATTCTTTTGCCTCCGATGGCTATTATGATCCGGCGATTTGCAATTTCAGTATCAGCAAGAGAATGGTTATTGACAATTACTGTAAAATGCGTGAATTACACCGGGCATTTGTTATCTATGTAAAATGGCTTGGATTTAAGCAGACCGCTATTGATGTGGAGCATGATCCGCGTAAGGAAGGAAAGTCTTCCTATGATATGAAGAAGCGTTTTAAGATGGCAGGCGAGATTCTGACTTCCCAGTCGGATAAATTATTAAAGATGACAGTTGAACTGGGATTTGTCATGACATTTTTATCCTTTGTGGCAATTATCTGGCTGATAATTAATCATTTTGTCAATCATGTAACAGCCGGATGGACAAGTATCGTAGCTGTCAACTGTCTGATAGGTGGAATGATTATCATGGTAACAGGTCTGGTGGGTATCTATGTTGGAAATATCTTCATGCAGGTAAAGAATAGACCACTGTATGTAGTCAGACAGATATTAAATGATGACAAAGAGGACAAAACATCTGTTTAAGGTTAAGAAATATATGGAAATCAGAGAAAATAGAAATAAAATAAAAATCGCAGTGCTGTTTCTGCTGCTTCTTGTCGTGGAAATTGTATGTATGTATCTGATTAATAGCAGAAATATACGCATTATTTCCATGTCGGATAAGGACAATTATGAGAGTGCAGAGTGGAATAATTATACTTCATTTGAGCTTACGGACTGTGAAGATAAGGGAGATTATCTGGAAGTAACCGGAGAAAATCCGCAGATCGTGCTGAAGGATGTGCAGGGATATGTGGATGCCGTACAGATTGCATCGGATCTTTCCCTGACATTCTGTGGGGGAATCGAACTTCAGTACGATAATGGAACCGGATATCAAAGTGTAGAATCAGTAGAACTGTCTCAGGATAATTTTACAGTTGTAATAAAGAAAGATGTAAAAAAACTGAAAATCGTATTCCGGGATATCCATGTGAATCCGTCAGGACCGACTGTACTGAAGATAACGGGAATCCTGGTAAATCCGCTGGAAGCAGCTTCTGCCAGGGAGTGGCTCAGGGATTATCTGATGGCATCCCTTGTGGTAATGGCTGTTACGGGAGTTGTCCTGTTTGCAGTTTTTGTAAAAAATTCTGTCAGTACATTCCGAATGGCGTCATTGGTTGTTATTTTGTTTGTACTGCGACTTGTAACCGGTTTGGGATATGCGAGTGATATCCCGCGTGCGGCAAAGATATTGACGATACTGTTTAACTGTGCCGTTGCGGCATTTGCGATTTTACTTATTACGAAAAAGGATGTGGAAGATGAAGAAAGTAACGATTAGCAGAGATACCAAAATAGAAATTCTGTTTCTGATGTCGGTATTTATTCTGTATACCATGTGGGCAATTCTGATTCCGTTTGGCGAATGTCCGGATGAACCGTTCCGTTATAAAATACCGGATTATATTTATCAGTTTGGAAAGCTGCCAAAAGGTGATACACCGTATGTTATGGATGATGCCTGGGGAATTTCCTATGCATTTACTCCGATCTTAAGTTATATGGTCAGTGCAGTGTTTATGAAGATCACATCTATCTTTACCACTGACTTGCAGGCAATCCAGCTTGCAGCGAGAATGGCAAGTGTGTTCTTCTCCGTGGGAACAGCATATTTCACTATCCGCATCGGCAAGAAGCTGTTTCGCGGAATTTATAGCTGGATGTTCATTATACTGGTTACATTGCTGCCACAGTTTATTTTTATCTCCGCTTATGTGAACTGTGATGCACTCTGTATCTTTTCCGTGGCATGGATTATTTATGCCATTCTCGAAGGAAATGAAAAAAAATGGTCTTTCCGGTCAACAATTTTTCTTGGTGTGGGAATTGGAATCTGTCTGTTGTCCTACTATAATGCCTATGGTGTTATTCTGATGGCGGCGGTATTCTGCGTTTTATCTGTTCTCACGGACAAAGAGATCGAGAAGAAAGGAATCTTTCTTGCAAAGAGAATCGGCTGGGTAGTTCTTGCAGTACTGATTGTAGCAGGATGGTGGTTTATCCGGAGTTATATTATTTATGACGGGGATATTCTGGGACTTACTGCCAGCAGAAAATGCGGAGAACTTCATGCCGTGGAGGAATTAAAGCCGCATAACCGGCAGACACCATCTAAGATGGGATATTCCCTTGGCTATATGCTGAAAGAAATGGGATGGATTCATTATAGTGTGGACGGCTTTATTGGAAGATTCGGCTGGTTTCTGGTAGCACTTCCAGCTGCATCTTATATTATTGTAAAAGTGCTGTTCGTTGCAGGAATTGCGGGAAATGTATTTACAAAGAAGATTCGTGAAATCTATGAAGTAAAGCAGAAAGTACTGTTTCATATTGCATTGGTTGGAAGTATCATCATTACCGTCGGAATCAGTGTATACTATTCCTATTTCAATGATTTCCAGCCACAGGGAAGATATTGCCTGCCGATGTGGATTCCACTTGCTGTGTTTATCACGGCGGGACTGTCCGGTATCATCCGTCTCTTTCCGGAGAAAGCGAGAAAACCGCTGGTTATGGCAGTCTGCCTGATGTACTTTGCAATAGCCATGAATGCAACCTATCAGGTGATTGCAGTGACATATTATTAAATAAAAAAAGTACTTGAAGGTGACGTAAGGTAATCTTTTAGAATAGAAGAGTAAGAGAAAACTATTTGAATCTGAATCAATAAAGAAGAGAGGTAGAACCATGAAAGGTATTATTTTAGCTGGCGGTTCAGGAACACGTCTGTATCCGCTGACAAAGGCAATTTCAAAACAGATTATGCCGGTATATGACAAACCGATGATTTATTATCCATTATCAACCCTGATGCTTGCAGGAATCCGCGAGGTACTGATTATCTCCACACCGAGGGATTTACCGGTATTTAAGGAGCTTCTCCAGGATGGTTCCCAGCTCGGCATGGATATCCAGTATGCCGTACAGGAAAGCCCGAGAGGACTTGCAGATGCATTCATCATTGGCGAATCATTCATTGGCAATGACAATGTGGCACTTGTACTTGGCGATAACATCTTCTACGGACAGAGCTTTTCACAGGTATTAAAGAGAGCAGCCGAGAGAAAAGAAGGTGCAACCATCTTTGGTTACTATGTAAAAGATCCGAGAGAATATGGCGTGGTAGAATTTGACGAGACAGGAAAGGCACTTTCCATCGAAGAAAAACCGGAGAATCCAAAGTCAAACTATGCAGTTCCGGGACTGTACTTCTATGATAACGATGTAGTAGAGATTGCTAAGAACGTAAAACCTTCCGCAAGAGGAGAAATCGAAATTACATCCGTAAACAATGAATATTTAAGAAGAGGAAATCTTCATGTAGAAACACTTGGACGTGGATTTGCATGGCTTGATACCGGAAATCATGATATGCTTCTTGCTGCTGCGGATTTCGTATCCGCTTTCCAGAAGAGACAGGGACTTTACATTTCCTGTATCGAAGAGATTGCATATAAGAGAGGATTCATCGACAGGGAACAGCTTCTTGAACTTGCAAAACCTCTGATGAAGACAGAATACGGACAGTATCTTACAGATATTGCAAACGGATTATAAGAAACAGGAAAGGAAGAAATGTCATGGGAAAGATAACAGTTGAAACATGTGAAATCGAAGGATTAAAGGTAATTACACCGGCAGTATTCGGAGATGAAAGAGGATACTTTATGGAAACTTATAATTACAATGATTATAAGGCAGCAGGTATCGACCAGGAGTTCGTACAGGACAACCAGTCAAGCTCTAAAAAAGGTGTTCTCCGTGGCCTGCATTTCCAGATTAACTTCCCACAGGATAAACTGGTAAGAGTCGTAAGCGGTGAAGTATTTGATGTGGCAGTGGATTTAAGACCGGGTTCAAAGACATATGGACAGTGGTATGGTGTACTTCTTTCCGCAGAGAATAAAAAGCAGTTCTTCATTCCGAAGAACTTTGCACACGGATTTGTAGTACTTTCAGATTCCGCAGAATTTGCCTATAAATGTACCGATTTCTATCATCCAAATGATGAAGGCGGTTTAAAATGGGATGATCCTGAAATCGGTGTAAAATGGCCGATGCCGGAAGGAATGACAAAAGAAGACCTGATTATTTCTGAGAAAGATCAGAAGTGGAGCGGAATCAGTTCATTAAAGAAATAAAGCAGCAGAATCGATAATGCAGGAGAACAGGCAGATCTCATACAGATCTGTCTGTTTTTGCTGTCTGGAAAAAAGGATTGTTAAATATAGGAAAAGATGATATAATCAAAAAGTTAGGTAGAAACAGATAAGAGGTTTGAGATAACGAGGAGAATTATTTGGATGAAAGTAACAGTAGTAATCCCAAATTATAATGGGATAGAGTATTTAAGGGAGTGTCTGAAGTCATTGGAAGAGCAGAGCTTTAAAGAGTTTGTCACATTGATCGTAGATAATTGCTCTGCCGATGGAAGCCGGGAATTTATAAAAGAAAACTATCCGGAGATCCGGTTAATAGAGATGGATAAGAATTACGGATTCAGCATTGCCGTAAATAAGGGAATCCGTGAGAGCAGGACGGAATACGTTATTTTGCTCAATAATGATACGGTTGTTCACAAAGATTACATAAAAGAATTGTACAATCACATAAGTTCTTCAAAACGGATTTTCTCGGTAAGCAGCAGGATGATATCCTATCATGACAGGAGTGTCATGGATGATGCGGGAGATATGTATTCCGTGGTTGGATGGGCATTCCAGTGGGGAACCGGCCAGCCTGTGGAACGGTATGACGAACCCTGCCGGGTATTTTCCGCCTGTGCGGGAGCTGCGATTTACCGCAGGGAAGTATTTAAGAAGATTGGTTTATTTGATGAGATGCATTTTGCATATCTGGAAGACATCGATGTGGGATACCGGGCAAGAATCGAAGGATACTATAATGAATATTGTCCAAAAGCACTGGTTTATCATATCGGAAGTGCGACCAGCGGATCCAGATACAATGAATTCAAGGTAAGGCTTGCAGCCAGAAACTCGATCTATCTGAATTATAAGAATATGCCGGCAGTCCAGCTTGTCCTGAATTTCCTGCCGCTGCTTGCAGGCACATTTGTCAAATATCTGTTTTTTGTAAAGAGAGGATTTGGAAAGGTATATCTGGAAGGACTCAGGGAAGGCCTGTGCACATTTCAAAAATGCAGAAAAGTAAAGTTTAAAAAGAAGAATCTGGTAAATTATATTATTATAGAGGGTGAATTAATCAGGAATACATTCCTGTATGCGAAAGAATTTTTTGCGAGACGTAATGTTTGAGGAGATCGTTGTTTATGATAAAAGACAATCAGAAGTTTTTAAATAAACTTCACTGTGCCTTGGATGTAGTAACTATTGTACTGTCCTATATACTGGCATGGTATTTGAAATTCAAAAGTACGCTGTTTGTCGGAATACAGTCAAAATTAAGCTTTGGCGGCTATATGCTGGCACTGATGTGGATTGTGCCGTTATTCCTTATGCTATATTGGGCTTTGGGATTATATTCGCCGAAGCGGGTTATGGGACGAAGGGTTGAAATCAGTAAAATTGTTCAGGCAAACTCTCTGGGAGAACTGTTGCTGATTACCATACTGTTTATTACCAAACAGCAGCATTTCTCCAGAGAAATGGCATTCATATTTTACTGTATCAATATTATACTCTGCATTATTATCCGGCTGGGGATTCATATGACCCTGCGTGCATTCCGCAAACAGGGATTTAATCAGAAGCATATTCTTCTGATTGGCTACAGTCAAAGTGCGGAAGGATATATTGACAGAATAAAGGCGAATCCGCAGTGGGGGTATACGGTTATGGGAATTCTCGATGATAATATTGAGAGTGGAGCAGAGTACCGCGGGATCAAGGTGCTTGGCCGTATTGCAAATCTGGAAGTAATTCTTCCGGAAAATAAACTGGATGAGATCGCCATTACTCTGGGACTGAGCGAATACAGCAAACTGGAACGTGTGGTTGCGGAATGTGAAAAATCAGGTGTCCATACAAAGTTTATTCCGGATTATATGAAGATTATTCCGACAAAGCCGTATACGGAGGATTTACTGGGACTTCCGGTTATCAATATCCGTTATGTGCCGTTGTCCAATGCATTTAACAGTTTTATCAAGCGATGTGTGGACATTGTCGGGGCATTGTTTGGGATTATTCTGTTTTCGCCGATTATGCTGGTGGTAGCCATACTGATTAAGGCAACTTCGCCGGGACCGCTTATTTACAGGCAGGACAGGGTTGGACTTCACAATAAGCCATTTCAGATGTATAAATTCCGTTCCATGGTGGTTCAGCCGGAGAGTGAGGAAAAGAAGTGCTGGACAACCAAAGGTGATGCAAGGGTTACCGGAGTCGGAAAGTTTATCCGCAGTACAAGTATTGACGAACTTCCGCAGTTTTTTAATATATTAAAGGGCGATATGAGTCTGGTCGGTCCGAGACCGGAGCGTCCGTTTTTTGTAGAGAAGTTCAAGGAAGAGATTCCGAGGTATATGGTAAAGCACCAGGTAAGACCGGGACTTACCGGCTGGGCGCAGGTAAATGGCTACCGTGGTGATACCTCGATTATGAAGCGTATCGAATATGATTTATATTATATAGAAAACTGGACCTTTGGTTTTGATATCAAAATCCTGTTTCTGACGATATTTAAGGGGTTTGTAAATAAGAATGCATATTAAAAATCCGTATCATGTATGAGTGATTGCGGATGCAACCAAAGATGGAGGTTCTATGGGAATTAATGAAGAGGAAATGCTTGTGGAAACGGAAGGGATGAATCATTCCACTGGCAGAAAGAAAACAAAGGTACTGAAGGTAGTATTTCTTATTTATCATGTGATTGTATCACTTGTATTGTTAGCAGCGGTGGTGCTGCTGTTGACACCGGATGCAAAGATAAAACTGTTATCGACACCGTTGGGGAAATATATTACCAGAATTACCATTACAGAGGAAAATTACCAGAATATTTTTGATACGGAGTTTAAAGAACAGGAGATTGTACAGAATACGGATATTGATACCATAAAACTGGACAAATACCTGAATATCGCGTTATTCGGACTGGACAGCAGGGAACAGGAACTGTCGGCAAGTAACAGCGATACGATTATGGTGGTCAGTATTAATACAGAGAGCAAAGAGGTAAAACTGGTTTCTGTATACCGGGATTCCTATCAGAAGATTTATAATGGAAGACAGCCGTTTTACAGCAAGATAAATGCAGCATATGCAAGCGGCGGTCCGGAGGGTGCGATTAACACACTGAATCAGAATTTTGACCTGGATATCAAGGATTATGTGACGGTAAATTTTAATGGAATTGCTACCATTATTGATTTGCTGGGCGGTGTGGATGTCAATCTTACCGAGGAAGAACAGATGTATGTGAATGGCTATCTGACGGAAACAAGAATGATTACCGGCATGGATGCGGATGATATCTATCAGTATGGGCAGAAGATACATCTGAATGGATTGCAGGCGACAGCCTATTGCAGAATTCGTTATACGGCACTCTATATGGAGGACGGAACGGTTTATAATAATGATTTCGGAAGAACGGCAAGACAGAGAATCGTGCTGACGCAGCTTGTGGAAAAGGCAAAATCAGCGGGACTTTCACAGGTGTTAAGCCTGTGCGATGAGGTGTTCAAGTCAGAGAATGATATCTTTAAGACCAGTCTTACCTATGATGAAGTCATGGATTTGATTCCGGTGCTGCTGGATTTTTCCATGGATTCCACGACAGGTTATCCATTTACCTATAATGCGGATGTGAAGATGGATGAAGTATCCTGTGTCGTTGCAAAGGGGCATGCCTATAATGTATGTAAATTGCATGAGTACCTTTTCGGGGAAGATGACTACCAGCCATCATCCATGGTACTGGATATCGATAAGAAATTAAAGAAACTGACCGGAGTTTATACAGAACTAACGGAAGAAGATGAAGAACAGAATCTGTCAGAATATGAAACATATCTTGACAGCGGAAACAGAAAAAATAAGAATACAGGGGAGAACGACAATGAGCAGAGTGAATGATCTGGACGATTTTGAATTTATAGAATATGATGATGAAGAACAGAAGCCAAAAACCAGGAAAAGAGGAAAGAAGAAGAAAAATATGAGTAAAGGAAGAAGAAGTGTTGCACAGAAATTAATGATCACACTTGAATCCATAATCGCAATCTTGTTTGCAGGTGTCATTGTTTTATATGCAATGCCAAATTCAACAAGTTGGTTGTTGAATTCAAATCTAGGACAGTGGTTTATCAAGTCTTCATGGGGCCAGCAGTTTATGGCAGGTATGGTGGATAAGGATGGTTATCAGAACATCTATGATCAGGATTATAATCAGGATCAGATTCAGACCAATGATGAAATAGATCTGAGTATTCTGGATAATTACATGAACATTGCATTGTTCGGACTGGATAACGGTTCGGAATTAGACCGTCCGACCGGCGGAAGTGACTGTATCATGATTCTCAGTATTCACAAAGAGACCAGTGCGGTCAAGATTCTGTCCATATACCGTGATACCTACATGAAGATTATTGGTGCGGATGGAAAGACGGACAAGGTATATCCGTATTTTAAGGTGAATTATGCCTATAATGCAGGTGGTGCACAGGCGGCGGTAAATACCCTGAATGCAAATCTTGATTTGAATATCAAAGATTATGTGGCAGTAAATTTCAACGGACTTGCAGAGATTATTGATTTATTAGGCGGAATAGAAGTAAATCTGACAGAAGAAGAGATGGTATATGTGAATGGATACCTGACGGAAACCAGAAAAGTTACCGGTATGCATTCCCCGGATCTTACACAGTGGGGAGACAATATCCATCTGGACGGACTTCAGGCAACAGCTTACAGCCGTATCCGTTATACCCCGATCTATCTGGAAGATGGTACGTCCCTCAACAACGATTACGGACGTGCAGCAAGACAGCGGAATGTTATTACGAAGATGGTTGCAAAGGCAAAAGAAGCAGGACTTCAGAACGTACTTGCCATGTGTGATGAAATTTTCCAGTCGGAGGAAAAGATTTTCAAGACCAGTATTCCTTATGATGATGTTATGAAACTGGTGCCTGTGATTCTGAATTTCTCCTTCGGTGAGGCATCTTCCTTCCCATATACATTGGAAACAACGGATGATATGCATATTACGCTGGATTCCGGTTCGACAGTGGTGGCAGCAGGATTTTCCTATAATGTAACCCAGCTTCACAAGTTCCTGTTCCCGGAAGAGGAATATACACCATCGGATACAGTAGAAACCATCAGCGAGGCAATCCGTAAGGAAACCGGATTAAAAACGATCCGCATCGAAGATTATACAGGTCAGAACTGAATCATAAAATAAACAAGTTTTCTTCACATTTTTAACACAAACGGCTGATAGAATTCAAACCATAGAAAATAAAGAATATAAAGAAAGTGAGGAAACAACAATGGATAATGATTTTTACAGACCACAGGGAACAGATTCACAGTCCTCAGATACAAATCAGACAACCATGGGACAGGAGGTAAATCAGGAAGCAGCCGGAGGTCAGAACACTGAGAGCCAGGCACAGCCACAGGACAGTACCTATCATTATGGAAGAAACTTTAACAGTGAAACAACCTATCATACAAATGCAGCATATGACGGTGCTTATCAGGACAATTCCTATACACAGCAGGCAGATGAACATGCATGGCAGCCGGGAACCGGTGCTGCATTTGCAGAAGAAAACAATACCAGAGGCAAGAAGAAAAAGGAAAAGAAAGTAAAACAGAAGAAACCGGTTACAACCGGAAAAGTTTACCGTACAGGGGTTGCCTGTGTATTAGTAACGGTTCTGATTAACGGTGCGGTATTAGGAGCAGGATATAAATACATGAAAGACCATTATGTATCATCGGATGATTACAAGAAGAGTACTTCCATCGCTTCTACAAAGAACAGTCTGAATGAAATCAGTTCTGGCAGCTCTGATGTAGTAACAGCGGATAAATCATCAGGTACATCTACACTTTCGGTATCAGATGTTGCAAAAGCAACACTTCCATCAGTTGTGTCGATAACCAGCACATCGATTTATAAATCAAGCTCCAATCCATTTATGTATGGCGGAACTTATCAGGTAAGCGGTGCAGGCTCCGGAATTATCATTGGAACAAATGATACCGAACTTCTGATGGTAACAAATAACCATGTAGTAGAAGGTACAACAAACCTTACTGTAGAGTTTGCAGATGGTTCTTCTGTTGATACGGCATATGTAAAAGGAACAAATGCTTCCAACGATATTGCAGTTATCGCAATAAAATTAAGCGAGCTGTCAGAAGAAACAAGCCAGGCAATCAGCATTGCAACACTGGGCGATTCCGATGAACTCGAAGTCGGCGATCAGGTTATTGCCATTGGTAATGCACTTGGTTATGGACAGTCCGTAACAGTAGGTTATGTCAGTGCTTTAAACAGGGATCTGACCGTTGAGAATACAACAATCAATGCAATCCAGACGGATGCTTCCATCAATGGCGGTAACAGCGGCGGTGCATTGATTAACATGAAGGGCGAAGTAATCGGAATTAACTTTGCAAAACAGTCCTCAAGCTCTTCTTCCTCCTCAAGCATTGAAGGCATGGGATATGCAATTCCTATCTCACAGGCAAAGGATATCATCAATGAGTTGATGAACAAAGAGCCGAAGGAAAAAGTAGATGAAAGCGAAAAAGGATACATTGGAATCACTTCAGCAGTATCGATTGATTCTTCCACAAACCAGATGTATAACATTCCGGAAGGAGCATATCTGAAAGGAATTGCAGAAGGAAGCCCGGCAGATAAGGCTGGTGTCCAGATTGGCGATGTTGTGGTAGCCGTGGATGGAGAAGAGGTATCCTCTTACGATGACCTTCAGGAAAAGATGAATTATTATGCAGTTGGCGATACCGTAAAACTCACGGTTATGAGAGCCAACGGAAATCAGTACAAAGAGAAAGAGATAGAAGTTACACTCTGTTCCTATGATGACCTGAATAAACTGATTGGAAAAAGCAGATAATTGCTATAAATTTACAGAAAAATAAGAAAAACAATACTTTACCAAATAGAAAAAGTACGATAAAATAGATAGGAATTTATAATTCTTATCTATTTTTTCGATGGAGGAAAACATGAGCAAAGAGTACAGGGATGATGAATACGAAAAAATTTGTTATATATGCAGGCGACCGGAAAGCAAAACAGGAAAGATGATTGTAATGCCGGGAAATATATGTGTCTGCCCGGATTGTATGCAGAAAACATTTGATACGGTCAATGCCACGGATTTTTCTAATCTGAATCTTGCCGGACTGGGTCAGATGGCAGATATGGAGATGTTCAATAAAATGTGGGGAAATCCACAGGAAACAAAGCAGGAGGACAAAGAACTGCAGGAGAACGAAGCTGCGGCAGCTTCTGAAGGAGAAGACGCTCCGGAGGTACAGGAGACGGAAGAGAAGAAAACGCAGAATCCTGGTGGAATGAATGGATTTCCCAATATCAGTTTTTTAAATCTCGCTGATTTTCCGGGAATGGGAACCAGACAGAAGGTTAAGAAGAGAGCGAAAGGTGAGAAGAAAGAGCCGCCGATCGATATCAATAAGGTACTTCCACCGCATAAGATCAAGGAAAAACTGGATGAATATGTCATTGGACAGGAGCAGGCGAAGAAAGCCATCAGTGTGGCTGTTTACAATCATTACAAGAGGATTGTAAGGCAGCAGGAGAATGAGGATGTGGAAATCGAGAAGTCCAATATGTTAATGATTGGACCGACCGGATGTGGAAAGACCTATCTGGTAAAAACACTGGCAAAGATACTGGATGTTCCGCTTGCCATTGCAGATGCAACGTCCCTGACAGAAGCCGGATATATCGGTGACGATATCGAAAGTGTTGTATCAAAATTACTTGCGGCAGCAGATAATGATGTGGATCGTGCGGAAGTCGGAATTATCTTTATCGATGAGATTGATAAGCTGGCAAGAAAGAGAAACACGACAACGAGGGATATTAACGGGGAAGCCGTACAGCAGGGCCTGTTAAAGGTTCTGGAGGGGAGCGACGTAGAAGTTCCGGTGGGAGCAAACAGCAAGAATGCAATGGTTCCGCTTACCACGGTAAATACGAAGAATATTCTCTTCATCTGCGGCGGTGCGTTCCCGGAACTGGACGAGATCATCAAACAGCGGCTGAATACGGAGAGTTCCATCGGATTTAAGGCAGATTTAAAAGATAAATATGATAAACAGGATGTTTTGGAAAAAGTAACGGTAGAAGATATCAGGAATTTTGGAATGATACCAGAGTTTATCGGAAGGCTTCCGATTCTCTTTACCTTAAAGGAATTAGACCGTGATATGATGGTGCAGGTATTGAAAGAGCCGAAGAATGCGATTCTGAAGCAGTATCAGAAACTGTTGGAGCTTGACGAAGTGGATTTGGAATTTGACGAAGGTGCGATGCAGGCGATTGCCGAGAAAGCACTGGAGAAGAAGACCGGTGCAAGAGCATTAAGAGCCGTACTGGAAGAATATATGTTAGATATTATGTATGAGATACCAAAAGATGATAATATTGGAAAAGTAACCATTACAAGGGAATATATAGAAAAAACAGGCGGACCGCTGATCGAGATGCGCGGTTAAATAATAAAAATTGAAATAATAATATGGTAAATGAAAAATCTGATGCGAATTTTGCCATCAGATTTTTCGATAAGGAGAAAAACAGATGAGTAAAAGAAGGATATTATTTCTTTTGGAATTGATGCTTGTAATTTGTTTTAGCGGATGTGGAAGTAAGAAAGAGACCGGGGGAGAGAATGTAACAAAAGGTTCTGATTTGTCTGAATTTGTGAAAGTGGATGAATTACATAGCACAGATGCGAAGTTTTACAAAGGGAAAGTGGTAACCGGGGTGGATGGATATCTGACATTATTAAGTGCTGATGGAAAAATCGAAAAGAAATATGATGGCATAAAAGTCAACTGGGTAGATACAATAGAGAAAGAAAATATTCTGGTATACGGAAATTTTGAGCATGAAACAGGCATTGTTAAGTTTGATGATAATCAGGAAGTTATAAGTAATGAGATTATTATGCAAAGTCAGAATCTTCAGATTGATCCAACAATATCTTTGATAGATGGTGTTTATTATATGACAGTTACTGAAATAATAGGAAATGTGAATAGAGCAAATGAAGACGAAGAAAATGGGGAATATATTTTACATTTTTATTCTTCCGAGGATTTGAAAAACTGGACATTTATTTCAGATATAACGGATGACAGACATAATATTGAAGATGTTGATATTATAAATGACGGCAATGATATATATGCAGTCTATGAAAAGGAAGAACTGGATAAGGGAAATTCCGCAATAATATTAAAAAAATCTGAGGATAAAGGTCAGACATGGAGCGGAGAAATTGAATTACTGCCGGCGGAGGCAGATCAGGAACCGGCAGTTTTCTGTAAAAAAGGTAATGAGTTTGTATTATATTATAGTAGTGACATTTTAAATAAAGGTGAATCTTATATGGGGGCTGCCATATATTATGCAATATACGATTCTGAATTTAATATAATAAAGAAGAATCAGGCAGTTGCTTCGGAAACTCCGAAGGGAATTCTGCTATATGATATATTAAAAGCAGACGGATATAGTTATATGCTTTATGCACAGGATTATTTAACAACCAATGACCTGATAATAGAAAGAGTAGATAATAGTCTGTTATCAGAGTAGTAGTATGGTTCATGGTGTTTTACAACTGAGTTTGCAGTGCGTGGTCAATATTGTCTGCGATCTGGTAACTCAGCCGGAGAAGAAGTTCCCGATCTTCCGGAGAAATGCCATCAAACAATATTTTCTCAGTTTTATCCCGGATTTGCTTTATTTCGTCTACGATCTGCTGTCCGCTCCCTGAAATACTGATATGCACATATCTGCGGTCGGAAGGATCTGCAATCAGATCAATAAGTGCCTTCTGGTGAAGATTCTCAATGGCCTTTGAGACATGTGCTTTTGAAACATAGATCAGATTTGCAATATCCTTTGCGGTATCCTGTTTTCCGGAATGTGATAGAAAATATAAAACATCAATGTCAATTTTCTTCAATCCGTAGGTCTGCATAATATGACCATAGCATTTTTCATATAATTTTTTGAATTGCTGCCCCATAATAAGAAGTTCAAAATGATCATTCATAAGATTTTCTCCATAAAAATAAAATAGTTCAAAAGGAAACTGTTTACTATGAAAGTATTATAACGTAAAATAAAGAGAAGTCAATGCATTCTTTAGACAGTTTTTATTTATTTTTTAGAGGATGGAAACAGAGGGTTCACAGGTAAAAGGTAAAGTTATAGCAATTAATAGTTAATTGCGAAACACTTAAATTTTTGTAAATGCATATGCAAATAAGACATTACACGAAGGCACGCTCTCGCTACATTCGGCTGGTAGCGTATACATAAGGTCAGGTAGACCTGACCTAAGTACCGACCGCCTCATAGTACCTTCTTAGTAATTGCTTATTTGCATATATAATAGATATTGTTATGAGTTTTACAATTAATTACTGATATGAATTGCAAAAAGAAGGAGGATGGCAGATGAAGGAAAAATTAGCACGTTTTATGTATGGAAGGTATGGTACGGATCGATTTGGCAGGACTCTGATTGTTGGAGCATTGGTGCTGCTTCTGATTTCGACATTTGCACGGAGCAGTTTGCTGTATGTATTGTCGGTGGCGGTTCTGCTTTATACGTATTTTAGGACATTTTCAAGAAATATTCAGGCAAGATATAAGGAAGAGATGGCATATGAACGTTTTATCGGGAAGTTTAAGAAGATTCCGGTAATCGGAAAGCAGTTTCAGAGTTATAAAATATTTAAATGTCCGGATTGCGGGCAGAAAATCAGAATACCGAGACATAAAGGAAGAATAGAGATTACCTGTCCGAAATGTAAGACGAGGTTTATCAGAAAATCATAAGAAAATCGGGGCTGACACACTAATTTCAGTGTGCCAGCCCCGGTTTTTATAATACCCGTGAAAGGAAGTCACGGAGTCGTGGATTTTTTGGATTTTTGAAGAATTCTTCCGGTTTGTTTTCTTCCTGGATGATTCCTTCGTTGATGAAGATGACACGGCTGGCTACTTCGCGGGCGAATCCCATTTCGTGTGTTACGACTACCATGGTCATGCCGTCAGCGGCAAGCTGTTTCATGAGGTTTAATACTTCGCCGACCATTTCCGGATCGAGGGCGGAGGTTGGTTCGTCGAAGAGCATGACGTCCGGATTCATGGCGAGGGAACGTGCAATGGCGATACGCTGTTTCTGACCACCGGAGAGCATGGCAGGATAGGCATCCGCTTTGTCCGGAAGTCCGATTCTGCCGAGAAGTTCCATGGCTTTCTTTTCTGCATCCTCAGAGTTCATGATGCCCAGTTTTACCGGGGCAAGCATGATATTCTGTTTTACGGTCATGTTAGGGAACAGATTGAACTGCTGGAATACCATGCCGATTTTCTGGCGCATTTTATTGATATCAACAGATTTGTCCGTAATGTCAGTACCTTCAAACGTAATTGTACCGGAAGTAGGAACTTCCAGCAGGTTCAGGGAACGCAGGAAAGTTGATTTTCCACAGCCGGAAGGACCGATGATGGCAATTACCTCGCCTTTTGAAATGGTGGTATTGATTCCTTTTAAAACCTCGTGATCCCCAAAAGTTTTTTTCAAATCAGTAACATGAATCAGTATATTATCGTTCATTTGCTCTCAGGCTCCTTTCCAGTTTATTTACACCTGCGGAAAGCAGTAATACAATCGCAAGATAAATCAGGGCAACGGCAATTAATGGAAGAAATGCCTCGTAAGTCAGACTCTGGATGATGACACCGCCTCGTGTCAGATCGGCAAGTCCGATGTAACCGCTGATGGAAGTTTCTTTTAACAGGCTGATAAATTCATTTCCAAGTGCAGGAAGGATATTCTTTACTGCCTGTGGAAGAATAATGCTTGTCATGGTCATGCGGTAAGTAAGTCCGAGACTTCGTCCGGCTTCAAACTGTCCTTCGTCAACGGCCATAATACCGGAACGGACCACTTCTGCAACGTAAGCGGCAGAGTTAAGACCGAAAGCAATAATGGCAACTACAATTTTACTGATATCGACGGAAGCGAAGATAACGAAGTAAATAATTAACAGCTGTACCATAACAGGTGTTCCACGGACAATCGTAAGATATAAGCGGCAGATGAAATTCAAAATGGTAAAGCCGCCGTTTTTATCA
>FR900153.1:51102-59125 GCA_000437755.1 Roseburia sp. CAG:303
AAAGCCGCCGTTTTTATCATGGCTGGTACGGATAATTGCAATCAGGAAACCGAGTACAATACCGATAATAATTGCAAATACAGTGATGATGATAGTATTTAAAAGACCTTTTGCAATGTATTGCCATCTGTTGTCTGTAATAAAGTTTTCTTTGAGCTTTTCAGTAAAAGACATTTTCTGGACAGATGCATTTTCATCTTTTACAATGATAACCTGTTTGGAAGTGGTGTAAGAATTTGTAAAATCAATGGATTTTAAACGATCTTCCGTAACGGTCATGCCGGCAGCACCCACATCTGCCTTTCCGGACTGGACGGCATTGATAATCGCATCGAATTCGATATCCTCAATTTCGAGGGACATACCAAGTTTGTCACAGATAGCATGCATCATATCAACGTCAAGGCCGGTAATACTGCCGCCGTCATAATATTCATAAGGCTTGAATGCGGCATTAGTTGCCATGACAAGCTTGCCGGCAGAGCGATCCACGTCCTGGATGACATAAGGATAGTTTCCTTTTTCTGCATCTGTTCCGGTGTAGTTTTTCTTAATCATGTCAAGTGTACCGTCTTCCTGAAGTTCTTTCAGTGCAGCATTAATCTTGTCTTTTAAGTCACTGTTGTCTTTGGAAATACAGATGGCATAATCTTCCACGGCAAATTCTTCGGAAAGAATCTTTAAATCCCTATTTTTCTCGACAAATGCTTTTGCAGGTTCGTCATCAATAATGACACAGTCGATTTTGTTCTGTTTTAATGCCTGGATAGCATCAGAACCTTTATTGTATTTCTCAACGACAGTTCCGGAACCATCATCCTCCATGTCGGAGGCATAAGTATCACCGGTAGTACCGATCTGTACTCCGATTTTACTTCCGGAAAGGTCATCCACACTGGTTACTTTTGCAGTTTTGTTATTTTCCTGATTCTTATTGCTGGAGCATCCTGCAAATGAAAACAGCAGAACGCAGAGAAACAGGGAAAGAACAATTCGTTTCTTATTCATGAAATATCCTCCTGAGTATTTTTTACATTTCTTTATAATAACATAATCAGACAGTGTGTGCAAGAAAGTTTTACAGGTTATTGCCACCCAGGCGCAGAACTTCAAAGGCATTGTATACATCAAGTGTGCCATATCCCCACTGACGGGATGGATAGGAGGTGCCGGGCATGCGTGTTGCTCCGCGGATTAGAAGACTTTTGATGCCGGAGGAAGTAATCAGGGGAAGATTTTCATTTGTTACAGCCCAGGTAAGAAGCTGGGCACACGCACCACCGGTCAGGGCGGATGCGGCACTCGTACCGCTTCGCATTTCATATCCGCCGTGCAGATTCGGACCGGTGATGGCAGTACAGGGAGCACAGATATCAGGTTTATATCTGCCGCCCCGGGTAAAGCCGCGTCCGGATTCGGGATAGAATGCCCCGCTGATCGGGTCGTAGCCGGAAACAGATAAAATACTGTCAGCTCCGGAAGGATCGGTCAGGGTTATGTCAGGATCCGGTGTCAGAAAGTAAGCATTTTCCCCAATCATGCTGCTGCCGGGAAAGTAGGCATCATAGGAGGTATATCCGGTATTAGAGTAGGCGGAAATTTTCCAGATTCCTTCGGTCGGATCCTGGATGCGGATGACAATTACTTCGTCGCCCACGTCAAATTCCGTCAGATCGTGGTAAACCGTGATTCTGGAACGGTCAAAGATGAAACGGAATCTGCGGAAATCACCGGGTCTTGCAAAGATACGTCCGGTACTCTCGCCGGTTGGCGACTGAATAGAAATGGAGAGAAGTGCGGGTGCCTGCCCCCATAATTCCATAAAAATGCCAGGTACATCGGGGGACACGGAAAATTCGATGACAGAGGGAGTGGAAGTGTCCGTAATGACACCGGAACAGTGCTGTCTGCTGTTACCTTCATTTCCGGTAGGGGCAGTGATGCAGAAACCCGGAAGCCTTGAAGTACTGTTGATGATATTGGAGAGAGAGGAATATCCGTCATGACCGCCGAGATTGCTGCCGAGACCAAAGGGGATGGAGAGCGGAAGCCCAAGTTCACTGGCGCATCTGCGGATATAATTAATCGCAAGCATGATGTCATTTTCCTGATAGGCGGCAGTATCCGGGGAAATAAAGTAGAAATCTCTCAGAAAATTTTTGGCCGGTTTCAGCTTTACCACAATCAGCCGGGATTCCGGTGCTGCTCCGGAAAAATTATTCGTCAGATCCTGTGAACCTGCGGCAACACCGGCAAGAAATGTGCCATGACCGCTCGAATCTCTTTCCCTTACAATCGAAGAAGGCGAAGAGGAAGCCAGTGCAAGATTGATGTCATCTTCTGTGTATTCTGTACCATAGGAGATTCCTTTCGGGGCAGGACCTGTCGGATCTGTCTGATCCCAGAGCCGCAGGATACGGGTACGTCCATAGGCATCGCGGAAAGCAGGATGGGTAAAATCAATTCCGCTGTCCGCAATTCCAATCAGAACGCCCTGTCCCTTCAGGTTCAGGACGGGCTGGCTGGCAATCCTTGTAATCCCTGATATTTCAAGTGCGGCGGTGGACATTTCCCCGTATAATTTCGGAAAAAGATTATAGGAAAACTGGTTCAGCGAAATGGTATTTACATTGTTCACCGGCGTGTAGATGGTAAAATAGCGCGGATCGATCTGCTGGTAACATACGCCACGGAACAGATTTAATAATTCCGGGGTAATGGAAAGGGCAACGGTAAGAAATTCTGTATAGTCCTGTGACAGGACGATTTCCTGGGAACATGGTTCGGACATAAGATGGATTTCCTCAGATAATTTATAAATCCTATTTCATAAGAAGAAAAAATATACTTATTTTCTGGAAATAAATGCAAGATAGACATTGAAATAAGATGGATTTGTGGTAAAATAAATAGGTTTCAGAAGGGAGATAGAAATGGCCGTAAAATTTTATGCAGTAAAAAAAGGAAAAGCAACCGGTATTTTTCATACCTGGGAGGAATGTAAAGCACAGACTGCGGGATATCCCGGAGCAATTTACAAGAGCTTTCCGACTGCCGCCCAGGCAGCAGAATATATGGGATGGACAGCGAACCGTGAGCCTGAGGAAGAGTGCGAACTGGTAGCATATGTGGATGGAAGTTATAATATCGCAACCGGAGAATATGGAAGTGGTGTGATTATTATAGATGGAACGGAAGAGATTTGCTTAAAGGAAAGGGGAAACGAGCCGGGAATGGCAGTCATGCGGAACGTGGCAGGAGAAATCGCAGCCTCTGAGATGGCGATGAAATATGCCGTGGAACACGGATATGGCTCGATTGAAATCATACACGATTACCAGGGGATTGCAAGCTGGTGTCTTGGAGAATGGAAAACAAACAAAGAGGAGACCAGGCGCTATAAAATGGCATATGATACTTATAAAAAAGATGTCAGAATAAAATTTACCAAAGTGAAAGGTCATTCGGGAGATAAATACAATGATATTGCTGATATGCTCGCAAAGCAGGCAGCAGGAGTAACCGGATAAATAAGTATAATGAAATGCAAAAGAAGGGCATAGAATAAAATGAGTAAATTAAAGGATTTCTTATCAGAAAATAAGAACAGGGTGATTATGTTAGCAGCAATTTTAGTAACTATTGTTATTATTTTTGTGCTTGTAGCCGTATTATCAGGAAAAAACAATATGATAAAGGACGGGATTAAAAATTTTGTAAAAAACACGGAAAAAAGTCAGGAGGAAGAGTCTGACATAGACGCAACGGAAGAGATCACGACACTGGCAGACGAGGAAACGATAGCCATGGAAGATGCCACAGCGGATCAGGAGGTCGGAGGCATTGATGATAATGTAGCTGAGAATGAGGTACAGAAAGCAGATGAATTTCCATATCTGATCAAGGTAAACCGTGTGCAGAACTGTATTACCGTATATAAAAAGGATAAAGACGGGGAATATACCGTTCCGTACAGGGCAATTATCTGCTCCACCGGAAAATATGTGGGTGATACCCCTCTGGGTGAGTTTACCACGTTGAGAAGTTATGAATGGCTGTTAATGGTGGACGGTTCTTACGGACAGTTTGCCTACCGTTACTATGGATCTATTCTGTTCCATTCCGTTCCGTATTTTTCAAAGAATAAGGGCGATCTGGAATATAAGCAGTTTAATAAGCTCGGCGAGGCAGCCTCCCTTGGCTGTGTGCGTGTATGCGTAAGAGATGCCATCTGGCTGATTGAAAACTGTCCGGTCGGAACACAGGTCGTCGTATATGATGATGAGACTTCGCCGGGACCGCTTGGAAAACCGGAAATGATAAAGATACCGGAAGACAGTCCGAACCGCGGATGGGATCCGACCGATCCGGATCCGGAAAATCCATGGAACAGCTGCAAACCAGAGATTACCGTGGACAGTACGGTGAGCATTGCCGTTAATAAATATTCCATGGACACAATTGTGGAGAGATTAGGAGCAACTGCGACAGATACCTGTGGCAATGATGTTACCGACAGAATCAAGGCAGGCGGTTCCGTGAATTTCAATAAATTAGGAAAGAATACACTGGTTCTTACTGTCAAGGATGCGATTGGAAAAACGGATACAAAGATTATTACCGTTGTGGTGGAAAATACAGAAGTGACAACGGCGAAACCGACTACAACCAAGAAGCCGATACAGCCGTCAACCGTGGAAGATACCACATTGCCGGAAGAAATGACAACTCTGCCGGAAGAAGAAACCACAAGTCAGGAGCAGTCGTCAACGGAACAGTCAACAACGCAGGCACAGCCGACACAGGCACAGCCAACACAGGCACAGCCGACGCAGGTGCAGCCAACGCAGGTGCAGCCGACACAGGCACCAACAACGCGCAGGACGGTAACACTGAAAATGGGAAGCTCCATCCGTGTTGCGGCAGGAAAATACAGTACCGCAAAAGAGATTGCGAAAGCAGTGGGCTGTTCGGCAGTTTATTCCGATGGTACAACAATCAGTGATGCTTCGGAGTATGTAGCAGTGTCCTCCGGAAGTTACAACCTGAATAAAGAAGGGCAGTACACCATAACATACCGTTATACCGATGGCAGTGGAATTACCAGCCAGGATGTATCGGTAAGTGTTCAGGTTTATGTCAATCCGGTCAGTCTGACTGCTGTGAAATCAAGCATTGAAGTAACGGCGGGAGAGTATCAGAAAGTGACCGATATTTTCAGCAAGATGGGACTTGCGGCAGTGGATTCCAGAGGAAAGAGCATGAGTAATGCAGCTTCACAGGTAAGCTACAGCCAGCCGGTGGATATCAACACACCGGGAACTTATTCACTGACACTGACGTTAACGGACAGTTACGGAGTAAGCAGTAATGAACTGAAGGTAAGTATTATTGTAAAAGCGGATAGTAATCAGCCGTAAAAAATGGAGTGTCTTATTTATGAAAAATTATCTGAGGGGAATTATTTTTCAGAAGATAGCATATAACATATTCTGGGGACTTTTATTGTTGCTGTTGCTGTGTGCCTCGCTGGCTGCAGGAACGGTGGCAAATACCACCCGTATACAAAAAGAGGAAAAGAAGCTGCCGGTTTATTCTGTAGATACAAAGGATAGGCTGGCAGCTTTAACGTTCAACTGTGCATGGAATATTGATGATTTGGACAGTATTCTGGGTATCCTGAGGAAAAATGATATCCGGGCATCCTTTTTTATGACAGGGGAATGGGTGGAACAATATCCGGAAGCCGTCAAAAAGATACAGAAAGCAGGGCATGACCTGGCAAGTCATGGAGATAAGCACAGGCATATGAACAGCCTGTCGGCTGAAGAATGTAAAAAAGAAATCTATGAAATCCATAAAAAAGTATTTGAACTGACAGGAGTGGAGATGGAACTGTTCCGTCCGCCCTATGGGGAATACAATGATACCGTAATTCAGACCGCACTGGAGATGGCATATTATCCCATACAGTGGAGTGTGGACAGTCTGGACTGGAAAAATTACGGAGTGGAAGAGATGACCAGACAGGTGGTGGAAAATAAGCATCTCGATAATGGGGCGATTATTCTCATGCACAATGGGACGTTATATACGGCACAGGCATTGCAGGGAATCATAGATGGGCTGGAAAATAAAGGATACCAGTTTGTACCGGTGTCAGAGCTGCTCCTGAGGGACGGTTATGTGATTAACCATGAGGGAAAGCAGATGGCAGGGGAATAACATTCTTGTATCTCCGCCGGATTTATGTTACAATTTAATTATAAAAATGTATATGAATCAGGAAAAAGATAGATAGTGTCAAGTGACGTATGAAAAAATGAAACAAAGAAAAAGACACTTTTGTACCTTGAAAATCTGTAAATATGATAGGCTGTGGATGCAGATGCCACCCTTGACCGCACGAAAAGAACTGCTGGAAGTCGGTTACCGACGGCGAAGATGATGAGAACAGTTCGTTCTTTTCCGTCGCTCACAGCAGGATAGCAGTTCTTTTATGCGCCATCAAGGGCATGCCGCTTACGCGGTGGCTGTTTGTATTACCTCAGGCTCAGAATCTAAGAACAGTCAGAGATATGGCTGAGCCGCTGTATGGTCTGTTGCCCCAGATAAATCAGCAGCTGCCATTTGCCCGGCATGTTGGAAATACCATTTAATATATCCTTTGATACCACGGATTTTGATATAGGTTTCGTCAGCTGTAAATACAGTTCCGGCATCGTAGTTATAGTTGTCGACAAAAGGTTTTATACAGACAGCAGCGGTTTTGAGGTAGTTTGCAACCTGTTGATGTGATATTTTTATTCCGTGTATATCATGAAGTGCCTGGGCAGTTTTACGGAGCGACAGGCCGGGATTAATCTTGTAGGAAAGGCATAATCCTAAGATGTTCTGGTCAAATTTACGGAACTTAAGTGAGGATGCGTTTTTAGGTAAGCTGTTTAAATCCATCTGAAAGAAATCGATCAGAAATTCACGATAGATGTAGTGGAGTTTGTATTTATTTTTGCCATAATCTTCAGCGAGATCCTTTTTATCAACCTTCTTAAGGTTGTGAAGATAGTAAGGGCATTTAGGATTCGTGCATTTGTGTATCACAAAGTGTTTACGGTTCTTCTTTGGAACAAGTATGTTGGAACAATGAGGACAGCGGAGTTTGTTGGATTTGGAAAATCTGTTATCCTTCGAAGGCGAATGAAGATTGAGGCAAACCTTACAACGTATCTGACTTTTCTTTCTGCCATCGTTCCAGGACAGATAAGGTTTGGGAGCATTGCAGACAGGGCAGGTGCAGTCATCGGGTATATCACATTCGGTTCTGCGGAACATAGGCTTTATGGTTTTACCGTAACGCGTTTCGTAGTAAGGAATGAGGTCGTTCCATTTCCAATCCTGTTCATAGGAAATGATGCGGGGAAGTACATCTACTTTGAATTTCTGATCTTTAGGGGAATGAGAATCATCAAAAGCCCACTGCTTGAGTGGGATGTATTTACAGATAAAATTTAAAAGCTGGCAGATTATTTTCTGTTGGTATTTGATAAAATTCAATAAGTATAGTATAATGTTCATGAGCATTGACTCCTTTCGTTAATTGGAAGTTTGGTCACGGACAATTATACCACAAAAGGGAGGTCAATGCTCATTTTATTTGCAAACCTCCGAAAAAACAAGGTTTTAATAAATTTAGAACAATAAAAAAGAGGTAGTTTTTGACACTACCAAAAGATAAATGGAGGCGGAAGATATGAATCCAGTAATCAGTATCGGAAATCAGGGATTTGATAAATTACAGTGGTTCTTCTTCTTGGACTGAATCTTGCCGGCGGAGGAAAGCTGGTAAACATCGGAAAGAGTGTTCTGCTGAATCAGAGCAGTGCAAATACGAATCAGAACATTTTCCGGCTGACCGATATCAGTCTGGATGGAAATCAGATGACTTTATATGGAGAGAAAGAAAGTTTTACCGTGGTTTCAAATGACCAGAGCATACATTTTCTGGATACCGGTGGGGAAAGAC
>FR900153.1:59146-70021 GCA_000437755.1 Roseburia sp. CAG:303
CTGGAATTTGAACAGGATGAGGAAGGCAGAATTACCTTTCCGGATGAGCGGTACCAGGCGGTTTCCCTGCTCTATCAGACCGGATTGCTGACCTTCGATCTGGGGTATGACGGAGCCGTGGATTTCTATCTGGATGAGGATGTGTTTTATGGAATTGGCCAGCAGGGAGAAAAACTGACAGAGGTTTCCCTGAAACACAGATTCGGCACTTCGTTTTATCCTTTCTTTACCGGAAGAGGATATGTATGGTGTCTCTCCGCGGCACTTTTGCCGGAAACCTTCCTTTGTGGAAAAGGTCCGGGGAATTTCGCATTTTACTGTACGCAGAATGACTATGTGGGACTTCTGAATACTCACGGAACGCATTATCTTTCCATGGATAAACCGCACAGCCTTTACCTGCAGATGTGGATTGACATTGGTGGAATTGCCGTTCTGGCATATCTGGCATTGCTTCTGTTTCTGTTTTTGCAATATTTCAGATGGAAGAAAGCAAAGCAGAAGAACATGGAAAAAGACATATCCGGATGTGCGGACTGGCTGATGGTATCCATAGTGGCATTCATCATCTATTCCGTACTGAATGACAGCCTGGTGGCGGTCACATTTCTGGCTGCAATATTTTTTGGAATTTTATTTGGTATAACAGGAGAAAAGGAATGATAGAATTAAGAGGACATCATCTGCTCTGTACAAGCCTGTTTCAGGGAAGCGGTTACAGTGAAGAATTTGTAAAGCGGATGACCGAGGTGGTAGAAAAGTGTATTCCGAATGAGGAGATCCGGCTTATAACCGGAATGGATCATGTCTGTGAAAAATGTCCGAATAAGCAGGAGGATAATACCTGTCGGCTGGGAAACCGGGATGTGCTTATGAAAGATGAAAAAACACTGGAATATGCCGGCTTTGCCAAAGGACAGATCTGCCGGCAGAAGGAGCTTCTGGAGGGAATCCGGCGGATTGGGAAAGAACAGTTTGAAGAAATCTGTGGAACATGCAGATGGTGTAAAATGGGTTATTGCAGTCATGAAGGATTACACAATTTCTGTGAAAATAAAAGAGGAAAATTGTGAAAAATTACAGGAAAAGTTGTGGACATTCTGTAAAAAATGAATTATAATATGGACAGTCGTATTCGTACGAGAAAAATAGCAAAGGAAAGAGGTATTCTCAATGAAAGGTAAAAAATTATGGGCGATTATGCTTACTATATGCCTTGTAGTAGGCTCAATCGGGGTAACGTCTGTAATGGCTTCTGCTGATAAGGATATTGATGTATCCATAACAACAGACAAGAAAGCCTTAAAAGCAGGCGATGTGGTTACTGTCAGTGTAAATCTCGACAGATTTGAATCCACCGTATCCAAGGATACAAAGAAATTAATTACAACCATCGAGATGAATGTGCCATTTGATTCTGATACTTTTGAATATGTATCAGGTTCTATGAAAAATGGTCTCATTGCAGCAGTTGATGAGGATGACGGAACATTTTCAGATGCAAATATTGATGGAAATGTTTTAAAGGTGGCAGCTGTATATAAGAATACAAAAGCAGGTGCTATCAGCGAAACAACCGAATCCGCACCGTTCCTGACATTCCAGTTAAAGGTAAAAGACAGTGTAACAGAAGATGTAACAGCAAAATTTGAATTTTCAAAGCTTGTTCTGAAGAATATGTATCTTGATGACAGCTATACATATGATGCAACTGCTTCCAGTGTAAATGTGTATACAAATCCTGTAATCACAGTAGATGGAAGTGAAACAATCGCAGAATCCTATACTACAGCAGTAAAAGTTGCGGCAAATCAGGATGCAGAACTTACCGTAAACGGAAAAACTGTGCCAAATCCTTGTACTGTAAGTACAGCAGGCGATTATACCGTAGTTGCAAAGAATGCAGCAGGACTTGAGACAACAAAGAAATTCAGCATCGCACCGGTAGTTGATTCAATCGAAGTTGCAGCAAATCCGACAACTGTAGAATATGTAAGAGGAACAAAGCTGGATCTTACAGGCGGAAAACTTAAAGTAGTTTATTCCAATGGTGAGACAGCAGAGATTGCCATGACAGCAGAAGGTGTAACCACAGAAGGATACAATGCAACACCTGCAACATATGGTAAACAGACCATTACAGTAAAATACGAAGGAAAAACAACAACATTTGAAGTAACTGTAAAAGATAAAGAGATTGCTTCCATTGAATGGGCTAAGAAACCGGCAGCAAGCATTATTGAAGGTCAGGAACTGACAGCCGCATTAAAAGGTGCAGCAATCAAAGTTGTTTACAGCGATGGAACAACAGATGAGATCAGTGTGACAGACCAGATGTGTTCTGGATTAAACGATACAGTTGGAACACAGACAATTACAGTAACTTATGGAGCAAAAACCCTTACATTCGATATTGAAGTAAAGGCAAAATCCATTACAGGCATTGAAGTAACAACAAAGCCTGCAAAGACAGAATATGTGGAAGGTACAGACCTTGATATAACAGGTGGTGTGATCACTGTTTCTTATGATAATGGAAAGACAGAAACGGTAGATATGACTTCTGCAATGTGCAGCGGATACGAGAAGAATCCTGCAGCATACGGAGAACAGACCATTACTGTAACATACAAAGAGCATACCGCTGTATTCACCGTTAAGGTAAGAAAGAAAGCAATGGAAAGCATTGAGCTTGTTTCCATACCTGCAGGTACAGAAGTACTGGAAGGAAAAGAACTTGATCTTACAGACGCAAAGATCAAAGTTGTTTATGACAATGGTACAAGCAAAGAAGCAGAACTTACAAAAGATATGCTGAAAGATTTCGACAACACAAAGGTTGGCGAACAGACGGTTACAGTTTCCTACAGTGAAGATGGTGTTACAAAGACAACTACTTTCACAGCAACTGTAAAAGCAAAATCCGTAAAATCTGTTGAACTGGTTTCTGCTCCTGAAAAGACAGAAGTATTAGAAGGAAAAGACCTTGATTTAACAGGTGCAAAGATTAAAGTTGTTTATGATAACGGTACCGAAGATCTTGGAGTGAATGTAACAAGTGACATGATTTCAGGATTTGATAAGAATACTGTCGGAAAACAGACAATTACCATCAAATACAATGGCTACACAGTAGCACAGACATTTGAAGTAACTGTAATTGAAAAATCTGTAAGTGATGTTAAGATTGCAGAAAATAATGTAACTAATATCAAAGAAGGTAAGGCATTTACATTCGATGGAACAATTCTTGTAAGCTACAACAATGATACAACAGAAAAAGTAGCATTTTCTGATAAGTCTGTAAAGGTAGATGCTTCCAAAGTAGATACTGCTACACCGGGCGCATACAAAGTTACCGTTGTATACACAGATAAGAAGAATGTAGAACATACATTAACTTATGATGTAACTGTAATTGAAAAAGTTCTTGAGAAGATTGCAATTACAACAAAACCTTCCAAAACAAGTATTATCGAGGGAACAAAACTCGATGTAACAGATGGTGTAATTACACTTTATTATGACAATGATACAACAGCAACCGTTGCTATGACCAATGACATGATTTCAGGATTTGATAACAGCAAGGTTGGAGATCAGACAGTTACCGTAACTTATAAAGGTAAGACAGCTGAACTGGCAGTAACAGTAGCCGCTAAGACAGTAACTGATGTAACGCTTGTATCAGCACCGACAGCAACAACTGTAACAGAAGGTCTTGCACTTGATTTAACAGGTGGAAAGATTCATGTAACATATGATAATGGTACAGAAGAAGATATGGATATTACAGAAGGAATGCTTACCCTGGATACAAATGTAGTAGGAAAGCAGACCGCAACTGTAACATATGGCGGAAAGACTGTAACATTTGAAGTAGAAGTACTTGCAAAGGCTGCAACAGGCCTTGCACTCAGCTTTGGCGAAGTAACTGACTTAAAAGAAGGCACTGAACTGGCAGATGCAGGACTTGAAGTATACCTTGTTTATAACAATGGAACAAAAGATACTTTAAAACTTACCGATGTAACAATCAAAGGATATGATCCGGCTGTTCTTGGTAAACAGGATGTTAAGGTTTCTTATAAGACTGCTGATGGTGCAGCATATGAAATCGGATTTATCGTTCGCGTACTTAAGAATTCTGAGATTGATTCAACCGTAACAGGTGTATCTGATGAAGAATATCTTGTAGTATCAAAAGAAACATCAGTTAAGAAGATGAAAGAAGTTGTAGAAGCTCTTTCAAAAGTAGTTGAAAAATACGAGAAATATGAAGTATTAGATATCAAGCTCTTATCCAAGCTTACCGGTGCTGAGATTCAGCCGGATGGAAGCTTAAAGATTACTTTGGATATTCCGGCAGGATTAAACAAAGCAAATAAGCTTACTGTTTATCGTCTGGTAGAAGGCGATGGTTCTATGAAGAAACTGGATACCTCAGTAGAAGGTGATAAGATTACTTTCGCTACAGATCACTTCAGTACTTATGTAATCGTTGAAGAGAAAGTAGAAACTCCAACTACGCAGGAACCGGAGAAAGATACTACTACTGCTGAAAATACCACAACAAATAACGAAGGACAGACTACTGCAAAAGCAGATGAAACTACAGCTGCAGGCAATACAACAGCTCAGGAAACAACAACTGCAAAAGGTACTTCTGTAAAGACAGGAGATGCTAAGAATGTAGTAGCTGTTTTAGGTATGATTGTAGCAGCAGGTGCTGGATTTGTAGTATTTTCAAGAAGAAAAGTACAGAGATAATCGTTTGATAAAACGAATGATTCAAAATAAGAGAAAAGGCTGTTGTTAATCAACAGCCTTTTTCACTTCTAAGATAAGATATAAGGAGGTAAATATGCAGAAAAAGCACACGGGATGGATGGCAATCATAAGTATACTGGCTTTATGCATATCTGTCATGGTGAAACAGCCGCTTCTTGCGGCACAGCCACTTTCCATCGCATTGTGTCTGGATCATGATGTTATGAAACAGGGCGAAGAAATGAAGGTATCCGTGGCATTGCAGAATTATGATGACAGTTATAAGGACAATGTAATTACAACAATGATCGTTGAGGTATCTGTGAATACGGATCAATTATCCGTAAATGAGGATACGATTCAGGTAGATCTGAATGAAGGAAAGGGCATGGCATTTTCCATGGCGAAATTAAAGGGCAGCAATGTAGAATTACAATACTTGAATGTAAGCGATCCATTAAAAAAAGGAACAAAGGATTTATATAGTTTTACAGTTACAGCACAGACAGATATTGAAGATCTGAAAAAATGCCTCAATATTTCCTATGTGGCAGTTCAGGATGGCTCAAAGGCAGAGTCCGAAAAATTAACGGCAGTTCCGGTTGTTATGGTAGCAAACAAGGCAATGGAACAGGAAACCATAGAAGAGAAATATACTTCAGAATATGGAACGGTTCAGTCAGAAGAAAAAGATGTCAGCAATGCTGTCAGTGAGATTGAGAAATCGCAGGGAAGCACCGGAAATTCAGAAAACACGGATAATAGCAGTAATAGCAATAATAGTAGTAATAGCACTAATAATAGCAATAGCAGCAACAATAACGGTAATAACAGCAATAGCAGTAATGATAACAGCAATAACAGCGGAAGCGATTCTTCCGGCAGTGGAGAAGATTCAAAAACACAGGAATCAAAAGGAAGTAATTCCGCAAATAATCCGACAGAAAAAAAATCGGACAGCAAAGAAGAAAGCAGCCAGAATACGGAAAAGGATACTGTAAAGGACACAGAAGAAGAGAATCAGAAAACCACTTCCGAATCGAAATCAGAAACAGGAACAACCGAGAATGAAAAATCTTCAAAAAGCGGTCCTGGCAGTGTTGTGGCAGTGGCAGTCATTCTTGTATGTGTAGTGCTTGCCGCAGCAGGAGTATACTTTGTAAGGAAGAAGAAAAAATAAGTGCTTAGTTGACATTTAAACTTAACCGTTGTAGAATAGAAAAAGTGTCAGAGAAAAGGACTATTTTATATAAATTAGGAGGAACTATGGACAATTATTATTCACCAAAAAAGATTGAAAAAAAGTGGCAGGATATCTGGGATGAGAACAAGGCATTTGCTGCGACCAATGATTATACAAAACCAAAGTATTATGCACTGGTAGAGTTCCCATATCCGTCAGGACAGGGACTTCATGTAGGTCATCCGCGTCCTTATACTGCATTGGATATTGTTGCAAGAAAGAGAAGAATG
Source organism: Roseburia sp. CAG:303 (assembly GCA_000437755.1). Lineage (GTDB taxonomy): Bacteria > Bacillota > Clostridia > Lachnospirales > Lachnospiraceae > CAG-303. The sequence continues at coordinate 65,390 of FR900153.1, forward strand.
CAGGGATACAATGTATTATATCCGATGGGATGGGATGCATTCGGACTGCCTACCGAGAACTATGCCATTAAAAATAAAATTCATCCAAAGATTGTAACAAAGAATAACGTTGCTCATTTTAAAGACCAGTTAAAATCACTGGGTTATTCTTTCGACTGGGACAGAGAAATCAATACTACAGATCCACAGTACTACAAATGGACACAGTGGATTTTCCTCAAATTATTCAAGGCAGGACTTGCTTACAAGAAGGAAATGCCGATTAACTGGTGTACTTCCTGTAAAGTAGGACTCGCAAATGAAGAAGTAGTCAACGGTGTATGTGAGCGATGTGGTTCTGAGGTTGTTCGTAAGGTAAAGAGTGAGTGGATGCTCAAGATTACCGAATATGCGGACAAGTTAATCAAGGATTTGGACGACGTCGATTATATTGAAAAAGTTAAAGTATCACAGAAAAACTGGATTGGACGTTCCGAAGGCGGGGAAGTGGACTTCTCCATCAAAGACAAAGAGGACAAACTCCGTATTTATACCACTAGACCGGATACCCTGTTCGGCGTTACTTACATGGTAGTTTCTCCGGAACATCCAGTGATTGATAAATACAAAGATGAAATCGGAAACTGGGATGCCATTGTGGAATACCGTGAAATGGCAGCAAGAAAGTCTGACTTTGAGCGTACCGAGCTTGCAAAAGACAAGACAGGCATATGCATCGACGGACTGACAGCAATCAACCCGGTCAATGGCAAAGAAATTCCAATCTGGATTTCTGATTATGTATTAATGTCCTATGGTACCGGTGCGATTATGGCAGTTCCGGCACATGACCAGAGAGACTGGGAGTTTGCAAAGAAATTTGACCTTCCAATGATTCAGGTAGTGGCAGGAAAAGACGGAGCAGAAGTAAATCTGGAAGAAGCTGCATTTACCGATGTGGCAACAGGTGTACTGGTAAAATCCGATTTCTTAAATGGACTGGAAGTAAAGGATGCAAAGGTAAAAATGCTGGAATTCCTTACAGAAAAAGGTATTGGCGAAAAGAAGGTCAACTACAAACTTCGTGACTGGGTATTTTCAAGACAGAGATACTGGGGAGAACCGATTCCAATCGTAGAATGTGAAAAGTGCGGCTATGTGCCAATCGATGAAAGCCTGCTTCCACTCGAACTTCCAGAAGTAGACAGCTATATGCCGACCGATAATGGTGAATCACCGTTGGCAGCCATGACCGGCTGGGTAAATACTACATGTCCATGCTGCGGCGGTCCTGCAAAGCGTGAGACAGATACCATGCCTCAGTGGGCTGGTTCATCCTGGTACTTCTTAAGATATACAGATCCGACTAATACAGAGGCACTTGCCAGCAAAGAAGCATTAAAATACTGGCTGCCGGTTGACTGGTACAATGGCGGTATGGAACACACAACCCTCCATCTGCTGTATTCCAGATTCTGGCATAAATTCCTGTATGACCAGGGAGTAGTACCAACCAAAGAACCATATCAGAAGAGAACTTCCCATGGTATGATTCTGGGTGAAAACGGCGAAAAAATGTCAAAGAGCCGTGGAAACGTTGTAAATCCGGATGATATTGTCAATGAATACGGTGCAGATACCCTTCGTACTTATGAAATGTTCATCGGAGCTTTCGATTTAAGTGCTTCATGGTCAGAAGATGGTGTTAAGGGATGCCGCCGTTTCCTGGACAGAGTATGGAAACTGCAGGACATTCTGGTGGATGGCGACAGTTACAGTGCAGATATGGAGACAAAGATGCATCAGACCATCAAGAAAGTGTCAAATGACTTTGAAAACCTGAAATTTAACACAGCAATCGCTGCAATGATGGCATTGTTAAACGACTTCTACAAGAAAGGTCAGATAAATAAAGCAGAATTTGCTGCCCTGATTACCCTGTTAAATCCGGTTGCACCTCACATCACAGAAGAATTATGGCAGAAGCTTGGTCATACCGATTATCTGTATCAGCAGACATGGCCGGAATATGACGAGACAAAGACCGTGGAAAGCACCGTGGAAATCGCTGTTCAGGTCAATGGAAAGGTAAAGGCAAAATTAAATGTTTCCCTGGATGATACACAGGAAGCAGTCAAAGAAAAAGTATTTGCCGCATCTTCTGTTCAGGCAGCGGTAGATGGAAAGAACATCGTGAAAGAAATCTATGTAAAAGGCAAGATTTATAATATCGTTGTAAAATAAAACGACAAGGTTAATTACAAAACTCATAATTTTTTTATTGTATATGCAAAGTGAAACAATTACACAAAGGCATGCTCTCGCTGCATTCGGCTATGGCACTAGGGAATCTTCCCAATAAATTGGGTCCCTCCTTAGTAATTGTTCATTTTGCATATATTTTTGCAAAAATTCAAGTGTTTTGCAATCCCCTGCTTTTACAGATAAGCACAAATCTGTTCTCTGAGAGAAGATTCCACATCAATAATCTGTTTTGCCAGTTTTTTGATATCTTTATCCGCTGCCTGATACTGGTTCAGATAACGGTGCAGGGATTTAATACCCATATTGCAGCCGTCGGTAATCAAATCTGCAACCGTTGCATCGGAATTGTCTGCTGCCAGTTTGACATTACTCTTTAAGTGGGCCATACCTTTGGCAATGACGGATGGCTTTTCTGGTTCTTCGTGAAAAGCTTTCAGATAGTTTTCCGTGTCCTCTTTCAGGGCATCGTGTTCTTTGATGCTGTTCTGCAGAATCCCTTTCAAATCATCGTCTCTGACATCTTCCAGAATCTCATCAATGGCATCTCTCGCCATGCAGATACCGGAACTACATTCTTTTAATAATTTAATCGTATCATCATTCATAAAAAATTCCTCCAGAAATAAAAATAGTTTCAATCATATTATGGCAAAATAATAAAAAAATATACTTGACTTAGAGTAAACTCCAGATGTTATACTTTCATTATTCAGATAGAAAGGTGGTGCAGATATGACAATCAGAGAAGTCAGTGAGAAATATGGAATTTCCCAGGATACACTCAGATATTATGAGCGAATCGGTATGATTCCGGAAGTCACCAGAACATCCAGCGGCATCCGCAATTATCAGCCGGAAGACCTTGGATGGGTGGAACTCGCCATATGTATGCGGGGTGCAGGACTTCCCATAGAAGCACTGATTGAATATGTAAAACTCTGTCAGAAGGGCGATGCGACCATTCCGGCAAGACTGCAGCTTTTGCAGGAGCAGAAAGTTCATCTGGAAGAACAGAAACAGCAGCTCGAAGCTGCCATGGATAAGCTGGATTATAAAATATCCAGATACGAAGAAGCAGTAAAAACAGGTAAATTAACATGGGAGGACAACAAATGTATATAGAAAAAATCAACGGACCGGAAGATGTAAAAAAATTATCCGGAGAGGAATTGAAAGGACTGGCACAGGAAATGAGAGATGCTCTGTTAAAGAGAGCAAGCATTCACGGCGGACATTTCGGACCAAACTTTGGTATGGTGGAGGCAACCATTGCCCTTCATTATGTGTTTGAATCACCAAAGGACAAGATTATCTATGATGTATCCCATCAGACGTATCCGCACAAAATGCTGACCGGAAGAAAGGATGCCTATCTCTATGAGGAGCATTATGATGATGTCAGCGGTTACAGCAATCCACATGAAAGTGAGCATGACCACTTTATCATCGGACATACCTCTACCTCCGTCAGCCTTGCCTGCGGTGTGGCAAAAGCAAGGGATTTAAACGGAGAGAGCGGTAACGTCATCGCAGTTATCGGAGATGGTTCGTTAAGTGGCGGAGAGGCACTCGAAGGTCTGGATGTTGCGGCAGAATTAGGCGGCAATCTGATTATCGTAGTAAATGATAATGACATGTCCATTGCCGAAAATCACGGTGGTATGTATCAGAACCTGAAGCTTTTGAGAGATACAAACGGTAAGGCAGAATGTAATCTGTTCAAAGCCATGGGACTGGATTATCTCTATGTGGCAGAAGGAAACAATACAGAAAAATTAATTGAGGCATTTTCAAAGGTAAAAGATTCCGGAAAACCGGTCGTTGTGCATATCAATACCCAGAAGGGAAAAGGTTACAAATACGCAGAGCAGGACAAGGAGAACTGGCATTACAGCGGACCATTTGACATTGAGACAGGAAAATCCACCTCTGGGGATTTCGGTGAGGATTATTCCAGCATAACAGCAGAATATCTTTTAAAGAAAATGAAAGAAGACAAGAGCGTGGTAGCGATTACTTCAGCAACCCCGACGGTACTTGGATTTACTGCGGATAAGAGAAACGAAGCCGGAAAGCAGTTTGTGGATGTCGGTATTGCAGAAGAAACAGCAGTGGCACTGGCATCCGGTATCGCTGCAAATGGCGGAAAGCCGGTGTATGGTGTATACAGTACCTTTGTGCAGAGAACCTACGACCAGATTTCACAGGATTTGTGTGTAAATAACAGTCCGGCTACAATAGTTGTATATTGGGGTTCTGTTTACGGAATGAATGATGTCACACATCTTGGACTGTACGATATTCCAATGATGGCAAATATTCCAAATCTTGTCTATCTGGCACCGACCACGAAGGAAGAATATCTGGCAATGCTTGACTGGAGTGTCG
>FR900153.1:70149-70900 GCA_000437755.1 Roseburia sp. CAG:303
CCACAAAAGGAAGCAAAGTAGCCATTCTCGGTCTTGGAACTTTCTATGCACTTGGAAAAGAGGCAGCAGAAAAGATAAAAGAAAAGACTGGTGCACAGCCGACCATTATTAATCCGTATTTCATTACAGGTGCGGACAAAGATTTACTGGAAGAATTAAAGAAAGACCATGACGTAGTCATCACTTTGGAAGATGGAATATTAGACGGTGGATTTGGTGAAAAAATTGCAAGATTCTACGGCGATTCTGATATGAAAGTATTGAACTTTGGAGTAAAGAAAGAATTCCTCGACCGTTATGACGTACAGGAAGTATTAGAAGAGAATCATCTGACCGCAGAATTAATCGCGGGAGATGTGGCAAAAGTATTGTAAGAGGTTATTGAATATCATTCTCAATAGGAAACACTTCTCTTGACAAATACTCCCAGGGGGTATATGATAACGATATCAATCAGAGAAGAGGTGACTGTCATGATAAAGACAACATTAAAAATTGACGGAATGATGTGCGGGATGTGCGAATCCCATATGAATGACCTGATTCGTAAAAATTTTAAAGTAAAAAAGGTGACATCGTCCGCCCAGAAAGGGGAAACGGTAGTAATCAGCGAGGATGAACTTGACCTTTCTCTTGCAGGAAAAGAAATTAAGGAAATCGGATATGAGTTAAAAGATGCAAAGAGCGAACCTTATGAGAAGAAAGGATTGTTCGGGTTATTTAAATAAGAATGTAAAGTGGCGGTTGAAAA
>FR900153.1:70927-84195 GCA_000437755.1 Roseburia sp. CAG:303
GGTTGAAAAACCGCCATTTTTGTGTCTGTATTAAGATAGTCTGGAATTATTTTTGTCTGCATGATGTGGAATTATGAAAAAAATTGTGTTAAAATATGTCAAAGCACAGAAACAGCACAGGAGGAAGTCATGGTTTGTAAAACATATCCGTTGGGAGAATTAAAAGAATATAAATATGTCGTTATTTTATCCGAGTATGACGGAAGGATTCTGTTAAGCAGGCATAAAGAGAGAACAACATGGGAAACGCAGGGAGGACATATCGAAGCCGCGGAAACACCGTTTGAAGCAGCAAAAAGGGAATTATACGAAGAATCCGGGGCCATACAGTATGAGATTGCACCATTCTGCGATTACTGGGCAGGAAATGAAGAAACAAAAGAAGGAGCAAGTGGAGTCGTTTTTACCGCAAAAATCACAAAACTGGGTGCAATACCGGAGAACGAAATGCAGGAAGTAAAAACCTTCGAGGAACTGCCGGAAAAATTAACCTATCCGGCGATTAGCACAGCATTATTTGAAAAGCTGAGAGAAACAGGGATGCCGGAAGAATGGCAGAGTGTGGAATTATGGGATGTCTATGGAGAGGATGGCAGTGTGACAGGAGATATTCTGGTAAGAGGCGAAGAAATACCGGAGGGATGTTTCCACGCAGTAGCCAAAGTATTTGTCGTACATGAAGATGGAAGTGTTCTGCTGATGCGCAGACATCTGGAAAAACCGGCATATCCGGGATGTTGGGAATGCGGTGCAGGCGGAGCCGTTTTAAAAGGAGAGCATTTTTCCCTGGCAGCCAGACGGGAACTGTTAGAAGAAACAGGAATCCTTGCCGATGAACTGAAACCAATCTATCAGACATTATCGGGAAATTGCTATTTTGTGGGATATCTGTGTGTGACCAATATGGCAAAAGGGGCAGTAAAACTTCAAAAAGACGAAACCATCGATTACAAATGGGTGGATAAAGAGACCTTTTTAGAGATTTACGATACACAGCAGTTAGTTGGGGCAAAAAGGCTGAGAGATTTTGTAGCGGAATGGAGAAAATAAATGATTTATAAAATCAATGGGAAGTAAAAAAATTTTGTTGATTTTTTAGAAAAAAATACATATAATATAAATGAGCAAATAATTTGCTTCATTTAAGTGCGTTGCTACTTTAAGTGCAAACCATTAATTTAAGTGCTTCACTACTTTGAATGTGAACCATTAATTTAAGTGCTTCGCAGCTTAAAATGCGAACCGTTAATTTTCAGGGAGATAAATCGTTTTATCTCCCTGTTTACATTTTACCGGAGGAGAAAGATGGATTTTTACCGCATAAACGAAGAATATAATAGATTTCTTCAAAGATACGAAAAAGAAAAAAGATGAGTCACAAAAGTGCCTAATATTAGGTATACAGACCGTAACAAATTTGCATTTGGAGCAGTTATGCAGGTAAATGGGATGAAATATTATGTATCGGTATCCTCTTTTGATAAAAAACAGGAAGCAAATATTTTGATTCGTGTACCGGGAGATAGTAAAGAAGTCAAAGGTTCTTTGCGATTTAATTATATGGTTCCAGTACCGGATGAGTGCATTGACAGACTAATAATAAAAGAAATAGAAGATGAAAAATACAGGATATTGCTAAATAAAGAGTATCAGTTTTGTATGGATAATGCAGAAAGGATACAAAAAAAGGCAAATAAAATATATAAAATGGTTACCCAGAATCGTAAACAGATTTTGACAGATAATAGCTGTGCTTTTCATATACTTGAGGATGGGTGCCGAGAGTATATTGAGAAAGTACTAAAAGATAATAGAGAAAAATAAATGAACATCAGAGTGAGACAATACAGAGAACAGGATTTAAAGGAAATGATACGCATCTGGAATGAAGTAGTAGAAGATGGTGTGGCATTTCCACAGGAAGAATTACTTACGATGGAAAGCGGAAATGCTTTCTTTGCAGAACAGACGTACAGTGCAGTTGCAGAAGATGCGGACACAGGCAAAGTTTATGGATTATATATTTTACATCCAAACAATATCGGTCGTTGCGGGCATATATGCAATGCAAGTTATGCGGTCAGCAGGGATGCAAGAGGATTACATATCGGGGAAAAACTTGTGCTGGACTGTCTGGAACAGGGAGCAGGACATAACTTTAAAATTCTGCAGTTTAATGCGGTGGTTGCGTCCAATGTCCATGCAAGACACCTGTATGAAAGACTGGGATTTATCCAGCTTGGGGTGATTCCAAAAGGATTCCGCATGAAAGACGGGCATTATGAAGACATATGCCCGTACTATCATGAATTATAAAAATAAATTAAATTTCCGAGCCGGTAAAAGCCGTCACCATAATTTCGCAGTTTCCGTCTTCTACGTCAGGAGCTGATGCGTGACAGGTAATTTTGCCGGTTTGTTTGTAGTTGGAAGAAACATAGAAAGCACCGGTACCGCCTTCCAGAGCGAACTTCTGTTCTCCGATAAATTTGTTCGGAATCTTTCCTGTCCTCTGCCAGATAAAGCCATCTGGTATTAAAATTAATCTTTCTCCTCATTTACAATCGCTCCTTTATGTTTTAATACTTTTTAGCAAATTGTGAAACTCATAATTTATTTTTATTGTATATGCAAACTTCCCATTTTGCAATCCGAATATCTTCCGAAGAATATGACTATATTAAGATTTTCTTGTCATGCGAAAGCAGACATGATAGAATCAGAAAAGATAAAAAGAAAAGGAATAAAAGAAATAAAAGAAAGAAGGATGAGAGATGTTATTGTTTCCAATTCAGAGTGCATTTACGGAGAAACTGCCATATTTCTTCCGGGGAGTAAGGTATCTTTATGAAAATTATCAAAATCCGATTGCACTTTCAGACCTTGCCAGTCTTGCAGGAATTTATGACACCATCAGATTTCCGAAAAAACCACTTTTAACCATATAAACCTCATTCTTGTATCTCTTATCCATCTATGGTACAATTCAGATAAGGAGATACTGGCAGGATGTGAAAAAGGATTGGAGAACAGAAAATATGAGTAAAGTAATCAGTATCGGAAATCAGGGATTTGATAAATTAAGAGAAAATAATTATTTTTATGTGGATAAAACAGCATTTATTAAAGAATGGTGGGAGGCAGGTGATGATGTAACATTAATTACCAGACCGCGCCGCTTTGGCAAAACATTAAATATGGATATGCTGAAATGTTTTTTCTCAAACCAGTATGCAGGAAGAGCGGATTTATTTGAGGGACTTTCCATCTGGAAGGAAGAAAAATACTATCAGAGAGTGGTGGGAATCAAGGGACATTGTAACTTTAATTACCAGACCGCGCCGGTTTGGCAAGACGTTAAACATGGATATGCTAAAGTGTTTTTTCTCTAACCGGTATGCCGGAAGGTCCGATTTATTTGAGGGACTTTCTATCTGGAAGGAAGAAAAATACAGAGAATTACAGGGACAGTATCCGGTAATCTTTTTAAGCTTTGCAAATGTAAAGGAAGGCAATGTTGAGGCAGCTAAAATGCAGATGAAAGCATTAATTGCGAGAATGTATGAAGAAAACCGATTTTTGTTGGATGGAAATCTGCTGAGTGAAAATGAAAAGAAAATGTACCGGAATGTTACAATGTATATGAGTGATGTGGAAGCTGTAATTGCGATTAGTACTATGTGTATGTATCTGGAACGATGTTATGGGAAAAAGTCCATTATTCTTCTGGATGAATATGACACCCCGATGCAGGAGGCATATATCCATGGATACTGGGAAGAATTTACCGGATTTATGAGAAGTTTATTTAATGCTACATTTAAGACCAATCCTTATCTGGAACGTGCCATTATGACAGGGATTACAAGGGTTTCCAAAGATATGTCATATCCCTGTCAAGGGTATGACCTACGCCCGCATCAGCGGGCTTCCTTTTTTGAATCTATGTTCAGTGATTTAAATAATTTAAATGTAGTAACCATGACTTCTACAGAATATGCAGCAGCATTTGGATTTACAGAGGAAGAAGTGTTTGCAGCACTGGATAGCTACGGGATGCCAGAACAAAAAGAAAGCGTAAAAAAATGGTATGATGGATTTGTGATTGGTACGGAAAAGGATATTTATAATCCATGGTCGATTACAAACTTTTTAAAGAAAAAGAAGTATCAGACCTACTGGGTGGCAACCAGCTCCAATGGGATGGTCAGCAAATTAATTCAGACGGCATCTTCCGAGGTAAAAACAAAGACGGAAGAACTGCTGCAAGACGGAGAGATAGTGGAAAATTTTGATGAGCAGATTGTTTTTAATCAGCTGGATGTGAACGAGAGTGCAATCTGGAGTCTGCTGATGGCAAGCGGGTATCTGAAAGCAGTCGAGGTGGAATACCGGGGAGAGGAAATGGAGCCGTGGTATCATCTCAAAATTACAAACAAAGAAACACAAATCATGTTTGCAAGACTTTTCCGGGCATGGTTTGATATGACGAAATAGGCATATCATAAATTTATCAAAGCAATGAAGGAAAATGACCTGGAAATCATGAATTATTATATGAACCGTGTGACACAGGAAACGTTCAGCTATTTCGACGTAGGAAGCGGGGAAACAGGACTGGAGGAAACGGAACGCTTCTATCACGGATTTGTACTGGGACTGATGGCAGAGCAGGCGGAGAATTATGTGCTGAAATCCAACCGGGAAAGCGGATTCGGTCGTTATGATGTGATGATGATACCGAAAAAGGAAAATCTGCCGGCAATCATTCTGGAATTTAAAGTACATCGCCCGAAAAAAGAAAAAGACCTGGAAGAAACTGTTCAGATGGCATTGCAGCAGATAGAAGAGAAAAACTATGATGCAGAACTGCTTGCACTTGGAATTCCAAAAGAAAAAATCCGGCATTACGGATTTGCTTTTGAGGGGAAAAATGTGCTGATAGGATGATTTCTTTACAAAAATATGCCATTGAGTCAGTTCAATGGCAAAGAAATAAAAAAATAAGAATTTAATGTTTTGTAAGCTGCCAGAAAGCAACGGCACTGGCGGCAGCAACATTTAAAGAATCTACACCGTGGGACATAGGAATCCGGATGGTGTAGTCGCAGTCGGAAATGGTGGAAGCGGTAAGTCCGTCTCCCTCGCTGCCAAGCACAATAGCCAGCTTTTCAATAGTTTCAAGAACCGGGTCATCGATACTGATAGAGTCATCGCACAGTGCCATGGCCGCTGTCTGGAATCCGAGATTATGTAACTCCTGCACATAAGACTCTGCGGGAGTTTTTTCATCTGCATTGAGATAAGTCCATGGAATCTGGAATACAGTTCCCATGCTTACGCGGATAGCACGCCGGTAAAGTGGATTGCTGCAATCTCCGGTTAAAAGTACCGCATCGATATTCAATGCCGCAGCGGAACGGAAAATAGCACCAATATTTGTCGGATTCATAATATTTTCTAATATGGCAATTCTTTTTGCGTCTTTGCAGACATCTGCGGCAGATGGGAGTTTGGGGCGGTGCATGGCGCACAGCATCCCGCGTGTCAGCTTGAAGCCGGTCAGCTGGGTCAGTACATCAAATTCAGCGGTAAAAGCCGGGATATCCGTACACCTTGCCAGAATTGCTCTGCCTTCCCCTTCTATATGTTTTTTCTCCATCAGAATCGAAACCGGGACACATCCCGCATTCAAAGCACGTTCAATGACTTTGGGGCTTTCTGCAATAAATATTCCCTTATCAGGTTCGTGTCGGTTTAATAACTGATTTTCGGTAAGTCTTGCATAAACATCCAGATGCGGGTCATTAAAATCGGTTATTTCAATTATATTTGACATAAAAATCTCCTTTGGTTTGTTTATAATGATTAAATTATAGGATAAATGGACGAATTTTGCAACGAAGAGTGGAGATGAAAGCTGGCCCAAGAGTCATCATAGCACAATCTGCAGTACAAATTCCTCATCCGTCACGATAAACTGGCAGTTTCCATTTAATTTTTCTGTGGTATACTGTATACTCTGCGTTCCAAAACCATGCTCCTTTTTGGTGGACACCGGTATGCCATTGACCAGTGTTGGTTTCGCAGCATAAGGATTTGACAGGGAAATCAGAATCTTTCCGGATTTCTGTATCATGCGAAGTTCAATCCTGCGTTTTCCAGCGGGCAGAAGGAGAACTGCATGCAGGGCATTTTCCAGTGCATTGGAAAGGATCGATGTGATGTCGGTATCCGAATAAGGCAGATTTTCCGGAAGCTGAATGGTATAATGGAAGTCCGTTTCATTTTCTGCAAAGGTATCTGCATAGGATGACAGAATAATATTGATAGTATTGTTGCAGCAGTAACACTTATGAATGGTATTATCCGTCATCTTTATAATACTGTGAATATATTCCTGTGCATTGTCCAGTTCGCCGTTATCGATAAATACCGAGATATTGGATAAAAAATGTCTCATGTCATGCCGGATCAGGCGGATCGTTTTCTCGCTTTTCCGGAGTGTTTCAAGTTCTTTTTCTGATTGTTCATGTTTCATACGCATCAGCTGGTTATGCAGCACAATTTCATTTTTTTCCTCATATTGTTTAAAATACACAATACAGAAAAGCAGGTAACAGATACACAGCAGAAATGGAATAAATTCTGCAATGATGTGGTTGCCGCTGTATAAAAGCCTGGTATATACCGTAGCAATATAATCAAAAATATAATAGAAAACAGGAAGAATGCAAAATGAGAACAGGATGTTGTCCGGTTTGGAAAACAGAACGGAAATGGAAGGCACGACAAAGTGCATGACAAGCGGAAAGGTAATAATGATTGCAGCAATATAGGTCAGATCAACGACATAGGAAGGAGCTTGCAATACTTCCGGAATGGTTGACATCCAGTTGCAGATCTGACAGCACAGATAAGCAGTGGTAACTCCGAGAACTGCCGGTATTACCTTTTTATGAAATACAAAAATCATAAGCAAAAGAAGTGGTAAATGGGTTATCAGCGGATAAGCCGCAGTTACCAGGGATAAATTCTGTATGGAAATCAAAATACTCTGCAGGCAGAGATTGACAGCGCAGAATACGGACAATATCATAATATTTTTCTTAGTTATTCTAATATTCAGGATACCGGCAGTAACCAGAACACCAAAGAGCAGTGTAAGGATATACCGGATGGTTTCTGAAATGGCAGCAATCATCATATCAAATCTCCTTAAACATATATGAAAAATAGGATTCCTGAAAAGTTTTGCCGATTCCGCGTGCGATAGGGATACGCAGTTTGGAAACGGTCAGAATTTCAGATGATGTAAAATGATCAACCGCAGGCATATAGACGATATAGCTGCGGTGACATTTGAAAAATCCCCGTTCGCAGGTTAAAAAAGTTTCATAATAAGAAAGTGTGCCAATGGCTTCTTTCTTTTCTCCGCCGGACAGGTTAAAAATCACCTTCTTATTTTGTGCTTCCACATATTCAATACAGTGTATGTATATTTTCTGATATCCAAAAGCAGTGCGGACTGCGATAGAATCCGGTTCTTTCTGCATGGATTGGATACAGTGCAATAATACTTTTTCAAGTTTATCAGGATCAAGCGGTTTCAGCAGATAGCCGGCAGCATCCACATCATAAGATTCTACGGCAAATTCCGGTGATGAAGTAAGAAAGATGATTTTCACATCGGGGATACATTCACGAATTTCCCTGGCAGCATCCATGCCGTTCAGTAATGGCATAATAATATCTAACAGAATGATATCCGGTTTCTTTCTGGAACAATAGTTTAACAGGGCATCCCCATTATCCATGGTTTTTATATTTATTTCAATATCCTGTTCCTTTGCCCATGCCGTAATCTGTTCCTTTGTTTCGGAAAGATTTTGTGTATCATCATCACAGATTGCAATCGTAATCATTGGTGTCTCCTTATTTTTCATGTTTTTTAAGTAAATCTCACGTTTTCTAATATTATTATACAGAAAATAGAAAGAATTTCAATTATTTTGTGTGACATTTCGCTCCGCCAAACGTACATTTCACACCTGAGATGAAAAAACAGGGTATTTTTCGTGTATAATTTAGAAAAAATTTATACGAGGAGGTATTACTATGGTATTAAAAATCAAAAACAGTAAGGCCAGATGCTCTGTTGTACTGATTATGGTGCTTACACTGCTTTTTGTATCTGCAGCAATCATGCCGGCGGGTGCCGCAGAACCGGCAAAGCTGAAAACAGATACCTGTATAGCAGATCGCGGAACTACTGTAAAAGTGAATGTCAGCCTGGAAAATAATCCAGGAATCTGGGGACTGAAGTTTAAAGTTGATTATGATCATTCAGCATTTAAACTGCTTTCCGCAGATTGTGGAACAGTATTTGCAAAGACTGACATAACAGAACCGGAAAATCTGGAAAAAGAATCCTATGTATTTTTAGGATGTGCCGGAGCGATTGAAGACATTAAAACAGACGGAACCGTGATAACACTTACATTTCAGGTGGCAAAGGATGCAGAAGTGAAAGATTATCCAGTCAGTGTTACTGTCAGCCAGGCAGTAAATGCAGCAGGAAATGAAGTGGATATTGCTGCACAGAATGGAAAAATTACGGTTACAAAGAGTTCTGATGGAAAAGAAGAGGTAACAACAGTACCGGAATCGGGTCTGGAAACGAAGGAACAGACAAAGCAGGAGCAGACAACAGCGTCAGAGACTGTTACAAAGCAGGAAACAACAAAGTCTGCTGAAGTGGCAGCAGTCACAACATCCGTAACAAAGAAAGCGGATAATTCCCTGACAACAGGTGATACGGCTGCTGTAACCATGTTGTTTATCACGCTTTGCATTTCGGGATGTGTTGCATTCTGTATGGTCAGGAAGAAAAGAAATCAGAAAATAAAAGAAGTATAAGGGAAAGGAGGAGACGATATGAAGAAAACGAAGAAAAGAGTAATCAGCTGCGTCATGACAGCGGCATTGTTAGTTACAACGATTCCATTTCCTGCGATTGCAAAAACCAGCGGCAACCTGTATGGCGATGCAAACGGGGATGGAAAGATCGATTTGCTCGACGCACTGGCAATCGATAAGTATCTTGCAGGAACGGCAGAGGATAATTTCCAGTCAGCTAATGCAGATGTGAACCATGATTCCATGGTAGACAGCAAGGATAGCATGATTCTGAAGAAATATCTTGCAGAATGGGATATTACCCTCGAACCGGATATTCTGACCGTCAGTTTTTATGACGGAGACCGTCTGATTGATACACTGCAGGCAGAAAAGGACAGTCCATTGCAGGAAGTACCTTCTGTTGCAAAATCATCTAAGGAAAATGCGGTTTTACTTGGATATTATACGGATAAAGAATGTACGATTCCATTCTATGCAGATAATCCGGTAACGGAGAATATGAATGTCTATGCAAAATATCAGGAACTGGAAGGAACGGAAGAATTAAACCTGACTTCTTTTGCACAGATGGATATTGCCAGCGATGCAGCTTTTGATATCGTACAGATTTCAGAAGGAACAGAGCCTGAGAATGCAGCAGTGCTTGAAGTAAAAGACGGATCCGCTCCGGTAACCATCAGCATTACAGACGAGGACGGCGATGGTATCTATACCGTAAAAGCACCGGACGGATTCCGGGAAGGATGTTCCTATGAACTGACACTGGCAGATGGCTGGGCATTCCATGAAAAAGAAGAAACCATCCGGAAAGTATCTTTCTCCATTGCGATGGACGAGGTTGAAAACCTTAAAATGAATGATGACATTATCTACATAAAAGATACGGATGATATTGATTATAAGGTAGATGGAACGACCTATCCGGAACTGACCTCTGAATATCTGGCAGAGGGCGGCGGAACGTTTGAATATGATGAGAGCAGCGAACTGGAAGAGGGAGATATCCTTTGTATCTATGTCGGCACAAATCCGACCGAGAGGGACAGTGCAGATACAGCAGGACTTTTGGATCCGGCTGTCTATGTAAAGGTTACGGATATCGAAGATGATACGGTAAGCTTTGTACCACTTGATTCAGAAGATCAGGATAAAATGTATGATATCCCGGATAATTTCCCAATTCATGTAGATGCACTTCCGGAGGAAGAAGAGGGAACGGTCAATATCAGCAATCTGGACCGCACCATGTATGCAGACATGATGGGTGCAGAGGATGGAACTTATGAGAATGCACTGCAGAAAATAAATGCAGGTGATTTCATTACCTTGTATACATCCAGCGAAGAGATCAGTTCGGAAGAGAATCTCTATTTTGCGGAAGTCAAAGATTACAAAGAAGATACCGGTGAGATTACTTATGAACAGGTAAGCAAACAGGATATTCTTGACAGCATGAACCTCTATACCGGTGTAGATATCTCTGGAAGTGATATTATCACAGAGGAACAGAGAGTGGAATTAGAGGACACACTGCAGCAGCAGGTGGAAGAGAGCAGATTTGCAGATGAGGCTGCCGCACTTCTGAGCAATATGCTGACAGAGGAATACCTGGGACAGGATGAAGCGAAAGCCTTAAATATATCAGGGACATTTGAACCGTCAGACGATATTAAAGTCCGGACAGAATTAATTACAAACGGAGAGCAGCTTCATTTTGGAAGCGGAATCCAGCTGGCAGTCCATGTAGATGCTACTTTTGAAGCAGAGACAGAGGATGGAAAAGCTGCCATCGACCTGAGTGCAGCCTTTGTACAGGAAGTTGAGATCCATCCATCCGTACATGGCAGCATTGTAACCAAAGAGGTTGTGTTTATTCCGATTCCAATCGGTGTAGAAGTAAGTGCATCCGTGGATATCAAGAATTATACGGCATTTAATCTGGAAGCAGATCTGTATACCATAGAATCAGAAGATGAAGATTTGTGGGAAAAGATAAAGAGTATCTGCAGTGATCCGACAGAGATAACTGGACTTGCAGGGCTTCCGGAAAGTCTGAAATCCGGCTTACATACCGTTTCCGATGTAATGGCAAAAATCGAGGAATTGCAGGATAAGATTGATAAGGCCTCGGATACGGCAGAGCAGATCGAAGGTTATAAAGAAGATGTCGAAGATTTATGGCAGGTAATAGAAGAAACCGGTCTTACCACGGAAGAAGACTGGAAAGAGATGGGACAGGTGCTTGGAAAGACCAATATTGCCTCAGATTTACTGGAACTGATCGACATGACGGATTTATCCGGTGAAACAGAAATATCAGAAGAATACCGTCAGTCACTGGAAGAATTAATTGACAAATACAAAGAAACCATACAGAAAGAAACAGACTGGATTAAAATCGTAGAGAAAGAAATCTGTTCCACAGAAGTCTATTTCTATGGTCTGGTTATCGGAGTGGAAGCTGATTTCATTGTCCGTACCGATATGAGCATTGCCATTGGTTCCAATATGGAATATGAAGTCGGAAAACGTTACACTTTCTGGTTTAAGATAGGATTATTCCAGCCATCGGCAGGAAACTCCAGCATGGATCTGATAGATGAACAATTTGCATTCCAGTTCTATGTTATGGGAAGACTTGGCATCAAGGCTGGTGTTCAGACAAAACTCTATGTAGGACTTGGATCCGGCAAGTTTGCATCCGTAGGAATTACGGCAGAACTTGGACCATACGTTAAATTATACGGATTCTTCGTCTATGAGAATGACAGATACCGCCCGGCAAATTCGCAGGCATGGACAACGAAAGAACGTATGGAAGGTGCTTTGTACGTCGAATTCGGACTCTATTTTATACTTGGATTTGAAGCCAATGCCCTGGGAAATCTGTTTGAATACAGTTACGATTTCATGAACGAAGAGATTCCGATTCTGAAGGCAGGACAATCAAGATACTACTATGAAAATGCATACGAACCGGAAGAAGATGAGAAAGTCATTCTGCGTGATGACGATGAAGACAGTACCAACGGTATTGCAGCGACACTTCCGGATAAATTAAGAGTGCTCCGCTACATCGACCTGAATACCGGTATCAAAGGACAGAAAGCACTTGATTACAGTAAATATCAGATGGCATTGTCTAACCCGGCATTCTCTCTCGATAAGGAAACAGGAGTTGTCAGTGTGGATGTTCCAGAGGGAGTCCGCTACATGGAATGTGATTTGACCATTACTTATCTGTATGGAAAACTGGCATTTTCCAATTACGATATGTCAGTAACCATCCCGCTTGTATGGACCAATCTTTCCACCGATGAACTGAATGAATATTATACCGTATCCGTCAGGGCAGGAAACGATGCGGATGGATATCAGACAATATGGAGTAAGAAAGTTCTGAAGAATGAGCCGTATGACCTTCCGTCCGAGGAAGAAGTAAAGGATATGCTTGGATGGAATGATGCGAAATACGTGGAAGAGGAAGGATATGGTGATATCAGTACCACAGGTCTTTCTCTGATTGAGGACAAGGTATATGACTATAAAGTAGGATATCAGGAATATTCGGTAACGGTAAATGACATCCAGAATGAGGACGGAACAACCAGAAGTGAAACTTATACAGCAAAATATGGTGAAACATTTGACTTCTCCGCACTGGAAGATACTGGTACAGCACAGGCAGATTGCTATACCAGATTTGCAGAAGTTACGACCGATGCGCAGATTACGTTCAACGGACAGGTTCAGGATATGAATCTGGGACAGCAGATCAATGCAGCAATGGCACAGGCATTATCAGAAGGAGTAACAGCAGAAGCTGTGTATGTGAATGATGGTGTCAATGTAACCTATCACTTTACCGGACTGGATCACAAAGATATCACACAGCTGGTAAAGAAGAGAACAGTTCCGGATTTCTCAGAAGCAGAAGAGATTGTTTCTGACAATGGACTGGCAATCAAAGAGATTTCACCGGAGTTAAGCCGTGTAACAGGACCAGTAGTATATCAGGTGGTATGCGGCAATATCATCGGACCTGATGCAACGATAAAATTCCATGCAAATGGAGGCAGCAGTGTCAGTGATATTACAAAGGTAGAAGGCAGTCTGATCGGAACACTTCCGGTACCAGTCAGGGAAGGATATACATTTGAAGGCTGGTATACTGATAAAGATTCCTTACAGAATGAATTTACAGAGAGAAAGATGCCGGTCGGCGGTGCAGAAGTATATGCAAAATGGATACCAAAGAATTATACAATTACATTCCATGTAAATGGAGGCAATGAACTTGCACAGGATGAGCAGACCAAAACGGTAACATACGACCAGACCTATGG
>FR900153.1:84248-88054 GCA_000437755.1 Roseburia sp. CAG:303
GCATTTACCGGCTGGTATACTGCGGCA
Organism: Roseburia sp. CAG:303; assembly: GCA_000437755.1. Taxonomy (GTDB): domain Bacteria; phylum Bacillota; class Clostridia; order Lachnospirales; family Lachnospiraceae; genus CAG-303. Next base: position 84,276 of record FR900153.1, read on the forward strand.
GAAAACGGAACACATATTACAGAAGCATCACAGGTAACAATGACAAAAGACCATACCTTATATGCACATTGGGTTGAACTGAAACAGATCAGCAAAGAAGTCTTTGACTTTGGGGAACTGGAAAATCCGACGTATGAAAAAAGTGTGACACATCAGGCAGAATATACATTCGATGCAGGTGAGGAAAATATTGCAGAAAATGAATTTACCATTAAATATATGCGTCAGGGAAATGCGGACTATGAGGAAGGATTGCCGGTAAACGCAGGTGTATACAATGTGACGATTTCCAGACCGGCGGACAATGTATATGCGAAGTTTGAGCAGACCTATGAAGCGGTACTGAAAATCAACAAGGCAGTCAGAACGATAGAGGCAAACGGTGAGGTTGTAAACAGCGGCTATACTTATCTGACAGTTACCTCCGGTAATATCGATGATTTATCCGGTAAAGCAGTAGTACAATATACCGTGGATGACAAAGGAACAGGAGAAGCTGCCTGCACAAATAGTATAAAAGCAGACAGAATTGATTATCTGACTCCGGAAGAAGAATATCAGGTCTATGTATCTGTTACAAATGATCCGAACTATGAAGATGTATTACAGGCCCTGTATATTGAATCCGCATCTACCATGGCATATCCGGAAGAAAGCTGGAGCAGTCATGCAGATACCAGCTGGTATAACGATACAGATACGGTATTTACCATTACAACACCGGAACAACTTGCAGGTGTTGCGGTACTTAGCAGTAATTTTTCAGGAAAAACTGTTCTGCTTGGTGCAGACATGGATATGACGGGTTATGAATGGACACCAATTTGTGATTTCGCAGGAACGTTTAATGGGCAGAATCACACTGTCAGCGGTATGGTATGTGCGAACAGTAATTATTCTTCAAAAGGACTTATTGGCTACACACGGTCAAATGCAGGGGCATATATTTGCAATGTCAGAGTAGAAGATTCCTGTTTTGTAGGAGAAAGAAATGTTGGCGGTATTGTCGGTAAGCTGCAGAATGCAGATATTTCTAACTGCGTAAGTGCGGCACTGATAGCAAATGGCGAATATACCGGAGGCATTGCAGGAAATACGGTGTGGGCAAATATATCAAGAAGTATTTCTTATGGAAGAATTATTGCAAAACGCACTGGCTATTGTGGAGGGGTTGTAGGATATCTGGACAGTTCCAAAGCTATAAACTGTGCAAATTTTGCAACTGTTTACAGTAGAAGCAGAAATCCGTATGTAGGAGGAATCTCAGGATTTTCTTATCATAATGACATTATTTATAATTGCTATAATGTAGGAACAATAGCCATGGAAGATGGATATTATGGTGCAATCCTTGGCTGCGCAAATGAGTACAAGAAAAATGAGGGTGCAACCTTTGACCAGTGTTATTATCTGAATGGTTCAGCAGGTACACATGGTGCATGTGGTGCAACAATTGGAAAAACAGCCATTAAGTCACGTAAGACAGCCTGGTTTACCAGTCCGGATTCAACCATGAGCAATATATGCGAAGATGGAACGGAAGGCATGAATCTGGTGGATATCCTGAATACATGGAGTCTGCGTGTAGATAAAGCTGTTGTATGGGAAGTAAAGGAAGGAGAGAGTTATCCAACGATTATCGGCATGCCGGAAAGCAGCAGATAAGATGAAATAAATATTAGAAAAATAAGGTTGATAAAGATATGACAGGCAGGGAGTATTGTCCGTTATGGAACGGTTCTCCCTGCTTTTGTAATGAACTGCAAAAATCCAAAAAAAGAAGCTGCTGCTTTACGCAACAGCTTCTTTTTCTGAATAAATTCAGAACCTATGGATATTAGACAATACCCTGAGCTTTCATAGCATCTGCAACTTTCTTAAAGCCTGCGATGTTAGCGCCTGCTACATAGTTGCCTTCAAGACCGAATTCTTTGGAAGCATCATCAAGGTTGTGGAAGATATTAACCATGATAGTCTTTAACTTCGCATCAACTTCATCGAATGTCCAGCTGAGTCTTTCGCTGTTCTGGCTCATTTCAAGAGCAGATGTAGCAACACCGCCGGCATTGGAAGCTTTACCAGGAGCAAAGATTACTTTGTTAGCCTGGAAGTATTCTGTAGCTTCGATTGTAGTAGGCATGTTAGCACCTTCTGCAACTGCGAATACACCATTAGCAACTAATGTCTTTGCATCTTCAAGGTTAAGTTCGTTCTGTGTAGCACAAGGAAGAGCGATATCACATTTAACTGTCCATACGCCTTTGCCTTCATGATACTGAGCAGATGGTCTTGCAGCAGCATATTCTGTAAGACGTGCTCTCTTAACTTCCTTAACTTCCTTCAGTAATGCAACATCAATTCCTTCTGGATCATAAATCCAGCCTGTAGAATCAGAGCATGTTACAGGCTTTCCGCCTAACTGGATAGCCTTTTCGATTGCATAGATAGCAACGTTTCCAGCACCTGAAACAGCGATTGTCTGTCCTTCTAAGCTCTTGCCATTGCACTTTAACATCTCATCAACGAAGTATAATAAACCATATCCGGTAGCTTCTGTTCTTGCGAGAGAACCGCCATAAGTAAGGCCTTTTCCGGTAAGAACACCTTCATAGATGTTTTTAATTCTCTTATACTGACCATAGAGATAACCGATTTCTCTTCCGCCTACACCGATATCACCTGCAGGAACATCAGTATCAGCACCGATATGTCTGTTTAATTCTGTCATGAAACTCTGGCAGAATTTCATGATTTCTCTGTCTGATTTGCCCTTAGGATCGAAATCAGAACCACCTTTACCACCACCGATAGGAAGGCTTGTGAGAGAATTCTTGAATACCTGTTCAAAACCTAAGAATTTGATAATACCAAGGTTTACAGATGGATGGAATCTTAAACCACCCTTGTAAGGTCCGATAGCACTATTAAACTGTACACGGAAACCGTTGTTTACCTGAACCTGTCCATTATCATCTACCCATGGAACACGGAACATAATAACTCTTTCAGGAGTTGTAAGTCTTTCCAATAATGCATCTCTTCTGTATTCTTCTTCGTTAGCTTCGATTACTACACGGAGAGATTCTAATACTTCTTTTACTGCCTGATGAAATTCAGGCTGTGCAGGGTTCTTGTCAATAACAAGCTGCAGCACTTCGTCAACATATGACATTTTTTTGTCCTCCTTGTGATAAATATCCATGAGATGTTGGGGCAAATGGATTGCCCGGAAAATCATCCTGAGTAAATTATATTTACTAAGTTAAAAAATGTCAAATACTAATTGAAAAATTTAACAAAAAAATTTTTCATTTTATGGATTTGGAATGAAAATATGCATATTAGTTGTGGATTTCACATCAAAAATGGTGTATATTAGTAATGTTGGAAATAGGTAATTGCAAAACACCTAAATTTTTGTAAGTGTATATGCAAATGAAACATTACACGAAGGCACGCTCTCGCTACATTCGGCTGGTAGCGGTACTAAGATGCTAAAATACAGCATCTAAGTGCCGACCGCCTCATAGTACCTTCTTAGTAATTGTTTGATTTGCATATACTAAAGATAAATTGTGAGTTTTGCAATTAACTAAATATCAGAATTTTTGATAGGAGATAGAAGATATGGAAATAGAAAGAAAATTTTTAATTGCAAGGGAAAATTTTCCGGAAGATATAGAAAAATACCCGTATCACATCATTGAACAGGGGTATCTCTGCGTAAATCCTGTGGTAAGAGTCAGAAGACAGGATGAGGATTTTATTCTCACCTACAA
>FR900153.1:88067-88728 GCA_000437755.1 Roseburia sp. CAG:303
TCTCACCTACAAGGGAAAAGGAATGATGATGCGTGAAGAATATAATCTGCCGCTGCAGGCGGAAGGATATTATCACCTGCTAGGAAAGGCGGACGGAAAAACCATACGCAAAAAGAGATATCTTATTCCGCTGGACGGAACACACACCATAGAACTGGATGAATTTGAGGGCGATTATGAGGGACTTCTGATGGCAGAAGTAGAGTTTACAAGCGAAGAAGATGCGAACAGCTTTGAAAAGCCGGCATGGTTCGGCGAGGAAGTTACTTATGACAGGAAATATCATAACAGCTATATGAGTCTTCATGCAGAGGACAAAGAGAAAGAAGACAAGGAGGAACAGTAAAATGACCATATATACAATGTTAGCAGATGGATTTGAAGAAGTAGAGGCACTGGCAGTTATCGACGTGTTAAAACGCGCGGATTATGAGGTAAAGACCGTTTCCATTCAGGATAAGGAAGTGGTAACGGGTGCGCATAATATAGGAATCGTAGCGGATCTTACCTGGCGCAGGGCGGATTTTGACCAGTGCGACATGATTTTTCTGCCGGGAGGAATGCCGGGAACGATGCATTTAAAAGAGCATGCCGGACTGGCAGAGCAGATCCGGGAATTTGACCGTCAGGGAAAATGGCTGGCTGCCATCTGTGCCGCACC
>FR900153.1:88734-89769 GCA_000437755.1 Roseburia sp. CAG:303
GCTGGCTGCCATCTGTGCCGCACCGAGCGTATTCGGAGGACTGGGCATACTTGAGGGAAAGAAAGCCATCTGTTTCCCGGGATTTGAAAAATATCTTACCGGAGCAGACGTTACACCGGAGAGAGTCGTTTTGGACGGACATATTTTCACCTCAAAAGGCATGGGAACGGCAATCGATCTGGGACTAGCCATTGTAAAAGAGATTTCCGGTGAGGAAGCATCAGAAGAACTGGCAAAATCAATACAGTACAGATAGGAAATAAGGAGATAACAGATGCGCAAGAAGAGATTGTTTTTATGTATGCTGGCAGTGATGACTGCATTATCCATGTCGGCATGCCATAAGAAAGGATCAAAGATTAATACATTGGAGTATTCCGATATCATAGGTGCGGCACAGGGAACAGTATCCTTTGATTCAGATGGAAAGCTGGAGATAAATATCCGGGATATACAGTCATACCTGGGTGTGGATATTGATTATTCATCCGCCGTTGAAGTGGAAAATGCCGACCAGTTTGAAGATTTCCAGATGTGGGTGGATGCAACGGGAGTCGATATTTACACGGTAGGTAAGTATGTTGCAACCTATAAGTTTATTTATGACGGACAGGAAACGGAGAAGAAAGTGGGCGTTACTATTCTTGAAAAAGAAAGCTCCGGAGAAGACAGTAATGTATCCGGCGGCAGTTCCGGAAACGGAAGCTCTGATAATGGAAATTCCGGCAATGGCACAAATGTATCCGGAAATGGAACTTCGGCGGGCAATAACGCAGGCGGCAATGGAAACAGCAGTGCCGGAAATACCGCGGGAAATACTTCGAATAATTCCGGGGATGGAAATGAATACTGGTACCCGGATGACAGTGATTCCGGAAATTCAGATGCAGGTTCGGATGGAAACAGCTCCAATCCGGACAACAGTGCGGCACAGGGCGGAAACAGCGATGGAAGTGCAGGAAATAATGGCAATGCCGGACAGTCCGATGGAAATGCAAATGGAGGGAATCAGAATGGCGGCAGTAATAACGGAGG
>FR900153.1:89802-100035 GCA_000437755.1 Roseburia sp. CAG:303
CCCGCCGAGGGAAATTATCACATCTTCCCAGTCGGCAACGAAAAAGCCATCCACAATCGGATATACGAACATTGAACTTTTATCAGGAAAATATGTGAAATTAAAATGCACCAGCGCAAAATATATTGTTTCAACCAGAACCGATGAGAGTGATGCAGAGAAAAACGGAAAGACGTATCATGTGTCAAAACTGATTATTACCTATAATACAGGGGATGAACAGGTGCTTGAAACTGTGGAAAAGGCTGTAAGCTGATAGAATGAGGAGGTGTGGCAGTGGATTCTGTAAAGGTAATTGCGGATAAAATTGCAAAGAATATAGGGGCAGTAATAAAAGGAAAAGATGATGTGGTCAGAAAGACGGTGATCGCACTTCTGACGGGCGGCCATATATTGCTCGAAGATGTTCCGGGAAGCGGAAAGACGATGCTGGCAAAGACACTGGCGGCTTCCGTAGACGGAACGTTTAAAAGAATCCAGATGACACCGGATATGCTGCCGGCAGATATTACCGGTGTGAATATTTTTGATCTGAAAACATCGCAGTTTCGTTTCGTAAAAGGTCCGGTATTTACAAATATTCTGATTGCGGATGAAATCAACAGGGCAACACCAAAGACACAGGCGGGACTGTTGGAATGTATGGAAGAAGAACAGGTAACGGTGGATGGAAATACCTGGCCGATGGAAGATGTCTTTATGGTAATTGCAACGCAGAATCCGGTGGATACGCAGGGGGTATTTCCGCTTCCGGAAGCACAGGTGGATCGTTTCCTGATGAAATTATATATGGAATATCCGGATCACGACAGTATGATAGAAATTTTCCGGACACATATACAAAAAGATGTACTAGAGCAGGTCACACCGGTAACTTCCATCGAAGAGATAAAAAATGCAGGAAAGCAGATAGAACAGGTAAGCATCAGTGATGCGGTATACTCTTATGCGGCAGATTTGGTAGAAGCAACCAGAGCGCATGAATCCGTTGTTCTCGGTGTCAGCCAGCGAGGAGGAATCGCACTTTTGCGGGCAGCAAAAACAGTGGCGGCAATCCATGAGAGAACTTATGTTCTGCCGGATGATATTAAGGAAATAGCCTGTGATGTGCTGGCACACAGGATGATTCTGAAAAATGCACTGCGTGTCAGAAGAAATGCGGCAGTGGAACTGATGAAGGAAATACTGGAACAGGTTCCGGTGCCGACAGAGGAAATGTTAAAATGAGACAGCCGGGATTAGAAATCTATCAGGAGCAGATGATTGTCATTGCATTGATCTGTGCCGGAATCGCGGTGACAATCGTTGTTCTGACCATTCTTGCCGCGATATATATAAAACTGAGCAGGCAGTTGTGCCTGAAGGAACTGGAATACAGGAGGTACTTCCGGGACGAAGGTGTGTTTGAAGGCGATCGGACAGAACTGATTGAGGAAATTACGAATCATTCTTTTCTGCCGATGTTTGCAGTGGATATAGAAACACATATTTCTTCCAAAATAGAGATGCAGGGATATGAGCGGAGTGATGGGATCAGTCAGGAATTTATCAGCAGATTCTTTGTATTTCCATATACCAGAATACAGAGAAGGCATACTGTTACCTGCAAAAGCCGCGGATATTATAAGCTGGAAACTGCAAAAGTGGGCTTCACCGGAATAGAAGTATATCTGGACAGTCCGGCACAGATCCATGTATATCCGGCAGAAGTCACGGTGGAGGAAAGCAGACAGATAAACCGTTTGTTCCAGTATAGTGCAATGTCGAAGAAGCCTTTGATCGAAGATAATTTTTCATTTGCCGGAATCCGGCAGTATATCCCCGGAGATGCCATGAATGCACTGAATTACAAGCAGACTGCCAGAAGAGGTGAACTGATGGTAAACGACAGGGAATATCTGGCAGGGAGAAAACTGCTGGTATATGTGAATTTCCAGCCGAATGAGAAGAAACATTTTCCGCCGGAGCAGTTTCACGAACTGATTGAAAAAGAACTTTCCTATGCATCGTATCTGCTCGGTGAGAGTGTAAGAAACGGATATGTCTGTTCTTTTGCCGCAAACAGCAAAATGATGCATGGAGGAGTTGCTCCGAGATACGCATTCGCATCGGGCGAGGAATATTATCAGGAGCTTCTCTGTCAGATGGCGGAGATGACGGATTTATATGCGGTGTCCATGCTTTCCGTTATGAAACAGGACATCGAAGAGAGACTGGACAATACGGAAATCTTCCTGTTTACCCCGTATTATGACACGACACTGGCAGGAGCGGTTGAAGATTTGGAGAGAAACGGGAATGTTGTGACTGTCGTGAATGTGTCGGAAGAGTAGAAAGGTGGGACGGATAGATGCAAAGAGTAATCAGTATTGGAATACAGGGATTTGAAAAGATAAGGACAGAGAATTATTTTTATGTGGACAAAACAGGATTTATCAAAGAATGGTGGGAAACCGGAGCCGATGTGACATTAATTACACGTCCTAGAAGGTTTGGAAAAACATTAAATATGGACATGTTAAACTGTTTTTTCTCAAATCGTTACAAGGACAGGGGCGATTTGTTTGAAGGACTGTCTATCTGGGAAGAAGAGAAATATCACAGTTTACAGGGGACATATCCGGTTATATTCTTAAGTTTTGCATGGGTAAAAGAGGAAAATGCGGAAGCAGCAAAATGCAAAATAAAAGAACTGATTGCAAGGTTATATGAAGACAACCGTTATCTGTTAGAAGGCAGTCTGTTAAGTGAGAATGAAAAGAAAATGTATTTAAATATGACTGCGTATATGAATGATACAGAGGCAACATTTGCTTTAAATTCACTGTGTATGTATCTGAACCGTTACTATGGCAAAAAAGTACTTCTTTTTCTGGACGAATATGATACACCGATGCAGGAGGCGTATCTGGGAGGATACTGGAATGAATTTGCCGGTTTTATGCGCAGCATGTTTAATTCTGTATTTAAGACAAATCCATATCTGGAACGTGCAGTCATGACAGGCATCACAAGGATTTCAAAGGAATCCATGTTTTCAGATTTGAATAATCTGCAGGTAATCACTGTAACTTCGGACAAATACAATACCTGTTTTGGATTTACGGAAAAAGAAGTATTTCAGGCACTGGATGAGTTTGGACTTTCTGATGAAAGGGAAAATGTAAAGAAATGGTATGATGGATTTGTGTTTGGAAGTCAGAGAGATATTTATAATCCGTGGTCGATTACAGGTTTTCTGGACAGCAGAAAGTATCAGTCCTACTGGACGGCAACCAGTTCAAACAATATGGCAGGGAGGCTTATTCAGACTGCATCGGCGGAAGTAAAAAAACAGATGGAGGAGCTGCTGCAGGGAAAGGAAATCGTAGTTCATTTTGATGAACAGATTGTTTTCACTCAGCTGGACACAAATGAAACGGCTATCTGGAGTCTGCTTATGGCAAGCGGTTATCTCAGAGCAGAATGTGTGGAGTATCTGGGAGAAACAAGAAAACCATGGTATCATCTGAAAATTACAAATCTGGAGACAAAGGATATGTTTGAAACTATGTTTGCTGCGTGGTTTCAGGCAAGCGGTAGCGGGTATCACAATTTTGTCAGAGCATTGCTTCAGGATGATGTAGAAATGATGAATTATTACATGAATCGGGTAGCTTCTGATACATTTAGTTATTTTGATGTTGGAGGACAGGGGAGCGGACTGGAAGAAACAGAACGGTTTTATCATGGCTTTGTCCTGGGGCTGATGGCAGAACAAACGGATAACTATATTCTGAAATCTAACCGGGAAAGTGGTTTTGGAAGATATGATGTCATGATGATACCAAAAAAGGATGGATTACCTGCTATTATTATGGAATTTAAGGTAAGAAATCCGGGAAAAGAAAAAACACTGGAAGAAACCGTACAGACTGCTTTGAATCAGATTGAAGATAAAAAATATGACGTGGAACTTATTTCTGGTGGGATTCCGGCAGAGAAAATCAGGCACTATGGATTTGCATTTGATGGAAAAACAGTTTTGATTGGGTAGGCAGCTATAAAGCTGCCTATTATAAGGTATCGGGAGCAGCAGTTAAGCTGTTTTCCCGGTGCCTTTTTTGCTTTTGGGGGAGAAATGTGATACAGGATATATATGAAACATCAGTTCGGAGTAAAAAAACTGTCACACTTTTTGTCACACGTTGAAAAACATAGTCGAAAAAAGGTAAAATGTAAAGGGAATAATTGTAAATAGGTAATTGCGAAACACTTAAATTTTTGTAAATTCTGAAAGGAGAAATACTATGGTAAATTAGATGTGAGTCATTTTGATACCAGTAAAGTGACAAATATGGTCCAGATGTTTAAATGGTGTTCATTGATGAAAGAAATGAAAGTAGTATCTGGAAATGCAAATGTAATTGCATTTCTGCAGAATCTGATGCTTCTGGAAACAAACAGGGAGAAATGCGAGATTAGCATATTTATGCCAAACCAGCACGATGACATTATGACGATGCTGAAAGGCATCTGTAATAAGGCAAATATATCCATCCGCCAGCTGATCGTATTAGAACAGATGAGGGAACACTGTGAGTCGGATAACATACAGAACCGGCTGGAAAGTGCCTTTGGCAATTATATTCTGATTAATGAGTATTGCATTACATATAATACGGATCTGAAGAACCTGAATCTATGAAGAGAATTCAAACATTTGCCGATAATATCAGTATAGGTGGTAAACCGTTAAAAATGATTACGGACAGACGGGGATGCCTGGAATTTATGGACGAAGGCTACCCGGTTGAAATTCCAAAAGGCTATTCCAAAGAAGAAAGTATTGAAATTATGGAACTGATGGTAGAAGAATATAGTAAAAATTTAAAGGAGTGCAGCATTGAAAAATAAAACCGATTGGAAAAGGACTGTGTTATCCGTCCTCTTTCTCATTCTCGCCATTCTGACAGAGGTCCTGGCGGTGTATTTTGAACTCAGGGACACAGGACGGCTTGTGGCACAGATGGGAGTGGCAGTATGTCTTGCAATCTCCCTGATTCTCATGTTTGGGGAAGAAGGCACGGAGAAAGTAAAAAAACTGGCACGCAGATGGAAAAGCTTCGTGGAGGATATCCGGCAGAAGGTATTCCGGCTGCTTTCTTCCATATTTAAAAGAGGAACGGGCGGAAAAAGCACCGGATTTATAAAAGGATATCGTGAAACAAGTGTGAAAGTCGCGAAAAACAGGAGAAACGCAGGCTATGGATATGGAAGAGCATATAAGGATCTGAATCCGGCAGAACGCATCCGGCATTATTATGAAAAATTTATCATTAAACAGAGAAAGAAAGGCTATGCATTCCGCCAGACCGATACGGCATGGGAAACCGGGGAGAAACTGAAGCAGCAGGGCAGGATATCGGCAGCTGCGGGAGAACTTTTTGAAACATATCATGAGGCAAGGTACAATATCCGGGCGGAGATTACCTCCGAAGATGTGGAAAAAGTGAAAAAAATTTACCGAAATCCGCGTGTTTAAACAAATTTAAGAAAAAAAGTTAATGACAAGTGGCGATTAGTATGATATACTAAGCTGATGTTTAAGGCATTTAAGGAGGAAAATATAAAATGAGTTTACAAGTTGAAAAGTTAGAGAAGAATATGGCTAAACTTACAATCGAAGCACCAGCTGATGAGTTTGAAAAAGCTGTTGAAAAGTCATATCAGAAGAATAAGAATAGAATGAGCGTACCAGGTTTCAGAAAGGGTAAAGTACCTCGTAAGATGCTTGAGAAGATGTACGGCACTCAGATCTTCTTTGAAGATGCAATCAATGATCTGATTCCGGAAGTATACAGCAGGGAAGTAACTGCAGCAGAAGATTTAGAGATCGTTTCACAGCCAAAGATTGAAGTAACACAGGCAGAAGCAGGACAGTCTTTCATCTTCACAGCAGAAGTAGCATTAAAGCCGGCTGTAGAATTAGGACAGTACAAAGGTCTTGCAGTGGAAAAAGACAGCGTAGAAGTAACAGATGAAGATGTTGCAGCTGAGATCGAAAAAGTAAGAAAAGAAAATTCAAGAACAATTTCCGTAGAAGACAGAGCAGTTGAAGATGGTGACATCGCAACGATCGACTTTGAAGGATTTATCGACGGTGAAGCATTTGAAGGCGGCAAGGGAACAGATTATCCTCTTACCATCGGTTCACATTCTTTCATCGATACATTTGAAGAACAGTTAGTTGGCAAGAACCTCAACGAAGAAGTTGAAGTAAATGTTACATTCCCGGAAGATTATCAGGCAAAGGAACTTGCAGGAAAGCCGGCTATGTTTAAGGTAACTGTAAAAGAATTAAAGAAAGTAGAACTTCCGGAAGCAGATGATGAATTTGCACAGGATGTATCTGAATTCGATACTCTTGAAGAATACAAGAACGATATCAGAACAAAACTTACAGAGCAGAAAGAAACAGAAGCAAAGAATGCACTGGAAGACAAGGCTGTAGCAGCTGTAGTAGAAGGTGCTAAGATGGATATTCCTGAACCGATGATCGATCTTCAGGTAAGACAGATGGCTGAAAACTTCGCAAGAAGATTACAGAGCCAGGGAATTTCATGGGAGCAGTACTGCCAGTTTACAGGCATGACTACAGACAAGCTCTTTGAGCAGATGAGACCACAGGCATTAAAGACCATCCAGAGCAGACTGGTACTTGAAGCAGTAGCAGCAGCTGAGAATATTATTGCTTCAGAAGAAGACTTCGCAGCTGAAATTGATAAGATGGCAGAAGCATATAAGATGGAAGCTGATAAGATCAAAGAGATGATGGGAGAAGAAGAGAAGAACTCCATCATGAAGGATCTTGCAGTAACAAAGGCAGCTGAATTTATCGTAGCTAATATTGCATAAGATACAGAGTGATGAAAATGAAAGGAAGAATGGTGCTGCCGTTCTTCCATTTCATCATTTATAGATAGAAACAGTATTTAGGAGGTATAAGAATGAGTTTAGTTCCTTACGTCATTGAACAGACAAGCAGGGGTGAAAGATCCTATGATATCTATTCAAGACTTTTGAAAGAAAGAATTATTTTCCTTGGGGAAGAAGTCAATGAAACAACAGCAAGCCTGATTGTTGCACAGCTTTTATTTCTGGAATCAGAAGATCCGGGAAAAGATATTCAGTTCTATATTAATAGTCCGGGTGGATCTGTAACTGCCGGAATGGCAATTTATGATACCATGAATTATGTAAAATGTGATGTTTCCACATTATGCATGGGCATGGCGGCAAGTATGGGAGCATTCCTTCTTTCTGGCGGAGCAAAAGGAAAGAGATTTGCACTTCCGAATGCTGAAATCATGATTCATCAGCCACTTGGCGGAGCAAAAGGCCAGGCAACTGAGATTCAGATTGCAGCAGAACATATTTTAAAGACAAAGAAGAAATTAAACGAGATACTTGCAATGAATACAGGAAAACCACTGGAAATCATTGAAAAAGATACGGACAGGGATAATTATATGACTGCAGAAGAAGCAAAAGAATATGGTCTGATTGATCATATCGTTACCAATCGATTGGATTTGACAAAATAATCTGTGCAGTATGGAGGAGTCATGGCAGGAAAAGGCGATAATAATAAGATCCACAGATGTTCTTTTTGTGGAAAGACAGAAAATCAGGTAAACAGGCTTATTACCGGTCCTGACAATGTATGCATTTGTGATCAGTGTATTGAAGTGTGTGCAGACATGGTGGAAGAAGGACTGCGGTATGATGATGACGATAATGGTTTCGAGATCAATCTTGTAAAGCCGAAAGAAATAAAAGCATTTCTTGATGAATATGTAATTGGGCAGGATGCGGCAAAGAAAGTTTTATCTGTTGCAGTATATAATCACTATAAGAGAATCATGGCCGGAAAAGACATGGATGTTGAATTGCAAAAGAGTAATATTCTGATGCTTGGTCCGACCGGTTCCGGTAAGACGTATCTTGCTCAGACACTTGCAAAACTTCTGAATGTGCCATTTGCAATTGCAGATGCGACCACATTGACGGAAGCAGGCTATGTAGGTGAAGATGTAGAAAATATTCTTTTAAAGCTGATTCAGGCAGCTGATTATGATATTGAAAAAGCTCAGTATGGAATTATCTATATTGATGAAATTGATAAAATAACAAAGAAATCAGAAAATGTTTCTATTACCAGAGATGTTTCAGGTGAAGGTGTCCAGCAGGCATTATTAAAGATTCTGGAGGGTACGGTTGCATCCGTTCCGCCACAGGGTGGCAGAAAACATCCGCAGCAGGAACTGATTCCGATCGATACCACAAATATTCTCTTTATCTGTGGAGGAGCTTTTGACGGACTCGAGAAAATCATAGAAACCAGACTGGATAAGAAATCCATCGGTTTCAATGCTGAGATTACAGAGAATGTTATGGAAGACAGGGATGCACTGCTCAGTCAGGTAATGCCTCATGATCTGGTAAAATTCGGACTGATTCCGGAATTTATCGGACGAGTTCCGGTTACCGTAACATTAAATCAGTTGAAGGAAGAAGATCTTGTCCGGATTCTGAAAGAGCCGAAGAATGCAATTATCAAACAGTACAAAAAACTGTTTGAATTAGATGAAGTAGATTTGGAATTTACAGATGAAGCGGTTGAAGCAATCGCAAAGAAATCTTTTGAACGCAAAACAGGAGCAAGAGGTTTAAGAGCAATTATGGAAGAAAGCATGATGGATATCATGTATGAAGTTCCATCAAATGACAGAATTGCAAGATGTACAATTACAAAAGATGTAGTTGATAAGGCAGCAGAACCTGAACTTACTTTTCGCGGATAATTGAGAAAGCAGCAAGGTATTACGGCCGTCAGGTAGAAGCAGTATGTTTTTATCTGGCGGCATTTTTAGAAAGTAGAAATAAGTAATGAGAGAGAATAGAAAAACAGTTCCGGTTATTTACCTGAGAGGTTTATGCATTATACCGGGAGTGAAAGTTAATTTTGATATAAGCAGAAAAAAATCCATTGATGCCTTAGAAGCGGCAATGAATGAAGATAAACAGGTGTTCGTGGTTACTCAGAAGAATATCGAAGAGAGTAATCCGGCAGGAGAAGATTTGAATGAGATCGGGGTGCTTGCGATGGTCAGCCAGGTAGTAAAACTGCCGGGCAGCAACGCGAGGATTCTGATTGAAAATTCCACAAGGGCAAAATGTGTGGAATATACGGAGAAGGAAGAAGCTGGTTATATCCGGGCAGAAGTGGAAGAACTGCCGGACTATCTGGATGACATGGATGCAGTAGAGAAAGAAGCAAAGGCAGCCATGTTGAAGGAGTTAATTGCCGGGTATGCATCCAAAAGACCGAAAACAGGACAGGAAAGCCTGAGGGTATTATGTCTGTTCCAGGAACTGCCGGTATTATTGAAGCGCACCATGTCGGCCATTCCGATGTCCTTTGAGAAGAAACAGCATTACCTGAACGTGGATAAGCTGTCAGAAAAATACGAACTGGCATATAAATTTATCCAGGAAGAAATCAATATTCTGGAAATCCGGGAAGATTTTCAGAGTAAAATAAAAGAAAAAGTGGAAGAAAACCAAAAAGAATATATCCTCAGGGAGCAGATGAAAGTGATTCGCCAGGAACTTGGAGAAGAAGACACCGTACAGGAATCCGATACTTTTCTGCAGAGTACCGAGGCATTGGATGCACCGGAAGAGATTAAGGAAAAACTCCGTAAGGAAATCAAACGTTATAAGACATTGTCCTCAGGCTCGGCGGAAAGCAGTGTGGCACGCGGATATATCGAAACTCTGCTGGAGCTTCCGTGGAATCATACGTCGGAAGATAATAATGATATGGTAAATGCAGAAGAAATCTTAAACCGCGACCATTTTGGCATGGAAAAGGTCAAGGAACGTATTCTGGAATTTCTGGCAGTCAGATGTTTTCATCCGGAAAAGTCAAAAGGAAAGAGTCCGGTTATCTGTCTGGCAGGTCCTCCGGGTACGGGAAAGACCTCTATCGCAAAATCCGTGGCAGAAGCCCTGAATAAGAAATATGTGAGAATCTGTCTGGGTGGTGTCCGGGATGAGGCCGAGATCAGGGGACATAGACGGACTTATGTGGGTGCAATGCCGGGCAGGATCGTTATGGCACTTAAAAATGCCGGCGTGAAAAATCCACTTATGCTGCTTGATGAGATTGACAAGCTGGCAGGTGAT
>FR900153.1:100051-103195 GCA_000437755.1 Roseburia sp. CAG:303
AGGTGATTACAAAGGAGATCCTGCGAGTGCATTGCTGGAAGTACTTGATGATGAGCAGAATAGCCGGTTTGTTCACCATTATGTGGAAGTGCCGGTTGATTTGTCCGAAGTATTTTTTATTGCAACGGCAAATGATATTTCTACGATACCGCGTCCATTACTGGACAGAATGGAAATTATTGACGTGACAAGTTATACACTCAATGAAAAAGAACATATTGCATCTGATTATCTCATTGAAAAACAGCGGGAAGTGAATGGACTGGAAAAGAAGCAGTTCTCCATATCAAAGCCGGCGATTGAAAAGCTGATTACCGGGTATACCAGAGAGGCAGGAGTGAGAAACCTGGAGCGAACCATAGGAAAACTCTGCCGGAAGGCTGTGCTTGAGATTATGCAGAAGAAAGAAAAGTCCGTGAAGATTACGGCGAAGAATCTGGAGCAGTATCTTGGCAAGGTAAAATATCAGGACGATAAGGCAAATAAGAAGGATGAGGTCGGCATCGTCAGAGGACTTGCATGGACAAGAGTCGGGGGTGATACCCTTGAGATTGAAGTCAATGTTATGCCGGGAAAAGGCAATATGGTGCTGACCGGAAATCTTGGCAATGTCATGAAAGAGTCGGCACAGGCAGGGCTGTCCTTTATCCCACAGGCAGGTCTGTCCTTTATCCGGGCAAATGCAGAGCTGTATCATATAGATGCGGAGAAATTCCAGAATACGGATATCCATATTCATATTCCGGAGGGAGCTGTTCCAAAGGACGGTCCGTCTGCGGGAATTACCATGGCAACGGCGATGCTGTCTGCGCTAACCGGACGGAAAATCTATGCAAATCTGGCGATGACCGGAGAGATTACACTCCGCGGAAGGGTGCTTCCGATTGGCGGATTGAAAGAAAAGCTTCTGGCAGCAAAAATGGCAGGAATTACAAAAGTTTTAGTACCATTTGAAAATAAGAAAGATGTGGAAGAAATATCAGAGGAAATAACACAGGGAATGGATATTGTGTATGTAAAAGATATGAAACAGGTAACAGAGCATGCCTTACATTCCTGTTAAGGAGGAAAAATATGATTATCAGAAGTCTTAATCTGGAAACGGTATGTGGAATTACGAGTACATTGCCGGAGAATGAACTGCCGGAGGTTGCGTTTGCCGGAAAGTCAAATGTTGGGAAATCATCCCTGATCAATGCACTGATGAACAGAAAGGCATATGCAAGAACTTCACAGCAGCCGGGAAAAACACAGACCATTAATTTTTATAATATCAATAATGCGATGTACTGTGTGGATCTTCCAGGATACGGATTTGCCAAAGTATCAAAGCAGACACAGGAAAAATGGGGACGCATGATAGAAAATTATCTGCACAAATCCAAAGTGTTAAAGGCAGTATTCCTGCTTATCGATATCAGACACGAACCATCGGCGAATGATGTAAATATGTACCAGTGGATTCTGGCAAATGGTTACAGTCCGATTATCATAGCGACCAAACTGGATAAAATCAAGAGAAGCCAGCTGCAGAAAAACATTAAGATCATCCGGCAGAAGCTTGAATGTGAGCCGGGAACGGTCATTATCCCGTTTTCAGCAGAAACAAAGCAGGGAAGGGATGAAATCTGGAAATTAATTGATGAACTGGTAGAATATACAGAGCCGGAAAAGGCAAAAAAAGAGTAAAAATAAAAGAGAGATATAAAAGAGTGCCGGATGATAACAAAACACAGTTATGATCCGGCACCCGGTTTTATCTGGAAAATTCACGGATAATGCGATCACAGAATTCGTCATTATTCCTTGTTTTATCAAAAAGATTTAAGAGTGTTTCAACCGCATCATCCGGTCGCATGGAATTTGTAATCTTACGGATGAGTTCCACGGCTTTCAGCTCTTTTGGGGTAAGCAGGAGATCGTCCCTTCTGGTACCTGATTTTAAGAGATCAATCGCAGGGAATACTCTCTTTTCGGAAAGTCTGCGGTCGAGAACCATTTCCATATTACCGGTTCCTTTAAATTCTTCAAATACCACATCATCCATTTTGCTTCCGGTGTCCACCAGTGCGGTTGCAAGGATCGTAAGACTGCCTCCCTCACGCATATTTCTGGCTGCACCAAAGAAACGCTTCGGCATATGAAGAGCGGCTGGATCAAGACCGCCGGACAGGGTACGTCCGCTTGGGGAAACGGTCAGGTTATAGGCTCTGGCAAGTCTGGTAATGCTGTCGAGCAGAATCACAACATCTTCCCCGTGTTCCACCAGACGTTTTGCACGTTCGATTACCATTTCGGAAACACGTTTATGATGTTCCGGAAGTTCATCAAAGGTAGAGTAAATGACTTCAACATTATCGCCTTCGATACATTCCTTGATATCCGTCACTTCCTCCGGACGTTCATCGATTAAAAGAATGATCATCTTAATCTTTGGATTATTCATTGTAATAGACTGTGCCATTTCTTTTAATAAAGTAGTTTTTCCGGCCTTTGGAGGAGATACAATCATACCTCTCTGACCTTTTCCAATAGGGGAGATGATATCCAGAATACGCATTGCCATATTATGTCTGTCGGTTTCCATGACAAGCCGGCTGTTGGGAAAAACAGGGGTCAGATCTTCAAATTTCTTTCTCTTCAATACTTCCGCTATGCTATAGCCATTTACGGAATCCACGCAGAGCAGGGCGGCAAATTTCTCGTTCTGGGTTTTTACGCGTACTTTTCCGACGATAATATCACCGGTACGCAGTCCGAGACGTTTGATCTGCATCGGGGAAACATAGACATCTGCATCTCCCGGCATATAGTTATCGCAGCGGATAAAGCCGAATCCATCCGACATTACTTCAAGAATCCCATTTGCCATAATGCCGCTGTCGAGTGACTCGTTGACGGTATTCGGTTCTGATGTCTGCGGATTCTGGTGCTGATGTGCTGCTTTTGGGACAGAGGCTTCCTGAGCAGGTTCTGCAGCCTTTTGTACAGGCTTTTTGTAAGTACGGGAAGGACCCGGTACATAAGTCCGCTCAGTGTGCGGTTTCGGTGTGTTTTCAGAGGTAATAGTATTCCCACCTGTAACTTCAAGAATCCGATCAATCAGTGCACTCTTTCTCATGACGGTAACACTTTTGATTCCAT
>FR900153.1:103222-108365 GCA_000437755.1 Roseburia sp. CAG:303
TTGGCTTTTGCGATTTCACGCAGTTCGGTCATAGGTAAAGTTTCTAATTTTTCTCTCATAAAAAGTCCTTTCATATTTAGATTTCATAAATATACGAATTGAATTGTGGAATTTCCTGTAAGGTAAGAAAAGAAATTATGATAATAAATAAGATAGTAAATCAGAATTTCAAAGTATAACTCACGATTCTTATACAGTATACTATAAATTTTATAAATATGGTAGTTTTTTTTTTGAAAATTTTGTGATATGATATACGTTACCGAAAAAAATGAAAAGACAAAAGGGAAAGGTGTCCGGGCATGTACATAAATGATTTGAGTACTTATCTGAAAAATACATATGGTCATAAGGTATACAGACTTGCGTTAAACGGAGGCATGACATGTCCGAACAGGGATGGAAGAGTCGGAACGGGAGGCTGCATTTTCTGCAGTGCAGGTGGATCCGGGGATTTTGCCCAGAGTGCCGGGGAGAGCATTGCCGGACAGATACGGCTGGCGAAGGAACTGGTCAAGAACAAGATTCATGACGGAACATATATTGCATACTTTCAGGCATATACGAATACCTATGCACCGGTGGAGTATCTTCGCAGGATTTTTACAGAGGCCATCGAAGCACCGGAGATAGAGATTCTGGCGGTTGCGACAAGGCCGGACTGCCTGGAAGACGAGAAGATACAGCTTCTGGATGAACTGAACCGGAAGAAGCCGGTCTGGATGGAATTAGGACTCCAGTCCGCAAAGGAAGAAAGTGCCTGTCTGATACGCAGGGGTTATGAAAATAAAGTGTTTGAAAATGCATTAAAACAGTTGATTTCTCATGGAATTGATGTTATAGTTCATATTATAATTGGAATTCCGGGCGAAAGCCGGGAAGACATTCTAAATACAGTTAAATATATCAATTCTTTTGATATAAAAGGTGTAAAAATACAGCTGCTTCATGTGCTGAGGGGAACAGATTTGGAGCAGTATTATTATGAACATCCATTTCATGTATATACTATGGAAGAGTATACACAGATACTATGTGATGTGATTGAACATTTGAGAAGAGATATCGTGATTCACAGGCTTACGGGGGACGGGCCAAAGAAATTACTGATAGAGCCGCAATGGAGCGGCAATAAGCGTGCTGTGATGAATTACATTCATCGGGAAATGCAGATGAGAAATATCGAACAAGGAGCAAAAGCTATGGTTACAGGAGGTTTATTATGTCAGTAGACCCACTAACATTATATAAATTGATGACATTGTATATGTTGAATAAAGTGAACTTTCCGCTGACAAATGCCCAGTTATCAGGCTTTTTTCAGGAGAAAGGATATACGACTTATATTGGATTCCAGCAGGTGCTGACAGAACTGGAAGAAACACAGCTGATATCATATGAAACCATTAGAAACACCTATTATTATAAGATTACAAAAGATGGAGTTGAGACAATTAATTTTTTTGTCAATAAGATTCCGGTGGAAGTCATAGATGATATGGATATTTTTCTGGTAGACAATAAATATGAAATGAGAAACGAAGTCGCTACTACGGCGGACTATTTCCATGCAAGCAATAATCAGGATTTTGTAGTGAGCTGTAAAATCAAGGAAGGCAATGCGACCTTAATCGAGATGAATCTTTCCGTACCTTCCGAGGACGTGGCAGAGATGATGTGCAATAACTGGAGAAATGCAAGCCAGGACATTTATTCGTCTGTGATGAAGACTTTGATGAAAGAAAAGAAATAAATTTACAAAAATAACTTGCATAAGAAAAAAATATATGATAGAATGTCAGAGTTGTTTATTATTAAGTCGGAATTGGTAAAGTCCAATTTCGCAGGAAATCAGAGAGGTGACAAAAATGAGAGAAGGAATTCATCCAAATTATTATCAGGCAAAGGTTGTATGTAACTGTGGCAACGAATTTGTAACAGGTTCAACAAAGGAAAACATCCACGTTGAAATTTGTTCAAAATGCCATTCATTCTATACAGGCCAGCAGAAATCTGCAAAGGCTCGTGGACGTATTGATATGTTCAATCGTAAGTATGGCTTTACTACTGAGGACTAATAAGGTTGCAGATAAGGTTGAGAATTTTTCTCAACCTTTTTATATATAGCAGGAAATTTTCGAATAGGTTTTCTGCCGGAGATAATGAGGATAAAACATGAAGAGATATTGTGGGATTGGCGGACAGGCCGTATTAGAGGGCATTATGATGAAAAATCAGGATAAATATGCTGTTGCAGTCAGAAAGCCAAATCAGGAAATAGAAGTAAAGGTGGATAAATATAAAAGTTTCTGCGAAGGAAAGAAAATATTATCACTGCCTTTTGTCAGAGGAATCTTTAATTTTGTAGATTCCATGGTACTTGGAATTAAGACACTCATGTATTCATCAGAATTTTATGAAGAAGAGGAAGAGGTTCAGGAAGATACACTTGCGGATAAGGCAGTAAAATCTGTATTTAAAGAAAAAGCAGAAGATGTCCTTATGGGGTTGACGGTGCTTTTTTCTGTATTTTTTTCTGTGGCATTATTTATCGTACTGCCGTATCTTATTTCTGAATTTATGAAGAATTCTCTGGAAATCCGTTCCAATACGGCATTGTCTGTAGTAGAGGGTGTTGTCAGGATTGCCATTTTTATTCTGTACATTGTGCTGATATCGTTAATGAAAGATATTAAGCGAACTTATATGTATCATGGTGCGGAGCATAAATGTATTAATTGTATTGAGGACGGCAAAGAACTGAATGTGGAAAATGTCAGGACAAGTTCAAGACTGCACAGAAGGTGTGGAACAAGTTTCCTGTTCCTTGTTATGTTTATTAGTATTGTCGCATTTATTCTGGTGTCCTCACTTATGCCGGCAGATGTAGGGAAACTGTTCAAAATCGTGGTAAGATTGTTACTGATTCCTGTAATTGCAGGGATTTCCTATGAAGTTTTAAGACTTGCGGGAAAGAATGACAGTCTGATTGTCCGCATGATCAGCGCTCCGGGCATGGCATTACAGAAACTGACAACAAAAGAACCGGATGACAGCATGATCGAAGTAGCAATCAGTGCTGTGGAAGCAGTATTTGACTGGAAACAGTATTTAAGAGAACAGGGAATAGAGGTTGCAGACAAAGAGGAAGAAAACAATGCCGTTAAAGATATGTGAAGTTCTTGCCGAGGCAGAGAATACACTTCGTGTTGCAGGAATTCCAGAATATAAAAATGATGCATGGCTGTTATTTGAAGCAGTTTTTCAGATGAACAGAACCGGATATCTTATGCATATGAGCGAAAAACTGGAAGGCATTCCGGATGCAGAAATGCTGTATGAAAAATACAGGGAAGTGACAGAGAAAAGAAGCAGACATATTCCGTTGCAGCATATTACCGGACATCAGGTGTTTATGGGACTTGACTTTGAAGTAAATGAGAATGTTCTGATTCCAAGGCAGGATACGGAGATATTAGTAGAAGAAGCATTGAAACTGTGCAGGGAAAATACACAGATTGTACAGGTGCTTGATATGTGTACTGGTTCCGGCTGCATCGCCGTAAGCATGAAAAAGCTGGCAGGACATGAGATCTGTGTCACGGCAGTGGATTTATCTGCTGCTGCACTTGAAACAGCGAAAAGAAATGCAGCGAAGAATGACTGTAAAATAAGATTCCTGGAAAGTAATTTGTTTGAAAATACCGGCACGCAGAAATATGATCTGATTCTGTCGAATCCTCCGTATATCCGCAGTGATGTGATACCGACACTGATGGAAGAAGTAAAGGATCATGAACCGCGGATGGCACTGGATGGAGAAAAGGACGGATTATTTTTCTATCGCAGGATTACACAGGAAGCAGAAAAATACCTGAATCCTGGTGGTTATCTTATGTATGAGACAGGATATGACCAGGCGGAAGCAGTGGAAGAAATACTGAAGGAGCATGGATTTGGCAAAATCCGGATTGTGAAGGATCTGGCGGGACTGAACCGTGTGGCAGCAGGACAGAAGCAATAGATACAGGTAAATGGAGGAAAGAAATGTTTGATAAATTAGAAGACCTTGTATTAAGATATGAGGAACTGATGAATGAATTAAATGATCCGGATGTCGTAAATGACCAGAAAAGATTCCGGAAAATTATGAAAGAGCAGAACGACCTTGCACCGATTGTAGAAGCCTATAATGCTTATAAGCAGGCAAAACAGGACGTGGAGGACAGCCTTGCCATTCTCGATGCGGAAAGCGATGAAGAGATGAGAGAACTGGCAAAAGAAGAATTAAATGATGCAAAAGAAAGAATCGAATCACTGGAAAAGGAATTAAAGATTCTTCTTCTTCCGAAAGATCCGAACGATGATAAGGATATTGTCATGGAAATCAGAGCAGGTGCGGGAGGAGATGAAGCTGCATTATTTGCTGCAGAACTGTTCCGTATGTATACACATTATATCGAATCCAGAGGATGGAAAGTGGAAGTAGTCAATGCAGACGAAACCGGAATCGGCGGTATGAAGGAAGTTGAATTCATGGTAAAAGGACAGGGTGCATATTCCGTACTTAAGTATGAAAGTGGTGTGCATCGTGTACAGCGTGTTCCGGAAACAGAATCCGGCGGACGTATTCATACATCGACCGCATCCGTGGCAGTTATGCCGGAAGCAGAGGATGTGGATATCCAGATTGATGAAAAAGACATCCGTATCGACGTTATGAGAGCCTCCGGAAATGGTGGACAGTGTGTCAATACTACGGATTCTGCTGTTCGACTGACCCATTATCCAACTGGTATTGTGATTTATTCGCAGACAGAAAAATCACAGATTCAGAACAGAGAAAAGGCCTTTGCACTGTTGAGAGCCAAATTATACGATTTGGAAATCCAGAAGGCACACGATGCCGAGGCAGATGCAAGAAGAAGTCAGATTGGTACGGGGGACCGTTCTGAAAAAATCAGGACCTACAATTTCCCACAGGGACGTGTGACAGACCACAGAATCGGTCTTACCTTATATAAACTGGATAAAATTATGGACGGAGATATCCAGGAAATCATTGATGCGTGCGTGGCAGCCGACCAGGCAGCAAAATTAAGCCGTATGAATGAGGAAGCTTAGGAAAAATTGAATCAACTGA
>FR900154.1:0-1507 GCA_000437755.1 Roseburia sp. CAG:303
ATCAATATTTATATTATTACGGTATTGTACTGATTTCGTCCCTGCCATATACGATTTCATATTTTACCGATTTGAGAGGAGGTTATATTAAAAATATCTATATCCGGATGGATAAAAGCAGCTATTTAATCGGAAAATATCTTGCGGTATTCTTAAGTGCCGGAAGTATCTGTGTCATTCCACTGATTTTAAATATGATGCTTACCATGGCAGTATTACCTGATTTACTGCCGCAAAGAGGAACAAGCACTTTTGCTCTGACCGGAAGCTGTATGTTCAGTAAAGTTTTTTACACACAGCCGTATCTGTATTTTCTGATTTACCTTTTGATAGATTTCTGTATTGTCGGTCTGTTTGCATGCCTTGCACTTGCCATTACAAAATTAATCTATAACAGATATGTTGCTTTGTTCAGTCCGTTTGTTATCTTTTTCACTTTGCAGACTGTGATGATGTACACCCATTATAATGGGGCAGGACCATATTACATATTAAATCCTTCACAGCCTACATGGATCAATCTGCCTACTGTCCTTGTCGAAGGTATACTTCTCTTTATCATAGGATTTGCAGGCTTTTATCTGGGAGGAGGAAAGAAACGTGACACACTTTAAGAAAATTATCATGATAGTGCTTCTGGTCGCATTTGCCGGCATCTGGGGATATCTGGTATATCAGGTAAATGCAAACTATCCGGCAGCAAAAAATATTGCCATTACAGAAGGAAAGGAAGGACGCTATAAGGGATTGCGAATTACTCCGGAAGGATTAGAAATCTGCAGTTATGAGGAAGCGGTTGATAAATATCCGGAGCTTGTTTCCTCATACAGCAGCCTGGACGATGAGGGCACATCCCTGACCGGCGAAATGGATTTATATAATTATGTATTTGTACATATAAAGATTCGTAATACAATGGATACAAAGTTATCAATGGGAAAAGAAAGTATTCTTTACTGGCCGATAGAAGTAAATGGAATCGAAAGTAATTGTATGGATATGTTCCAGTTTACCCAGATGAATCCTTCTTATACCCGAACTTTTGAAGCAGGAAAAGAAATTGAACTTATTCTTCCGTATGCAATTTATAAAGAGTATGTATCACTGGAGAAACTGAAGAAAAGTGAATTAAAGATAGTATATTCCTATTATCCGACAAAAAACTATATTTTATATAAAGGAGACAATGCATAAGTGAAAATAGAAATCAATCATTATACCAAAATTATTCATAAGATAACTATTTTAGATGATATTAATCTGACTTTTGAATCAGGAAAGGCATATGGATTAAAGGGAAAAAACGGCTCCGGAAAAACAATGCTTATGCGTGCAGTATGCGGACTAATCCAGCCAACCCACGGTTATGTTTCGATCGATGGTGAAATTCTGGGAAAGGATATTTCTTTTCCCAGAAGTATCGGGGCTTTGATCGAAAATCCGGCATTTATTGCCAATTATACCGGATATAAAAATCTGGAGCTTCTGGCATCCATCCAGCATAAGA
>FR900154.1:1530-3610 GCA_000437755.1 Roseburia sp. CAG:303
AAGATTGGAAAGGAAGAGATTCGCCAGTCAATGGCAGCCGTCGGACTTAATCCGGATGATAAACGGAAATATCGGAAATACTCGCTTGGAATGAAGCAGAAACTGGGAATCGCATCTGCCTTTATGGAAACTCCGGATATTATTATACTGGATGAACCGATCAATGCAATCGATGAAGCCGGTGTTGAAAAAGTAAAAGAAATGGTAAAACAGGCAAAACTGCGGGGGGCTGTTATTATCGTTGCCTGCCATGATGCGGAAGAACTGGAGTTATTATCAGATGAAATTATAGAAATATCAGAAGGAAGGATGATACACCGTGATACAACAACTCTTTAAACAGATGTTTGCAGAAAAACGGATTTTTCTCGCGGCTGCCATATTGCTGTTTGCGGCAAGCTTTGCCGCAACCGCAATCCAGCTGCGTGGTGTTTCTGACAGTACCTGTTTCATGGATGCATTTCCGGCAGTATCTGCAAATATGCGTTATGCCATATATCCCATCGGGATATTTATTATAATTGCACTTTTGAATGATGAATTTTCCATTTCAAATGTGCTGCGCAGAAAAAACCAGTTAAATCTATGGGTTTATCTGGTTTTGAAAACAGGATTGATCAGTATTTATCTTTCCATTGCCACATTTATATCCGTTTCCATCGTTGGTCTGATTATCGGAAACAGTTTTTGCAACTGGAACGATCCAGCCAGCTTCTGTGTCTATTTTACAAATCTGTACTTTGAAAATATCAATATTACAATGCTTCTTATTACCTTTTTTCTCTGTATATTAAGCGGAATGTATGTGGTCGGAATGGTATGTCTTATTTCATACTGGTTTTTCAATAACTATATTGCGGGTGCCATTATCGCACTGGCACTCTGTATCGGCGGAACCGGCCTGCAAATAAATTATAATTCCAAACGCGGAATCACTTATGATATGATTTATCAGGGAATTGATCCGAGATATCAGTATATTTATCCGCTTCTTCTGGTCGTAGTTCTTGCCGCCTTTGGATTGTTGAAACAAAAACGTGAATTTCTGGCGAAAGCAGGTGAATCATGAAAAGAAAAAGAATTCTTCAGAAACTGGCTAATTGTATTTCCTATGACATAAAAGAGGGGATTGTCCGTTTTATTCCCCTCTATGCCCTGACAGGTGTTTTTGTACTGGCATTCGGATGGGATGCCAGAATGCATCTGGCAGAAAATGTTCCGGCTCCATCCGTTCTTGATCTTGCAGTGTATATGTTTCAGGGAATGGACGAATACGTCTATGTAAAAGGCGGACCTCCGTTTGATATTCCGATCTCATTTCTTACACTTTCTTTTTGCTTTGCACTTTTTGCCTGTTATTATGCACACAGAGAATGGAAATTGAGAGGAACTGTTTATATCCCACGCTATGAAAGCAAGATGTATTTCTGGATTTCTAAATGTATCTGGTGTATTTTACAAATGATCTTCTTATATTTTATGATTTTTTTTATTGTATGGGGAATTGCTGCAATAAATGGAAATATATCCTTGTCTTTGAGCAGGGAAGCACTTGGCTGTTTCAAAGGACTGCCCATGACGGAAAATAGTTCTGACTATGCCGTATACATCTTTGGACTTGGATTATTTACAGCGATTGT
Organism: Roseburia sp. CAG:303; assembly: GCA_000437755.1. Lineage (GTDB taxonomy): Bacteria > Bacillota > Clostridia > Lachnospirales > Lachnospiraceae > CAG-303. The sequence goes on from FR900154.1 coordinate 3,171, forward strand.
ATTAAACCAGCTTCAATTAACCGTTCAGATGGCTTTTAATCCGGTAATTGGCTATATCATGGTAATTGCCATTATTACTTCGTCCGCATATTTTTACCGGTTCTATATGCCCGGAAATTATTATATGCTGCTTAGGACTGCCCTGTTCCGTGATGACGGAATAACCCTGCTGCAGGCATCAGCGGTTCTTAGTATCCTCTGGATACTGCTTGTTCTGGCTGGCGGTATCATTGTCCGCAGGAAGGACGTATTGTAAAATTTATGTAATTTTTATTTTTTCTATTGATTTTTTATAAAAAAGTTATTAAAATGATAAAGCATTACTAATTTTAACAAAGGAAGAAAAGAAAAATGGACAAACTATCACCAAAATTGTTCTATGTGTTAAAGAATTACACAAAAGAGCAGTTTTTCAAAGATGTCATTTCCGGCATTATTGT
>FR900155.1 GCA_000437755.1 Roseburia sp. CAG:303
CTTTATTTCTTCCGGCGGTGTGCTTTCTGTTTTTTCCAGATTTTCAAACAGATCCCAGACTTTTCTTATTTCCTGTTTATCCGTAATTTCCTTCTTGCCATATGGTATCGCAGTTACTTTGACTATACTGTTTAAAAAATCAGTGGTTTCTTCAACAGTTGTTTCCCCAAATATTTCACGCAGGCTGTCATCCAGAGATTTTATATCTTCTTCTTTCACTGAGTAGTATTTTTCCTTCCATCCAACACCCTCTCCATTAATGCCCCAACTTGTCTTTTGTCCATCCTCTGTTATAAAAAAAACCGCTCCGCCGCCAACCTTTATTTCTTCCGGCGGTGTGCTTTCTGTTTTTTCCAGATTTTCAAACAGTTCCCAGATTTTTCTTATCTCCTGCTTATCCGTAATTTCCTTCTTGCCATATGGTATCGCAGTGACTTTGACTATACTGTTTAAAAAATCCGTGTTTTCTTCAACAGTTGTTTCCTCATTAACTGTCTTATCTTCTTTTTGTCTGCTGCATGCCAACATCATTGCAGCAGCCCCCACTGCCAGAATGATTAACTTTAATTTTCTCATGATAAACCCCTTCCTTCAACTAATAATCTCTTTTTCCTAACCATTGCTGATACAACTGAGTTTTTAATAGACGGTTTCCGACCATTGCCAGATCTTTCCCTTTATTACAATCACCTATTACATTTTATGTAATAAGCATAACATATTTTTCCAAACATATCTATATTCAAAATACCCATATTTAAACCTTTATTTTATACATATTGTCCTATTCTCTTCTAAACCAGTAACATATTCTTTTATACAAAAAGCCTGCCATTTTCATGGCAGGCTATATACATCTTATTTTCCTTTTGTAAAAATCTTTCGGATCATATCCACCGGTATCATGGTAAATGCAAGGACAAATACTACAACCCAGCCTGTAATTCCAAATGGAACGCAGCTGAACATTTCTCCGATAACTCCGAGGACTGGTACCAATCCGGCATTTACAATAAGTGCCTGCACCAGGATGATGATGAAGAATACCTTCAGGAAACCGGTATTCTCATTCAGTCCCTTAAAGATACCGAATCCGTCATCACGGACATTGAATCCGTTAAACAGTGCGGATGCGATAAAGAGTACAAAGTAACCGGTCAGAAGTTTCTTCTGATCCCCGTCAAAGAATGTTTCTTTGAAGAACGGAACTTTCAGGAACACAAAGCTGACAATCGTAAGCCATGCACCCATGATAACAATCTGTGTCATCATCTTTTTGCTGACAATGCTTTCATCTCTTCTTCTCGGTGCTTCATCCATGTACTTCTCAAGGGCAGGCTCATTTCCAAGCATGATTGCACCCAGTCCATCCATAACGAGGTTTACAAAGAGAAGATGTGTAACCTTCAGCGGTTCTTCCACTCCGAAGAATGGTGCGATCGCACTGACAACGACTGCTGCCACGTTGATAACCAGCTGGAATTTACAGAATTTCAGGATATTGTGGTAAATCGTACGTCCATACCAGATCGCATCCTTGATGGATTTGAAGTTATCATCCAGAATAACGATTTTTCCGGCTTCTTTGGCTGCTTCCGTACCACTTCCCATTGCAAATCCGACATCGGCTCTCTTTAATGCAGGAGAGTCATTAACACCGTCACCGGTCATACCTACAACGAGGTTCATTTCCTGACAGAGTCTTACCATTCTGGATTTATCCGTCGGCAATGCCCTGGCAATGACACGAATCTGTGGAATAATGGCTTTGACTTCATCATCGCTCATTTCGTTTAACTGTGCGGAGGAAATCGCACGGTCGCTTTCATTTTTAAGCAGACCAGCATCTTTTGCGATGGCTACTGCTGTTTCAAGTCTGTCACCGGTAATCATGACTACCTGGATTCCGGCTCTCTGTACTTCCGCAATCGCTTCTTTTGCCTCCGGACGTACATCGTCACGGATGCCGACCAGTCCGATGATTACCACATCGTCATTGATCTGGTTTTCCGTCATATTCTTTTCTGAATAACCAAATGCCAGAACTCGCATGGCTTTCGCTGCCAGTTCATCAATCTTGCGGTTTAATACTGCCATATCAATATCACGGATATTTCCGTTTTCATCCAGATATTTTGATGCCTTAGCAAGCAGTCTTTCCGGTGCACCCTTATAAAATGTCTTATGAAGGCTTCCGATCTCTGCCTGGCTGAATTTATTTGCGGAATTGAAGCCCTGCTCATTGGTAACGACACATTCCTTATCCTGTCCAAGCATATGGAATACCTCTTCGCCCATGAACTTCATCATTGCCTGATCCGTAACATTACCGCCGATAACATTGCCATTTGCATCAAACATGGACTGTGTATTTTTACCGATCGCAAGATCCACCAGTCCTTTTACCTTGCTGTGTTTGCTTAAATCACTAAGCGGAATATCGTTACCATCCGCTGTGAAAAATTCTACGACTTCCAGTTTTCCTTTTGTAATTGTTCCTGTCTTATCACTGAACAGAATATTTAAAGAACCTGCGGTTTCAATCCCTTCTGCCTTACGCACAAGTACGTTGTGGTCGAGCATTTTACTGGTATTCTGCATCAGCACAAGGGAAATCATGAGCGGAAGACCTTCCGGAACTGCGCAGACGATAATTACGACTGCCAGTGATACTGCTTCCACAATCTTCTGAATCACTTCTTCTGCTCCCAGTGCGAAGAATGCACCTACACCGCCTTCTGATGCGATAAAGTAAAACAGATATAATACGGCGATTACAATCGCACCGATATAACCGAATTTTGAAATCTGGTCTGCCAGTTTTGCCAGTTTTACCTTTAATGGGGAATCCGGCTCTTCTTCCTGCATTTCTTCTGCCATCTTACCCATCATGGTCTTTACGCCGACTCTTCTTACGTCAAGAATACCCTCGCCGTCAAATACCACTGCCCCGCGGAACAGGGAGTATTTATCCACAAAAGTATCACCCGTGATATTATCTGTCAGCTGCACAGCCGGTTCTGCCGCAGTCTTTTTACATTCCTCGGCTTCCCCGTTTAATGCGGAGTTATCCACACTTAAATGTCCGTCGATCAGGATACCATCTGCCGGAATCTTATCCCCGGACTGTAACAGTACTTTATCGCCGACTACGACATCGTCTACATCGATGACTGTTACCACACCGTTACGGTGTACCTTACACTGATCTTTTTTCGTGCTGTCCTTGAGTTCCCGATATTTGGTATCACTGGCAACACCGGTCTTTGCTGATACAAATGCAACGATGATGACTGCGATAATTGTTCCGAGCGGTTCGTAGATTTCTGCATATCCAAAGAAGAACATCACAATCATAAGTGCTGCGATTGCAAGCAGAATCTTAATCATCGGATCGCTGAATGTTTCTTTAAACTCCTGCCAGAACGTGGTCGGTTCGGAATCCGGGATCTCATTCGATCCGTTCTTCTTGCGGGATTCCTCTACCTCTTTGTCTGTAAGCCCGTTAAACTTCATAATTTTACTTTTCCTCCTGTTGTAGTCTTATTTATACATAGCGGTTGACAAGCTCGCCAAGCCCCGGATCATTTGTTCCCTGTCCGATGGCATTGAACTTCCACTCACCGTTATGTCTGTAGATTTCACCAAAAATCATTGCCGTCATACCTGAATAATCTTCTGTCAGGTTGTATTTGCACATTTCCTGATTTGTCTTTGCATCCACGATACGGATAAATGCATTCTCAATCAGTCCGAAATGCTGCTGTCTCTGTACTGCCTGATAAATATTAACAACCAGTACAATTCTGTCATATTCTGCCGGAAGATTTGCAAGATCGATGACGATCTGTTCATCATCGCCGTCACCCGCTCCGGTCAGGTTATCTCCCATATGCTGTACAGTTCCGGATTTATGCCTTAAATTCCCGAAATAAATGATATCTGCTTTGTCCACAAGTTTTCCATTGCGAAGCAGCAATGCGGACGCATCACAGTCGATTGGCTGTGGCTTCGGTGCAAATAATCCTTTTCTTGCTCTCTTTACTTCATCCCATCCAAGTCCGGCGATTACCTGGGATAAGCCGGCATTTTCTTTGGACAGGCTGACTTTCTGTCCCTTTTGTAAACTAACTGACATATCTTTTCTCCTTTTTATTTACTCAACATCGATTCCATAATTTGCACATAATGCGGCAAGTCCACCCTGATATCCGCTTCCGATGGCATTGAATTTCCATTCATCCCCGCTCTTATATAATTCGCCGAATACGGCTGCTGTTTCGATGGAGAAATCCTCTCCGAGATCGTAACGCAGTAATTCTTCTCCGGTTTCTTCATTGTAAATACGGATAAATGCATTGTTTACCTGTCCGAAGTTCTGTCTTCTGACTTCCGCATCGTAGATCGTTACGGTAAATGCAATCTTTGTAATATTTGCAGGCACAAGGGATAAGTCCACCCTGATCTGCTCGTCATCACCATCTCCTTCTCCGGTCAGGTTATCTCCTATGTGCTGGACGCTTCCTGACGGATGAGTCAGATTTCCATAAAATACAAAGTCCTGTGAACCTGTGGTTCTTCCATTATCTGCAAGCATAAACGCTGCTGCGTCTAAATCAAACGCACCGCCGGTATCAAATGCATTCACATCCCATCCAAGTCCTACGACTACTTTTTTTAATCCCGGATTACCCTTTGTCAGGCTAACCTTCTGTCCTTTCTGTAAACTAACTGGCATCTTCTTTTCCTCCTAAATTCTGATTTCCGGTTGCTTATGCTACCTGTATTCCATAATGTCCGCAGAGTGCTGCAAGACCGCCCTGGAAACCGCTTCCGATGGCATTGAACTTCCATTCACCATTATGTTTATATAATTCTCCGACTACAACGGCTGTTTCGATGGAGAAATCTTCTCCGAGGTCGTAGTGGATTAATTCGGTGTTTGTTGTTTCATCCACGATACGGATATACGCATTGCTTACCTGTCCGAAATTCTGTCTTCTGACATCTGCATCATATATTGTTACCGTAAATGCAATTCTTGAAACATTGGCAGGAATTTTTGTCAGATCAATCTCAATCTGCTCGTCATCGCCTTCGCCTTCTCCGGTCAGGTTATCTCCCATATGCACTACGGATTCGCTTTCATGGGTAAGATTACCGTAAAAGATAAATTCTTTCTCTGTCGGACATTTTCCGTTCTCGCCCAGCATGAATGCAGCCGCATCCAGGTCGAAATCCGCACCTGAATCAAATGCATTGACATCCCATCCGAGTCCTACCATGATCTTCTTCAGTCCCGGGTTTCCCTTTGTTAAATCTACTTTCTGTCCTTTTGTCAAATTAATTGGCATAATCATTCCTCCTTATAAGGCTCTATTTTTTTGCCGGCATATGATATGTCCGGTTAAAATCTGCTTTGATATTTTCCAGTTTTGCCTGATCTTCTATTCTCTTCTTTCTGGCATTTTCCTGAATCTGTTTTGTTTCTTCAATACCATTTACAATGGTTTTCCAGGTAGTTTCCAGTGTTTCTATCTTGATGGAGCTTCCTGCTGCCAGTCTCGCCGTCATCTTAGACTGCTCCACCGTATTCTGTGCATTTTTGATCAGCATCTCATTCGTCTTTTCATCCAGGGCGGACATTGCTTCTGCCTGAAGCTTCTGACGCTTTAACATAATCGCCTGTGCAAGTGCCTGCTTAAATACCGGAAGGGTAACGATAAATGCGGAATTAATCTTTCTTACAAGATTCATATTGCTGAATTCCATTGTTTTTATCATCGGTATGGACTGCATGGCTACGTTTTCCGCGGTTCTCAGATCCTGTGTTCTCTGCTCCAGCATCATGAGTGCCTGGTTCAGGCTCTGAATCTCAAACTGGATGGAATTATCCCCGCTTGTTTCCATATCTTTCTGACGCTGGGCAATGTATGCCTCTATCTCACGGCAGCCCTGCTCGCCCGCCAGAATGTATTTTACCAGTTCATGGTAATAATTGACATTGGCATTGAACATTTCGTCAAGATTACGGTTTGCCTGCTTAATCTCCGATTCATATTTCTTAAGCTGGACGTAGATCTTGTCCACTTCCTCGCCCATCGTATGATATTTTGACAAAATTTTATCCAGTTGTTTTCTCAGATTGCCAAACAGCTTTCCAAATAATCCCGGATTCTCCTTTAATTCATCAATATCAAACTTCGACATGATTTTTGCCAGTGTATTTAACATCTCACTGGAATCGTCGAGCTGTGACATATTCATATTGTTTAACACAATATCTGAACATTTTGATATCTCTTCTGCCGCCTCTGCACCAAATGATACGATGGTTTCCAGATTATGCACTTCGATCTGGCTGACCAGTGCATCCACCTCCGGAGAGCCTGTAAGCTCTGTGTTCATCTGCTGTCTGTCAGAAACAATATCGTACTGCTCCACTACTTCAGCCTCTTCTGCGGGCTGTGTCTGTACTGCCGGCTGTGATGCCGGTTTACTGAAATCTAATCCCATAAATAACCTCCATTCCTGTCTGCGGATTTCTCTTAATTGCCCCAGCGGAATAATTTGTCCCGCCATGAGCGGTGTATGTTTGATGACATAAGATCCGGGACTGTTAAATCATATACATATTCCCCTATCTGATGTTCCTCCATCACTTTTTTGTTAAAATAATTTTCTACATTCTGATAACCCGACGGCACAAAGAATACAATGTCAAACCCCGCCAGATTCAGAAACGCCATAAGTATGCTGTCCTCCAGGGAAATTATCTTCTCCCCGGTATTGATATACAGGCACTTTGGATTCTTTTTTGTAAAGTCGAATTTTTGTAACATTTTTAATATTTCTTTATTAAGATTCATTACCACACTGATCACCGTATATTCTGTCCCATTTTCAAATGTACCTTTGATGATACGCTGTTCAATAAGTAATTGCAATTTATCCAGTATGTGGTTCTGGATTTCTTCCCTCAGATATCCATATGGATATGCCCTGTGCGATTTTATCTTATCTTTCAAAAGTCTGCCGTTTTTAAAAAATTCCGTCACATACGGCTTGACCGGATTCTCATCGGTCGACCGGAGATGCGGCACTTCCCGGATAACATAGGTGTCTTCCGTAATTAATTTGCGGATACTGTTCCAGTATTCCTGCCGGTTTCCGTCTTTCACACCGGATACCTTCGCAAAGATGACCGGAATATTTACCACATCTTCCGTAACGCTGAAATTCGGACGGTATTTCAGTTCCTGATCCCACAAAATGGAGATTTCCTCGTACATGGTTTTCAACGTTACCGCATTTGCCCTGGCATACTGCTGATTTCGGTAGATTCCGGTTTCCTGATACAGGATATCATCCAGTTCCCGCTCAGCATGATATGCCGCCGTTCCCACCTGCATACCAGTCTGTTCGGTCGGAAAATGTCTGAGTGTAAAAGATTCTTTTTCGTTCTTCTCATACAGCAGTGGATCTTCCAGACAGCAGTTCTCATTCCGATCCGGTACAAGAACCAGCACATCGACCGGAAGTCCTGCCAGAAACCGTAGGAACACGGCTTCATTCTCAGTTTTGCATCCGCCTAATTTGATAAAGCAGCCGGTCTGCGGGTATTCCCAGTTGGAAAACAGCCCCGATCCGTACCGGTTCAGCCAGCATAAAAGATAGATTGCCTTGTTTGTCAGGCGGTTCAGATTCATATCCGCCTGCTCCGATTCTTTCAGCAGAACGTCCATAAAGGCGCGGTTCATGATATTGCGTAAATCCTTATTTGCAGGATACTGGATATTCGCCGAAAGATTTACCAGCATCTGCTCCACACTTTTGTAATTACTCCTGTGTATCCGGCTGATTTCCTCCAGATCCGGAGGCGGAATACTGCCTTCACAGATAACAGGAGTCCTGTTATTTACCTTCAGTTCCAGATACATCTGATACAGGTCGTTCACATAACTGACCTTGTCCTCCACGCCTTTGAGCCTTATAAAGCAGTTATAATAGAACTGCTTGTCCTTTCCCCTTGCATAGATTGGTTTGAGAATATCCGTTATTCCTTTTCCGGTAATCCACGCATTTGTACACGCATTCCAGGGCGGAAGCCCGCCATACAGCCGGCTCCGTTGTGCCAGCAGGGTCTGTTCCTTCCGTATTGCTTCCAGATTAAAATCTGCCGGAAACTGCTGTCCGTCAGCCGTTTCATAATTTCTCGAATACGCACTTCCCGCATCCAGCTTTAAATATTCCGCATCCCCGTGATACTGCAGCAGCACGATGTCACAGCCTGCACCGGACAGTATACAGAAAAGTTTCAGTTCATAACTGCTGATATCTCCCTCGTATAAAATCTTCGGAACATCGTCCTGCCCTAACTGGTTTACAATCCGCTCAAATTTATAATACAGCCAGCACATAAACTTAATATATGCGTTTTTCAGCATATTTTCCGTCTTTCCCGCTTTACGCATTCCGTCCAGAGTATCATACAATGACATGGTCACGTTTTTTCTCTGCACATCATTCATGCGGGGCAGCCATTTTTTCAGACCGCTTTCCATAAATCCCGGACTCATCTGAAAATCCATTCCCATTATTTCAGCATAATATGAGAGATTTTTCTCATCGGGATTTGGAATTTTTCCTTCTATAATAACTCCATTTTTCCTTGCCACTTCATAATACCTGCGGACAAAGTTCTTTATCGCTTCGTTATATGTATTAATACGGTAAAAATAGACGCACTGATCCTGTCGCTGTCCCATCTGTTTAAAATATTCATCTAATGTCTGAAGTGCGTTTTGTCTGAATAGCATAGTTTCACCTTTTATTTAATGTCGTCTCTTTCCGTTCATTGCAAATCCAAGTGCTGCCCCTGTGATTCCTCCGATAATGTGACTCAGGTTTGCGATATTGTCACGGATAAACAGACCGTTATACACCTGCTGTCCGATATAAATGACCGCAACCAATATAAATGTCATCGGAATACATCCATCCCGCATACTGGTTATGGATGAGAGCAGAATCAGTGCGAATACAACTCCGCTTGCCCCTAACATCCGCGTTCCCGGAAACAGAATATAATTTACCACTCCGGTAATCACCGCTGTAAAAATAATTACCATAATCATATTTCCCGAACCATATTTCTCTTCGAGCAACGGTCCTACAATCAGCAGTAACATCATATTCCCCATAAAGTGGTCCCAGCCTGCATGTCCGAATATATGTCCGATAAACCGGACATACGTAAGCGGTTCTAACAGCGAGGAATGATATTCACTGAAAAACATCAGCGTTGTCTTTCCTGCCGTCGTCTTGTCAAGCATGAGTGCCACAAAACAAATAATCGTAAATCCCAGTATCACCGGGGAATTGAATGAAATTTTCAATGGTCCCTTCCTATTACCTGCCACTTTTATAATCCCTCCATAAATATTCTAAAAAACAAAATTATTATATCATTTTGTTTTTCATTAATCAATATGAATTATATAACAGTATTCTATATCTTTTGGTAAATCCCCTGCACAAATTTCCCGATCTCCGTATAGTCCACGGCAAGATTCAGATTCTGCCCCTGATCAAAGCCTGCTGAACTGATTCCAATCAGTTCGCCGTACATATTTAACAATGCACCTCCGGAGCTTCCGTGCGAGGTCGGTGCCGTAAACTGAATCATATTGACATGATCCATCTGACGGAATCCCGATATAATGCCATCGGAAACCGTATTAAACAATCCTAACGGACTTCCGATCGCCACAACCTTCTGTCCGCGCACCAGCGGCTGCCCGCCCTGATACAGTGTAAGAGGAGTAAGCTGTCTGTCTATTCTGATGATCGCCAGATCAAGAAACTGGTTGTACTTTACCATTTCATCGGTTTCATAGATATTATTATCTTCCTCTATCCGCACTCCGTAACGGCTGCCCCGCACCGCTACATGGTGGTTGGTCAGAATATAGCCGTCCCGGCTGATCATGATACCGGAACCACAGCCCAGTTCTCTTCCATCGCTGTCACAGACTATGATCTTAACCACCGAAGATGCCAGCTGTGCCAGCTTTTCATAACTCAGTTCCTGCCTTAGTTCTGACCGTATATCAGTCCGTGAAAAATTCTTCGGCTGACCCTGTGGTTGATTTTGTGGCGGATTTTGTGGCCGGCTCTGTGACAGCTTTGTCCTTGCATCCCGCTCAGGTCTGCGCACATCGACACGCATAGGTGCCGGCATCTCTCCACGGATGATTACAATTCCACTTCTTTCCAGCATGGCAAAAAACAGTTTTTCCTGTTTCTTCTCCGGTCCGGAATAGTAGATTCTGCCGCCTGCCGCACGCAGAACGGGTGCTGCTGCCATATCGATCCAGAACAGAAGCTTTACCACAAAGTTTAACTCCATGGATTCACTGCAGCCGGGTGTCTGTTCCCGGAACTGTTTTATGGCCTGTGCCATCTCCTGTTTCAGTTTCTGTGCCATTCCTGCTGCTTTCATCTCTTTACATATTTCCAGTCTTCCATTCCGTTTCCACTCAAGGGCATAATTTCTGTAAGCTTCAATATCCTCACTTTTTGTCGGAACCGGAAGCACCTGTATACTGATATCACTCATGTTTCTTCTCCCTGTTTTATATGAATATACCTGCTATGCCAATCAATAATCCAATTGCTGCGCCGAGATAAACCAGTGTATTCAGTTCCTTCTTCATTAACTGAATCAGCATTTTCTCCAGTTCGGCAATATCCATTCCGTTGATTTTATCTTCCACAATCTTTGCAATATGTAATTCTTCCGCTATTTTCTCATAGTTCGCCGCAGCTAACTCGCAATAACGCTGCTCAATTGCTTTTTCCACTTCCCCGGTGTCGAACTCAAAATGCTTCAGAATATCTTCGATCCGCATATCTGCAAGCTCTGCCACTTCATTGTCGATTCCGGACTTAATCAGGTCACTTCCCTGATTCTCCATATAGTATTCCGCCCATTCGCCGACTTTCTCCGCAATTTCCGCAATCATTTTTTCTCCGATAAATTTTCCGAAGAAATTTCCTTCTATTTTTTCCCGGATATAACCGGCCGCTTCCCGTGCTACCACTTCTTTGATATCCAGCTTGCAAAACAGTTCTGCCGCAATATCCCCTGGCGATTTCTTTCCTTCCACGTCGACAGGAATATTCACATGATAATCCATAATTTCCTGTCTGACCCTTTTTACCATCTTATCTTCCAGCAATGCCTGCCTGATCTCGTCCCTGCCGATCAGATTGTCTTCCACCATCTGCCCGATGGCGCAGGCAATGTCTTTCCGTCTTGCCGGAATAATCCCCGGAGTGAACGGAAGTTTCTTTCCAAAGATATGTTTCTCCGTATACGGACAAAACATCATTTTTATCGCAATGTAATTTGTTACAGATCCGATCACTGCACCCAGCACCGGCTGTACAATCCAGTTTAATACCATACTATCCCTTACTTTCCCTGAAGATTGTTATTTTTATGCATTATATCATATCCTTCCGGAAATAACTACTATTTTTCAGGCAAAAATACTATAATACCTATGATGCCAGGGTCAAAAGGTCTAAACCCACATGAGCTTGCTCATAGGTGGGTGAAAGACCTTGGGACCCGCCCCAATATGAGCATAAAAGTGGAGCGTAAGCTTCACGATATGCGAATATAGGGCAGGATTGTGGGAGTACGAAGTACGGAACAATCCGTAAGGCATCTTTTGACCTTAACATCATATTCCGCTTCTTCTTCAATTCCTATGCATACAAATCGATATTCTGTCCCAGTTCCGGTGTAACCGATGCTTCCATCATCTTCACCATTCCTGAGCCAAGATCCTCTGCCATATCCAGTGATTTTCCAAGCATTGCAGTACCGACATCCTGGCTTAACTGTGCCATATGCATCTGTGTTGATAATGCTGCAATATCCATTGTAAGATCCATATTTCCCTCCTTTCCAGAGTCTATCCGACAAGTCCCTGATAGACTTTCTCTACATTTTCTGCAAATGTATCAACCGCCAGAAAATGTATGGACTCCCGGATCTCTTCTTTGAGATTTTTTTCATGTATTTTCCCCGCCAGATAGTGATATCCGTGCAGGAATTCATCCTGTTCATTGTAGTCCATGCCGTTTTTCATGGGACTCAATATGCCCTTCAGACATTCATCCCACCTTACCAGAATCGGCAGACCGGATGCCAGTGCCTCGGCATAGGTAAGTCCCTGTGTTTCCGAAGTGGAGGCCGATACGAAGATATCACCCATGGCATAATAATCCTGAATCTCGCTCCATGGAACTGCTCCGGTAAAAATGACCTTATCTTCCAACTTCAGTTCCACACTCTGCCGTTTTAATTCGTCCAGTTCCGGACCATCGCCCACGATAACCAGTTTTACCTGCGTATCTTCATTCTGAATTTCATAAAAATGCCGGATAATCTCGTGCAGATTTTTCTCTTTTGAAATACGTCCGATATAAATCAGCACCAGCTTATCCTCGATATTATATTTCCGCTTCAATGTACTGACCTTGTCCTCATCGGCTGTAAAAAATTTATCCAGTTTGATTCCGGTCGGAATGACACGGATATTTTTGTCAATATGATAACTTTTTAACAAAATCCTGACTTTTTCTGTCGGCACGATGACAACATCTGCGTATTTGCAGCAATGCCTTGTAAATTCTCTTGCAATCTCCCTGGTTCTGCTGTTTCCCGGCAATTTAATATAGTGCATATAATCTTCATAGATCGTATGATAAGTATGCACATGCGGAATATTCATATATTCTGCTGCCTTTCTCCCGAAATGTCCCATTCCAAATTCTGTCTGTGTATGAATGACATCCAGATGCAGGCTCTCTATCTTTCTTCTCCATTTCTGAATCAGAGGGTATGCCACTCTCCGCTCTTTTAAGAAGAGAAACGGAATACTTGCCATACGGAATACATCTTCTTCCAGTTCCTCTGCATTCGGATTGGTTACGGTAAAAACATATACTTTATGTCCCATTTTCTCCAGCCCTTTTTTCAGTTCATAGGATGAATTTGCCACACCATTAATTTCCGGATAATAAGTATCCGTAAAAATTCCGATATTCATATTTGTTAAAATCCTCCTGAATATTCCTATTTTACATCATAATGTGGATTTCGTCGACAAAAAAAATTCCAGTTTCTACTTTTTTGAAAAGATATGCCTTAAAAATACATAAATCATGATGATAACTGCCATGAAATAACCGAGTGCCCCAAGTGCAGGAATTCCGCAGATCCTCGGTGTCATATTGGTTGTACATAAGATGCTTGAGCTGATCAGCAATGCCATGACCCATAATCCCAGTACAATATTGCGGATCAGCCTTGCCAGCAGCTTTGAAAAATCCTTTGATATATGCAGATCCAGATGAATTCTGGATTCTCCTTTGGTATAATCCCGCAGCAGATCTGCAAGCAGTCCCGGTATATCGATCGCCTTGTGAAGAGACTGGTACAACCTCTTGCCATCATTGTGCAATACTTTCTTAATATTTTTCTTCTGAAAAAATTCACTGTGAATACGGCCTGCCGCAATCTGGACAATATTAATTTCCGGGCTGATCTCGGCAAGAACTCCTTCCATATGTGTCAGTCCTCTTACAAGCAGCGACAGACCTGGCGGCATGGAGATTTTGTTTTTCTTCATAATTGCCATCATATCCTGTATGACTTTCACCACATCCAGCTGTCCCATATCGGTCGTGCCGTATTTGTCCAGAAATGTTTTCAAATCACTGCGCAGCTGTTTTTTGTCCGGTTCTGTGCGGAATTTTCCCAGCTGGCGCACCGCTTCTTCCACAATGTCTATATCATTGGCTGCAATGCCTTCTACCGCTTTTGCAATCAGCTGCCTGTCCCTCTCTGTTAGCCTTCCCATCAGCCCCATATCTATCCAGACAATTTTTCCATCTCTTATCTTTACATTCCCCGGATGCGGATCTCCGTGAAAGAACCCGTCCTCCATCACCTGCTTCATATAATTATCCACAAGTTTACTTCCGATTTCGTGCAGATCATATCCGTTTTCCAGCAGACTGTCTTTGTCATCTATGGCATATCCTTCGATATATTCCATGACAAGAACCCCGGAAGTCGTGTATTCCCGGAACAGCCCCGGCGCTGCTGTAAATTCCACATCTTTGTTTTTCTCTGCAAATTCTTCGATATTGTCCGCTTCCTTTAAAAAATCCAGTTCTTCTTTTGCCGCCGCCCATAATTCATCCAGAATCATTTCCGGATTTACCATGCCTTTTATGCTGAGCGGTGGAATAAATCCGACCGCTTTGCGAAGCAGTGCAATATCTCTTGCCATAATCTCATCGATCCCTCGTCTTTGTACTTTCACAACCACACTTTCCCCGGTTTTCAGCACAGCTTTATGCACCTGTGCAATAGAGGCTGAACCTAACGGCACAGCCTCTATCTCTTTCAATACCTCTTTCCATTCCTGCCCCCAGGCATCCCTTATACATACCTCTACCTCTTCAAACGGCATCGGTTCAACGTCGGAACAAAGATGCATCAGTTCTTCACAATACTTCTTTGGAATCATGTCGGACCTGGTTGACAGAATCTGTCCCAGCTTTACATATGTAGGACCCAGTTCTTCTAAAAACTTTCTTAATTTCTGTGGTGTTAATCCTCTGATTCCGCCATATTTACGCAGAACTGCAGTCATCTCTTTTAATCTTGTCCGATATTCCTGCGTGTCTTTCTTCATTGTCTGCTTCCTTGTCCGTTCTCTAGCCTGCTATTCATCCGTATCCTGTGCGTCCGTCTCTGTTTCATCTTCTTCTGCTTCGTATTCTGCTTCGTCTTTTCCCCCGGCTTCTACATCATCTTCCGCCTGCTTTTCGCTCTCTGCCTTCTGTTTTTCCTCTTTTTCCTGAATGCCTGCCTTCAATGCTTCTATCTGTTCCGGAGTCATCTGATCCAGCAGTTCACTTAATTCTTCCGGAGAGGACGGTTTTACAGATACCTTTACATTCTCTTTTACCGTTTTTCTGATATTGTGCTTTAATTCTTTATTCAACACTTTTCCCTGTTCCACAGTCAGTTCCCCGCGTTTTACCATCTCATCCAGAATCTCCTTTGACTTCTCTGCAGTCACTGCCACTGCTCCGATTCCTGCAAGTAAAACCTTCTTTAATCCATCACCTAAATTATCCATCTTTGTTTCCTCCTTTAAATAAACTCTTATATCATTCCCAGAACCGCCAGTATCTTCGGCACAAATATGATACATCCAATGATAGCCGCCATGATAGCCGCTATCAGCACCGCACCTGCCGCCGTATCTTTTGCAATCTTTGCCAGCGGTTTTCTCTCCTGTGTCACAAGATCCACCACCGCCTCAACCGCAGTATTTACCAGTTCCAATGCCATCACAAGTCCGAACAGGACAAGACAGGTACACCATTCCTGTACTGACAGTCCAAATATACATCCGCATACAATAACAAGTATCGTTACTGCAATGTGTATTTTCATATTTCTCTCATTTTTCACACAGGTAAATATGCCCTGAAATGCATACCCGAAGCTTTTCGCCAGAGGTGCTTTTTTTCGTCCCGTCATCTTCTATTCTCCATCTTTTGTGAAAAACTCTTTATAACCTTCCACATCAAACTTTTTATCCTTATAATAGTAATCAACGTCCTCGTCCGTAATTTTCCTTATTATCTTTGCAGGATTTCCCACTGCTATGACATTGTCCGGAAGATCTTTTGTTACTACACTTCCTGCTCCTACTACCACATTATTTCCGATGTGTACACCCGGAAGCACAACTACGTTTCCACCCAGCCAGACATTATCGCCAATGGTAATCTCGATTCCATATTCATATCCGGAATTTCTGCTGACCGGATGAATCGGATGTCCTGCTGTATACAATGAAACATTTGGTGCAAATTGCACATTATCACCAATTTTTACTTTTGCGACATCCAGAATCGTCAGATTATAATTTGCAAAGAAATTCTCTCCGACCTCTATATGCTTCCCATAATCGCAGTGAAA
This sequence comes from Roseburia sp. CAG:303, assembly GCA_000437755.1. GTDB lineage: Bacteria > Bacillota > Clostridia > Lachnospirales > Lachnospiraceae > CAG-303. Next base: position 16,085 of record FR900155.1, read on the forward strand.
CGGCTGTTCCACATGAATATACTCACCGCATTTTCCCAGAATTTCCGCCAATAATGCTTTCGCTTCTTCCTGATCATCCGGTGCCAGATTATTAAACCGGTAAATTCTCCGCTTATTCTCCATTCGCTCTGCCGGCAGTCCGTCTTCCCATGCCCGGTACGGAAGTCCCGCCAACATTCTTTCCTTCATGTTCATTCTTTTTGCTCCTTATATGTTCCTAACATAATTATATTCCATCTGACAAAACTTTACAAGAAAAATCTATGCAAAAACAGATGCTCCGGCACTAAAATGTCAAAGCATCTGCTCTTTTCCAGCTAATCTTCGCTGATCTTATTTACGTTTCTTTTTCCAACAGAATCCGATTACCAGAATCAGTGCTGCTGCCACAATTCCAATCACATATCCTGTGATATTTTTACTGTCTCCGGTTCCGGTACGATCCGTTACCTTTTCTGATTTTCCCTTTGTTATCGCTGCTTTTGTTTTGTCTGTCACTTTCTGTTCTGCTGTTGTATCCTTCTGCAAATCAGATTTTGTATCAGAATCAGTTTTTGACACTGTAGTTTCTGCCGGTTTTGTGCTTTCTGAATGCTTCGTTGTATCTTCCGCTTTTTTGGTTGTCACTTCCTCCTTCGTTGGAGTTGTTGTTTCTTCCGTTTCCTTTGTTTCATTGCTCCATACCGCACTTGCTTTTGGAAGTGCCGCGGATACTTCCTGAGCATCTTCCCCGACATAGGCGAAGCTGTCCGTTACCACAGAAACCTGTACCTTTGTGTTTTTTTCCGCCTGCAGGGTGATTTTTCCCAGTATCAGGCTGCCATCCTGAAACAGCTTCTCTGTTCCGGAAAGGTAGAGTGTCAAAATACCTGTTTCCTCATCATAGCGGTATTCCTGCACTTCGCTTGCAATGCTTCCATCAAAATCAAATGCAGCCTGGCTGCATATGCCCTGCTGTGTTTTGATTTCAAATGAAATCTTCATGGTGGAAACATTCTCCGTCACACCGGAAAGCTGTACTGCTACGCCATCCGTACTGGCTTCCAGACTGACCATTTGTGCCGCAGCCACGGAAAGGCTGAAATACACAGCCAGGATAAATGCAAGGATTCCTGTTTTTCTTAATGCTTTTCTCATGTCTTTTCCCTCCTATTCTCCCAGCCTGATGTATGGCAGTTCTCTTTCTAATTCTGTAAATACGGTATCACTTACCAGCCGCTCTCCTTCATTGGTCAGAGCATTATCAACACGGTAAAGTTCCGCTCTTACCTTTGCCGGAAGATTCTTTAATTCATCCGGTTCTATCCAGTAGATCCAGGTTCCCTCAGAGACTTCTCCAAGCATGGCATCATCCGGAATCTCCGCCAGAATAATCTGGTTGGAAACGACATCTCCGTCCTCATTGATACCGCCGACAATAGCACCGTTCTCATCATATAAGGTAACTACGTTGTAAGCCGGATTTCCTTTGTAAGTTCCCATGAATACCAGAGAACCTGCCGGAATCTTCAGTTCTTCCTGCGTATCCGTCTTTTCCTGATAAATGTAATCCTGCTCGAGATATCCGATCGCCGGACTTCCGTCTGCCGTGGCAAATTCTACATTATCGCCGGATGGACCGAGAATATCGATTTCCGCAATGGATATTTCCTTATTTTCCTGCTCCGGTGCCGTGATTCTGATATATCTTGCCTCGTAAGTGGCAACCCACGGATTCTCGCCGTCATTGAAGTAAATGGTTTCCTTTCCATCTTCCAGTACAAAGCTTCCCTGTGCCACGGTTTCATAATTGATACCGTCCTTACTTACTTCTATAAGATATTCGCTCATCGGAAGTGCGTCTGCATAGTAACGGATTGCACTGACTTCCTTCTGCTGCTTCATATCAATGAGAAGATATGGTGTTCCCATTGCACTTCCTGTATATTCTGCCGATTTATCCTCATCCAGAATCATGGAAACCGCCGGTTTCTCTACGGATTCGCATGGAAGGCTGTCATCTGCATCTTCCCTGCTGTCCTGTGCGGAGGTCATATTTGTGGAAACGGTAAACTGGTCTTTCTCGTAACTTCCGTCACTGATAACCTTAACCGTCTGTGTATCTGCCTTTGCTGCCCGGTTTGTCTGAAGATCCACCGGATAAATCTCATAACTTACGGCTCTGCTGCCCAGATTTACGGTGTCCGTGTAAGTGTTTTCTGTTGTAAATCCAACAATTTCTTTTTCTGTCTTTCCCTTGCGTGTGGTCACACGGATAATTTCATAGCCGAGAATCTGATCTTCCGCCTCTTGGGTCGGCTGCATGGTCAGTGTCACATCTGAATGATTTACGGATACCTCTACATTTTCAAGGACTTCTTTATTTTCCAGCGAAACTGCCTGATTTTCGATATCAGCTGATTTTGAATCATCATCGATATAATAAATCGCTCTGGTTTCTTTCTCAAACTGTCCCATAAATGCAAGGGTTTCTGCGTCCGGTTCATATCCCCAGCGTTCAAAGAACTCACTTAAATCTTTTCCCGCTGCCGCACTGGCAAGACGCATCAGGTTCTGATCGACACTGTCGGTCAGCTGTAATGCCACACTTCCCTCAAAAAGTGAAGTATTTCTTGCATAACTGTCCACTCTTGCGAAGAACAGGTTGTCAAAGATTTCATCATAATTATCATATGTTTTCTGTGCATATCCCGTGTCGTATGCCAGATGTAACTGCCAGTACATGGCAAGCTGTACGGCTCCGTCTGACGGATATCCGACTGCTCCCGATGTTACTTTTTTGTATACATCTTCGTATTTCCATCTTGCGGATGCATTTGTGCCATCAGATTTTGCAAGCTGTGCAAAATAATTGTTTGTCACTTCTGCAATCGCATACTCTCCCTGATTTAACTGATGTCCAATCTCATGACAGATGCCCCAGCCGAAGAAATAGCCGGATGTCAGCTGGCCATTCTCATTGACAACTGTTTTTCCATTCTGTATGAGTCCCTTGGTCTGATCCCATTCAATTCCGATATGATTTCCTGCCGCATACATAAATGCACCGGAGAACATCTTCATATAACGAATATTTAAATGCTGGGAAGGCAGATGGTTCTTTTCTATGGTGGACGTATCCGTTCCCTCTGCAAAGCTGTTCGTCAGACCTTTGTTCTGATAGAAGAGTGTCATTACATCTTCCATGGATGCCAGTGTATCGGAAAGTGTTTCTTCCCTGTTTTCACTTCCCAGTCCGGCAAGTACCTGGCTGGCAGGCAGGGAAAACATCATATCATCTATCAGGATATCTGTTGTATTATAGACGCTCAACTGTTTTTCTGTCTTTTTAAAATCTTCTGCCTCAAGAGCATTTACATAGTCATTCAGTTCTTTCACATAAGAAGCAATCTTCTCCTTACGTTCTGCCTCGTTATTTACCTGATACAGATTCAGAACCGGAATCTTTCTTCCGCCGTTGACTCGGACTGCATAGGAATCTTCCTTATTATTTCCGGTATACTGGATATATAACGCACCACCTTTTTCCACATCCGTAGAAATAAGTTCCGGTATCGTAATTTCATTTCTGCCGACCTTGAGGTTTGCTATCGTTTTTCCTGCTGCGGAAGATTCTGCATGCTGCTGTGTCGCAACTAACTGCAGTGAGGTATTGCTTCCTGTCTGTGCCCCAGTTTTTCCAACATAGATAACGACGGTATCTCCTGCTTTCGCACTGACACCCAGCGGCTGCCATGCATTGAGTCCGGAAGTCTTTAAGCTGCTGTCATAAGCGGCACTAATCTGCGAAGAAATCTGCAGCACATCATCTAACTGTGCCGCATCTTCATATAATTGCCTTGCCGCATCAAGTTCTGTCTGCAGCACCTCACGGTCCGGATGATATTCATTGTCTACTTTTGTGTCCAGACGTGTCTGCAGTGCATCCAGTGTTTCTCCTGTCACGTCATCCCGGATAGCCAGATGTAAATCATCCGTATAAAGGTTCTGGATATCATCGGATAAGCTGTCGTATTCATAGAAACGGATTTCCGCCAGCGATACATTCGGACTCGATGCCAGATATCTTCCGAATCCAATGCTTAATGATGATACGGTAATCGGCTCGGATAATTTCAGACGATAATAATTTCTGCCATTCTCATCTGTTTTGGTCAGTGAAGTCCAATGACAGGTCTGTACCTGAGCCACTCCGTTTTCATCCTGATAATAAACACGGATATATGGATAATTCGTTATATTTTTCTGTTCTGCAAACTGGATTTCTCCAATCGTATAGGTCTGGTCAAAGGTAACTTTCACTGTTCTTGCCTGATTCTGGTTATATCCGCCGGTATCCCAGCTTCCGCCATCCCAGTAAGAGGTGTAATCATTGTCAAACAGACCGAGTGCGGACTGTCCGGACACATCCAGCTTACTGTCCGTCATCATTCCAATTCCAATTACGGCATCTTTGATATGTGCGGAAAGTTTTCCCACTCCGTTTGACTTATTTATCAGACGGTATTCATTCATCTGCGCAGCCACCACGGAGCTGGTCTTTCCGGAAGCGGTCAGGGATGCCGGTCCTTCTCCGTATTCATTGGATGCGGTGACATAGAACTGGTATTCGATATCTTCTTCCAATGCATCGATTTCATAAGTTGTCGCTGTTATATTCTTTACTGACTGCCATGCGGTATCGGTCTTTTTCTTATAATAAACGGTATAAGTATCTGCGGCATTGTCCTCCGGTGCTTTCCATGATGCTGTAATGCTCTTATATTCTGACTTTAAGGTCAGGGCATCCGGTGCATCCGGCTTCTTATCTGCCCTTGGTGTGACGGTCTGGCTCTCTGAAAATCCACTTGTCCATTCGCCGTTTACCGCCTGCACGCATATGGTATAATCCTCTTTATTTTCCAGTTCCTTATTCAAAAACTGTGTAATTACAAGTGCGGTATCACTTGTTCGGACATACTCTGTCTTACCGTCATGATAAATGGAAACTTCATATCCGGTAACATTATTTACCTTGTTCCATGCCACGGAAATGCTCTTGTTTCCTGCTTTTACGGTGGTCAGTTCCGGAACGGAAATCTGCGGTGCCGGAATCTTATCCTCCATATTATTTAAAAATTCTACTTTAGATATTTCTACCAGGCTCGCATCCGGTCTTGTTGTTGCCGTAATGGTCAGAACAACTTTCTTCACCGCAATCTGTTTTCCGAATTCTATGCTAACCGTACCATCCGGATTTACATAGGCAACCATTCCTGCTGCTCTCATTCTTGCCTTTGCTTCGGAAGAATAAAGTGCTACTTCCATGGTCTTAAGCTCTCCGTCCTCTTCGTATGTAACGAGAATTGTTCCCTCTGCAATGGCATTATCGCCCGGAGTCTGAAGGTACATACCCTCTATCTCCACATCAGCGTCCTCAAAATCAAAATTTAACTCTACCGGTGATTCTGCGATGGTCTTACCGTCCGCCGGTGATGCCTGGATGGACTTTCCGTTTAATACATCTGTAACATCCTGTCCGTCACCCAGCACTGTTCCATCTCCTGTACTTCCGCTTACTGCATCCTTGGAAATAGTTTTCTCCACGGTGGATGTACGGTTCGTCATTCCTATCTTCTGGCTGACCAGCTGCAAATCCGCCAAATCCAGTTTTCCGTCATAATTCATGTCGTACTTTTTCTGATAAACTCCGCTTTCCAGCATATCAATCAATGCTGATGCATCTTTTGATGAAATCGCATGATCTCCATCAAAATTGCCATACAACATATTCCCCATCGTGCTTTCTTCTGTTTCATTTTCATCATTTGGAGCAACCGCTATTTTGTAATTATAGCTTTCCACTTCTATCTTCTGGATATATGGAAGATATCCAGAAGCCTGAATTTCCACCGTATAATTTCCCGGTGCAAGATTTTCAAACAATACAGTTTCATTTCGCTGTCCATTTCCGGAATCCAGTGTTACTTTCTTTACCTGTTCTCCATTCAATGATACCTGAAATTCCTGCTGCAGGTCGATATCCTGTGGAATAACCAGATTTACTCCTATACAGCCATACTCTGCCTTACTTTCGGTATTCTTCGCATTTGGCAGCATAAAAAATCTGCCCTTTCCAGTCTCATTTTCTGCCGGAACTGTCCCTGCATATGCCATGCCCTGGCCGCAAAACAGCATGACAGAAAGAGATCCGCAAAGAATCCTTGCAAATTCTTTTCTCATCTGTATCTTTCCTCTCTTCAATTATTACGATGCCTTTATCGTTACTATTATAATATCAGAGTTTACAGAATTTTACAATGTAAATATATTTAATTCGATATTTTTAGCAAATAAAAAGCAGCTGTTTCCAGCTGCTTCCTTCTGTTCATTCAAAACTACACACTG
>FR900156.1:0-15151 GCA_000437755.1 Roseburia sp. CAG:303
AACTATATTTTATCACAACATAGTAACGGTATTCTGTGCTGTAGATTTCCTTATCGACTAACTTCATCCATTCGGTTTCTTTCTGCACAATCTCACTGTACTTATTCATCAAATCCTGCATGGACTGTCTGTATTCCGGTGAGATTTCCGTATCTGTATAGGTATCAGACAGGTTCATCATATCCAGAAGGTCAGAAGCTGCGTTGGTCTTTTCAAGGGCTTCGCCCATTTCCTGCCACTCTTCCCTGGTGGTCAGATCATTGTTTTCCATCACCTGCCACAGGGCATCGATATCTTCTTTATACCCCTGGATGGTTTCTGCCGTATCCTCTGCCTTTTCTATCTTAGTCTGTAATTCGTTGATTTTATCCATCACATCAGATGCTGTGGATAATCCCTTTGCCAGACCATCCGGAAGGTTCTCCAGTCCTAATAATTCGGAAGGGTCATTAAGGATTGCTTTTATCTGTTCCCAGATATCTTCCTCGTCCGCTTCTACACTGTAAATCTCTGCATTAAAGGAAAATGCTGTGTAATTCTTAATGTCTACGGATGCATTAACTTCCACTCCGATTGGAACTGGAATAAATCCGAGAATTTTTTTCGTGACAATGCTTCCCCGGACTGCAGGATGGACAGAAACTTCTTCCACAAAAGTGGCACTGACATCAATCGCTGTCTTGCCTTCTTCTGTCTCTGCCTCAAAGGTTGCATCTGCCTTTACCGCAAGCTGGATGCCATCCCCGAAATGTAACTGTTCTCCCTTGTTGATTAATTCCACTTTTAACTTCACATCATCGGAAAGTTCAAAATTACCGCCAAGGTTTAATACCTGGATGCCTGCATCCGTCTGTTCTGCCACCCCGCTTAAGAAGGCAGCCGCCTCGTCTGCAAATCCACTCTCTTCCACCTGGGTCTGGAGCTGCTGTTCCAGGACTTCTTTTTCCTCATCCGAAATCAGGTCATCCCCGGAGACATGGATATCTGTGTAAAGGTCCATGCTGTCAAAGATTTCCTGCTTACTGGATTTCTGGTAGGTGATTTCGCCTGTTTCTGCATTGTAATCCGTCACTCTTGCATAGTATATGTCTTCCTCACTGGAAATTGCTTCTTCGGAGGTATAAAGAGTCAGGAAATCACCGCTGGAAATTTTTTCCAGGGCAGCTTCGTAGTTTCCGTCTTCCCCGTACATTTCCTGGTACAGTTCCTCATCCAAAGCACTGATATTTACTGTGCCTTCCTCTCCTTCCGGCAGGCTCTCCACCTGCAGCGGGAAGTTGTCCGGAATGTCATATAACTCTGCCTGTTCCTCTCTTCCAAGCGGGGCAAAGCTGACTTCCTCCCCGTTGATTCCCGTTACCTTTACATATACGGCAGGGTCAAGGAGTTCCTTTGCATTTTCCGCATTTCTTTCGGTCGGCTTTATTCCTGTATAGATACAAAGAATATCCCCGTCTTCCATTTCCCCGGCATCTTCAGTGACAAACGTTCCCCCGTCTTCTGTCAGGTTGTCCTCACTTAATACCGCATAGGTCTCTCCGTCCATCACATAGTCCATCTCATCGGTATCTGCAAGGTAAGTGATTGCATCATTCATCTGCAGGTTCTGCACCTCGTCCATCGCAATGGAGAAGGCTGCCGTACGGATGGTTTCCTCCTTGTCTTTGAACACCCAGCCGTCTGCAAGGGTCAGTTCATAGGAGCATCCTTTGTGGAATCCTTCCGGTGCACTTACCGTATAAACGCCGTCCCCGTCCTCATCGGTCACAGTGACTGCCACCGGGTCGGAACCGTCTTTGACTTCCAGTGCGGCTGCTTCTTCCGGTACGACTTCCCCGGAGGTTCTTACGATTTCAAAACTTAAGTCCTCCGGCATATCCATCTGTGCGAAAGAGGTGACGTTTAAGGTACCGCTGTTATCAAGTTCCTGATACTTTGCATAGACCGTAAGATTTCCGGTCACTGCCTCATCCGCATAAAACGGCTGTGTAAACTCCGGGTCAAGATAGTAACCGAGCAGCACGGCATCCTCTTTGGAAGATTTTGCGACGGATGGCACTTCCTGCAGCGGTGCATTCTTCTCTGCGGTCAGTACATCAATCAATCTCTCCCCGTCATAAAAGCTGACGGTCACAAGGTCCGGGCCGAGGGTGACATCCCACTCTGCCAGATACTTCTTTAAGACCTGCACATCTTTTTTATCGACCACGCCGTCCCCGTTGACATCCGCACAGCTGTAATTCATCTGCTCTGCCTGGCCGCCAAGGTATCTGCTTATGGTAAGGAGGTCCTTTAAATCGATGACACCGTCCCCGTTGGCATCCCCGTACAGGTTGCCGCTTGTCTTGGCTGCCGCCGGGATTGGAATCAGCGTCAGTAACATTGCTGCAACCAGTATGCAGCTTATGATTCTTTTTTTCATCCTCATATGCGACTTCTCCTCTCTGTTATTTTTTTCTTACAATCATTTTCTTCCGGGTCGCAAACGCAAGCACTCCGGAAGCTGCCAGGAGGACTGCCATGACTGCAATGGCTGCCGCATCCCCGGTCTTTAATGCATTTCCTATCTTTTCGGAAACACTCTTCTTTGTTTCCTCTGCAGTGGTCTGCTGCGCAGTTGTCTCCTGTTCTGCCACTGTTTCTGTTTCTTTTTCCGTTTCTTTCACTGCCGGAATCACACTTCCGGCCTGGATCAGTTTTCCACAGGTCCTGCAGTAGGTATCCCCGGTATAGCCAGGCTCTGCCCCTGCTTCCTTCTGGTTTCTGATTTCCGTATCCACATGTCCGGTAGCCGGAAGTTCTTCGGATTCAAAGACTTCCCCGCACTTTGTGCAGACGTATTCTTTTTTTCCTGCGGTTTCACAGCCAGGCTTTGTTACCTTCCATTCCTTTTCATGGATGCATGGAACCACGGAAATATTTCCGTTCTTTGCTGCCACGGAAATGTCCTGGCCTTCCAGGTTTATCGCCTGTGTGACTTCGAGCTTTACCTCGTAATCCTTTGCCTGTGCGTCCTTGTCCACCTCAAACTCCAGTGTCACAACAACCCCTTCCTTATCTGTATTTTCCAGGGCGTTTTTCACTCCGAGAAATACATATGGGGTGTCTGTCAGTTCCTGCGGAGGTGTGATTTCCTCCTCTGTAAAAATATCCCCTGCCTTTACTGCGGTCAGTTTCAGTGCTTCGCTGTCATAGGAAGCCGTAAACTTCACAGCCCAGAGACCCGGATTATTTTCCAGTGTCACCGCATACTGTACGGTTTTGCCGTTTTCTGCATCCACATTTCCTCCGGAAAGCTCTGCCTGTTCTGCGGCATACGCTGTTTTGCCGGAGCAGATAAGCATGACTGCGGCAAGAATGCCAAGCAGCCAGGTAGCTGCACCTGTTCTTTTTCTTATTTCCATAGTCAGTCCTCCTTTTATGAAATTGTTATCTTTTACCCTATGAATTATTTCTTATTATAGCACAAAATTTTTCACATTTTTTTCACAAAGTGCGAAATGTCGTTTTTAGGGTGTGAAATGTAATTCAATGTTACTTTCAGCAAAAAAAGGGGGCCGCACAAGTGCGGCTCCCCTTTTTTTGTACTAATATTTCTATCTAAAGTTCTGTACACGTAAAAGTGTACTAAAATGTGTCCAATTCAAAGAGTGTCCATTATTTTGTTCCAAAAATTCTGTCACCGGCATCTCCCAGTCCTGGACAGATATAAGCATCCTTATTTAACTCACGGTCAAGATGTCCCACATAAAGCTGTACATCCGGATGTGCCTCATGAAAATGCTTTACCCCTTCCGGTGCTGCGATAATGCATAAGAATTTGATGTTTTTTCCACCATGCTGTTTGATAAAGTTGACTGCTTCCACCGCAGAGCCTCCGGTTGCTAACATCGGATCTGTTACCACGATTAAACGCTCTGCAATCGGGTCCGGCAGCTTACAGTAATATTCCTGCGGCTCATGTGTGGTCTCGTCACGGTATAAACCGATATGACCAATCTTTGCAGTTGGTACCAGTGCGGTGATTCCGCTGACCATACCAAGTCCGGCACGCAGAATCGGTACTACCGCAAGCTTTCTTCCTGAAAGCACTTCCGTCTTACAAGTTTCAATTGGCGTTTCCACCTCGACTTCTTCCATCGGTAAATCGCTTAATGCTTCATATCCCATCAGCATTGCGATTTCTTCTACCAATGCACGGAACTCGTTTGTTCCAGTTGTCTTATCACGCAGACGCGAAATTTTATGTGTGATAAGCGGATGCTTCATAATAAATACATTTTCCATGATTATCCTCTTTTCTGTTTAGAATAGCCTTTCACTTTGATGCCTGCGGGTTGTTTCCCTGGCATTCCTACTTATATCATATCATATTCTGCACCAAAGGTCAAAAATTCTTTGCATACATTTCCGGTCTCCTGTCCCGAAAAAGTCCCCAGCCCACTCTCAGCTCTCTGTTTTCATCCAAATCGGATTCACCATAGACAATCATTTCCTTATCACGCTCTGCCTGCATAACAATTTCTCCTGTTGCATCTGTGACAAAAGAAGAACCATAAAAGACAAGAGAGGAACTCTGCCCTGCATTTTCTTTTGATGGAAGCACTTTTTCTTCCCCGATACGGTTGGCTGCCACTACCGGCACAATGTTGCATGCCGCATGTCCCTGCATGCATCTTCTCCAGTGTGGCATACTGTCAACCTCAAGAATTGGTTCTGAACCGATGGCCGTAGGATAAAGAAGAAGCTCTGCACCCATGAGTGCCATCTCCCTGGCAGCCTCCGGAAACCACTGGTCCCAGCAGATTCCGACACCTATTTTTCCATAACAGGTATCCCAGACCTTAAATCCGGTATTTCCCGGTGAAAAATAAAACTTTTCCTGATAATAATGGTCATCCGGAATATGAGTTTTGCGGTAGGTTCCAAGAATCTTTCCATTCGCATCAATCACGGCAACTGTATTATAAAAGTTATTGACATCCCTTTCATAAAAACTAATCGGAAGCACCACTTTTAACTCCTCTGCGACCTTTTGAAAATGCTGTACTGCCGGATTTTCCTCCAATGCAGACGCATATGCATAATAATCATAATTTCTTTCCTGACAAAAATACCATCTTTCGAAAAGCTCCGGAAGCAGGATAATCTGTGCACCAAAAGCGGCCGCTTCTCTTACCATGTGGTCCGCCTTTTGTATATTTTCCTCTACGGATTTGCTGCACTGCATCTGAATCCCTGCATATTTTACTTTTCTCATGAATCCTCCACTCCTTTCCCTGCTAATGGAATCTGCTGCGTGATACAGTGGATATTTCCACCACCCACAATAATGTCTCTTGCAAATACCGGCTCTATGGTTCTTGCCGGAAATGCTTCCTGCAATGTAAGACATGCCAGTTTGTCATGTGCATCTCCAAACTGTGGAACCAAAACTGCATCATTTGCAATATAAAAATTCACATAAGAAGCGGCTAATCTCTCTCCTGCCTCTCTGATATCTTCGCCCTCTTCAAACTGCAGACCATTTAATTCCTGCTCTGTGATACATACCGGTGTTTCCGGTATCAGAAGTTTTCGCACGAGAAACTTCCTGCCTCTTGCATCCGTCTCCCGTTCAAGTACCTGCAGGCAGGCTTGACTCATGGCATACTGCGGGTCTTTCCTGTCATCCGTCCATGCGAGTACCACTTCCCCAGGAGCCGTAAATGCACATACATTATCCACATGTTCATTGGTTTCATCCTGGTAAATTCCACAAGGCAGCCAGATGATTTTTTCTGCTCCGCAGTATTCTTTCAGTTTCTCTTCTATCTGCTGTCTGCTTAGTCCCGGATTTCTGCCCGGACTAAGCAGACAGTTTTCTGTGACAAGCATGGTTCCCTGTCCATCTGTATGGATGGAACCTCCCTCTAATACAAATGGTGCTGCGTCAAACATCCGGCAATTCATCTCCTGTAACACACTTGCTGCTATTTCATTGTCTTTTTTCCAGTTTGCATACAGTCCGTCATAATTTCCGCCCCAGGCATTAAATTCCCAGTTAATACCTGCAAGTTTCCTCTCTTCATAAGCAGTCTCATCCGTTCCACTCACCACAAATGTCGGCCCGGTATCCCTTGCCCATGCATCATCTGATTCCATTTTCAAAAGATTCACTTTCGGAGAAAGCATCCTCTCTGCTTCTTCATAGAGAGCCTGCGATACCAGCATCGTCACCTGTTCACTGCGTGAGAGAATCCCTGCAATTTCCGCAAATACCTTCTTTGCATTTTCTGCACCATACGGCCAGGAGCCAGGCCTTTGCGGCCATATCATAAGACATCCTCTGTGTCTTTCAAATTCTGCGGGCATACGATATCCTGCTGCCCCCGGTGTCTCCTGTTTTGTTCTTTCACCATCCATTTTACAGTCTCCTCTTAAAATCTTCATAGTCAAACTTCTTCCATACCTCGCAGGAACCATCCACCCTTTGTATGGCAATATCCGGAAGTGGTATTCCATTAAATGTATTGTTTTTTACCATGGAATAAATCGCCATATCCTCAAAAAGCAGTTGGTCACCAATCTGTATTTCCTTAGAAAACTCATAATCCCCGATAATATCCCCCGCAAGGCAGGTATAGGAGGACAGGCGGTAACGATACTTTCCGGGCTCTCCTGGCTGCCAGATTTCCTGTCCGATATCAGAAAGCCTGATGGCATCTTTTAATGGCGGTGTATATGGCATCTCAAGTACGTCCGGCATATGGCAGGCTGCCGATGCATCCAGAATCAGAGTAATAATCTCATTTTCCACTTTGTCAAGAACGGTTGTCTTAAGATATCCCGCATTTAATGCAACAGCCTCCCCCGGTTCCACATATACCTCTACCTGATAGGTATCCCTGATTTTCCGGATGCAGTTTTCCAGTCTCTCCACCTGATAATCTTCCCTGGTAATATGATGTCCACCGCCAAAATTCACCCATTTCATATCTTTTAATAAGAAACCAAATTTCTCCTCTACCACTCGCAGGGTAGCCTCCAGTGCATCCGCATTTTGTTCACATAACGTATGAAAATGAATCCCTTCCAGCCCATCCAGGATATCCGGCTGTCTGTTTATTTCATCCTGTAAATTTTTCAGTGTCACTCCCAGTCTGCTTCCTCTGGCACATGGGTCATAGATTCCATGCTCTCCCTGCGTGGAGTATTCCGGATTCACACGCAATCCTACACTCACTCCTGCCTTCCTGCAAAGTTTTTTATAGCGTTTTAACTGAGAAACGGAATTAAATATGATATGGTTACAAATTTTTACCAGTTCTTCCATATCCTCTTTTTTATACGCAGGTGCAAAAACGTGGTTTTCTTTTCCCATACATTCTGCACCAAGCCTTGCCTCGTAAAGACCGCTTGCTGTAGTACCACTGATGTACTCAGCAATCAGAGGATATTCCGCATAAGAGGAAAATGCTTTCTGTGCAAGCAGAATATGACATCCCGTATGTTCCTCCACACTTTTTAACCGTTCCAGATTCTGGATTAATTTCTTTTCATCAATAATGTAAACCGGTGTTTTTAACTTATCTATTTTCATACGTTTCCTTTCTGCCTGTCTCTTACTCGACTAAAACCGGATTTTCGTCCACAATCCATGGAAGTCCGTAAGTATTGAGTGCTTCCATATATGGGTCCGGGTCAAACTCATCCGTGGTAAATACTCCCGGTGTTTTCCAGATGCCCTTTGCCACCAGCATGGTTCCTATCATAGCCGGCACTCCTGTTGTATAAGAGATTGCCTGGGAGCCAACCTCACGGTAACATTCCTGATGGTCACATACATTATAAATATAGATTTTTCTCTCTTTTCCATCTTTGATTCCGGTAAAAATACATCCGATATTCGTCTTTCCGACAGTTCTTGGTCCAAGAGATGCAGGGTCTGGTAGCAATGCCTTTAAAAACTGGATTGGCACGATTTCCTGTCCATGAAAGTTCACCGCATCCGTTCTTAACATTCCGACATTTTCCAGACATTTCATATGGGTAAGATAGCTCTGTCCAAATGTCATGAAAAAACGGATTCTCTTTACATGTGGAATATTTGCTGCCAGAGCCTCAATTTCCTCATGGTGCAGAAGGTACATATCCTTCTTTCCCACACCCTCAAACTCATATTCCCTCTTAATGGACATCGGAGGAATTTCTACCCAGTGGCCATCCTCCCAGTAAGAACCAGGTGCAGATACTTCCCTTAAATTAATCTCAGGATTGAAATTAGTCGCAAACGGATATCCGTGGTCACCACCATTGCAGTCAAGAATATCAATGGTATGAATCTCATCGAAATAATGCTTCTGCGCATATGCTGTAAATACACTTGTTACCCCTGGGTCAAATCCACTTCCAAGCAGTGCCGTAATTCCTGCTTCTTTATATTTTTCCCGGTACGCCCATTGCCAGGAATAATCAAAATATGCGGTAAATCCAAGTTTTTTGCATCTCTCTTCGTAAATTTTTCTCCACTGTGGATTGTCCGTATCTTCACACTCATAATTTGCCGTATCCACATAAGGTACTTTGCAGGCAAGGCAGGCATCCATAATCGTAAGGTCCTGATAAGGCAGGGCTACATTTAACACCACATCCGGCTGAAATTTTTTTATCAGCGCAATCACTTCCTCCGTGTGGTCCGCATCCACCTGTGCAGTGGTAATCTTTGTCTGTGTTTTTGTCTCCAGCTCCCGTGCAAGTTTCTCACACTTTGCCACCGTTCTGCTTGCTATGCATAAATCTGAAAACACTTCCTCTGCCTGGCAAATCTTATGAATTGCCACCTGTGCAACACCACCACATCCAATCACTAATACTCTGTTCATCTTTCTTCCTCCTGTTCTAACAATTCTTCCACGTATTTTGGCAGCATAAAAGCTCCCATATGCAGATTTGTCGTATAATATTCTGTATGTATCTTTCTTTTTTTCCAGTTCTCTGCCTGGAAATCCTTTAACGGATGGTACTTTTTCGATGCAAATCCAAACAGCCAGTAGCCGGAAGGACTTGTCGGTATATGTGCCTGATAAACCCTGCTGATTGGAAAGGTATGATATACTTTTCGATGCATACTGCGGCAAGCCTCCTCATCCTCATCATAAAAAGGACTTCCATGCTGGTATACTAAAATCCCATCCTCCTTCAGGGCCTTAAAACAGCTTCCATAAAATTCCCTGGTAAACAATCCTTCCGAAGCACCAAACGGGTCCGTGGCATCATTGATAATGAGGTCATACGCATCCATTTTGGAACGCAGAAAACGCAGGGCATCATAGTTATAAATATGCACTCTTTCATCTTCTAGTCCCTCTGCCGTATCCGGAAAATACTCCCTGCACACCTCCACAAACATCGCATCCTGTTCCACAATGTCGATGGTTTCAATGCTCTCGTACTGCAAAAGCTCCTTGGACACTCCTCCATCACCACCACCGATAATCAGCACCTTCTTCACATCCGGATGCACGGACATGGGTACATGCACCACCATTTCATTATAAATAAAACAATCCTGTTCGGAAAAAATCACACTTCCATTCAATGTCAGAAACTTTCCAAACTCTGGTGATTCAAACACATCAATCCTCTGATACTCACTATTTCCCGAAAATAACTGCTTCTCCACCCGGATATCAAACTTCACCTGTGGGGAATGCAGCTCTGAAAACCAAAACTCCATCTATCCAATCTCCCTACATCTTTATTACATTCAAATATTTCAGCTCAGAATCCTCCATTCCCTGCATGGAACATCCTTTTTCCACCGAATACCTGATATATTCTATAATTTCCTCCGTTATCTCTTCTCCCGGAGCCAGAATTGGGATACCCGGCGGATATGCCATGACAAACTCTCCTGAAATCTGTCCTGCTGTCTTTTCGATTGGCATCTTTGTCTTTTCCGCATAAAAAGCCTTTTGTGGGGATGCTGCCACTTTTGGCAGAAGCATCTGCCTGTCAATCTCAAAACGTTTTTCTTCTTTTGAATATAGTCTGCTGATTTCCGCAAGTGCCCCTACCAGACGCTCAATATCCTGAATCCTGTCTCCGATGGAGATATATGCCATAATATTACCGATATCCCCAAATTCAATCTGGATATCATATTCATCCCTTAAGATATCGTAGACCTCGATGCCATCAAGTCCGATATCCCTGGTATAAACGCATAATTTCGTCACATCATAATCATAGACCGTACTTCCATTGATTAATTCTTTTCCATATGCATAATAACCTCCGATGGAATTAATTTCTTCCCTGGCATACTGCGCCCATTCACTGACCTTTTCAAAGGACTGCCGTCCCCTGAGTGCCAGATTTCTTCTGGAAATATCCAGACTGGTTAAAAGCAGATAAGAGGCACTGGTAGTCTGGGTAATATTGATAATCGTCTGCACATAATCTGCATTCATGTCATTGTTTACCAGAAGAATCGAACTCTGGGTCAGGGAACCTCCCGATTTATGCATGGAGATTGCCGCCATATCCGCCCCTGCTTTCATGGCATTTATTGGCAGGTTATCTCCAAAATACAGATGCGTCCCATGTGCTTCGTCCGCTAATACTTTCAGTCCATGCCTGTGTGCCACTTCACAGATTCCCCTGATATCGGAACAGATGCCGTAATACGTAGGATTATTAACCAGCACAGCCACCGCCTTTGGGTGTTCTTTGATGGTTTTTTCGACCTGTCCGACCGTTACCCCCAGTACAATCCCAAGTTTGGCATTGATTTCCGTGTTTAAATATACCGGGGTGGCACCGCATAAAATCAGCGCATTTATCACACTTTTGTGTACATTTCTTGGAACGATAATCTCATCTCCCGCTTTACATACGGACAGCACCATGTTCTGGACCGCCTGGGTGGTGCCTCCCACCATAAAAAATGCATGTCTGGCACCAAATGCCTCTGCTGTCAGCTCCTCCGCCTCCTTGATGACCGATACGGGGTGGCACAGATTATCCAGCGGTTTCATCGAATTGACATCAATCCCCACACAACGTTCGCCAAGTAAATCTACCAGTTCCGAATTTCCTCGGCCTCTTTTATGTCCTGGCACATCAAAAGGTACAATCCTTTTTTTCCTGAATTTCTCGATTGCCTCATACAACGGAGCTGATGCCTGTCTTTTTAAATCCATTTCTTTTTCTCCCTGTCAATTATTATAACGCAAAAAAGGTGCGATTCTTTTAAAATCACACCTTAATCTAAAAATCATTCTTCTTTCCCTAGTGTTTAAGCAAGTCTTTCTTACCGCTTTTATTGACCGTTTCACAAGATGATATGCGCTTTGGCATGATAATAAAATCAACCTATAAAATTTGAGCTTCTAACTCAATCAATAATGTGTAACCTCGTTACACTCGGCAAATGACCCGCCCGTCCGCTAGGCTTAACATAAAAACCATGTGGTCGCTATATTGAATCTTCAATACGTGTAAACTATAATACAAAGATTCTGCAATGTCAACTATAATTGATAAATTTTATTTAAGATAAAACTTTTCATTAAGAAAGCACTTCTATGAGTTTTTCTCCCTGATACACCATTTTTATCGTAAAAAAGTCCTCCCCGTCCATCAGTTTTTTCAGGAAAATCTTATCTCCCTCCCAGAGCTTCAGATTCATGATATCCGCTTTCTTTACCAACTGCAAGTCTCCTTCGTCACATTCCTTTAATATTCCGGAAAAAGCATCCGCCGTATAGATAAACATATATTCTGTCTCCCAGACATCGGATACAAAGGTCATGACCCCGCGGAGCCGGAAAGATTCCAGTGTCAGTCCTGTTTCCTCTTTTACCTCACGCAGCATACATTCATCCGGGCTTTCATCTTTCTCAAATTTTCCTCCAACCCCAAGCCATTTATCGTGACTCTGGTCGTTTTGCTTTTTGGTTCTGTGAAGCATCAGATAGCTGTCATCCTTTTCTATATAACAAATCGTTGTCAATCTCATCTTTTTCCTCCTGAAACTCTATCTTTCTGTCACAGATTTTTAATGCCTGCGGCCTGTGTGTGACAAAAATACTAAGTATCATCTGTACCAGCAGTAATATCAAAACATATGATTTTTTCTTTTACTGCATTCCCTCATATGCCACTCTTTTCTCTATTTTTTCGATATGATTTTTGGTATCCCGTATTAAAATACAGATGCCTGCCAACGGCACGGATATATTCTGGCTCAGATGATGTTTTCCATCCATCGCAACCACGGAGCCATGAAACAATAGTGTCTCACTGGAAAAAAGCTCCTCCATTCTTTATTCTTCCTTCTTCACTATGCACAGGCAGCCATCATAGTATGCACCGTCGCACGCATAAATACGTCTTTGGGAATATCTGTGCGAAATGTCTTATCTTCCTTCGCTTTTTCATACATCCAGATATAACTGTCCAGAGTAAACGTAAATCTGTCAAGCTCATTTTTCTGGCAGTATTCTACCAGCTCAAGCGGTGTATTGCTGATGTGCAGTAATATCTGATTTACCATCGGCTTTATTTTTGCTGTTTCTAAAAGACTCTCGATGAAAAATATTTTCTTGAAAATGGTGTACGCAGGAAATTAATTTTTTTGATATTTTAATTATACTTTCATATTTTGTAAATTTAAAATCCCTGATACTGGTATAGTTTTTACTTATACTGACTCCTTATTATGCTATCAGAGATATATTTTTCACTTATACATTACAACATTTTTACAAGTGCTTTACACAATGCCATTTTTTTAATGTAATCTATCGTTATTTGTCACAAAGACATTTAAATACTCACAGAAAATTTTCAGGCTGTTATAAGCACTAATCATCTTCTGCGAGCATATAAACACACTTCTATTCTGTTTTTTTCCAATTATTATATACATTCCAGCTAACTTGCTGAATTATTTCTGCCTGTTCTTGTGTCACCTTTCCTCCAGGCATTCCAAAGGTATGAGATACTGGAATCCCCAATCCTTCCGGACTTTCTTCAAACACCTTTGCATACAATAAACAAGCCGCAATATAATTTCCTATATTGTTCTGGTGTCCGTAATCTCCACCTTCTTCCGGAGACAAATAAGGATTCACATATAAGCCATATTGTTTTCTGAGTTCCCAATATCCTAAACATACCGGAAGCACTTCTGTATCCTTACCCAGCGTTTCAGTCATTTTCAAATACCACTCTGCGTTTACTCTCGCCATTTCTTCTGTGGTCATGGTGAGTATATAATCATCTCCATTTTTATCATATACATCTCCAGGCATACCCGGCCTCCATGGCTTTGGAGCCATGCTTTGAAGATATCCATACTGATATGCATGTGGTGCCCATAGAATCATTTTCCCTGCCTTACCATGTATTTTATCATGTAATATTTTTGCTCCTTGCAACATCCTCGGTCTCTGTTTATAATCTTTCGCACCAATCTCTCCGCTATAAGTTTCCACGGCCTCATTACTGTTTCCAGCTACAACAAAATAATCATAATATTCATTGCTGTTAATCAGTTTCTCACACTGCTCAGCCCGTTCTTCACATCCTTCCACAAGACCTGCGTAATGAGCAATGCCAGTTCCTCCCCAATAGCTGTAAGCTACTCTTGCATTCCAGCCACCCATTTTTGCCAGTTCCCTGAAATAATAATAAGAGCTGTCCCACAATCCAGTAAAACTATGTCCACAAAACGCCACTTTAGGACCTCTGGCTATAAAACGTATTCTTACCTGTACATGAACCTCTTCCATCTGAAAAACAAGTTCTTTTTTCCATTTTTCGTCTGCATCTGTATCTGGCCACACCAATGCATCATGAGGTTCTCCTTCATAAATACCAGTATCCTTATTAAAAAGCTTTGTATCTATAATTCTTTGCTTTCCTTCAAAGTAACCAACAGAATGAAACTCCTTACGTTTTTCTCCCGAATCAGTTTCTACCCCGTTTTCTATCCATTCGGAATGAGCGGCAATAGTGTTAATATGATAGGAATAACATTTCTGTTCTTTCAGTATCAGTACATCCAGATTATTTAATTCAAATGTATTTCCATTATAAATCCCAATTTTCTGAAAACCATACCATTTCGCTTGAATACCATAATGCATATTTTTCTCTGTCATTTTCTTATCCTTTCTCTTTATACAATACTCCAGATTCCTACACATTTCGTCTTCTTATTTGATGAATCCAACCTGCTTACTGATGATCTCAATCTGTTCATCTTTCTTCTTGTTGTATTCCACTTTCTTCTCTTCAAAGTAGTTTTTTCCATAAGAATCAATGGATACAATCAAAGGACCGAATTCTTTTACGTGACAGTGCCACAGTGTCTCCGGCATTCCCAAATCCTTCCATTGTGCTTCCACAATCTCTTCTACCTCAGCAGCTGCCACAACAGCATTTCCTGCAGGAAATACGCAATGGATTGCGCCGAAATCCTTGCAGGCTCTCTGCGTATTTTCCTTCATACCACCCTTACCGACAATGACTCTGACCCCGGTGGCCTCTACAAATTCATACTCAAATTTTTCCATTCTCATGGAAGTCGTCGGACCTACAGATACCATTTCGTATTTTTCATCTCCAAGCGGACGGATGATTGGTCCTGCATGAAAGATTGCCGCATCCTTAACATCTACAGGAATCTCTCTTCCTTCCTCTACAACACGGCGGTGTGCCACGTCACGACAGGTCGTAATGTCACCTGTCAGATATACGATGTCACCAATATGAACATCTTTCAGATCCTCTGCGGATACGGGTGTGAACAAAGTTTTCTTACCATCTTTTATTTCTACTGCCATTGTTATTTTCTCCTTCTGAATTAGTTCTCTTCCTTGTATTCAAAACCGGTATGTGTGTCTACCGTAAAGTTCAGATCTTTATCAAAAATGATATGTCCTCTTCTGTGGCTCCAACATCCCACATTTACAGCAACACCAATCGCAGACGGATGACGTGCGGTATTCTCGATATTGACCCCCATGACAGAGTAATTTCCACCCATGCCCTGCGGACCAAGACCAATGGCATTGATACCATCTTCCAACAGCTTCTCCATCTTGGCTGCCTTTTCATTATCATTATGAGAGCCTATTTGTCTCATCAGTGCTTTTTT
>FR900156.1:15177-18059 GCA_000437755.1 Roseburia sp. CAG:303
GGAGTTCAGTGCTGCAGTCTCTACGGAAGTGCCTATGCCGACACCTACCAGCAATGGTGGACAGGCATTTAATCCATAAGAAGTCATACGGTCCAGCACGAACTTCGTCACACCTTCATATCCTTCTCCCGGCATCAGAACGGTAGCGTTACCCGGAAGCGTACATCCGCCACCAGCCATGTAAGTATAGATCTCACACTGATCCGAGTTTGGAACAATATCCCACCATACCGTAGGAGTTCCCTTTCCAACATTTTTTCCGGTATTGTACTCATCAAAAGTCTCTACGGAATTGTGACGTAACGGTGTCGCAAAGGTTGCCTGTACTACCGCATCTTTTAACAATCCTTCCAGATCATCAATAAGTGGGAATTTTGTACCGCATTTTACCCAGAACTGTAATACCCCAGTGTCCTGACAGGAAGGACGATCCATTTCCAGAGCCAGTTTCTGGTTACGGAACATGGTATCATAGATGACCTTGGTCATGGGAGTGTCTTCTTTGCCTCTTAGTTCCTGCAATTTTGCAATGACATCATCCGGCAGTTTCTTCGCAGTAAATCCTACGAACTGCGCCATGACATCTGTCAGTTTCTTTACCTGTGCCTCATTTGACATATCTTTTTTCCTCCAAATTTTCATTCCTTTATGTTACAATATTAGTTTTCCTCTATAATATATCTCATTTCAAGCATAATGTACATTTAATATACTTGACGATAGCATAGTTTTTAGCTATACTCAAATTATATTATTAATTTCGTAAAAGAAATGGAGGTTTTCCTGTCATGACACTAACACAATTGGAATATTTTTGTATGGTATGCCGCTATCACAGTATTACAAGAGCTGCAAAGGCACTTTACGTCTCACAACCTACAATATCCACCTCTATTCGTGATTTGGAAAAAGAATTTCATTTAAAGCTTTTTAATCATGGAAAAAACAGAATTTCCCTCACGAAAGACGGAGAGGCCTTTTATCAGAAAGCAGAATATATCTTGAAACAGACACAAGAACTCTATGCTGATTTTTCAAATATTGAAGAGAATCGTCCTCCATTGCGCATTGGAATTCCGCCTATGATCAGCACCGTATTTTTTCCCAGAGTCACCGATCAATTTCAGGAACAGTACCATATCCCAATCCAGCTTTTAGAATATGGTTCTATACGTGCCCGCTCTATGATAGATAATGAACAATTAGATGTGGCAATGGCGAATATGGACTTTTACAATCTGGGTAAATACAACAGCTATACCATAATGAAAGACAGATATGTCTATTGTGTCCACAAGACCCACCGGTATGCCCATGAAAAAGAAATCACCATGGAAATGTTAAAAGATGAACCCATTATCTTATTTAACACAGACTCCGTCCAGACACAGACTGTTATTACCCAGATGCGTTCTGCTGGAATCACTCCCAATATTCATATGTATTGCAGCCAGTTGGTCACTATCCTGAACTTCATCCGTGGTGGCAAATGTGGAGCTTTTCTATATTCCTCCCTTACTGCCAACCAGGAAGATTTCTTGTCAATTCCTGTCTCTCCGGCGTTTTCCAGCAGGTTTGGTATTATATGGAAAAAGGGGATTTTTATACCAGAACATCTGACAAAGTTTATAACATTTATAAAAGAATTCGATGTAACATCATATTTTCCTGAAATTTCATAGCCTATTCGTTCTTTTTATGTCATCTACAATATTATTATTAATGCAGGGGTTATTTCTGACAACGTTATCGTAAACGTTATCATCTATTTTGTTGCATTAACCCCTGTTGTAATATATAATCCCATCTTTGGAACGTCTGATTATTCCAGCCATTGTTTTACTTCCCTGACATTCATTTTGCGCAGGGTGTTTATGATTTCCTCACATGTAAAGCTGTTATCAAGCTGTTTTTCAAGTATCCTGTAAATCATAAGTGATATGAAGCATGTGAGAAACTGTGCTTTTATGCGGTCATCACGATGAAGATACACAGAGCTTGCATCGAATTCTGATTTCATGATTCTGAAAGATTCTTATTTTTACGATGTATTTATTATATTATATATTTTACTAAAACTCATTTGAAACACCATGGTGAACACGGCAAATGGCAGTGAAATCAGTACCGGAATCATGTACTGCCTGCAATACACAAGCAGCTGGTCATCCGAGCCAAGAAAATGACACAGTGGATTCAGAAAAATAAAACAGAGAATTGCCAGAATGACACTAAACCCGAATGCCACCGCCATCAGCAGTGAGAAAATTTCCCCCGCTTCCAAACATCATCCCCAAAGCAGATGCCACATAAATCATCGGCATCGTAATATTAATCGCAGACAAAGCATCCGTATTTACCCAACGGGCAACAAAAATCCCGTCCACGGTTGTATACAGGTTTCCAATTATTTCTCCCCTTTATTCTTATTTATTTTTGGTGCATTTTTCTTTACCTTCTCCAGCAGAATATCCGCAAATCTGGTCTGTACCGCAACCGCCACTTCCAACTCCGCATCATCCAGCATATCGATGGCTTCTTCCTCATACTGAAGCAATGGCAATATCAGTTTCTTCGCAAACTCCTGTCATACTTTGCCTGTGGAAATGGAGTCAGTCATACGCTCTCTATTTTTTACATCGCAAAAACAGTACGTTTTCGTACCATGCGGTGTAATAGTATGAAATCGTACTGTTGTCAAGTTTTATTTTCTTTCTATATGTTTAAATCTTTTTCTTCGATTCTTTCATCCACAGCATTAACTATACATTCTATGTTATTTATGTATACTTCCACAAAATCCCTTGTAATGTCAGTTTGTACTGCTGTTTCATGACTTCTGTCATTTTGGTGGGCAATTTCATTTCTTCTTCGAAACAATT
>FR900156.1:18094-18635 GCA_000437755.1 Roseburia sp. CAG:303
AAACATCTCTGCTGAAACGATGATTCAGATATTCAAAAAACCATTCATTCGATGATGCAACTGAAACAGCTTCCTCAACCTTTGACATCGGAACTAAAAACGAATCATACTTTGGAGATTTTTCCCAGTTTCCACAAAACATCTGAAACATACAATACTTACTTACTTCATGCAGATAAAAATCCAAAAGTCCTTCGGCTAAAACAATCTGAGAACGCCATATCATTTTGCACCCCTCTTTATTATCACTTTGAAAAAGAGATTCAGCCACATCAAACTGTTCTTTTACAGCCTCAATACTTTCATTAAAATGATTTTTTATCTGTTCTCTGGAAAAATGCACAGGAACAGGAATTCTCCTTGCTTCCCTGACATCTTCCGCCCGTACTGCAAGTGACAGGTCTCTTACACTCATATCGTCACCTCGCTACATCTTTGATACTATGCTTGCAAAATTAACATTTAACATAGGAATTGCCCCGTACTTGCCAGCTATATATCCTTTTCCGAAATTATCTTCTTTTCTTACATTTTTTATTTC
>FR900156.1:18643-18933 GCA_000437755.1 Roseburia sp. CAG:303
TTCTTACATTTTTTATTTCTGCAAGTGAATATAAATCTGTACCACGTTCTATTCCATCCATCTCTGTAAACCAGATTTGGTCACGCCTGAATAAATCAAGATTTAATAATCCGGTTTCATGAGTTGTAAATATTATCTGAGCAAATTTATCTGTTTTATAGTTCATAAACATTCTAACAAGTTCATATACAAGTGACTCATGCAGACTTGACTCCAGTTCATCGCAAATAAGCACTTTACCATTGACCATAATATCTATCAGCGGACATAATAAACCAAATAACTTCTGA
>FR900156.1:18965-23798 GCA_000437755.1 Roseburia sp. CAG:303
TGTTGATTCATCCTGCATCAAATCTGTTTCAAATTTCTCATATACTACTTTTGCTGTAATGTCATCAACTTTCGTCTGTAATAGTATATTTTTAAATTCATCCGACAAAAATGGCGGCAGCTCAAATGCTTCCATCTCTTTTTGGTCAATGTTTACCTTTATATCTTTCACTCCCATTCCCAATCCCCTCATAAATGAAATGACTGCTTCCTTCATTTTTTCATTTGCATTAATCTGATATAAAGAATAATTCATCCAATTTCCCTGGTTTTCCGGTGCATAAACAACCAATTCATTGCTGAAAAAGCAAAATGCATCTTCCACTTCTTTTATCGAAGTAAAATTTGCTGCACAGGATAATAACAATCTATTAGGTTTTAAGACATCCTTACACGCACCAAATTTACCTCTGAATTTACTTCCCAATGTAAACTCCTGTTCTTTTCTGTCAAATATTTTTGCCTGTCTGCCATTCGGAAAATAATATAAATATTCTTCCTTAATCAGCATATTTACCAGCGAAAATCCATACACATACCTTGTTCCTTCTGTCACAAAATGGACCTGATATGTGCTTTCATTTTCCACCCCTTTTAATTTATGCGGAATCTGTCTGATTCCCTGTCCAGGCTGATACATAATACTATTCATAACCAGATTCTTTACAAACGAAATCGCATCAATAAAATTACTTTTTCCAGAACCATTTGCACCATAAATTACCGCTGACTTAAGAACTCTTATTCCTGTAATTTCTTCTATTTTGTCTTCAAATGTAGTATCTGTTCCTGCAACAACTGAAAAAAGAACTTTATCTTTTATAGATTTATGATTTGAACACGAAAACTCCAGCAACATACTATATTTTCTCCTTCCATTTATGTTATCAACATGATTATAGAATAGCATTTATCAATCCATTTATCAATGGTTTTTGCATATTTTTACGCAAATTCAATTATTAAATTCTTTAATATTATAACTTTACCTATTTTATCATTTGTATTATTCCCCATCTCTCTATACATTATTTTATATATTTTTTCCCATTAATATATCTGTCTTCTTTAATTTCCTATTTTTTACTATACAATTACCCGATTCCTCCAAGAACTGCTCCTGCCACGAGTGCCACAAATGCCAGTGGAACAAGTATGTATTTTCCCAACGGAATAAACCATGCCCCGATTTGTTTTTGCCTTCCCCGGTTGACTGCATCGAGTGCAAAGTCTTTTCCTGCCACCCAGAAGAACATGATGGCCGCAAGCATCGCACCCAGCGGACAGATATAGATAGAAACGGCATCCATCCATCCGGAAACGATGCCCTGAATGACGAGTGCAACAACACAGCCTGTCACAGCAATCGTTCCAACCGCTGCTGCTCTTTTCAGTCCAAATTTTTCCTGCAGGGTTGCCACTGGTGCTTCGTACAGATTTACAAGGGAACTCATGCCAGCAAACAGGACGCAGACATAAAAAATCATTCCAACCATTTTTCCGCCCGGCATCCCATTAAATACATTAATGAGATAGATAAACATAAGTCCCGGTCCGCCGGAAGACAATTCTGCCCCACCGACAGCCATCCCCGGAATGATAACAAATGCTGCAAGTAATGCCGACAGTGTATCAAAAATCGCCACATTTCTTGCAGAACTCACCACATCTTCTGACTCGTTCAGATACGAACCGTAGATAACGGTTCCGTTGCCTGCAATGGAGAGTGAGAAAAATGCCTGCCCAAATGCATAAATCCATAACCGGATATCAAGCAGTCCCTGTGGTTTGATTGTAAATATGTATTGATATCCTACCTCTGAACCCGGCAGGGTAAAAATGTAAATTCCAAGTCCGAGAAGCATTACAAACAGCAGCGGCATCATAATCCGATTTGCCTTTTCAATACCTCCGGCAATCCCCATAGCCATAATTACAGCCGTAACAATCATGGCAATCACAAGCCAGAAGTTATTTCCAAATGCAGATGCCGTACTACCGAACATACCGCCGATTACGTCCATATCCTGTCCCATACCGGCAACTTTTCCTGTCAGTGCAAGAAATGTATACTTAAATATCCATCCGACTACTACGGTATATCCGATGGCCAGTGCAAGTGAACCAAGAACCGGAATGGTTCCGATGATTTCTCCTGTTTTTCTTCTGCCTGTGCGCATTTCCGTACAGGTTCCGAAAGCCTTAATCGGACCTCCTTTTGCCGCACGTCCAAGTGCCATTTCTTCAATCACACCGGACGCACCTATCAAAATGACAAACAGGACATAGGGAAGCAGAAAAGTCATTCCTCCCCAGTCTGATACCATATAGGGAAAACGCCAGATATTTCCCATACCAACCGCCGAACCTATACATGCCAGAACAAAACCTGTTCTGCTCTTAAAACCATCCCTCTCATTTTTCTTCTTTTTCATGCTTTTTTCTGCTCCTTCTTGATATTTTAAATAGTAGATATATTTTAAAAATAAAACAATTCGTGAACTACCCATTGTCTAAAGCCAACGGGATTGCAGTGGCCTTATTTCAATCTATAATAACAGATATTTTTCCCCACTCCCTCTCTCTTTAATTCTCCAGATGCCACTAACTTCCGCAATGCCCCTTCAATAGAACTTATACTCAGCGACGGACAAAGTTCTCGAATATCCTGCTTGGTAAAGCGTCCTAACTTATTCATGGTCGCACATCTTACCATTTCAAGAGCAGATCGCTTTGTTTCTACAAGTGCAAACCGTTCTTCAAAATCTTTGTATGCAGAAAGAACTATTCCCAGCAAGTATTTTATAAACGGAACAACATCTTCCATACCTTCATGCCAGCCATCCTGTGACCTCCCAAGTGCGTTATAATATAAATCTTTATTTTTTGCAATTTTTGCTTCCAAAGAAATATATTTACCAACATAAAAACCATTTCTATATAATAACAGTGTTGTAAGCAAACGGCTCATTCTGCCATTCCCATCGTTGAAAGGATGGATACAGAGAAAATCATGAATAAAAATCGGAACAACAATTAGCGGTTCCACTTCCATATTTCCTATTACCCGATTATATTCTTCACATATTTTATCCAATGCTTCTGGTGTTTCATAAGGTGCAAGCGGAGTAAAAAGTGTTTCAACATGACCATCCGGGTATGTGGCACTAATATAATTCTGCACACTTTTTGTTTTTCCTGCCATCGGGTTGTTCATATGGCTATACAAAATTTTGTGGAGTTGAAGAATATATCGCTGCGAGATAGGAATCGCATCAAAATTTTCATGAATAATATTCAATACATCACGATAGCCTGCAATTTCCTGTTCATCACGGTTCTGAGGTGCTGTTTTTTCTTCTACCAGCTGTCTGATACGGGTACTGGTTGTTACAATACCCTCAATCGCATTAAATGCTTCTGTACTCTGTATTTTTGCAATTTCAACCAGTTTTTCCAGTTCCTCTGGTCGCTGTTTAAGATACATCTCCTGCTTTCCAGCTTCTTTATATATTGCAGCTATCAAACTCAGGATATCCGAATCCCATTTCTGATTTTTAATTTCAGAATAATTAAAAGCTCTCATAACCTTACCTCCATTGTTTTTCCCTTTAATACTATCACATTTTAAGGGAATCTTCAATATACTAAGGGATTATTCCCTTAATAGTATAAGTTATTTGAGGCCAAATATTCTAAAGCCTAAAAACTGATAGCAAATCATAACCATTTATATAAAGAAAAGACTCCACTCACACCGAATGAAGTTTTTCCATTTATTTATATATAGTTTTTCGCAAAAATCAACATCCAAATGTGGTTTTTTCTCTTTTAAGTGTTGATTTTGTTTGTAAACCAAAAAGACAGACCTGACATGGTCTGCCTTCGGGTTGTTACAATACCCTCAATCGCATTAAATGCTTCTGTACTCTGTATTTTTGCAATTCCAACCAGTTTTTCCCTTAAATCTTATCGCATTTTAAGGGAATCTTCAATGTACTAAGGGATTATCCCCCTATACTTCACGCAATCGGCATAGCAGAAACATATTGAAACATTACGATAAAATGGCAGATACTTCCGCCCATAACAAAAAGATGGAAAATCTCATGTGTACCAAACATCCGGTGTTTTTCATTAAATCTCCTGACTTTTAATGCATAAATAATTCCACCTGCTGTATAAATCAAACCACCTGCAAGAAGCCAGGCAAATGCAGCCATTGGCAATGCATGGATAATCTGCGGAAATGCAAGCAGGCATGACCACCCCATCACAATATATAGTATGGATGACACCCATTTAGGGCAATTAATCCAGCACAATTTTAACAAAATTCCAAAAAGTGCCACAAGCCATACAACAGAAAGCAGCAAATAACCGGTTCTGTTATGCAGCACAATCAGGCATACCGGTGTATAAGAACCGGCAATCATGACTGAAATCATACAATGGTCGAGTTTCTTTAATATTTTATTAATTCTCGGGGTAGAATTTACCGTATGATATGTTGTGCTTGCCGCATAAAGAAGTATCATAGTAACGATAAAAATGCCAAGTGCAATCACATGAATAAGATCTGGTTCTCCCAATGCTCTGTGTAACAGTGGAACTGCCGCAAAAACAGCCATAATCATCGCAATAAAATGTGTAATGGCACTTCCTGGATCTTTTATCTTTAATTTTCCCATGTTCATCCCTCCCTGCATAATTGGGTATTTATATTTTAATGTACATCTGCATTTTATACCAATGAGTTTCTCTTGTCAAGCTTATATTGTTATTATTTCTATTATACATAGTTTTTATTACTATGTTGTGATAAAATATAGTT
>FR900157.1:0-1993 GCA_000437755.1 Roseburia sp. CAG:303
AAATTTAAGTGTTTCGCAATTAACTAATTTAATTTCCTTGTAAATGATAATACTTCTTAATCGCTTTCTCATCCATTATCAACACATAGAAGATCTTTCCATAATACCGGTTCTCCACCAGCCTGCCATAATCCAGAACACGATGTTCCGTTCCATCTTTACACTGCATATGAAACTGCACATAATCATTATGTTCCTCTTTATCTTCCATAATCTGTTTCCTGATGCTCTGTGCAATATTTTCCCGTTCTTCCTCACGAACCAGATGAAAAAAATCTTGAGCCGTAAATTCAAAAAAGTCGTCCAGATCTGTACACCCTGCATACCGTATCATTTCTTTGTTTGCAAACAGGATGCGTGAATCTTCTTCTTTGTAAATCAAAAATGATCCCGGAAGATTTTCCGATATATCTTTTAAAGCAAATCCAAGCTGACTCCGCTTTTCGAGTTTTAAATGCCCGGAATAGCTCTGCCAGCCCTGTTTCCCATGCAGCTTTACCTCATATAATGCGGCATCGGCATTCCGCAAAAGCTGAGCCTTATCTGATGCCTGCAGAGGATATTCCGCATAGCCGACAGATATGCCAAATACTTTATCCTGCCCGTTTACTTCAAATGTCCGGCCTGTTGCCGCGAACTTCCGTATCAGTGCTTCACTCTGTGCGATTGTCGTGTCCTTTAACAGAACCGAAAACTCATCGCCCCCGTTTCTTCCCATAACTGCATTAGTCTGAAAAAATTCTCTCATGCTGTCCGCAAGTTTCTGTAACACCATATCTCCTACAAGATGACCATATACATCATTAATAAATTTAAAATCATCAATATCCAAAGTAATACAGACGCAGGAATGATCCGGATATTTTCTCATCCAGGTATCCACTTCCTCATTCAGTCCCTGCCGGTTCAGCAGTCCGGTCAGTCCGTCCGTGACGGACATTTTCTTTAATTTTCTTCTATTTGCATCCACAATCAGAAGTGCTGCGGTCAGACCGGTCAAAAGAAGCACTATGACGCAGCCACTGATTAACAGTTCCATCATATGGCCGGCATCACTCCATCCATTTGATGGCATAACTTCCAGTTTCCAGGAACATTCTCCAATTTCAAATTTATATTCCACCGGATTTTCAAGCTTTTTTCCGGAACTGTCTATCTCGTCATAACTATCCGTAAACGGGGTTGCTGTTTTTGACAGACAGTAGTCGTAGTCGAATCCTGTCAGTGCCTGTACAGAGTTTTTAAAAATCTCCGGAATGCGGATAATCACAATCGTAAATCCCCAGAATGCTGTTTCTCCATTTTCATTTTTCAAATAAACCGGATTTCTCACTGCAATGCCCATTTCGCCCTGATTCAGAGAAAAAGGACCCTGCATGACGGTTACTTTGTTATCTCTTCCATAACAGGCAATCTGTCCGCGCTTCTCATCATGTATCAGATCGATTTTTCCCACCTCATTTCCTTCTGCCGGATAAATATCCGTTACCACACCATCCGGTGCAAGCTGGATACTCTGGATAAAATGCGTCATTAAATCTTCTGCCACCATCTCAAACCCATCTACTTTTCCATTCTCACTCACAACAAGTTCTTTTAAAGTATCGCTTACACTTGTGCCACGGCTCAGTTCTTCTATCATACGTTCTGCGTAAGTCATTGCATTCATCCTTGCATTTTCCCGCACCTGTGCCTGATTTGTTCTCCATGCCCTGACCATCATAAAAATAACGAGACATGCACCTGTGAGAAATACAATTGCCAGCAGTAATAATCTCTTCTTTAATATTTTCTTTTCTAAAACTTTCATACTATTGTTCTTTCCTTTGTAAAAACTGATACAAACATCCAATTTGTCTATATTTTACTATCAAACATAATTATTTTCAAGAAATACCGTAAAAATTTTATTTTCACTTGCCTGTACGGAAGAACTTTATTTCGATAAAAATGGCACAATGAAGCCGGCAGTTCCGGGGATTACCCCGGAACT
>FR900157.1:2002-44297 GCA_000437755.1 Roseburia sp. CAG:303
AGTTCCGGGGATTACCCCGGAACTGCCGGCTCTATCCTGTTCATCTGGTTTTCTTATCGTTTTAATCCCTTTTTTCTCTGCTTGTCTTCGTACATATATTGGTCCGCTTTGTCAAACAGGGTACGCAATGTACAATTCGCATAATCACTGGACAATGCCCATCCGCTTGCATAGCTGATTTTAATATTCTTTCCATAGCAGTTAAAACGTTCTACCTCATTTTGCAGATTCCTCAGTATCTCTTCTGTTTCACTCCGACTTGCTTCATGCACGAATACAATAAATTCATCGCCCCCGCATCGTCCCACGAAATCTTTTGCCGGAACTACATTCCGTATAATCCTTGCAAAATTCATGATAAGCTGATCTCCTATGGAATGTCCCATAGTGTCATTGACATGCTTTAAATTATTCAGATCCAGCACAATACACGCAACCGGAGCTTTTAAAAATTCTACGTTATGCAGCATTTCCTCACAGCGGCTCTTATTCGGCAGTCCCGTATGCAAATCAATGTATGCCTTTTTCTCCAGTATCTTGTTTGTCCGTGCAATTCTTACTTCCGTAACAGTCTGTTCAATAATCAGCCCAATCAGTCCGACCATAATTATCGCTGAGATGATTTCCAGCAATCTTAAATGCACGGCTATTTCTTCGGAATAATCTTCTGCCGCCGATACCGTTTCATCTGCAAGTTTAAAATAAGCTTCACTCATGTCAACAATATCTGTCTGAAGATAACCATCCGTCCTTACTTTCTGTATCTCTTCCTTGAGTTCTTCCCAGCAGGCAATCTGCACATCCAGCTTTTTCTGGTAATCCTTATCATCCAGCAGAATCAGATCGTAATTCCCGTCCTCATATCTTAATCCGCTTAAAATATCGTCCAGGTAAGTAATCAGAGCATCATCGGAATTTCCGGTAATCTCAAGCTTTACTTCCCTCTGTGTCGCACCACGCACCAATCCGGCATAATTAATTACTCTCGCTGTTCCCTGTAATTTCTTAATCTGGTACATCATAATCATTACTAAAATAATCAGCAGTAAAATCAATGTACTCTTTGCGATTGCTTTTACTCTGTATATTAACTTATCCATCACGCATTCCTCTTTATTTTTTGTAACAATCAGGTTTTGTAAAAACTACCTTATCTGTACTATGATTATACTCATTTTTATTTTTCTGCAATCTGACTCTGGATATAAGAAACTGCCGCATTTAACTGCGTGTCATATCCTTCCTTCAGATATCCTTTTTCATCATAGGCTTCCGTCTGCGATTCGTCCGGAAGTTCTACCGTTTCATCAGGATCAATTCCGTTATTGTTAAAATTCCTGCCAAGCGGGGTAAAATATTCTGCAATCGTAAGCTTTACTCCACTTCCGTCGTTCAGTGGGATAAGATTCTGTACCACGCCCTTGCCGTAGGACTTTGTGCCGAAAATCTTCGCACGTCCGTAATCCTGCAATGCTCCGGTAAATACTTCCGAAGCACTGGCACTGTTGCCGTTGATAATAACTGCCATCGGCAGGGTTTCATCGATACATTCTGCTTCGGAATAATAATTCTTCCGGTTTTCAAATTTGTCTTCAACATACATGAGCAGTTCTTCCGGCAGAATATAATCGAGCATATCGATTACCGCATCCAATGCGCCGCCGCCGTTATTTCTCAGGTCAAATACAATCCCTTCTGCTCCCTGGTTTAACAGGTCATCAATCGCATTCTTATACTGTTCCGGTGTGGACATCTCAAATGAGGAAATATAAATATATCCGACATTTCCTTCTTTCATTTCATAGGACACGGTAGGCACATTCACCTGTTGCCTTGTAATCGTGGTTTCAAATTCTTCTTCCCCGCGGCGCACCTTAAATACAGCTGAAGTTCCTTCCTCGCCTTTTACCAGTGTTACCGCCTGCTCCAGCTCCATGCCGGACAGATCTGTTCCATCAATGCTCAGAATTATATCTCCCGGCTGCAGACCTGCATTTGCCGCCGGTGCATTCTCATATGGAAGAATAATGGTTATCTCGCCATCTTCATTCTTCGATACCACAGCACCGATGCCACAGTAAGAACCATTGATGCTCTCCATTCTTTTTTGCATCTCATCTGCGGTGTAATACTCGGAATATTTATCTTCCAATCCCGCAATATAAGCCGCATAGACTTTATCTGCGATTGCGGAAGTATCCATATCATCACTGTAATAATAATACTCATCTACCAGCGACTCCAATGATTCCAGTTTTTTCTCAATGTCGCTCATGGATACCTGTGTATCCCCTGATGTCTGGTCGGTCTCTGTCTGCTTCTGTACCGGATGGATTCCCCCTTTTGCCACAAACAGAAAGATCAATGCAAATAATGAGCAGATCAGAAGTCCTGTAATCAGCCCCTTCTGAAATGATGATTTTAAATCAGGATTTTTGTCTTCTATATTCATGCTGTCTCCTAACTACTTTACTAAATCCGGATATTCCGGCTGCCACCGGGTTATGGGGATACATAATCCAGTGGGTCTACATAACTTCCATTCAGACGGATACTCAGATGCAGATGCGGTGCGGTAGACCTGCCCGTACTTCCCACCAGTCCTATCGTCTGACCTGCGGTAACATAATCCCCTTCTTTCACAAGTCTGGAAGACATATGCATATACACGGAATAAATTCCATTTCCATGGTCAATGCCGATCCAGTTGCCTGCCGATGAACTTAAACTTGACCATGCCACCTGTCCGCCTGAAACTGCCATAACCGCAGTTCCTGTGGATGCCGGTATGTCGATTCCGTTATGGAATTCTGTTCCGCTTCCTCCAAATGGGTTATTTCTCATGGAAAAATACGATGAAATATAAGTGTTTGACGTCAGCGGCCAGATAAACTTTCCATTACTTGTCGTCTGGTTCGTGGATGTATTTGATTTTGACGTGGTTGCTTCCTGTCCCTTTGTCGTGGTATCAGCCTTACTGCTGCCCTTCTTTGCTGCTCTGGAAGCCTCCTCAGCCGCCTTCCGTTTTGATTCTTCCTCGGCTGCTTTTCTGGATTCCTCTTCCGCCTTCTTCCGAGACTCTTCCTCGGCTTTTCTTCTGGCTTCGATCGATTCCATCTCTGATACCAGCTCCTGCTGCGCAGCAATGTCATTTTCCAGGTCATGGATCTGGTTCTGTGCATCCGTAATCGATGCATTTACCTGTGCAATCTCCTGATTTTTTGCTTCCATCAACTGTTCGGTCGCTGCCTTCTCTGCCTCTGCATCCTCCTGCAGAACCTGCAGATCTGCAAGCTGTTTGTCAAGACTTGCCTTTGCCGCCTCCACTTCATTCTTCTTCACCTGAAGCTCCTCTAACATCTGTCTGTCATAACTGGTCAGTTCCGTGATGTATTCTGCCCGGTTCAGGAAATCCCCGATGCTTTTGGAATCCAGTATCATGGAAATATAGGACGCATTCCCATTTTCATACATATACTGGATACGCAGTTTCATGGCTTCATACTGCTCTGAGATCTCTACCTCAGTTTTGGATATTAATTCCTGCGTTGCATTTATCTCGGTATTCTTCTGATCAATCTGCTGATTCAGTGCATAAATATTATTTGCAATATCTGATACCTTTGCATCGAGTTCCTTAAGATATGCTTCGCTGTCTCCCTTCTTTGCCTCCAGCTCTGCCAGTATCTTCTCCACATCAGCCTTTTCGCTCTTCAGGTTATTCAGACTTTCCTTTTCACTCTCCATACTTCCGTAGGAAATATCCATATTTGCAACGGCTGCTGCTCCAAATATCACAGTAACTACTACAGCCGCTATATAATTTTTAACCTTCTTATGCATCTTTATTCTCCATTCTGTATTTCAGATACTTTCTGTTCCTTATACATTCAAATGTTTTTTTATTGTAATCATACTGCCGACCAAACCGATTCCCGCTCCTATCAGCAGTGAAAGCGGTGCTAACACATGAAATACCTGGTTTGCCGGCAAAAATACCGTAAATGCAGAAAGCTGCTGGAACTGTGCAAGAATATATACCACAATTCTGTTATATAATATGAACAGTACAACAATCGGTATGACTGCACCAATCAATCCAATCATAAGACCTTCCACCATAAACGGTGCTCGGACAAATATATCCGATGCTCCCATCAGCTTCATAATGCCGATTTCTTCTTTTCTGACCGTGATTCCCATCGTGATGGTATTGCTGATCAGGAATACCGCAACCGCCAAAAGAATGACGATCAATGCCACAGATACATATCCTACCAGTTTTCCGAATTCGCTTACCGTAGATGCCGTATTCTCAGATGAATTTACCTGTCTGATTCCCTCTTCGGACAAACTGTTCAGATAAGATACCAGCACATCCTGCATGGATATATCATTCAGGAAAATTTCAAAAGAGGATGAATTTGCCAGCGGATTATCATCTTTGAACCCCTCTGCCAGATCCATATGATCTTTAAAATAAATCTCCTTAAACTGCTCCCAGGCTTCCTCGGAAGATGTATAGACCACTTCTTTTACTTCTGCTCTCTGGCTGATCTTATCCTTCAGGCTGTTGATTTCGTCATCCGTAATTCCCTGTTTGAAAAATACGGTAATGCTGATCTGTTCCTCCGCCTGCGTTATCATATTGTTGATATTCGTAAATACAGAATAAAATAAACCAATCAGGAAGATACAGATGGCAATTGTGGCAATTGAAGCCAATGAGAATAATTTATTTCTCTTAATATTTATAATACCTTGTTTCAGGCTGTATGCCCAGGTGCTAATCTTCATAAATGTATCCCCCTGCCTGCTCGTCACTCACAATCATTCCTTTGTGAATCGTAACAACCCTCTTTTGCATCGCATCCACAATTTCACTGTTATGGGTAACGACGATAACGGTTGTTCCACGATTATTTATTTCCTCCAGAAGTTTCATGATTTCCCATGAATTCTTCGGGTCAAGATTTCCCGTAGGCTCATCTGCCAGCAGAATCGGTGGATTATTGACCAGTGCACGTGCCAGTGCTACTCTCTGCTGTTCTCCTCCCGAAAGTTCTCTCGGAAAAGACTTGTATTTCTCTGCCAGTCCCACCATGGACAGCATCGCTGGTACTTTTCTGCGGATTACCCGGTTCGGCACTTCTACCACACGTTGGGCAAATGCAACATTATCGTACACACTTCTGTCCTTTAACAGACGGAAATCCTGAAATACGACACCGATATCCCTCCGCAGAAGATGAATCTTCCTGTGCTTGATTTTCTTTAAATCCTTTCCGTTAATTATAATACGTCCCGTTGTAGGTTCCAGTTCTTTTAACATTAATTTTATAAGGGTAGATTTTCCTGCTCCGGAATTCCCTACAATAAATACAAATTCTCCCTCTTCAATATGAAGATTAATGTCATTTACTGCCGGAGCACCTGCTGAATATGTCTTGCTGACATTTTCCAAGTCAATCATCGCAATCTCCTTTAATAATCAATACTTTCCATATATTTCATATATTTTACAACCATCAGTGCAATCTTGAATGTAATGGCATCCTCGAATTTCCTGAGATCCAGTCCGGTACTCTTCTCCAGCTTGTCAAGACGGTATACCAGAGTATTTCTGTGAATATACAGTTGTCTTGAAGTTTCGGACACATTCAGACTGTTCTCGAAGAATTTATTGATGGTGGACAAAGTTTCCTCGTCAAATTCATCCGGTGATTTTCCTTCAAAAATTTCTTTGATGAACATTTTGCACAGCGGAAGCGGAAGCTGGTAAATCAGACGTCCGATTCCCAGATGATTGTATGCGATAATGACTTTCTCACTGTAGAAAATCTTTCCGACATCCAGTGCCATCTTAGCCTCTTTATAAGATTTCGATACTTCTTTTATCTCATTGACAATTGTTCCGTAGGAAATCCTTGCAGAGGACATCGCCTCGGTATTCAGCATATCGAGAACGGTTCTTGCTACTTTCTCCATGTCCTCATATGTTTCATTCGGAGTCAGCTCCCTGACAATGATAATGTTCTTCTCATCGACTGCCGTGATAAAATCCTTCGACTTCGCCACAAACAATGTCCGGATCGTTTCCAATGCCCCGTTATCCTTCTCATTCTTCGTCTCGACAATAAATACGATACGCCTTGCATTCTGCTCGATATGGAGTTTCTTTGCACGATTATAAATATCCACAAGCAAAAGATTGTCCAGCAGCAGATTCTTGATAAAATTGTCCTTGTCAAAACGCTCTTTGTATGCCGTGATCAGGTTCTGAAGCTGGAATACCGCCATCTTTCCTATCATATACACATCGTTGCTGCTTCCCATTACGAGCAGGATATATTCGAGTCTGCACTCATCGCTTACTTTAAACAGCTGGCAGCCTCTTGCTTCCTGGTTCTCTGCATCCGAATCCGCAAAGTTCTTTACAAATCCCTCATAATCAACTGCATTTGAAAATGTCGCAGTCAGAAGTTTTCCGTCTATATCATATATGCTCAATTCCACCCTTGCAATGTTTTTAATTCCGTCAATGGTACTTTGTAAAATCTGATTTGATATCATCCGCCACACTCCCTAATATTTGTTTTTATCTATATGCATCACTTGCTTTATTGTAACATAAAACGATTCCCGATTCAAGCAAAAAGAAAAGGCGGTGTTCTCTGAAACATCGCCTTTTCCAATATTTTCCATAAAAGTTAATTAGTTTGCAATAACCTTCTCTGTTTCTTTGTCGAATACATGAAGTTTGTTTAAATCGAATGCAAACTTAACAGTATCTCCAATCTTAGCTGTTGTACGAGGATTTACTCTTGCTGTGCAGTCTGTTCCTGCAATATCGAAGTATAAGAATACTTCTGCACCAAGTAATTCGTATAACTTGATCTGTGTTTCAACAACTGCTTCCGGCTGGCTTGCAATCATAACTTCATCATCATGAATGTCTTCCGGACGGATACCCATAACAACTTTCTTACCAACGTAGCCACCATCAACGAGAGCTTTTGCTTTCTTCTCAGGTACTTTGATCTTGTCATTGCCAAACTCAAGTTTTACGCCATCTGCTTCTTCTACAACATCTGCATCGATGAAGTTCATAGCCGGTGATCCCATGAATCCTGCTACGAAGAGGTTTACAGGGTAGTTGTATAAGTTGATAGGGGAATCACACTGCTGGATAACACCATCTTTCATAACTACGATTCTGGTACCCAGTGTCATAGCTTCTGTCTGGTCATGTGTTACATAGATGATAGTAGCTTCCAGTCTCTTATGTAATTTGGAAATCTCGACACGCATCTGTACTCTTAACTTGGCATCAAGGTTTGATAAAGGTTCATCCATGAGGAATACTTTTGGTTCACGGACAATCGCACGTCCCATGGCAACTCGCTGTCTCTGACCACCTGATAAAGCCTTCGGCTTACGATCAAGAAGATGTTCCAGGTCAAGGATTCTTGCAGCTTCATGAACGAGCTTGCTGATCTGATCCTTTGGAGTTTTTCTTAATTTAAGACCGAATGCCATATTATCGTAAACTGACATATGAGGATATAACGCATAGTTCTGGAATACCATCGCAATATCTCTATCCTTAGGTTCTACATCGTTTACTAATTTATCGCCGATATATAATTCACCGGAGCTGATTTCTTCCAGTCCTGCGATCATACGAAGTGTTGTTGATTTTCCACATCCTGAAGGTCCTACGAAAATGATGAATTCCTTGTCTGCAATTTCAAGATTGAAATCTTTAACAGCTACGAAACCATTTGGATATACCTTACTAATGTTTCTTAATGATAAACTTGCCATTATTTAAATCCTCCAATTAAGTTCTTATTTTTAAGCATATCTAATTTTATCTCAAATGTCCGAAAATTGCTATATCACTTTGTACTGAAATGCTTTTGGATATTTTAGTTAAATTGTACAAGGCGATTTTATAATTTTTTCATTTTTATTTTTGACACTAAAAATGTTTTCATATTTTATACAAAAAACTTTGCATTAATCTTAGATACTTTGTACTTTTTTCTAATTATTTTAATCCGATTGCTTCGATTTCAATAAGAACATCCTTTGGAAGTCTTGCTACTTCCACGCAGGAACGTGCCGGGCAGTCTTTCTTGAAAAACTCTGAATAT
Organism: Roseburia sp. CAG:303; assembly: GCA_000437755.1. Lineage (GTDB taxonomy): Bacteria > Bacillota > Clostridia > Lachnospirales > Lachnospiraceae > CAG-303. The sequence goes on from FR900157.1 coordinate 10,162, forward strand.
ACTTCATTTACTTTTCCGAAATCATCCATATTCTTGATGAATACGGTTGTCTTGATTACATTTTCTGCTTCAACACCTGATTCCTTTAAAAGAGCGACAAGATTACCTATGGCCTGTCTTGCCTGTGCTTCAATTCCTTCCGGAATCTCGCCTGTAGGAGGATTTACCGGAATTACTCCTGATGTAAATACCATGTTGTTTACTTCGATTGCCTGTGAATAAGGTCCGATTGCTGCCGGTGCCTTATCTGTACTGATGATTTTTTTCATTGTATCATACCTCCATTATATATTAGTTTTCTGTGAGTCGGATCCCGTTTTCCCTGATTTCGATTTTTCTTTCCCGATACAGTCTGCCTACAGCCCGCTTAAAGGCCGCCTTACTCATGTGAAAGTCCCTCTCTATCAGCTGCGGTGATGCCTTGTCGTTATACGGAAGCACTCCGTCGTACTCCTGTATTACCCGCAAAACAGCTTCTGCATCCTTGTCCATCTGTTCATATGCTTTCTGGCGGATGCTCAGGTTAATCTTTCCATCTTCCCTGACATTCGTTACTCTCGCCGTAATTCTCTGACCGACTCTGAGTCTTTCATGTATCTCTTTTTCAGGTATCATGGCAGCATACTCACCATCTACTGCCACAAATGCCCCAAGGCCTTCTTTTATTTCGTAAATGATACCCTCCACGATATCATCTTTTTCGTAATCCCCGGCAATCTTCATGTATTTGTATACATCCATGGTTGCCGCAAGTCTGGATGATTTATCAATATACAGTGCCACCAGATATTCTTCACCGACCATGACTCTGCAGGTCTGCTCCTTAAATGGCAGGAACAGGTCTTTTTCAAGTCCCCAGTCAAGAAATGCACCGATCTTTGTCACATCATTTACCTTCAGGACTGCCAGCTCTCCTACCGTAAGTTTCGGATGTGCGGTAGTAGCAATCAGTCTGTCTTTGGAATCACGATAAATAAATACTTTCACCGCATCGCCCGGCTTTGCATTTTCCGGAACCTGTTTTATCGGAAGAAGCACTCTCTCAGCTTCCCCGCTCTTATTTTCTCTATCTTCTGCCAGATATACACCAAAATCTGTTTTCTTTACTATAGTAAGTGTCTGATATTTTCCTAATTCGATCATTCCGTCCTCCTTGTACTATACCGGATATTCTCTCTATCCGGAAATTTTCTGTTTTAAAGTTCAAAAAAAGCAGCTTCTCTGAAGCTGCTTTCTAACTGGCCCACAAGGATTCGAACCTTGAAAATGCTGGAGTCAGAGTCCAGTGCCTTACCATTTGGCGATGGGCCATTGTCCTGACGACAAAATGTATTATAGCACAGTCTCAGAAAAATGCAAGTACTTTTTTAAATTTTTTTCAAAATTTTTTTCAGAAGCAGAAATGCTACCTCTTCCTTGCTCATAATCGGCATTTCTTCCACATCATCTGCGGTGATAAACGTGACGATATTCGTATCTGCTCCGAATCCTGCCCCTTCCTGTTTCAAATTATTTGCCACAATCATATCCGCTTTTTTCTTCAAAAGCTTCTTTCTGGAATTTTCGATCATGTTCTGTGTTTCCATGGAGAATCCACAGATAAACTGTCCCGGCTTCTTATGCTCCCCAATGTAACCAAGGATATCATCCGTCCGTTCAAGCCGGATGCTCATATCATTCTCCTGCTTCTTTATCTTTTCCTCTGCCGGATTTACCGGACGGTAATCGGCAACGGCTGCCGCTTTGATGATAATATCCTGTTCTTCCATGCAGTCTCTGACCGCATCGAACATATCCTGTGCGGAAATAACCGGCACAACATTGACAAAAAGCGGCGGTGTCAATGCGGACTTTCCTGTAATCAATGTTACATCTGCGCCTCTTAACATGGCATTCTCTGCAATGGCATAACCCATTTTCCCGGTGGAGTGGTTGGATATATATCTTACCGGATCGATCTTTTCCATCGTTGCACCTGCCGTCACAAGGACTTTCTTTCCCGCCAGATCTTTTTCAAATGCAATCTCCCTTAAAATATAATCTAACAGTACCTGTTCGGACGGCATCTTTCCGATTCCATCGTCCCCGCAGGCGAGATGACCCGTATCCGGTGTAATCACTTCCATGCCAAAGCGTCTGAGTTTGTCCATATTGTCCTGCACGATCGGGTTCAGATACATATGGGTATTCATCGCCGGTGCAATAATTTTTTTACAGCTGCATGCCATTACCGTGGTTGTAAGCATATCATCTGCTATGCCGTTCGCTATCTTTCCTATTACATTGGCAGATGCCGGTGCAACCAGCACCAGATCGGTTTCCTTCGCCAGCGATACATGCTCCACATTGTACTGGAAATTACGATCGAAGGTATCGATCAGGCATTTATTTCCGGTCAGTGTTTCAAATGTAATCGGATTTATGAAATTAGTTGCATTTGCGGTCATAAGAACCGTAACCTTTGCATGAAGTTTTCCAAGCATACTGGCAAGATTTGCTATCTTGTATGCCGCAATGCTCCCTGTTACCGCCAGTACGATATTTTTTCCTTTTAACATATTTTTCTCCTTAATGTTCCGTCTGCAAATCGTATATAATCTTAAGACCTTTTAACAGTAGTTCCTGATCTTCGATAATTTCATGCCGGCAGCATGGAATTATTACTCCTGCCAGTCCGCCGGTTGCAATAATCTTACACGGATAGCCGAGTTCTTCCTGCATTCTGTCAATCATGCCGTCCAGACATGCCGCATGCCCGAATATAATACCGCTCTTCATGCAGTCCACCGTATTTTTGCCGATGCATTTCGCCGGTGCCGCAAAATCTACCTTGGAAAGCTGTGCAGCCTTTGCCGCCAGGGAATCTGCTGAAACCTTGACTCCCGGCATAATACATCCTCCGATATAATTACCATGTCTGTCCACAACACTCATGGTTGTCGCCGTTCCGATATCGATCACGATAAACGGTGCTTTGTATTCCCGGACTGCCGCCACTGCATCCACGATCATATCACTTCCAACCTGTCTCGGATTATCCATCACGATATTCAGACCGGTACGGATTCCGGAGCCTACGATATATGGTGTAACCCCAATCAGTTTCTCCACCGCAGCCTTCAATACATTTACCAGCGGCGGAACAACCGACGATATAATCGCCCCGTTAATCTCATCCCCATGTATCTGGTACAGCTCCAGCACCGTCTTAAACAGGCAGAAATACTCCAGTTCCGTCTTAGATAAATCCGTCGCTATTCTTTCCTCAAAATAAATCTTCTCATCATCAATACAGCCAATCACTATATTCGTATTTCCCATGTCAATCGCTAATATCATACCTGACTTACTTCCTTTTCTTCTGTCATTATCTTTTTCTATATATTGCCTATTTTTTTTTGATTTGTCAAGTCTTCTGACGCACAAATATTTTTTTATACAGAAAAGGAGTATGTCAGACATACTCCAGTTTCTATATATATGTATAATGTGAGGGAAAGTATTTGAGCAGTTTTCTGCCCTTTCTTGCGGTATTGTCCGCAAAAAAAGAACGAAGTCATCCCTTGCTCAGGAACATCTTCGTTCTCTGCCTTTATTATACTCAATCTTCTGAAAAATGTAAAGACCTTTTTTATTTATTCGTCAAAATGTTTTTCTGAAAATGTATCCAGTTCTTCCTGGCTATAACCGAGGACATAATCCGGATCTTCTTCCTCCTCTTCCATATAATAATGGAACAGCTTTTTGTAAAGATAACTCTGCATAAATGCATGAAGTCCGAAAGAAATCAGCGGGAACAGGATGAATAGCCCCAGAAACCAGCCTGACAGGATGATTCCCAGGCAGCCTCCGAAGATCACACCCGTAAATAATACACTTTCCGCTGCCAGTCCCGGATGCTCTGTCAGCATCTGGAATACTGTCGGGATGAGTTCTTTGATCGTAATGTCAAATCTTGCAATCAGTGGAAAAAGCATATTTGCAATCAGGGCATTTGCAATGAGCAGCAGAACCGTCCCGATACGCATAATGATTCCAAATGCACCTGACATACTGTTAAATACGTATAAGGTATTTAAAAACAATGCCGCCGTAATCAATAGTTCCGGAAGCCATATCGCCGTGGATATCAGGAAATTATCCCGGAAAGCCCGGAAATAATCCCCGAAGAAGCTGAATTCCCTCTCGTCAATCATTTTGTTGAACACCGTATACATCGCAGTTGCAGAAGCTCCGATGGTAATAACCGGAATACTGGTAATGATGAATAACAGATTCATCAGAAAAACCCAGCCGATCTTCTTGCAAAAGGTGTAAAACGAATTATTTAAATCTAATAAGTCTTTCAGTTTTTCTTTCATATTTTATTTCGCCTTAATATATTCATCGATTGCCTGTGCTGCAGTCTTTCCTGCACCCATGGCAAGGATAACGGTTGCTGCACCTGTTACGGCATCTCCACCGGCATAAATGCCTTCTCTGGAAGTAAGTCCGGTCTCTTCTTCGACGATGATTCCGCCCCATTTCTGCGTATCAAGACCTTCTGTGGTATTCTTAATGAGCGGATTCGGAGATGTTCCAAGTGCCATGATCACGCAGTCTACCGGAATCTCAAATTCAGAACCCTCTTTTACGATAGGTCTTCTTCTTCCGGATGCATCCGGCTCACCTAATTCCATCTCTACGCATCTGATTCCGCCTACGAAACGGTTCTCATCTGCAAGAATTTCTACCGGATTGGTCAGGAATTTAAATATAATTCCTTCTTCCTCTGCGTGTTCTACTTCTTCTGCTCTTGCCGGAAGTTCTTCCCTGGAACGTCTGTAAATAATGTATACTTCTTCTGCTCCCAGTCTTAATGCGGAACGTGCTGCATCCATGGCAACGTTTCCGCCGCCGACTACGGCTACCTTTTTGCTCTGTTTAATCGGAGTATCCGCATCTTCCTCGTATGCTTTCATAAGGTTTACTCTGGTCAGGAATTCGTTTGCAGAATAAACACCCTTTAAGTTCTCGCCCGGAATATTCATGAATTTTGGAAGGCCCGCACCGGATCCGATGAATACTGCTTCAAATCCATATTCTTCCTTCAGTTCATCGATGGATAAAACCTTACCGATAACCATATTGGTTTCTACTTTTACACCGAGTTCCTTTAATCCGTCGATTTCTTTCTGTACGATGGACTTTGGAAGACGAAATTCCGGAATACCGTATACCAGTACACCGCCGGCTAAATGAAGTGCTTCAAAAACAGTAACTTCATATCCCAGTTTTGCCAGATCGCCCGCACAGGTAAGTCCGGAAGGTCCAGAACCGATAATTGCTACCTTATGTCCGTTTGACTGCGGTTTCACTGCATGTTCTTTTGCATTTTCATTATGATAATCTGCAACAAATCTTTCCAAACGTCCGATTCCCACCGGTTCGCCCTTGATTCCACGCACACATTTTCCTTCGCACTGTGATTCCTGCGGACATACACGGCCGCAGACAGCAGGAAGTGAGCTTGATTTTGCAATGATCTGGTATGCTTCTTCAAAATTACCTTCTGCTACTTCTTTGATAAAATCAGGAATATCGATTCTTACCGGGCATCCTGCCACACAATTTCTTGTTTTGCAATGCAGGCATCTCTGTGCCTCGTCGATCGCCTGTTCTTTGGTATAACCCAGTGCCACTTCCTTAAAATTCTTATTACGGACCTGTGGATCCTGTACCGGCATTTCATTCTTCTTTAATGACATATTCGGCATGTTACTGTACCTCCTTTGCAAATAAATTGCATGTTTCCTCTCTCTTGTGCTGTTCAAAAGGTTTATACATCGAACCTCTCTCCATTGCTTCATCGAAATCTACCTGATGTCCGTCAAAATCCGGTCCGTCCACGCAGGCGAATTTTGTCTCTCCACCAACGGTCAGTCTGCATCCGCCGCACATGCCTGTACCATCTACCATGATCGGGTTCATGCTGACAACGGTCTTGATTCCGTATTCTTTGGTCAGGGCAGCTACGAATTTCATCATGATCAACGGTCCGATGGCGATGACTTCATCGTACTTTTCGCCACTTTCTATCAGTTCTTTTAATGCATTGGTAACAAGTCCCTTTGTTCCCCATGTGCCGTCATCTGACATACGCACAAATTTATCACTTACTTTATCAAAATCTTCTTCCAGAATGACAAGATCCTTTCCCCGGAAACCAACGATGGAGTGTACTTCTGCACCGAGTCCGTGAAGTTTCTTTGCGATCGGATATGCAATGGCACTTCCGACACCACCGCCGACTACTGCCACTTTCTTTAATCCTTCCAGTTCAGATGCTGTACCAAGCGGTCCTACGAAATCCTGGATAAATTCTCCTTCTTCTAAATGACCGAGTTTTTCGGTGGTAGCACCTACCTTCTGGAAAATGATGGTCACGATTCCGGCTTCTCTGTCGTAATCAGCGATCGTAAGTGGAATACGTTCTCCCTCTTCATCTGTCCTCAAAATAATAAACTGTCCCGGTTCTGCTTTTTTTGCAACCAATGGAGCTTCGATGTCCATACGGGTAACAGTAGGATTCAGTTCAATCTTTTTTATGATCTTATACATAAGATTCACCTCTCACCTTTCACATTACTACTAAATATATTCTTTCGTGTCTGCACACCATTTATTAATATTATCATACTTCCCTTCTAAATTCAACTGTTACATATCTTTTCATTTTCTTAATTTTCTGAAAACTACTTTGTTTTTATTGTTATTTTCAGTATTATTCATATTTAATTCATATTTTATTTAATGATGTTTTACACCATTCCCATGATTTATTAACCATTGTTTTCTATACTTTAATCATCGAAATGAAACAGTTATCAATTCGATATTTTTCATAATAGGGTCTTGGCACTGTTGTGAGTGCTGGACTTCCTCCCTTTTTTATTATACAACCAATTATAACCAAAAAAAGATGCACCCTTGAATGCATCTTTTTTATTTATATAGATTTGTCCATCCAGCGGATCGTGATTCCCAGTTTCTCAGCCAATTTCACGGACGCTCTGTTTTCCGGCTCAATGCACGCAATGATTTCTTCCGGTTCCAGCTCCAGATATTCACGGGCATATTCGAGTATTCCCTGGCAGGCTTCATAAGCATATCCCTGATGCTGGTACTTTGCGGCAAGCATATACCCCAGAACAAACTCCCCGTTCTCATTGACTTCGAGTCCTGCCCTGCCTAAGAGTTCCCCGTCCGTTTTCCTTTCCAGCAGCCATATCCCAAATCCATAAAAACAGTATACATTCCGATAATAGGACTGGGTATATACCTTTTCTTCCTCCGGATCAGAAAATAATGCTTCCATATATTCTGTAACCCTTGGATCTTCATAGAGAAGGTAGATCCTGTCCACATCCTGCACGGTCATCTCGCGCAGAATCATGCGTTCCGTCTCCCATGCTCTTCATGGCTCACCAAAATGATGGTTATGCACCATGCACAGAAACGATTCATCCAGAGATGAAAATGATTCAAACAGATAATCGGCTCCGGATAAATCCTGTTCGCCGGAATTGGGATTGAGAAACCCCAGGCATGCCATTCCGGCTGACACCGCCGCTTTCACTCCGTTCCCCGAATCTTCAATGACCAGACATTCTTCCGGTTTTACTTCGAGCAGTTTTGCTGCTTCCAGAAAGATATCCGGGTTTGGCTTTGGATGCTCCAGCTCCATGCCGCTTACGATCCGGTCGAAACAGTCTGCAATCCCCAGTCTTTTGATATTCTGGAGAATTTTTTCTCTTTTGGAAGAGGATGCAACCGCCAGAAGATAGCCTGCCTGCTTCCACTCCCGGACACATTCCGCTGCTCCCGGTATGGGTGGATATCCGTCTTTTTCTACCAGTTCCTGAAGAACTGCATCATTTAATTTCAGCAAATCATCCGCCGTGTATTCCACAATATGAAAATCATCCACAACACGTTTCCACATATACGCAATGGTTGAACCGATAAACTGTTTATAATATTCATATTCCAATGTGATATTGCAATATTTTTCCAGTGTAATACAGTTTGACTTAAAATGGATGGGTTCGCTGTCTACCAGCACCCCATCCATATCAAATAAAATGGCTTTTAGCATTTTTCCGGCTCCGGATATGCAACACCAAATGTTTCTACGGTTACTTTCTTTATCTTCTGCGGATCTAATGGTCTGTCACTGTAATCGGTCGGAACTTCTGCAATCTTATTGACAATATCCATTCCTTCGGTTACTTTACCAAATGCTGCATATTCACCATCCAGATGCGGTGCTGCCTTATGCATGATGAAGAACTGTGATCCTGCAGAATCCGGATGCATAGCACGAGCCATGGATAACACACCTTCGGTATGTTCAAGTGAATTTTCCACACCATTATGTGCAAATTCTCCCTTTATGCTGTAACCAGGGCCGCCCATTCCGGTTCCTTCCGGACATCCGCCCTGAATCATGAATCCATTGATTACTCTGTGAAAAATAAGTCCATCATAAAAGCCCTTATTTACCAGGCTGATAAAGTTATTTACTGTATTTTCTGCTATTTCCGGATAAAGTTCTGCCTTTATCACATCACCATTTTCCATTTCAAATGTTACAATCGGGTTCTTCTTTTCTGACATAATTTCCTCCATTCTGCTGTCACTCTTATATTATGATGCCAGTGCCAAACGTTCAAATGCAGTTCCTGCCTGCATGATAAGGATTCCGGCTCTGGCATAGCCGGGTGCCGCAAGTCCCTTCCGACACCCGGTAAATCTGTCTTAAAATCCGGTTCCGCCGCCGCCATGCGTCTTGCCGCTGCTCGATTTATGTACGGAACTGCCGCTGCTGCTCTGTGTGTTCTGCTCAATTTTCCGTGAAGTAGTTGCCCTGCGGATAAAGCGATCCTCTTTGGATGCCAGCTGGATACCGCCCGGAGCACGGTAAGTTTCCCTGGAAACCGTCTTTTCTGATTTTCCGGAGAATCTCAGAACCAGCACCACGATGCCTGCAATAACCACTCCGATAATCAGATCCACGGTAAGGCTCTGAAACATGGTAAAGAATGTGCTGTTTGCCCACTTCGCATAGAAGATAACATCATCTATATAGGTTTCGCACACCTGCACATAATCTCCGTCCGTGGCATAATCACGGATGTCATTCAGTATCTCTTTCCAGTCGTCATCCGTTACATAATCGATTCCCGTTCCTGCCGTGGAAATGTATAACTGTCTGTTTTCCATGTCGATGAGGAGAAGGATTCCGGAATCTTCTTTTCCTTCCAGTTCAAATCCGAACTGTCCGTTATCGTAAAAGTCATCCGCCATCTCCCTGTCCGTCTTTCCAAACATCTGGTTTACGGTCAGAACAACAATATCAAGCCCGGACTGTTCACTCGCATCACTAATCTTTTCCTCTATATTCTCTCTTTCCGAATCACTCAGAAGTTCCGCAAAGTCATATACTCTCTGATTATCCTGTACTGCCTGGTAATAATCCTGTTCACTGCTGTATTCCTGTGCCTGCACTGCCTGTGGAATGACCAGTAATATCATAAATACTGCCATTAGTATGGCCTGAATTAATTTTTTCATCCGAACAGCCCTCCCAACACTCTTAATACAATGGTAATTACAGCGGTAATTCCAAAGAACCATGACCACATCTTCTGTTTGGAAGTCGGCAAATCCCCAACCTGCTTTCCTGTCTGCCCATTAATGGCAAAGATACGGTTTTCGTCCTGATAGCGGTAGGTAATCATCCACACCGGCAAAAGGGTGTACATGGCTTTTTTTCTCGTCATCCGGATCTGGTTGGACAGAATCCTTGTACCGCTGTATCCCTGAATCGTATCTCTTACATCCCTTGCAATATAGGTGCGGACTCTCTGCTCCACTCTTCCCGCAACCTCGTCATCACCACTTTCATAGCTGTATTTTTCCGATTCATATCCTGCCAGATATGGCATCTGAAATTCTTTGATCTCGCTGTAATCAAATGGTTCCATGCTGTCCATGATATCATCCGGCATCTGCTCCGATGCATCCACCGGAACTTTGAGATAACTGCCCCTTGCGTCACGTTCTACCATATAATAATCGGTATGCGTATATTCCATATCGCCTTTCCGTTCATGGTGTATCTTCGTACATTCCGCTTTCAGATCTGCACTGGCATCATAATCATACAGCCAGAATGGTACATAGACCCCTCTGATATTTTCCAGTGTTGCCTGATCGCGGAATACTTTCGGAGTAAAGAAACCGGTACACAGCCACTTACGAAATCTCTCCTTCGCTTCTGCTTTTCCTATCTTGAACGGAATTACCCCTGCCGGTTGTAAGATTCCTTCCATCCGTTCCGGAATCAATGCCGAACTGCCGCAATAACAGCATACCGTTGCAGTCGTATGCTCATCCGTAATCAGATGTGCACCGCAGGTTTTGCAGGTATATCCCTGAAAGTCCTGCCTTGTTTCCTCCTGTACAGCTTCGTTTTCCACTTCACATCGATAGTGTTCTTCCTGACTGTCCAAATCGCTGACACTTACATGTGTCCCGCAATACTCGCAGACAAGTTCACCTGCTCCCGGCCTGTATTCCAAAGACGCGCCACAGCCGGGACATTTGTATGTATTTACCATATGTCCACCTCAACCAAATGTTTTTTTCTTTCTATTAGTATACAATAGGTATGAAAAAAAGGCAACTCCAACTAAATGAAATTGCCTTTTCCGTAACCGATTTATTTTATATCAACCTGTTTTTAAACTTCAAATGTTAAATCGCCGTATGATGGTACTGGCCAGAAGTCTTTGTCTACCAGCATTTCCAGTTTATCAACCGGTGCTCTTAAATTATTCATATCAACCATGACAGTATCTTTGTAGAAGAATGCCTGTTCTCTGCCTTCCTTCTTCAGACCTTCTGCCTGTGATACTTTTAATTTTTCCAGAGCTGCTTTCGCATCTTTTAATAATACGGTAATTTCTGAAAGCATCTCTGACTGTACGGAAGTATCTGCTCCTGCTTCTTTTACGGCAAGCACGGTATCTGCCAGATCCTTTGTGTATTTGATGACAGATGGTATGTACTGCTTGGTTGCCATATCGATCATGGTAAGTGCTTCGATATTGATTACCTTTGAGTACTGTTCATATAATACTTCTTCTCTGGATTCCAGTTCTTTTCTTGTAAAGATACCGAATTTCTCGAATAATGCAACTGCCTTGTCTGTGGTTAATGTTTCTACGGCATCTACCATGGACTTGATGTTTGGAAGTCCTCTTCTTGCAGCCTCTTCAACCCATTCATCTGAATATCCGTTGCCATTGAAGATGATTCTCTGATATTCTTTCATGTATTTCTGGATTAATGCATCACATGCACTGTCGAAATCTTCTGCTTTCTCCAGTTCATCTGCTGCTTCACAGAATGCTTCTGCCACGATTGCGTTCAATGTGGTATTCGGACTTGCGATAGAATCCTTAGAACCTACCATACGGAACTCGAACTTGTTTCCAGTAAATGCAAATGGTGATGTTCTGTTTCTGTCGGTTGCATCTTTTGCAATATCGGAAAGTGTACTTACACCTGTCTCTAACTTACCGCCTTCTTTGCTTGTAGTAGCCACACCATCTTTTATGATATGTTCTACGATATCCTCTAACTGTTCGCCTAAGAAGATGGAGATGATTGCAGGAGGTGCTTCGTTTGCTCCTAATCTGTGGTCGTTGCCGACATCGGATGCTGACTGACGGAGTAAATCTGCGTGTTTATCAACCGCTTTCATTATGCAGGCAAGAACCAGAAGGAACTGCTTGTTATTGTTTGGAGTCTTACCAGGTTCTAAGAGGTTTACCCCATTGTCCGTGGTGATGGACCAGTTATCATGTTTTCCTGAACCATTGACACCTGCAAATGGTTTCTCATGAAGGAGGCAGGCAAGACCCTGACGTTCTGCTACTTCTTTCATGGTTTCCATAACTAACTGGTTGTGGTCAACTGCTACGTTTGCCGTGTTGTAAATCGGTGCAAGCTCATGCTGTGCAGGCGCTACTTCGTTGTGCTGTGTCTTTGCGGTAATACCGAGTTTCCACAGTTCGATATTTAAGTCGTGCATGAATCCGCCGACACGTTCCCTGATTGTTCCAAAGTAATGGTCATCAAGTTCCTGTCCCTTTGGAGCAGGTGCGCCGAATAAGGTTCTGCCGGTATAAATCAGGTCTTTTCTTGCAAGGAAGTTCTTTCTGTCTACCAGAAAGTATTCCTGTTCCGGTCCTACGGATGCGGTTACCTTTGTTGCTTCGGTATTGCCAAATAATCTTACGATTCTGAGTGCCTGTTCGCTGATAGCATCCATGGATCTCAATAACGGTGTCTTTTTATCAAGTGCTTCACCTGTATAGGAACAGAAAGCAGTCGGGATACAGAGCACAACACCGGTTGCATCTTCTTTTAAGAATACCGGTGAGGTAATATCCCAGATTGTATATCCTCTTGCTTCAAATGTGGCTCTTAATCCACCTGATGGGAATGAGGATGCATCCGGTTCACCTTTGATTAATTCCTTACCGGAAAACTCCATTAACATCTTTCCTTCTTCATCCGGATTTGTTACGAATGAGTCATGCTTTTCGGCTGTTACACCGGTAAGTGGCTGAAACCAGTGAGTATAATGTGTTGCACCATTTTCTACTGCCCAGTCCTTCATCGCTTTTGCTACGACATCGGCTGCTGCCAAAGATAACTCTCCGCCGTGATCCATAACATTCTTCACTTCGTTAAATACCTTTCTCGGCAGACGCTCCTTCATCTTTCCAAGTGTGAATACATTCTGGTTAAAAATCTTTTCAACATTCAATACTTCGCTCATACTTTCCATTCCTTTCATATTTTCTTTCTATCTTACTTATTATGCCGTACCATAAGATGGTATAAAAATAGGCGCTCCAAAAAAAGCTGGAACGCCATTGTTCTTGCATAACAAATATTTTATATTAGGCCATCGCCTTTACACAAATAAGATACATCATTTTTATTCAAATTGCAAGCACTTTTTTTCATAATTATGATATTTTTTCGCAGCCGGACTCTCCTGCCGCCGTTTTTCTACGATTCCGGTTCTGCCGGGGTGGTTACTTCCGGTGTCACCGATTCAGGAGCAGCTGTCGTCGTTTCCTTTGTCGTTGGCTGTGCCGTGGTTGTCTCCGGTGCCGCCGTCGTGGTCTCCTTTGTCGTTGGCTGGGTTGTCGGCTGCGTCGGTGCTTCCGTTGCCGGTTCAGGTGCTGCCGTTGTCTGCTGTACGGTGGTCGCCTGGGCTGCCGGTTCTGTCTTCTGTTCCCTGGTTACCGGCTGCACCATGACAGGTGCTTTCGTCGCCGCCTCGGTCACAGGCTCGGTCACTGCTTCCGTGACCGGCTCGGTCGTTGTTTCTTCCGGTACGGTTGTTTCTTCCCCACCGATATTTACCACACCTCTCTGTGCTGCCACTACAGCATCTTCCGGTACATTCGGTACATCATTGATTTCTTCCCTGCGGACTGCCTGCACGATCATTCGCTTATCCTCACTCTCGCAGCAGGTGGAAAGTGTGATAATCTTATCTTCTGCTGTGATTTCCCCTGCCTGGTCAAAAACGTATTTTGATCTTGCCTTACATTCATTTACATAATTTACAAATGCCGCATCATCTTCAAAGGAATAGGTATAGGTCCATCCGCCTTCCGCTTCCGTTTTATAAGCCGCAAATACATAGTATTTATAATGCTTGTATCCTACATAGACATCAAGGGTTGGATGATTTTTATAATAATCCGGATCATTGTCACAATAATAATACCAGTTCAGCGAACCAAACATGATATTATTCACACGTTTTCCCATGTTGTGACCATATACGATGGCATTTCTTGCATCTAATCCTTCCTGTATTCTATAATCCACAAATATGCTTCCTACACTGCTCTCCTGATTATTCGCAAGATGCGTGAGATAATACTCATTATCTGAATGCTGAAGAATCGGATTATCTATGTATTCACCATTATCCTGACGGATATAACCAATGGCTTCCTGATTATATGCAAGCATTTTTTCATAATCCCAGACAAACTGTCCGCCAGAATTATTATTTGCTATGGTCATTCCCTGTTCATCCGTCTGTATCTCCTGATCTGAAGCATCCGAAATAAACATATTCTTTACTTCATCGTATACTTCCATACTTTCCTTACTCTCTATATAAATGAGTGTAAGCTGATAAGCTGAATATATAAATACCCCCAGTGCAACAATCATTACCGCATATCTGATTATTTTCTGTTTCATATCAATCTCCAAAATTCCAAAGAAGTGCCTTTCCGGCACTTCTCTGGCAATATATGTTATTCATCTTTACAATTATTCTGCTTTTCCAACTGAACCAAATAATTCCATCTTTTCTTTTACTGTCGCTTTAATTGCTTCAAAACCAGGTGCAAGAAGCTTTCTTGGATCATATCCTTTCCCCTGGTTGTCCTTACCTTCTTCAATATATTTTCTTGTTGCTGCTGCAAAAGAAAGCTGACATTCTGTATTTACATTAATCTTTGCTACTCCAAGCGAAATGGCTTTCTTAATCATATCATCCGGAATACCTGTACCACCATGAAGTACTAATGGCATATCTCCGGTAAGCTGCTGTACTGCGTCAAGTGTTTCAAAACTTAAGCCTTCCCAGTTTGCAGGATATTTTCCATGGATATTTCCGATACCTGCTGCCAGCATATCAACCCCTAAGTCAGCGATTGCCTTACATTCCTTCGGATCTGCACATTCACCTTTTCCGATGACACCATCTTCTTCTCCACCGATTGCTCCAACTTCAGCTTCCAGTGACATACCATGATCTGCTGCAATCTTAACGAGTTCCTTTGTCTTTTCTACATTTTCCGCGATCGGATAATGGGAACCATCAAACATGATGGATGAAAATCCTGCTTCCACACATTTTAAGCATCCTTCATAGCTGCCGTGGTCAAGATGAAGTGCTACAGGAACTGTGATCTTCAGTTCTTCGAGCATACCGTTTACCATACCTACAACCGTCTTATATCCGCACATATATTTTCCTGCGCCCTCGGATACACCCAGAATAACAGGGGACTTTAATTCTTCTGCTGTAAGAAGAATTGCCTTTGTCCACTCAAGGTTGTTAATGTTAAACTGACCTACTGCATAATGACCTGCTTTTGCTTTTTGTAACATTTCTTTTGCTGAAACTAACATATTTATCTTCCTCCATATCCCAGTACATATTTTGTCGTAAACACAAAGTGTTTATGACCTATTGTACTGTCTTTTCTAAAAACTTATAAATAAATGAAATGTCTGCGGATTGTTCCGTGCTGCGCACTCCCACAATCCTGCCCAATATTCGCATATCGTGGGGTTTCCCCCACTTTTATGCTCATATCGGGGCGGGTCCTAAGGTCTTTCACCCACTTATGAGCAAGCTCATGTGGGCTTAGACCTTCTGACCCTGACATTTACATAGATTATACCCTATTTGCTTTTCAAATACAAGCATTTGATATACTTGTATACAAATTTTTCATAAAAATCCCCTCCATTATACAGCAATGTATCGTATAATTGCACAAAATCAAGAAATTTTCTCACTTCTTCCGAGGCCAGCTCACCGGATGGTGCATAACGGTATTTGTCAATAATATCGAGTGCCCGGGCAATCATCTTCAGGTCAATGTTATCTTGAGGAACTGCTGCCAGAAGCTGTTCTGCCTTTTTCTCATTCTTTTCACATTCTGAAATCTTTACATGGAAAATGCACCTGCTCAGTTCAAACTGCCGAATCATCTCGTCCATCCGCTCATTATTTGAGCCATGCTTCATTTTTCTGGTATGTCTGCTGCTGACAAACTGGTAACGGAGCAGACATCCTGCTGCCATACCCAGAACCACCAGCACTCTTACCACAAATTTTCCCTTTTCTGCCTGGGAGGAAATCTGTCTGCCACCCTCTGTTCCCGTCTCCTGCGCGAATGTCGTCTGCGATGTGCTGATTTCCTGTGATGCCTGTGTATCCAGTGTTTCTGTGACAGTTTCTATATCATCACTGTTCTCCTGTGTCTCCTGAATCGTAAGTTCTGTAAATAATTCCTGTTTTTCGATCGCGAAATTCTCCATTCCCGGTGTCACTTCCACTGCTACCCAGCCGATTCCTTCCTCGTAAATCTCTACCCATGCATGCGCTGCACTATCTTTCACACTGTATTTACGATAATTATTGCCTTCTTCCTCCACATCATCTTTTGTCACAAAATAACCTTCCGCATATCTTGCCGGAATTCCCATGCTCCGGAACATCATAACGGCTGACGATGCAAAGTGTATACAATAGCCTGTTTTTCTTTCCAGGAAACTGTTGATAAAATCTTCCCTGGTATTTTTTCTCGTGGCAGACAAACTGTATTTGAAATTATTATCTTCAAAATAGGTTCTGATATACTGTATATACGGTTCATATCCTATGGTTTTATACTGTCCGTCTCCCGTGGACAATGTGACATTGCTTCCACGGTAGATCAGGGATACATCCGAAAATTCTTTCTGCAGTTCCTCAAACTGTGTGGGCACATCCAGATAATGTTTCCGTACATATGCAGCATATTCACCTTCTATCTCCTGCAATTCCCGAAGCAGCTCATCGTCATCTGCCTTATTGGTACGATATGGCAGCTTTCCATATTCATTGTCCGGATTTCCGGTATTTTCCACCTCGCCAAGATCGTATCCCTGATAATAGGTTATACGGCCTTCCTCTGTATCGTCATAATATTCATATCCGTCCGCCCCCTTTACCGAATCGGTCGTCGTGAGCGAAAAATATGGTTTGTATACATTGGTATCATCTTTTAACCTGCTGGCTACACTCATATTGTATACTTTCGGCCTGTCAATGGACATATAATAAGAACCCCTCTGCTGGCAGAGTGCGAAATAATATGGAAACGATTCCCTAAATGCCACTGTTTTGCTTCCATAAATATCCTTCCACAGATCAAATTTGTCCATGCTGTCCTGAGAATCATCCAGAATGTCCATAAGATTTTTCAGATATTCCTTTTCTTCTTCCAGTGCTTTTTTTCCTCTGGTCTGCCATTCCAGTCTGCTATAATCTGAACCCACATAGGATTTCAGATAAAACGAACGATCGAGAGCTGACACCAGTCCCCTGACTTCTACTTCCAGAACCTCTTTTTCTGTATAATATACAGATCTGGTATCATCAAGACTTCCCCGTTCTCCTGACGTCAGAGTTTCACCCGTTCCTGCCATATTAAAAAGAATTCTCAGTCCTTCTTCCAGGCTTCCTGCTTCCACTACCTTATTTACGGCACTTTTGCATTGATCCATCCATAATGGTCTTTCATATCCCCCCCGCCAGCACAGCGATGGAGATAATCACTGCACAGACCCCGGACAGTATCATGGTAAATACTCCGGAATATACGGCAATCGCACCAGTATACGGATAGTCATCCGACAGATATTTTCTGCTCCTGCTCCGCCCGAAGGATAATACATTGCGAAGTACAAAAACCGATGGAAAATAAAGGCATACAAGGATTCCGATGTATACCGGCGGTACATATCCGACAATCAGTGAGATACTGAGCAGTGGAATCAGTATAATCAGCTGGACGGACAATGCAAATTCCTGACAGAAGTTATAGATAACATCTGTTACGGCATATGCTGCCAGGATCAGCAGCCATTCCAGATCATCACTGACATATTTTAAAAATCCGTAATCATGCTCCGTAATGGTTACTTCCATGCCAAAAATTTCCGTTACTTCCGTGATTGCGTCAAACAGGAAGGTAAATCCGCCACCGAAACAAATCACAACATACCCGGCAAATATGACTCCGTTTTTTACCGCAGATACTTTTTTCTTATCCTCGTTGCCATTTCCGGTCACGTTCAGGATAAAATGCAAAAATACAAATCCAGCTATGACAATGGACATTTTTATAAAATCCTGATAAATAACGAGCACATCATAAATCGAGAACATCGCCATATACACGGCAAGCAATGCAATGACGGACATCAGTGCCAGATATCCTTCCGTGTCATTTTTATAGGAAAGCTTTTTATGCGGTCTTATTTTATCATTATACGGATTCAGGAAGAATGTTTCTTCTTTTTCCGGTTTTTCTTCATTTTCAAGCAAAATCAGATTTCTTTCTGTCAGTACATATTCCTTGTTTTCCTGCTCTTTATGATTGTGAAAACAAAAGTATTTCAGATTCTCCGGTAGTCGCTGTATTCTCTCTTTCCTTGTGGTCAGATATACATTTGTCCCGCTGCCGTTTCCTTCACGCATGGCATATTCAAAATAATCTGCCTGTGGGATATCCCCGGTTTCTATTTCTCCCAGAATATGCATCATATCTGTTTCAAAGCTTCCATTCCTGCCATATGCCGTAATATCATACTGCGTTCCCTCTGCCCTGCAGGATGCAATGATATCCCCCAGTGCCGACAGGATATTGTCACAGGAAGAGTATCTTGCATATTTTTCAACACTCATATCCACATGGATATGAACTGTTGCATCCTCGGCATAATTATAATGTTTTACCATCAGACTGTCTGATTTTGAACTTAATTTCCAATGGATATTATGGATATCATCGCCCTCGCGATATTCATCCACCTGCACGATTTCCCCTTTATTCTGTCCCCTGCTTCCTCCGAAGTTTTCTTCCTCTTCACTCTCAGAATGCTTCTTTTCAAAGATTATGGTTTTATCCGTTCCAGCTTCGGGAAAAATATAGATCGTAGTATTAATATCTGCTTTGCGTTTGAACCGGAATAACAAAAAAGCATCATACGCATAAATCCGCTCAATCTTTAAATCGATTGCTCCATAATGGTTAAAACTCATCTGCATGGCAAAATTCCGAATAGTCCCCGGTTCGGAATTCATGACAATTTTTCTCTTCTGTGTATTTCCAGAATAGTCCTTAATCAGCACCTTCAGTTCCACCCTTGAAAAAGGACATCTGCTGTCATTATCCAGCATGATATATTTATTAATACGGTCGTCTTTCTGGCAGTATTCTTCCTGTTCATCAAAATACACCTTTAACTTCCGGCTGGAAATACAGGCAAGAATCCCCATGATCAGCGGTACGATAATGGCAGTCAGAAAGAGTACCTCCGTCTGCCAGCCATTATACATTACCATGATCCATGCTGATAATATAATAATTAACCCATAAATAACTCTGTTTTTCTTCATTAATGCTGTCCCTGTTCTACCGGTGTTGTTCTAAGGATGTTTTCCACCAGTCCATTCATCTTTACTCCCTGTGATTTGCCATGACCTGACAAAATAATTCTGTGGTTCACGGTTTCAAAAAATACGTTTTTTACATCGTCCGGCACTATATAATTACGTCCTTCTATGTATGCATATGCTTTTGCCGCCTTAACCAGTGCCAGTGTACCTCTCGGACTGACTCCCAGTTCAATATCCGGTGATGTTCGTGTCCGATCCACCAGATTTACAATATATCTTACAATCTCTTCATGCACAAACACTTCATTTACTTCCTGCTGCATAAAGAGCAGATCCTCACAGTTAATAACCGGTTTCAGTTCCTGTACCGCTTCTGTCTTTCCCTGACGGCTCAGAATCATTGCCACTTCGCTCTCTTTATCCGGATATCCCATATCAAGCCGGAACATAAATCTGTCAAGCTGTGACTCCGGAAGCATCGTTGTTCCCACGGAACCGATCGGATTCTGTGTCGCAATTACAATAAATGGCTCCGGCACATGCCTTGTCCGCCCATCGACCGTGACTTTTCCTTCTTCCATTACCTCCAGCAGGGCTGCCTGTGTCTTTGATGAAGTACGGTTAATCTCATCTGCCAGAAGTAAGTTGCACATAACTACCCCTGGTTTGTATACAAAGGCATTCTTTACTTTATCAAACATGGTAAAACCGGTAATGTCCGAGGGCATTACATCCATCGTAAGCTGAAGTCTTTTGTTCTCAAGTGTCATTGCTGCTCCGAATGCCTTTGCCATCGTGGTCTTTCCCACACCCGGAATATCTTCTATCAGAATATTTCCCCCCGCAAGAATCGCAGTCAGTACCTTTCTGACCGTATCTTCTTTTCCGGACAAAACAGAATTTACCTCTCTCATGATATTTTTGCATGCGTCTGTACCTGTCATTTTATCTCCCACTCCTAATCGTAAATTTATCTAATGCCGGGGCAGAAAATCTTCTGCTCCGGACGGATGCCAATATTTTTCGACTATCATATATATTATATTTTATTTTTGTTATTTTTACAAACAATTTTCACAAAAATTACTAAATTTTTTGCTAACATAAAAAAAAGAACTGGTTTTTCAACCAAAAGTACTTTATAATTAACAGATAAATATTTGTGCTGCCAGCCAGCAGGCAGCGGAATGGAGATTGATATGAATCATACCACAGAACCCCTGAACCGGAATATTCCCATTGAAGATATGACATTTCTTCCTCCGGATAAGGAACAAGAAGCTCTGATACTTCAGGAACTGAAACAACAAAGAAAAAAATCATTTTGCCACCGGCTTATCCTGTCACTCTGCATTGCAGTGATTGTAAGTGTCGGCGAAATTATTGCAAGATTTAATTATTCCAGACCGGACACCATACCTGGAATGCTTTTCTTTGTGTGGTTTGTCTTTCTTCTTTTTAACCTGATTTCGTATATTTCCCTCATGGTAAAGGCTTCTATGCAGCATATTTCGGACAGGTTCCAGTGTACCCTGGGAATTGTTACCGAAAAATATGGCCACAAAAAGCAGAAAGCAGAGCAAAGTATCCGTCTTGAACAACCCGGAACAATGCATTTGACCGGCAAGACGCAGGATTATATTCCGAATTATATCCTGTTTAAAAATGATGAGGGGTACTGTTCGACCGCACTTCTCGTAAAGGACCGCAAAACATTCCAGAAGATTCAGGCAGGAAATAACATACTCGTTATCCGTCAGGCTTCCATGGGAAATATTACTTATGATTTTATTCTGATTTCATAACCTGTTATATAGAAAATAAGAGGATGCCAGAGATTGTTCCGTACTTCGTACTCCCACAATCCCGGCATCCTCTTATTAATATATCTAATCTATATCAGCAAATCCTTTGATAAATCCCAGCAAATATTTTTGAATTTGTTCCATATCCAGTACGGAGAGTTCATCGTCCCCGCTATCGGCAAGACGTGCGGCTTTAAAGTATACACCGTCCGTTTTCTTTATTCCCAGGATATCCTTCTGAATTGCTTCCATGTCAGTAACATCGATATTTCCATCTCCGTTGACATCTCCTTTCCATGCGATCTGATATGTTTTTACACTGCCCTCTGATTCGACATGGATAATGTCACCGGTTGCTACCTGGCTGGTTGCTGCCACCTGGCTGCTTCCCTGGTATACCGTTACACCTGTCTTGAAATATTTCTTTAATTTAGCCGGAGTAATTTCTTCTCCCAGGCAGATTGCAACTGCTGAGGAATCATCCAATTTTACCGTGATATTCAAATCTTCCTCCGGAATGGTATACACACCGGCATAAGTCATCACTTCGTTTGGAGATACTGCCTGTGCATAGTGAATCTCATTATCCAGCATGGTAAATCCATACAGATAATATCCTGCGGTAAGTGTCGGGGCATATACCTGCTCTACTGTGCCGCTTGCTGTATCATAGCTGTATAATGCATCCGGGGTGTTAAAATATAAGAACCCATTATATCCGCCAAATCCGGAATATGTTCCTATCCAATATCCGCTGCCTCCTGCCGTCCACCGATCTGTTATCGTATATACGGTATCTTCGAGTGTGGCTGTGCTGACAGTGCATTTCTGAATCTTTTCTTCATACATACAATACCACTGGTTGTTCTCATATACAAACGGTTTATCTATGGTACTCCAAAAAGCATTCTCATATGTTTCTGAGTTTCCCTTCTCATTGCTTACCCATCCATAATGGTTTCCCGCACTTGAAGACGCAATTCCCGCATCACTTCTCATAAAGCAGTTATGTCCTGCTCTTCCCGGAATATCAGCATTTGCGCTTAACGGATCATCCCATGTAACATCAACATGATACCATGAACCATTAATGAACACTAAATTCCAGATGTGGTTCATATCCGTACTGCTCGCATAATCAACCGATATACCGCACTGTTTCAGAAGATAACCGTATAGCTCTGTATATGCCTGGCAGACACCTTTCTTCTCTTTCATGAACTGATAGGCATCGTATATTTTATAAGATGTATCATATTCATAGGCATTACATATATAGTCATGTAAAAACATTGCTTTCTCAAGATCACTCCAGTTATCCTGTACCTGTGCCAGAATTTCCCCGGACATAGTATAGAATTCTTCCTTTGCCTGTGCCAGCTCGTCGCCTTCCATCAGATACTCCGGATAGACTTTCGTAATATAATTCACACCATTCACAGAAGAATATGAATAACTCCAGCCCCTGTCTACATAGAACAGATCTGCATGGCTGTTTAATACAGATACATATAAATCTTTTAAATTCTCCGGTTTCAGATTATATCCAGTTAAATCAACCGCATCTTCTGCCATACTTAACCCTGTATACAATGCTTCGTCTACAGTAATCCTGCTGCTTCTTCCTGCTTCCTGCAGATACCTCGGGACACGGTCCGTTCCCGTAGTCTTCTCCTGAATCAGTCCGCCTGCCTG
This sequence comes from Roseburia sp. CAG:303, assembly GCA_000437755.1. GTDB lineage: Bacteria > Bacillota > Clostridia > Lachnospirales > Lachnospiraceae > CAG-303. The sequence continues at coordinate 32,995 of FR900157.1, forward strand.
CAGGATCTCATCGGACTCGTCCCACATAATTTCATCTGCAAACGTATCTTTTGCACCGATTCCTACCAGCACAAAAGCCGTCAGTCCAATAAAAAGTGTTTTCATTTTGTTTTTTCTCATATAATACCTCTCTAACTATTAAAATCTATGCAAAGGTCTCCCTTAATGCACAGTATTTATCCGCCATGCTCACTATCCAGCTCTCTCTGTGCATAGGCGGAACCAGTGTCAATGGAAACATATGTTTTGAAATAATATCACATTCTCTCTCTGACAAATCAAAATCTCTCTCTGCATTCCGCAATGCCGTCTTCGGATGGGTAAATCCATGAAAGCGGTGTGGCACCTCCTGCTTATGCCAGTCATACAGAAAATAATCATGAAGAAGTGCTCCTCTTATCATCTGTCTGATATGAATCCTTATATTAAGCCTTGCCGCAATGATACAGCTGATATAGGCTACAGCAATGCAATGCCTGTATACACTTGTACTGCCATGCTGCATATACTTCTTTGTTTCCAAAAAACCGGACCTGTTTAATGCTGCAAGTTCAGACTGTAATACGGATAAATTATTTCTTAACCTTATACGATACATAAAATCCCCCTTTTCCATGCATACCACTGTTTCTAAGATGGTTATACGATAAAATACAAAATCTGTCAATACCGATCCTTACAATTCTTTAAGCACACCTTTGTTTTTTCTTCCATATACTATAATGTAAATCTTGTATTGCCTGCGGGCAATGGAAAGGAACTGTATATGGAAGAACGAAAAAAGAAATGCAGCGATAAAATGCCCCTGCGTGACTTTCCCGTAGCAATGGCATATGTTCCCTGGCAGGAATGGGAAGATGTATATGAATTATGTGAGGGATTTGAAATCGGAACTATTTTTCCGTCATTAAATAAACCATTTGTCGGATATAAAAATTAAGGAGGTACAAAAATGGCAGAACAGAATTTTCAGAATTGTTCCTGTATGAATTCCCAGCCAAACCAGCTTCGCTATAACCCCGGTCAGAACCGCATGACACCCCAGTGGAACCGTCCTTATCCACCTCCGGGACCACGTAGCAGAATCCCGGAAGAACCACGGAAAGAAAACCATAATCATACCGTGGATGGAAAAAAGCTCCGGAAAATAATTGATCAGGCAAGCTTTGCCATGGATGATACCAGATTATATCTTGATACCCATCCGGATTGCAAAGAAGCATTTATCTATTATAAGAAAATGGAAAAAATCCGGAACGATGCCATCAAAGAATATGAAATCCACTGTGGTTCTATCTTATCCTACCGCGCGAATGAAACCGGATCGGAAAACTGGAACTGGAATACCGGAATACTTCCGTGGACAAATGGCTGCTGCAATGGAAGGAGGGGTTAATCTATGTGGTCTTATGAAAAAAGAACACAGTATCCGATAAATATCAAAAAAAATGATGCAAAAGCTGCCATGATTATAATCAGTCAGTATGGTGGTCCTGACGGTGAGATCAGTGCTTCCATGCGTTATTTATCCCAGAAATTCAGTTTTAAGAATCCGCGTGTTTCCGGTCTGCTGAATGATATTGGTACAGAAGAACTGGCACATCTTGAAATGGTCGGAACTATCGTCCATCAGCTTACCTGTAACCTGTCTCCGGAAGAAATCAAAGCTTCTGGATTTGATAAATACTATGTTGACCATACTTTGGGCGTGTGGCCGCAGGCAGCGGGCGGAATTCCTTTTAATGCCTGTGAATTCCAGGTCAAGGGAGATCCGATTACCGATTTGTTTGAAGACATGGCAGCGGAACAGAAAGCACGCAGCACCTACGATAACATTCTCCGCATGATTAAAGATCCGGATATTGTAGATCCGATTCGTTTCCTGCGTGAACGAGAAATCGTCCATTTCCAGCGTTTCGGTGAAGCACTCCGCATTGTCCAGGATGAACTCGACTTCAAAAACTTCTATGCATTCAATCCTTCCATGGATCAGTGCTGATAGGGCATAACAGATTTTTTAAGAAAAGAAGAGGTTTTTACACCTCTTCTTCTTTTCTCTTCTTCGGGCATGCCAGAATCAGAATAATCAGTGACAGGATGGATAATAATACCAGATGGCTGATATTTGCCTTATCCCCTGTTGAAAGCTGTTCTGAGCTTACCTTATGAATTCCTTTATTATTACTTTCTATATTTGCAGTGTTTTCACTTGAATCAACCTTGCTCTTATCTCTTATAAGTGCCAGCAGCTGGTCAATTACACTCTTATCCACGGGAACGGTATTGTCTTTTACCTGACTATCCGTATTTCCATTGCCAGAATTTCCATTATCCACGGTTGCCGGTGTTTCCGGTTCCTGTGGAGTTTCCGGTTCTGCTGCGGTTAAATCTTTCCATTTGGCTGTAAGTGTAAGATTACCAATGGAATCCCTGATTTCTGTTACCTGGTTTCCTGCATCATCATACCAGCCAAGGAATTCATATCCTGTTCTGGATGGTGTTGTCAGGCTGATTACGGATTCTACTGTATATACATCAGGATTATCTTCCGCATTTCCTTCCAGATATGTAATCGAATACTCAATCGGCTCAAATTCAGCCATAACTGTGATATCCTTGTCCGGCATCAGGAAATAATAGATGCCATCTGCAATCTCATACAATGGAAGGTCTATCTCCATGCCCAGTAAATCTTCAACCGCCCTGAGTGTTCTTACTGCTGAATATGTCTCTACTGTATCATCACTGTAGTATAATCTCTTCAGTCTGTAACCTCTCTCCGGAGCTGCTTTTACAAATACATACTGACCTTTATAAGCTTCCTCTGCATACGCTGTAATCGTTCCCTTATTATCGGTCGAATCGGTATCAACTATGATTTTGTACATATTCCGGAAGTCATCTTCCTTTTCCCATTTTGCTACCAGAATCAGATTTCCACACATTTTTTCAATTTTAGAAATCGGTACTTCTTTTGCGCCATTGTATCCACTTTCCGGATCCGGGAGAACTATGTTCCATCCAATAAATTCATTTCCGGATTCATGAAGTTCTTCCAGATCTATGACAGATTTTATTGTGTATACTGTCGGGTTCGGATTATCCGCACCGTGAAGATTCAGATAAGTGATCTGATATTCTATTAAAGTAAATTTTCCGGTTATATCCACCGGATATTCCGGCATTTTGAATGTATACGTACACGGATATGTCTGGTCTTCTGACGGTTTCTTGGTATTCGTATATACACCGCCGTCATCGTCCGTATAAGTATATGTCATGCTCTCGTAACGGACTCCCATCTCCGGTGTAACCGTGATGGTCAGAAGTTCGCCCGGAATACCTTTTGTGACCTGTGCCCCATCTGAATCATAAACTTTAATGTAATCCTGTGCATCTTCTGAAACATTGACCGGATAGGTTACTACGTCTTCCCATTTTGCAACAAGTATCAGATCATTTCCGTAAGTTCCTGTCGGAATGGAGCCTATCACTTTCTTTTCTGCATCTCCAAATACATACCAGCCTGCAAATCTGACATATTTATCCTTTTCCGGTGCCGGATTCAATTTGAATTCCGGTGTCTTTGCATTAAATTCGTATACCGTAGGATTATCTTCGGTTTCTACCGGTACAACTACCGATCCATCGGTATCATGGTAGGAAATCTTATAATCCGGTGCCTGTATATGAACGGTAATATATACATTCATTGCCGGCATGGTAAATGTAAATGCGTGTTCATCGTTCATATCGGTGAACAGCTCTATCTTCTCTCCGTCTGCATTCGTTACATCGACGGAAGAAATCTTATAACCTGTCTTTGCCGTAATACTTCCGGTAGTTACATCACTTCTGTCTGTAAATTCTACTGTTTTATACAAGATATTTCCGGTTGAAGTATCCTGTTCAAATGCGATCGGCTGTTCTTTGAAGAACATCTCAAAGTTTGCCATGCTGCGGATATCCACAGGGCTTGCATAATCTTCTTCATTTGTATACACTGCTCCTACATATACAAAATATCCGATTGCCCGGTATCTTCCGGTTACTGTTACATTCTGGTTTACAACAAATTCCGGATAACTGCCTTTCTCGTAATCCGTACCATTGACCGTCCAGCCTTCAAATGCCTTTTCGTCCGTATCTTCCGGATCTGCCGGATACATGATCTCAGTAAATCTTGTACCCTGTTCCAGTATGATATCTTCAACAATCGCATTGCCTTCATCATCAACAAAGGATACTTTGCACATCCATTTTGCATACAAATTAATGATATCTCCTACGGTATCAGATGTTACTTCTGTTACCCTTGAATCGTCCTGGAAATCTTCGGTTGTATACCATCCTGCAAAAGTACGGTTCTCCCATTCCGGATCTTCCAGTTCAAGAGTCTCTCCACATGCATAGGTGGAAGGATTCGGATTGCTGACAGAAGAGTCTTCCAGGTTATAGGAAATATTGTATTTACCTATTTCATAAGTAAACGAAATGCTGCAGTCAGATTCCGGCATTTTAAAGCTGTATACATACTCATCATCTGTATTTTTCTCAATGCTTCCTTTCTTTCCTGTGGAAGTTGTATAAGAAACTGCTGTACAGAATTTCGGTACATTTTCAAGCTTGATATCAACCGTTCTGGTCTGTTTTACATCTACGGCAGTTCCGCTTGCGAGCTTCTCAAAAGTACCATTTCCAACCTTGTACTGGTAGGTTACACTTGGAAGTTCTCCGGTTACCGTCAGCTTACTGGATGGAAGCACTTCTGACGGAAGCCAGAAATACAGTTTCTTCTGTGTATCACTGCTACTGTCAAAATAAGCTTTTGCATTTCCGATAAAACGATATGCCGAAGCATTATATACATCTACGGATAAATTCAGGTCATCTGCAATCGTTGCATCTGATCCGTTACTTCTTACATAGTATTCTTCTTCTCCGCCTTCTACATTTTCAAGCTGATAGGTAGATCCGTTATAAATAGAACCACTATTTTCAGCCGCAGCTTCTTCGATATTAAAGATATATTTGTGTAATGCCTGTCCTTTTGCATTGACTGCACTGCCAAATTCATAACCTGACACACCCGGCTTCAAATCCACACTTCCGCCGGTAATCACAACCGTACCCTGGTTATAACCGTTATTTGCCACTGCACCGGTTCCGATACACGGACCTAATGTATTCGTCGTAGTACGGATATAAACAGCTCCGCCTGTAATGCTGATATTTCCTTCTGTCATTACGGCCTTCGCATCTGCTGTTCCTGTTTCTGCCGATAAACTCTGTTGTGATAACGGATTCTTAGCTCTATATGTAATTCTGCTGGTTGCACTTGCACCCGCTCCGATGCCTGCACCCATACCATTTCCTTCTATCATAATAGCCGCTCCGGAACCAATCTCGATATCACCGGCTCCGCACTTTAATTCACTGCCCGGCTTAAATTCCTGCTGACCGTGTTTATAATATCCAAGCGTTGTACCCAGATAATAACTGCTGGAACCGCTTCCTGTTGAGAACTTCAGGTTTACACCCATTGTCCCCAGTTCTGCTGAACCAATAGCTGCCCCAAAGCTGTCCTGTGCAGTAATCAGATTCAGCACATCTCCGGATGAACCGTAACCTGTGAATTTCACAATATTCTTTCTCACTACGGTTTCATCACGGAAACGCTCTGCTTCGCTCGTCTGATCGGAGTTGTGATCATAGGTCCGCACCGTATAACTCATGCAGTCTGCCTGAATCAATGGACTCTTTGCTCCGTCACAGTTACTGCGGATCGTATTCTTTCCACTGATTACTATCTCAAAATTACTCTCAAAACTTCCGGTATTTCCGATATCTTTGGTTTCTTCTCCGGAAAGCTTGATCGCCGGTATATCGGATGCCAGCGTGATATTCACATTCTCCAGAATAATATGTGCCGCTCCGGATCCCTTACCACTATACTTCAACGAATAGGTCTGGCTGCTTGACCCCGTTATCTTATACCACGTATCCGGTTCTACCACCTGTTCCGGGGTATAATCTGCCCTCAGTACAATCGGATTTCCCTGGCTGCCGGACTCATTCGCCGCATTTACCATCGGGAGTACCGCATATACTCCGGTTGCCAGTGCCAGAACTGCAACAGCTGCTGTCAGCCCCACCGCCAGTTTTTTCTTTTTTATGTAAAAGGATCGTATTCGTGCCAGTATCTCTTTCATATATAATTCCTCCACTCCTTGTCATCTTAACTTCTATTATACTCCTTTTTCCATGTTTTCACAATAAAAAAAAGCAGAAAAAGAAAATTTCTTTTTCTGCTTTTTTTATCCCATGGTATATTTAATCTTCTACACCCTGAAGTGCATCGTAACCGGTCTCTCCTGTTCTGACCTTGATAACATCTTCAACATTGTAAAGGAAGATCTTGCCGTCTCCGATATTTCCTGTATACAGTACTTTTCTTGCTGTTTCAATGACTTTTTCTACCGGAACTGCACTGACAATTACCTCAACTTTAACTTTCGGCAGAAGTTTTACTTCTACTTCAACGCCTCTGTAAAGCTTTGGTCCGCCCTTCTGTACGCCGCAGCCAAGTACCTGTGTAACAGTAATACCCATAACACCGATTTCATTCAGTGCCTCTTTCAATGCTTCAAACCTGCTCTGATTGCAGATAATGCTTACTTTCGTAAGTTTTGCACCTTCTACACTTGAAGACTTTGTTTCTGCCATGCCTGTGGTCTGTACTGCAGGTGCTGCTGTCTGTACCGGAACGAATCCGTTTGCTGATACCGGCATAAAGTCTGCATAAGCAGATGGAAGATTGTGTTCTGTTGCATCCAGACCCTGAATCTCTTCTTCTTCGGAAGCTCTTAAACCGATTGTATTTTTAATCGCAAGGAATACAATCGTAATTGTAACTGCGGCCCATGCTGCTACTGCAAGGAATCCGATAAACTGAATTCCTAACTGATGGAATCCGCCACCGTAAAATAATCCGTCAATATCATTTCCAGGTGCTTTAGATGTTGCAAATAAACCTACTGCAAATGTTCCCCAGATACCATTCAGACAATGAACGGCAACCGCACCAACCGGGTCATCGATGTGAAGCTTGTGATCCAGAAGCCATACACCAAATACTACCAGCACACCGGCAACTGCACCGATAATGGCTGAACCAAGTGCATCTGTAACATCACAAGGTGCTGTGATGGCTACCAGACCTGCCAGGGATGCATTCAGACACATGGACACATCCGGTTTTCCATATTTTACCCAGGTAAATATCATACATACAACGGTTGCTACTGCCGGTGCAACGGTTGTAGTAAGGAAGATAGAACCTAACTGACCGATACTTGTTGCTGCTGCACCATTGAATCCATACCAGCCAAACCAGAGAATAAATACACCTAATGCACCGAGTGTAAGTGAATGTCCCGGTATTGCATTTACCTTGAGCGAACCATCTTTTTTCTTTGTAAATTTACCAATACGAGGTCCGAGGATAGCAGCTCCAATCAATGCTGAAATACCACCAACCATATGTATTGCGGTTGAACCTGCAAAATCGTGGAATCCCATCTGTGAGAGCCAGCCGCCGCCCCAGATCCAGTGTGCTTCTACCGGATAGATGACTGCCGAAATTACTCCGGAATAAATACAGTAAGAAATGAATTTCGTTCTTTCTGCCATTGCACCTGATACAATCGTTGCTGCCGTAGCACAGAATACTAAGTTAAATACAAAATTTGAAAATCCAAACTGGTCATATTTTGTAAAAACATCAAATCCAGGAGTTCCAAAAATTCCTCCCACATCCGTACCAAACATGAGGCTGTAACCGAGCAGTACGAACACCACTGTACCGATACAGAAATCCATCAGATTCTTCATAATAATGTTTCCTGCATTTTTTGCTCTTGTAAATCCGGTTTCCACCATTGCGAATCCGCACTGCATAAAGAACACCAGAGCCGCACCAATCAGGAACCACACACCCCATACATCACTTGTCAGGGCTATTCCCATTTCGCTTATTGCATTTGTTAATTCGTCCATAATCTTTTCCTCCATTCTTTCAGCTATAGAAAAGATAATAAAAAAGGCGCCACGGGAAAACCTTATTTCCCATGACGCCTTTGTCATTACCTGTGTTTTATTATAGTCGTTTTTTTGTTTTTGTCAATAACTTTTTTATTTTTTTTTATTTTTTTATCAGAACCAGGACGGTGGTAAAAACATGGCAATATATTTCAACTGTGGAACAAGCAGTTCCAGATTAAGAAAGATATGGCAGAACAGCAGGGATGCCATCAGGAACACGGGGATCATGGCAATAAAAAATGTCTTATTTCTTATTACCAGATTCACTGCAAAACAGTATATGGTCACACCGGCTGCATACAGCAGGATATGAAACACCTCCCCTGCTGTTCCCGCATATCTTCCTGTCATAATAAGAATCGCAAAGGCTGCGGCTGAGGTAATCATTACCGGAATAAAGATTTCTGTCAGTCCGGTCAGTGCAGTCTGCCTCCGGTTAAACCTTGCAAATGTACCGCAGGTCTTATCTTCACGCAATGTTATCGTACCGCATAATCCTGCGAGAAATATCATAACCGCACAGATTCCGTCAATAACCGGTGATATATAGTCAAATATATCCAGTTCCACATTGCCATTTACTGCCTTTGCACCATGATATTTCACGGAAAATGTACTGCCATTTGTGAGATTTTCTTCATAATACCCCCTTAACACATCCGCCATTTCCTCACGATCTTCATCCTTCAGATAGCTGCGGTCAAAGGTATCGTACAGAAGCAGTGCATAGGCATATTCCTGCATGACATAGGAAAATACCAGTTCATTCGTAATCTTTGGTATCATACTGTCCTTTGGAGAAATAACCTTTACGCTGTTCTTTATATTCTGATCTTTTACAGCTTTCCAGAAATCTTTCTGAAATATATATCCCGCATAAACTTTTGAACCTCTTACATCATTTTTCAGTTCTTCTTCATCCGAATAAACAACAAAACGGAGCAGCCCCCTGTGACTTTCCATCAGTTCCGTGATATCTGCGGCAATTCCGGCATCGTCCCCATCCTCTGCCTGTTTTTCCCCGGTATCCTCATTCATGATTCCAACAGCGAGATTTACCGTAAATCCGGAAGCAACTGAACGGATAACGAAACAGCAGACCACCATGCAAATAATCACAATATATAATGACGGCTTCTTTAGTTGTCTTTTCAAAAGCATCCAGAACCATATTCCTGCCCGTTTCATTCTTTTCTCCTTCCCGGTATCCACCTTTTCTTTTCAAATGCAGCTGCCAGCAGCACACATATAACCGTGTAACCTGCCAGCACACATACCCCGGACAGATTCTTCATAATATGCGTATCCCGGAATACTCCCGCTGTAAGTTTCATCATGTAATGTGCAGGCAGTACACCCGACATCCCCCGCAGGGCTTCCGGAAGCAGAATCTCCGGGATAAAGCAGCCCGTCATCAATGCCTGCATAAATGCCGCAAGAAACATCAGCATAACCTGTGCCATGGCAGCATCCGTAATCCTGCAGATCATAAGTGCAAATGCACTGTTACATAAAACTGCTGGAATCAGGCTGAGAAGAAGTCTGCAAAACAGTCCCGGATCTATTTCTTCTGTCCACTCCGCATCAGAATATCCGGCTGCCAAAAACACTGCGGCTGCAAGCAGGAATAACATAAGATAAATCATCAGACAGCCAGCCAGTGATGCCAGTACCTGCCTGACATGCCCAGTTCCCGCCATTGCGAGTCTTGCGGACAGATTGCCATTATTTCTTCTCATGTATCGTACCGGCATGATGGAAAAGAACAGCGCAAACATCACAAGGCCGGCACAGAGATAGTATTCTGCCACAGAGAGTTCCCCGGTTACTGCCACTTCCTCTTCTTCATACATATTCTCCCGGTTCAGTGCTGCTTTGATATACACCTCGTTCATCCGGTCGATCGTTCTATCTTTTTTATTATAGATTCCATATTCTTTATAAAAATCATAGATGGTATAAATACCTGCCTGTGCGGAAGCAAGAAGCTGTACGGCAGCATCTGCACATTCTTTGAATACGGCAGCCTCATAGCCTGAATTCTCTGGAAATTCTATCTCAATTGGCTGGTTTTCCCCATTCATAATGCTCTTTACCGTATTTTCCGGAATCCGAATCAGCACTGCCACTTTATTTTCCTCCAGAAGGTGTTTTCCCTCCTTTGCACTGACATAATCGATATCCAGTATCGTATTTACACTGTCCATTTTGTCAAGCATCATTGCAGCCAGCTTCATCGCCTTTGATTCATCTTCAATGACTATGGCGGCAGATATCTTTGTTTTGAATGACTTACTGTCCTTCTGCTGTTCCTGTCCATTTTCCTGCGTTATACTGCCCACACCGCTTATAAGCTGCTGCCCCATCAGTGCCATTCCAAACACAATCAGACACAGAATGGCTGCGGATAAAAGCAGTCCTGGAAACCCCTTCCTATATTTCTTTATTTCCAGACGGATCAACATCACAAATCTTTTCATGTCATAATTTCCTTTATTAATTCTTCTCCCCGCAGCCATTTTGATGACTCACATAATATCCCCTGTTTCATAATGTACACTTTATCACTGATATCCAGTTCTTCCTCGTCATGCGTCGCAAGCACTACAATATTTCCCTGTGACAGGTAATACTGCAGATAATTCCGGATATCCCGTTTTGCAACCAAATCAAGAGCCGCTGCCGGTTCATCCATCAACAATACCTTCGGATTTGCCCACATGGAAATCCCTATGGATACTCTTTTTTTCATGCCGCCTGACAGTTTCTTTACCGGCATATGAAGCATCCGGTCGATTCCAAGCATCTTTAACAGCCCTTCCCGGAGTTCTTTCTCCATATCCAGCGGGCTGTCGCAGTACCACAGCTTCAAATTATCCCGGACAGTTAAATCCTGAATCAGCGGATTTTCCTGCGGTACATAGCCGACTATCTTTCCTGCCGTTTTTTTTTCGGTCAACAGATTAATTCCATTCACAACCGCCGTCCCTCTCTCACAGTTCTGCACCCCCGCCAGAATTGACAGCAGGGTGGATTTCCCCGAACCGTTCATACCAAGCAGTGCCACACACTGACCGGACTGTGCTTCAAAAGATGCACCTTTTAATATCTTTCTCCATCCATAACGCTTCTGTACATCCTGCACCCTGATATATGTCTGTGTCTTTTCCTCCATATGCCTTCCTTTCTTTATCTAATAT
>FR900158.1:0-4503 GCA_000437755.1 Roseburia sp. CAG:303
TTTAAGTGTTTCGCAATTACCTAAATGGAATTAAAATGTGAAAGGAGCAGAAAATGAAACATTATGTAAAACTGGTGCGTCCATACCTGGTATGGTCCATGCTTATGGTTGTAATCCCTTTGCTGCTTATTGTGATTTACTCTGTGACCACGGGTGGAAATACACTGGTAAATATCCAGTTTACCCTGACGAATTTTAAAAAGTTTGCAGAACCGATTTATCTGCAGGTGTTTATTAAATCATTCCAGATAGGACTGGTTACGGTATTCTTCTGTTTTTTGCTCGGATATGTACTGGCATATAATATCTGCAAGTTCAGTGAGAGAGCACAGAGCTTTATGATTCTGCTGGTAACCATTCCGATGTGGATTAATACCTTATTAAGAACCTATGCGTGGATAAGTATTCTGTCGGATAATGGAATTGTGAATACCATACTGGAAAAATTCGGCCTGGATCCGATAACCTTTATGTATACAGATTTTGCTGTTATCATCGGCATGATCAGCGATTTCCTGCCGTTTATGGTTATTCCGATCTATACTTCACTGAGCAAAATAGATCATTCGCTGATTGAGGCGGCACATGATCTGGGTGCGAATAATGTACAGACATTTTTTAAAGTAGTATTCAAATTATCCATACCGGGTGTGGTAAATGGTGTTATGATTACATTTTTATTATCCGTATCAACATTCGTTATCCCGAAGCTTCTCGGTGGCGGGCAGTATATGTTAATCGGAAATCTTATTGAAAACCAGTTTATTTCCGTTGGAAACTGGAACTTCGGAAGTGCCATTTCACTGATTCTTGCAGTGGTTATCCTGATCGCAATCACTGTTATGAGAAAACTGGATCCGGATGATTCCAAGGAGGAGTAGCAGATGAATGAAAAGAGAGAAAAGAAAGAGAAAAAGAAAATCGGTGCGGGATTATATATAGCACTCTGCTTTTTATTCCTGTATCTTCCGATCCTTGTAACCATGATATTTTCCTTTAATTCTTCCAAATCACTGACCAGATTTGAAGGATTCTCCATGCAGTGGTATGAAAGGCTGTTTTCCGATTCAGAAATTATGGGTGCGGTATATGTATCCTTATCCATTGCCGTCATTGCAACCCTGATTTCTACTATATTGGGAACAATTACGGCGATCGGACTGTCAAAGAGCAGGAAAATAATCAAAGAGATTGTTGTAAATGTCAATAATGTACCGATTATGAATCCGGATATTGTCACGGCGATCGGACTTATGATACTGTTTTCTTCCATGAAAATAGAAAAAGGATATGTAACCATGCTTCTGGCGCATATTGCATTCTGCACCCCATATGTGATAACAAGTGTTTATCCGAAAGTAAGAAATCTCGATCCGAGCCTTGCAAATGCGGCGATGGATCTGGGAGCGACACCATTCCAGGCACTGACTAAAGTAATTCTTCCCATGATAAAAGAAGGAATCTTTGCAGGAGTGCTTCTGGCATTCACAATGTCCTTTGATGACTTTGTGATTTCCTATTTTGTAACCGGAAATGGGGTAAAGAATATTTCCATTATTGTATACAATATGACAAAGCGTACAAACCCGACCATTAATGCATTATCTACTATAGTAATACTTGTAATTATGGTAACACTGGTAATTGTAAATGTAGTACCTGTACTGGCAAAACGTCGTGCGAAGAAGAAACTTGCACTTGAAATGCAGCAGGTAAAGAAATGAGAAAAAGGAGAATTACAATGAAAAAATTTATAACTGTTTTTGGACTGCTGGCGGTATCAGCACTGGCACTTACCGGATGCGGAAAATCAAAGGAAACACTGAAAATATACAATGCAGGGGAATATATTGATACCAGCCTGATCAGTAAATTTGAAAAAGCAAATAAATGCAAGGTTGTGTATGAAACATTTGATTCCAATGAAACCATGTATACAAAGATTATGAGCGGAGAGAACTATGATGTCTTAGTTCCTTCTGATTACATGATAGAACGCCTGATAAAAGAAAACAAGCTTGAGAAGATAGACTGGGATAAGATTACAAACAAAGATAATCTGAATCCGGACACACTGGGTCAGGCATACGATCCGAATCAGGAATATGCAGTTCCGTATTTTTATGGAACAGTCGGAATCCTCTATGACACAACGGTTGTGGACGAAAAAGATCTTGCAGACGGATGGAACCTGCTGAATAATACAAAATACAAGGATAATATCTATATGTATGATTCCGAGAGGGATTCCTTTATGATAGCATTAAAGGCTCTGGGATATTCCATGAATACAACGGATAAATCAGAGATAGACCAGGCATACCAGTGGCTGATTGAGCAGCGTGACAGTATGAATCCGATCTATGCAGGCGATGATGTGATTGATAACATGATCTCCGGAAATAAGGCGATGGCAGTAGTATATTCCGGAGACGGAGCATATATTATGTCAGAAAATGATAAGCTGGATTTCTTTGAGCCGGAAGAGGGAACAAACACATGGTATGATGCCATGGTTATCATGAAAGGAACGAAACATTCCGAACTGGCACATAAATTTATCAATTTCATGCTTGATAACGACAATGCGGCAGCGAATTCTGCGGAAGTCGGATATACTTCACCAGTGACAAAAGCATATGAGCAGATGAAATCCGAAGATTATAAGGGAATTGATGCTTATGCACCGAATACCGGCAATGAGAAAAATGAAGTGTTCCGGTATCAGGATACCGAAATTAAACAGTACTTTGCAGATTTATGGACAAAAGTAAAGGCATACTAGGTGGGATATGGCTCAGCAGAATACAATTATACTAGAAAATAATCTGAAGATTACATTTATTTATCACAGCGGTTTTGCAGTGGAGACACCGGATTGTACACTCCTGTTTGATTATTACAGGGGTGACATCCCGGAGTTTGCAGCGGAAAAACCGCTGTATGTCTTTTCCAGCCATAAACATGCAGATCATTTTAATTTCCAGATTTTTGACCTGGCAGAAAAATACAAAGAGATACATTACATTCTGTCCGAGGATATCCGCAAAAAATATAAACGGAAATACTTACTGGAGAAGAAGGGGCTGACGGAGGAACTTCTGGAAAAAATCATATGGATAAAGGAAAAAGAAAACAGGGAAGATCAGTTTGTGCAGATACAGACCATTCCATCCACGGATATCGGGGTGGCATTTCTTGTAAGATTAAGGAAAAACGGTTCTTATGTGTATCATGCGGGAGATTTGAACTGGTGGACCTGGAAGGGCGAAACAGAGGAAGAAAAACAGAAGATGGAGAAGAACTTCAAGGATGATCTGGAATTTCTCTGTGAAAAACTCGCCGGAAACGAGATAACGGCTGCATTTCTGCCGCTTGACCCAAGGTTGGAGAATCATTATGCAGATGGTTTTGATTATTATATGCACAACATACCAATCCGGTATGCATTTCCGATGCATGCATTCGGCGATTATTCGGTCATCGGAAGATTAATGAAAGAAGATATTGCTTGCGAATATCGGAATAAAGTGATAAACTTGTGTGGCGAAAAGAAAAAGAAAGTAAAGATCCTGAATCCGGAAGTTCGCAGAAAGATTAAGGAAATGCTGGAAAGGAAGGAAGAAACATGATTATTACGATAGGAAGAGAATGTGGCTGCGGCGGTAATACTATAGGAAGAATGCTGGCGGATAATTATGGTATTCCATTTTATGATAAAAAGGCGATTATTGAGATTGCAAAAGAGAAAGGAATCTATGAGAGAATGCCGAATTTCTTTGCGGAAACACCGGTCAACAGCCTTTTGTATGCGATTGCGGCAGGGGAAGGTGACAGTGATATTCTACAGATTCCCATTCGTGCATTAAAGGAAATTATTCCGGAGAAGGAATTTATTCTGCTCGGAAGATGTGGGAATTATGCATACCGCGGATATCCGGAAATGGTCAGTGTATTCCTTGCCGGTGATAAGAACCTGAGAATAGACCGTATTATGAAAACCCACAATATCGGAAGAAGGGAAGCAGAGAAAACAGTTACGGAAACGGATACAAGAAGAGCTTCTTTCCAGAAATATTATACGGGAGAACAGTGGGGACTTGCAAAGCATTACGGACTCTGCATCGACAGCAGCAGACTGGGAATAGATGCAAGTGTTGATATGATCAAGGATTATATCGGCATAATGCTAAGTAAGAATTAAATTTAGTTAGTAGCGAAACACTTGAATTTTTGTAAATATATATGTAAATGATGTGTTTCACAATTAACATAAGAATTTTAAGATGAGGAGAATTAGAAGATGAAAGAGAAGAGTAAAAGAGGAGGCTTTACCGGTTCGCTGGGATTTGTCCTGGCGGCGGCAGGAAGTGCGGTGGGGCTTGGAAATATCTGGAGGTTTCCGTATCTGGCGGCAAAAGATGGCGGAGGTATTTTTCTGGTCATATACATCGTACTGGCACTTACCTTCGGTTTTACCCTGCTTACAACCGAGATTGCGAT
>FR900158.1:4531-16296 GCA_000437755.1 Roseburia sp. CAG:303
GAAGAAAGACAGGACAGAGTCCGCTGACGGCATATGGACATCTGAGTGAAAAGTGGAAGCCGCTGGGAGTCATCGCAAGTATTGTTCCTGTTATCATTATGCCGTATTACTGCGTAATCGGCGGATGGGTATTGAAATATTTCGTGACATATCTGACCATGCAGGGAAAAAATGCCACAGAAGCTGATTATTTCACGGGATTTATTGGTGGAAATATTGCACCGGTAGTATTTATGATTATCTTTATGGCTGCAACATTTTTTATTGTATACAATGGTGTGGATAAAGGAATTGAAAAATGCTCCAGGATTCTGATGCCGATCTTGTTTGTTATTATATTGATCGTGGTAGCATTTTCACTTACCTTATCCTTTACGGATGAAAACGGTGTGACGAGAACGGGACTTCAGGGCTTAAAAGCATATGTGATTCCGGATTTTGCCAATCTGACACTGAAATCATTTGTTTCCACGGTCATTGATGCAATGGGACAGTTGTTCTATTCCCTGAGTGTTGCCATGGGAATCATGATTACTTATGGTTCTTATGTAAAGAAAGAAACGGATCTGAATAAATCCATCAACCAGATAGAGATATTCGATACCATAGTTGCATTTTTTGCCGGCATGATGATTATTCCGGCGGTATTTACTTTCATGGGAAGAGAAGGAATGTCAGCGTCCGGACCAAGCCTGATGTTCATATCCCTGCCGAAAGTATTTGATTCCATGGGAAGCATGGGAAGTATTATGGGAATGATTTTCTTCCTGCTGGTATTATTTGCCGCACTGACTTCAGCTGTATCTATTATGGAAGCAATTGTTTCCAGCCTGATGGATCAGTTTAAAATAAGCAGAAAGAAATCCTGTATCGCAGTTATTACTTTTTCGGTAATCGTGGGAATCATAGTTTGTCTCGGATATAATATGCTGTATATGGAAGTAAAACTTCCGAATGGCACAACCGGACAGATTCTGGATATCCTTGATTATGTCAGTAACCAGATTCTGATGCCAATCGTAGCAATCGCTACCTGTATCCTGGTTGGCTGGGTGATTAAGCCAAAGACCATCATAGATGAGGTGGAATGTCCGGATGGAGTCCACCATGGAAAGATGGGCAGAAAAGGACTGTATGTAGTTATGGTAAAATACATTGCACCGGTCTTGCTGCTGATTCTGTTTTTAACGGCAGTGGGGATTTTGTAGAAAATGAAATTTAGACATTGCTGTTGGTAATTTTTTCAGCTCTGTCATACATAGATAATCATAAAAAGAAATAGCATCCCAGCCCTGGAAAAGTTTGGATGCTATTTCTATAATAGATAACCATATTTACAGAGGGCAATTGGATAAATAAAGCATCCGATAACCTTTCTAAAAAATATCATACAATGAGAGGCTTGATTTTTCAAGTCTCTTTTTTAATAGTTGCAGTTGTGGATTTTTCACAAATATGTATCCTGATTTTTGAAATTTTTAGATTTTATTCGTCATTGTTGTTGAATAATTGAAAGATATATGGTATATTTTAGATAAGTTAGAATACTTTTGTGTGAAGTTAAATAATAATTTTAGTAAAGTAAAAAGGAGTTTAGGTAATTGAGGAGGAGTACGAAAAATGTATGTGGCTGTAGTTGAATCGAACAAATGTTTGGCTAAAAAAATGAAAGAAAATATAGAAAAATATTTGGGATATAAATGTATTAAGATAAGTATTTATATAAATGCAGAGGAGTTTTTGAAACAATTATTTAGATATGATATAGTCTTTATGGGAGTAAAGCTGACACAAATGGATGGATTGGAGGCTGCAATGCAATATAAAATGATATATCCGGATAGTATGTTATTTATTGTGAGTAGAAATCTGGAAGATAGTTGTGCTGGTTATAAGGTTGGTGCAGTTCGATTTGTATGGGAAAATAAATTGGATGAAAATATGGAAGAAGCATTGAGGTATGCAAACAATAAATTGGTTGCATATGAAGAAATTCGTTTTACGATTTTACATCAACAAGAAGCAAAAAATATTGCAATAAAGGATATTATTTATTTAGAAACAATAAAAAGAAATGTGAAGATTATTACAACTTATGGGGAATACTTAACAAGTGAAACTATTACAAGTATTTTTGAACGCTTGAAAACAAAAGGTTTTTTTCAACCCCATAAGTCGTATCTGTTGAATTTGGCATGGGTAAAAGAAATACAAAATGATGATATTGGAAAAAATAGAAAAAGTATTGTTATGAAGAAAGGAAAGATAATACCTTTAAGCAGAAATAAGACAGAAGAAATGAAAACAATGCTGTGGGAGTGGAGAGTTAAAAATTCAGATTTAATGTAGAATACATAATGTGCGAAAAAAATACATAATGTGCAAGTGGTATTGCATATTGATTTGGGGTGTAGTATATTGTGGTTGTCTGGACAAATAAGGTAACTGTGGAGTGGGAGGAAATTACTTTTGGTTGCTGGTTGCAAACAGTAATAATAAAAGTAAAAATGCCTCTGGATTTAATAGTAAGGAGGAAACTATGCGGAAAATTACAAAAGTATTAATATTAGCAGCAGCAGTATCTTCAATGGTGGCAGTGACGGCAGTTGCAAATACTACATCATGGAGTGCAACAGCAAAAACAAGTGGGTATACTACAGGAGCAAATAATTGTTGGAAAGGAAACAGTAATTCGTATGCAACAGTAACCTGTGGGCAGATTTATGACAATTCGATTGTTTTAAACTTTATATCTTCTAATAGTAATTATTCAACAAGTGTGGGAACTGTTCAGTATCCATCAAAAAGTGGAACAGCAGGATATTCATCATATAGTAGCAGTGCATACTATAATCTGATTGTTAAATTAGGACCAACATCACGTTATACAAGTGCTGGTTTGAATGGTAATTATACACCATAACATACCGTCTCAAAATATTTGGTGCCAGAGTTGCCTAAAAGCATATATCTGGCACCCTTTTGAAAAGGAGGTTATCATATGGTAAAAAAACAGATACTTTTATTAACTGCAGCAGCAGTATTACTTCTGACATCCTGTAAATCAGTGACATCAGATAATGGACAGGCAACTGCTGCAAAGAAGACACAGACGGAAGAACAGCAGACAGTTGAAAATTTTGAAGAAGCATACGGAAGAATAGGAGAAGCGGACACGCATCTGACACTGGACTTAAATGAAAAAGTTCATGTGGATGCAGATGTTACAGAGTATGCGGCATATGAAGCAGGAGCGGGAGTTTATAATTATGCATTAATTTCTGATGGGGATGCGGCAGTGGTAGAGAATACAGCAGATATATTGAATCAGTTAAATACATATTATGGAGCAGAAGTATTGAAAGAGGATGATCTCTTAGGAAATTCCGGCACTGCTTTTTCGTTTAGCCGGGAAGAAAAACTTAGCAGTGTTGGACACTTAGAGTCATTGTATTACCGTTTACCGGTTTCACGCATGGAAGAAGATGCGGTGTTGAAAGAAAAAACGGATGAAGTATTAAATATTTTTAAAGATATCATAGGATTTTCTATTTGTACAAAGTATGAATATTCACATATAACAGAAGCTGTATACAAACAGGCAGATCAGACAGATGCTGTAACCGGGGCGAAAATTGATTTATCAGGACTGGATAATGAAGAATATTATTGCGTCACAATACGACCGGCACTTGGACAGAATATTCCGGTAATATCGTTGGGAATTTCACCTGAAGTACAGGAAGGACAGAAACTGCCGGACAATGTAATAAGCAGATATGGCACGCTCGATTTGTATGATACTACTTATTGCAGTCTGGTTTTTGATAAGGATAAAAATCTTTTGTCATTTGAAGTTTTTCAGGGTATAAATATGGAGCAGACACCTTCACAGCAGGTAAAAATATTAAGTGGTAAAAGTATGCTTGAGGTGCTGCATGAACATTATAAAACAGCAGATAAAAAAACAGAGATAGTGGATTTGAAATTGTGTTATGCAGCCTGGGATAATGGAACGGATGAAAATGGTATAGAGAAGTATCAGCTGATTCCGGTGTGGCAGGGAAANTGATTCCGGTGTGGCAGGGAAATACTGTTGTAGAAGGAACCGGGTGGGCACAGAAAGAATTTTACAATGCCATGACAGGTAAATATATTGGATTTAATTAAAGACGTGGAAAACAGATTTTAATGGTCCGGTGCGAAAGAAGAAAAGGGGTGTTACTATGGGGTTTGTCTGTGCAGATCTAAAAAGAGCCATTGCAAACAGAAAATTTGCTTTACTTGTGATTATGGTTGCAGTACTGGAGTGTATGGATGCTTTGCCACAATTGCTGATAGGCGCGGAAATAAAAGGCGGCAGAATTATTTTATATCAAAATGTGACGGATATGATTATGAATAATGGTGCAAGTACATTGTATCATTTGTTAAGCTGCACGGTTGGCGTTATGGTTTTTGCTGGATCTTATTGTGAGGACGCAGAAAATAAATTTATTACGAATATCGTATATCGAAGCTCGTGCAGCAGATATTCTGCAGTAAAAGTCTTTACCTGTGTAGTTAGTGCTTTTTTGTGTATTGTGATTGGAAAGCTTCTGTATGTGTGTATTTTGTCGTTAATGTTGCCGCTGTCAGCAGAAAATAATGATATCTATCAGGGAAGCTGGCAGACACTGCAACAGGGCAGATATTGGCTGTTTATTTTGTATAGATTGCTTTTGGGCGGATTGCAGGGAGCATTTTTTGCAATTATCTCATTTATTGCATCTGCATTTGTGCGGAATAAGTTTCTGATTTATGCAATGCCATCGATTGTGTACTACTTTTTTCTGTATATATTTACGGATTTATATGATTTGTCAAAATGGAATGGATTTCGTATATTAAGTGTAGCAAATGTTTATTTTACATTTCAGTTCGGACTGGATAAAGAACTGGAAAGTTTATGCTTTACAATGTTATATACAGTGGTTTTGGCTATTGCTGGCTGGTTTGTTTTTGACAGAAAAATAAGGAGAAATATATGAGAGAAGAGTGGATAATTGTACGGATGGATATAAAAAAGATGTTTCATGAACCCAAAATATACATATTGTTTTTCTTTACCGCGTTTTTTATGGCGGATTATGTAAATGTAAATTCACTAAAAGATATGGCAGAGCAGATGAATGTGGCAGTATCCCCATTCCTGTATCCTCTCTTTAATGGGGAGTGGTCTTATCGTTTGTTTACAATATTTGTAATGATCATGCTTATGTCCGATGTACCATTTCAGGATGAACTTGGGTTGTATATGGTACAGCGTATGGGAACCGGAAAATGGATGAAAGGGAAAATATGTTCGATTATAGCTGTTGCGGTGATATATCAGGCGTTTAGTGCTATTATCAGTATGCTTGTATTGCTGCCGGATTTGGGAATATCAGTATGCTGGGGAGATGTATTGGGAATGATGGCAGATAACCATATGCAGATGTGGGCGTCTACCGGGAATACAGGCTCTGCCAGATATATTATAGATCATTATGAAGCATGGCAGGCATTGATATATACGATGCTGTTGAGTATACTTATCAGCAGTCTGACCGGATTTTTTATTTTTCTGATTAATCAGGTTACCAAAAGTCAGCTGGGACTGGTTCTGGCATTGATATATAGCTGTATAGATTTGCTTTTTGGCACATTAAATGATTTTGGCTATCCGAATCATGTTCCGTTCGTTATGTCCTGGATGGATTTGAGCTGCCTGTATACAAATCAGTATCAGACAGGAAAAACAAGCTTGTATACAGCATTCATATTTTTGCTGGCAGCGAATGTTATATTGATTTATATTTTGAAAAAATGTGCAAAATATGCAGTAATACAGCCGGTAGAAGGAGCGTGAGAAAATGAAAGAAGATTATATTGTAGTAGAACATGCAGTAAAAAAATATAAAGATACAATCGCTTTAAATGATGTGAGCCTGACATTTGCACAGAATCAGATTCACGGTATTATTGGAAGAAATGGTTCTGGAAAAACAGTTTTGTTAAAATGCATTTGTGGGCTTACCAGACTGACATCGGGCAGAATAATACTGGATGGTAAAGTAGTGGGTAAGGATATGGAAATTCCTGATAATATCGGTGCTATAATTGAAACACCGGGGTTTATAAAAAGCTTCAGCGGATATGATAATTTAAAATATCTGGCATCTGTCAGAAAAATGATAGGAAAAGAGGAAATTGTTTCTGCCATGGAGAAGGCAGGGCTGGATCCGGCTATGAAAAAACATGTCGGAAAATATTCTCTGGGAATGCGGCAGAGATTAGGAATTGCGCAGGCAATTATGGAAAAACCGGATATTTTGATTTTAGATGAACCAACAAATGGATTGGATAAGAAAGGTGTGGAAGAGTTTAGAAATTTAATACTGGCATTTAAAAAAGAAGGAAAAACAATTATACTGGCAAGTCATAATGCGGAAGATGTCAGGCTGCTATGTGATAATGTGAGCGAATTAGATGGTGGAAGATTAATAGAGGTGTAAAAGATGAAAAGTGGAGTAGAAAAGTATACCATCATGTGGAAATATATGCAGTTCCATCTTGCACTGGAAAACAGCTATCATGATAAGGCAAGAGCATTATTTCTTGAGATTAATAAAAATCTGGATGACTTTTATGCAAAGAAAAAAATTTCCAGGCATTATTATAAAAAAATGAAAAAAGAACTGCGGCAATACCAGCTCATGTATAATGGAATTGATATCCGCAAGACAAGCAAAAACTGGAATAAAAAAGCATATATTGTAAACCGGGAGCATTTTGAATAGAGCAGGAAGAGGGGATTTACCCTCTTTCTGCTCTTTTATGTAAGTGCAGATATTTTTCCCGTGTGGCAAGCCCGCCCCGGATATGCCGTTCGGATTTATTGATATCCAGTACATGCCGGACGGATTCGGAGAGGGAGCGGTTGATTTCCGGAAGCCTCTCGGTACAATCCTTATGTACTGTGGATTTGCTTACACCGAATTTTTTTGCAGCCTGCCGTACTGTGCAGCCTGTTTCAATGATATAAAGAGCAATCAGGGTAGCCCTTTCTTCAATATAATTTTTCAAAGGAAAACCTCTGTGATATTTAATTGTTTCATCATATGCAAAAAATGGGATAAGTATGACAAGACAGATTCTGAATTTGTTTTAAAAAGGGTTTGAGCCTGATTAGTAGGGAACTAATCAGGCTCAAAGAAACGAAAATGATTTACGGGGGGTGCCCGCCGCCCCGTAGGCGACGGGCTTGAGTATGAAAAACGGTATATTCAATAGATAGGGTACATTGAATATACAAAGTAGCAATTGCTTGCTACGCTGTATATAATACAAATTGAGTATGTCTAAAATATGTCTTTAAAAAGAAAGAATTGTAAATAAAAAAAGAAATAAAAATGAACAGCAAAAAAACGACAGAATATGCGAGAAAATTAAAAAAAGTTCTTCCAAAATCAAGGGATATTGTATATAATGTTAGGTGGTGGAAATATCTTCAATTAAGAAGATTAGTATATATTTGAAATTTGATTAGAATGAATCCGTTGAGGAAGGAGATTGTAATGTTAGAAACAGATATCGGTATTGATTTGGGAACAGCAAGCATACTTGTTTATATAAAGGGAAAAGGTGTTGTATTAAAAGAGCCGTCAGTTGTGGCTTTTGACAGGGACACGAATAAGATTAAAGCAATCGGGGAAGAAGCACGTCTTATGATTGGACGTACTCCTGGAAATATTGTTGCAGTAAGACCACTGCGTCAGGGTGTTATCTCTGATTACACCGTTACAGAGAAGATGATCAAACATTTCATCCAGAAAGCGATCGGTAAAAGAACATTTAAGAAGCCGAGAATTGCAGTCTGTGTACCGAGCGGAGTTACAGAGGTAGAGAAGAAAGCCGTAGAAGATGCTACCTGGCAGGCAGGAGCAAGATCAGTAGATATTATTGAAGAACCGATTGCGGCAGCGATTGGCGCAGGCATCGATATTGCAAAACCATGTGGAAACATGATTGTAGATATCGGAGGTGGAACTACAGATATTGCCGTAATCTCTCTGGGAGGAGCAGTTGTCAGCACTTCTATAAAGATTGCCGGCGATGATTTTGACGAAGCCATCGTAAGATTTATGCGTAAGAAGCATAACCTTCTGATTGGTGAGAGAACGGCAGAAGAGATCAAGATCAAGATTGGATGTGCATTTCCAAGACAGGAAGTAATCACGATGGATGTCAGAGGAAGAAACCTTGTAACCGGACTTCCAAAGACCATTACCGTTACTTCCGAAGAGACAGAAGAAGCACTCAGGGAAGCAACTTCACAGATCGTTGAGGCAGTTCACAGTGTACTTGAGAAAACCCCGCCGGAATTATCTTCTGATATTGCAGAGAGAGGAATTGTATTAACCGGAGGCGGTGCATTGCTTCAGGGACTGGAAGAACTGATTGAGAGCAAGACGGGTATTAATACCATGACAGCAGAAGATCCGATGACAGCTGTTGCCATTGGAACCGGAAGATATATCGAATGTCTCAGCGAGAGCGGCAAAGAATAAACAGCAATTAGTATGTATTGGAGGATATACGATGGTTAGAGGATTGTATACAGCATATACGGGAATGATTAATCAGCAGAAGAGACTGGATACCGTAACAAACAATCTGGCGAATGCATCTACGACAGGATTTAAGCGGGAAGGACTTACCTCGAAATCTTTTGACCAGATGCTGACAGTGAAACTGAATGATTTGTCAGTACCATATCTGAACGAAGGAATCGGGAAAATGAGCCTCGGGGTAAAGATCGGCGAGAATTATACCGATTATTCCCAGGGATCATTGAAAGAGACCGGTAATACTTATGATCTGGCACTTGCAGGAAATGGATTTTTCACTATTTCCTACACGGACAAGAAGGGAAATACTTCTGAGAAATATACCAGAGACGGAGAATTCACCATGGATTCCGAAGGCTATTTAAGAACTCTCGAAGGCGATTATGTCCAGGGAGAGGGCGGAGCTATCATGATTCCGGTGGAGACTTCCGAGGTGTCCATCCGTGATAACGGAGATATTTATGCGGATGGTGAATATGTGGATTCTTTAAGAATCGTGGATTTTGAAGATTATAATAATATCGAGAAGTTTGGGGAAAATCTCTACAACGTTGTGGACGGTGCGACCGAAACAGAATCGACGGCGGCAGTAAAACAGGGATATCTGGAAATGTCCAATATCAATGTAGTAAAAGAAATGGTAGAGATGATTACCATCTCAAGAGCCTACGAAAGCAACCAGAAATTAATCCAGACAGAAGATGATATGCTGGATA
Organism: Roseburia sp. CAG:303; assembly: GCA_000437755.1. Classification (GTDB taxonomy): domain Bacteria; phylum Bacillota; class Clostridia; order Lachnospirales; family Lachnospiraceae; genus CAG-303. The sequence goes on from FR900158.1 coordinate 13,899, forward strand.
AATCCGTAAATCAGGTCGGAAAAGTATAATGACAGGTAAATTTGCCGCATAACAGAAGGAGGTAAGGCAATTATGATGAGATCACTCTGGACAGCTGCATCAGGAATGACATCACAGCAGACAGCCGTGGATGTTATTGCAAACAACCTTGCAAATGTCAATACTACAGGATATAAAACACAGTCAGCACAGTTTAAGACACTCTTATATCAGACATCACAGTCTGTCACAACAAGTGCAAACGGAGATACCAAACCGGTGGGAGCACAGGTTGGACTGGGTGTAAGAAATTCTGCGATTTCTACCATCTTTACCCAGGGAAATATTACATCCACAGAGCTGGATACTGATTTTGCAATCGACGGAAAAGGGTTCTTCCAGCTCGAGGATGAGAACGGGGATATCCTGTATACAAGAAACGGATCTTTCACATGGAGTCCGATGAATGACGGAACCATGATGCTCTGCAGCAGCGAAGGATATGGGGTATTAGATACGACAGGTTTGCCGATCACATTGGATGATACATACAATATGAGTAAAGTTACGATTGATAAAGATGGAAATATCTGTTATCCGGGAGATAACGGACAGGCAGAAAAAATCGGCATCCAGATTGGACTGGCACAGTTCTCTAATCCGGGCGGACTCGAGAAAGGATCAGAAAGTACTTATCTGGCAACTGATGCATCGGGAGAACCGATTCTGGAAGCGGACAGTACGGATATTAAGAAATCAGCACTTCGTCAGGGATATCTGGAAGCAGCCAATGTAAATGTCGCAGATGAGATGGTAAATCTTATCGTGGCACAGCGTGCATACGAGATGAATTCAAAGGCAATCACAGCATCGGATGAAATGCTCCAGCAGGCAAACCAGCTGAAGAGATAATCGTATAAGAAAGGATGAATAAGATGAATACAATAGCGGGCGGTTCAGATTTATTATCTTACTATAATGAGGCTTATGGCAGTTCCAATACAGGTTCTGCGAACAAACTGCAGAATACACTTTCTAATGCTGATTATTCCCAGGCAAGTGAAGAAGAATTATATGATGTATGCAAACAGTTTGAGTCCTATTTTGTGGAGCAGGTCATCAAACAGATGGAGAAAATGATTCCGGAGAGCGATGAAGATTCCACAGCAAGTAAATATATGGATTACTTTGGTGATACATTATATCAGGAACTGGCAGAAGATGTTACTGAGAGTAATAACGGAGAGGGAATTGGCATTGCCAAAACTCTCTACGAGCAGATGAAGAGGAATTACGGACTGGAATAATATATGAGTTCATTAAGCGGTTATGTGGAAAAAATTGTATACAGAAACAGCGATAATGGATATACAGTGCTTACGGTGGCGGATAAAAGTGACGAAACCACATGCGTAGGCACTTTTCAGTATATCGGAGAAGGTGAGTACATCGAGATGGAGGGAGAATATATGACACATCCTTCCTATGGAGATCAGTTTGCGATCAAAAGCTATGCGATCAAAGAGCCGGAAGATGAAAAAGCGATCATAAGATATCTCGGATCGGGTGCGATCAAAGGAGTCGGTGCCGCACTTGCGGACAGAATCGTAAGACATTTCAAAGAAGACACCTTCCGGGTGATAGAAGAAGAGCCGGAGAGACTGGCAGAAGTGAAAGGCATCAGCAAGAGGATGGCACTGGAAATCGCGGATCAGCTGGAAGAAAAGAAGGATATGCGAAAAGCCATGATTTTTCTGCAGCAGTATGGCATTTCCATGAATCTGTCGGTTAAAATCTATAAGCAGTACGGACAGGATATCTATGTCATGATCAAGAAAAATCCGTATAAACTGGCGGACGATATCCAGGGCATCGGTTTTAAAATAGCAGATGAGATAGCCATGAAAGCAGGCTTCAGCAGCACTTCGGATTTTCGTATAAAAAGCGGGATTACTTATCTCCTGTCGCAGGCGGGAATGAACGGACATGCCTATCTGCCGCAGCCGGAGCTGGAACAGATGCTGAAAGAACTTCTTATGGCGGAGAAAATCGATGTTGAAAAATATCTCATGGATCTCGTGATTGATAAGAAAATTGTGGTAAAAAAGTCGGAAGAGGGCAACAGGGTATATTCCGGGATGTATTATTATGCGGAATTGAATATCGCGGCCAAATTAAGAGAGCTGGATATCAGAGAAGATTACCAGGAGAAACAGATTGAGAAAAAAATCAATGAGATACAGGAGAATACCGGGATTGAGCTGGATGAACTGCAGAAAAGGGCGGTAATGGAAGCGGTAAATTGCGGAATACTGTTGATCAGCGGTGGTCCGGGTACTGGAAAGACGACAACCATACGAACGATCATCCATTATTTTGAAAATCAGGGAATGGAGATTCTGCTGGCAGCACCGACCGG
>FR900158.1:16333-71024 GCA_000437755.1 Roseburia sp. CAG:303
AGAGAATGACGGAGGCAACCGGACATGAAGCCCAGACTATTCACAGGCTGTTGGAAATCAGCGGCGGTGCGGAAGAAAATGATAATGATATCGAACATATCGGAATGAGGTTTGAACGGAATGAAACGAATCCGCTGGAAACAGATGTGGTAATTATTGATGAAATGTCAATGGTGGATATGTTCCTGATGAATGCACTGTTACACGCAATCATGCCGGGAACTAAGCTGATTCTGGTCGGAGATGTGAATCAGCTTCCAAGTGTCGGCCCGGGAAATGTATTAAGAGATATTATTTCATCCCACTGTTACAATGTTGTTATGCTGACGAGAATTTTCCGACAGGCGGCACAGAGCGGGATTATCGTAAATGCACATAAGATAAATGATGGGGAACAGGTACAGCTGGATAATAAAACCTCTGATTTTCTGTTTATCCGGAGAACGGAAGCGAATCAGATTATTTCCGCGGTAATCACACTTGTAAAGGAAAAACTGCCGAAATATGTGCAGGCTGATATTTCTGAGATACAGGTGCTTACCCCGATGAGAAAGGGTGCATTGGGTGTGGAACGGCTGAACGAGATTCTGCAGCAGTATCTGAATCCGGCATCGCCTGATAAAAAAGAAAAAGAGCATGGGGCAGGACTTTTCCGGGAAGGTGATAAGGTCATGCAGATCAAAAATAATTACCAGACCGGATGGGAAAAAAGAGGAAAACATGATATAGTGCTGGAACAGGGCATGGGAGTGTTTAATGGAGATATGGGAATTATAAGAAAAATTAATACCTATGCAGAACTTCTGGAAGTGGAATTTGAAGAGGCAAAATTTGTTACCTATCCGTTTAAACAGCTTGACGAACTGGAACTGGCATATGCCATTACTATACACAAATCACAGGGAAGCGAATATCCGGCGATTGTTCTGCCGTTGTTATCCGGACCGAGAATGTTAATGAACCGCAATCTTCTGTATACAGGAGTAACCAGGGCAAAAAAATGCGTCTGCATTGTGGGAATTGAGCAGGCGGTGCAGAATATGGCAGAAAATGAGCAGGAGCAGAAGCGGTATTCCTCATTGGATGAGCGAATCCGGGAATTAGATAAACAGGAGGAATTTTGAGAAAACAAGGGGTAAATCATATTTTACAGATATTTTTTCCGAAAGTCTGCCCGATTTGCACGGAAGTTCTGGATCGGGAGCAGGAAATCTGTCAGGACTGCAGGAAAAAGTTAAAATATATTACGGAACCGAAGTGTAAAAAATGTGGAAAACCGTTTGAGTCTGTGGATGCACAGTCGCAAATCCGCCAATATTGTGGAGATTGTCAGAAAAACAGTCATGACTATGAATATGGCATGGCGGTATTCCGGTATAATGATGAAATCCGGGAATCCATATACCGGTTTAAATATAAAAATCAGAGAACCTATGCCAGTTTTTATGCGGATGAGATGTGGAAAGTTTATGGCAGGCAGATTCGTGCAGAGGGAATCGAAGTCATGATTCCCGTACCGGTCAGCCGGAAAAAGATGCAGAAGCGGGGATATAACCAGGCGGCACTGATTGCACAGCAGCTGGCGGAAAAAACAGGAATTCCGGCAGATTTGCACAGCCTGGCAAGAATCCGCGATACCATTCCACAGAAAGAATTAAATCACCAGGAACGCAGAAAAAATTTAAATAATGCTTTTAAAATGGATCAAAATGCGGTAAAATATAAGAAAGTATTACTGGTAGATGATATCTACACTACGGGAAGTACCATAGATGCGTGTGCGGCGGCTTTAAAAGAAGCCGGAGTACAGCAGGTTTATTTTATCAGCCTATCCATAGGTGCAGGAATCTGAGATTTTCTAAAACGAGAAGGAGGTATACATATGGAAGTTATGAATTGCAGAAACTGCAAGAGATTATTTAATTATATTACCGGACCGATGATCTGCCCGGCATGCAAGGACAAACTCGAGAAGAAGTTTGGAGAGGTAAAACAGTTTATCCGGGAGAATCCGAATAAAAATATTTCAGAGATTTCAAAAGAAATGGATGTCTCCGTACAGCAGTTAAAGACATGGATCCGACAGGAAAGGTTGTGTTTTACGGATGATTCCGCAGTTACGATTGAATGTGAAAAATGTGGTGCTCCGATAAAGACAGGACATTACTGTGAGAAGTGTAAGAAAGAAGTGGTTAATACCCTTGAGGGACTGTATGGACATGAAACACCGGCGATACAGAGACAGAGGGAAACGGACAAGATGCGACATCTTTCGCAGATTAGACAGGGGTTTGAATAAGAACGGACACCGGAAGGGCTGCTGTGATACGGCGGCTCTTTTTTTGCATATAATAAACTAAAGTTCTGTTAAAAACGACCGATATTATTATTGAGCAGTTAAATTCGAATCAGCAGGGAGGCGTTAAAAATGAGAATAGATGCTTTAAATCAGATAAGCCAGGTATATGGTACAAACGAGAAGAGAAAAATAAGCTATGCATCCAGAGTATCCGAGAGTGATAAGCTTGAGATATCCAGTTTTGGCAAGGACCTGCAGACAGCGAAGCAGGCGGTTGCGAAAGCTTCCGATATTCGAGAAGATAAAGTGAACGATTTAAAGAAACAGTTTGCAAATGGAACTTATCATGTAACAGCAGAAGAACTGGCGGATAAACTTCTGGCAAAGCTGTAGGTGATAAGGAGTGAAATAAGTGGCTAGTTTAATCGATGATTTAATAGATGTACTAAGCGAAGAATGTGAAGAGTACAGGGAACTGACCGGTATTTCCGGGAAAAAGATGAAGGTAATTGTCCGGCAGGATCTTGATACACTTCAGAAGATTACGGCAGAAGAACAGGAACACACAGGGAAGCTTATTAATCTGGAGAAAAAACGTGAAGCAGTAGCGAAGGATATTGCCATGGTGCTGAATCAGGATGAAGAAAACCTGACAGTAAAAGATATTATAAATGTTTTGCATAGTCAGAAGGAAGTTCAGGGGAGGCTGATGAAAGTTCATGATGAACTGAAGCAGACCCTGAAAAATTTTTCTATGGTAAATGAGATTAATAAGAATCTAATCAGAGAATCGCTTGAAATAGTCGACTTCAACCTGAATTATCTGCAGGGAATGTACCAGGCACCGGAGACAGCGAATTATTCAAAAAATGCAGTGAATGTATCTCCGAAGCTCGATTACGGCGTATTTGATGCAAAACAATAACATAAGAAAGCAGGTGGAAAGATGCCTTTGATGACAAACTTATATACAGGTGTGTCCGGGCTTAACAGCAGTCAGAATGCAATTAACATTACAGCACATAACCTGGCAAATGTTTATACAAATGGTTATGTAAGACAGCAGGCACAGTTTGCAGACCAGACTTATACAAAATATGGAAATTCCAGTGTAAATACCATGCAGATTGGTTATGGTGTCTATAATGCAAGAACACAGCATTACCGGGATATCCTTCTCGATATGGCATATCGTGAGCAGTCAGGAAGAGAGGGATTCTATACTACCCAGTATAATGCAGTTGAAGAAATCGAAACAATCACAGGTGAGCTTGGCAAGGATAACGCATTCCAGAAGTCATTGCAGGAACTCTGGTCAGCCATCAGTGAAGTTGCAAAGACACCGGATAGTATCGTAGCACGTTCGGGTCTGATCATGTATACAGAAACATTTATTTCGCGTTCCAAAGAAATATACAGCGATTTGACCAATTACCAGCAGAGATTGGATGAGAAGATCCGATCCAATGTCGATAAGATCAATTCACTTGGTGATGAGATCAGCCGTTATAACCTGCTTATCCAGGGAGTGGAAGCTCCGGGAACAGAGCAGGCGATGGATTACCGTGATAAGAGAGATGCTCTCATCGATGAACTGGGAAGCATGATTTCTATCAGCTACAGTGAAGATGAAAACGGATTTGTGACCATAAGGGCAGAGGGAGAAGAATTTGTCACAAAAGGCGGATGCTTTCATATGAGTGTCGCAGAACTGAATGCAGAGAATGGTTCTACCTATGCAACACCGGTATGGCCGCAGAGCAATAACGATCCGGTATTCAATCTGTCCGTCGAGATTTCCACGGCAAACGGGAACGATGTCGGGGAATTAAAAGGACTGGTAAAGGCAAGGGGCGGTTATACTGCTACTTATGAAGATATCCCGCATGTACCAGATTTACCGGACGAGAAAGATTATACCGATGAGAATGGAACCCTGGATCAGGCAGCATATCAGGATGCACTGACAAAATACTGGAACGAAGATTATCCGGCATATCAGGATAAAGTATTTACCTATAATACCACGGTTGGAAATTCACCGATTATGAAAACACAGGCAATGTTCGACCAGCTGGTACATACCGTAGTAGAAACCATCAACAACCTGCTTTGCCCGGATGTTGAGACAACCATAGCAGCGGGAACAACACTTACGATTCCGGCAGGCAGTGTCTATAACCAGCTCAGCGATGAAATGAAGCAGGCATTAAATGAAGCAGGCATTACCGAGGCAGATTTTAATTCCAAAGGTGTTGCGGACAATGATATAACATTCACACTTGTAAATGATATGACCGTAACCGCTTTAAATACAGGAGAAAATGGTGCGTCCTACGGTTCAGATGAGAATTCCACACCGGGTTCCGAACTGTTTTCCCGATCCGATACACTGGGAAGATACACAGTGGCAACGGATGCAGGGGGAAAGAAATACTATATTTATAACCCGTATAATCAGTTTGGAAAGGAAGGAAAATACACAATAGAGAATCTAGAAGTCAATCAGGTACTTCTGGATGACTATTCCTTCCTTCCGTTCAGCACGGCAGATAAGAAAGTAGATATGGATCTGGGACAGAAGATTCTGGATGCATGGGCAAATGCGACCATTAATCTGGATCCGTCCAATATGACACCGAAGGACATTGATGATTATTACGATGCCATGACGGGAGTAATTGCAAATGACGGTTCTGTATATAAAGAAATATCACAAAACCAGAATTCCGTAGTTTCCTCCCTGGATGAGGCTAGAACATCATTTGCAGGGGTCTCCTCCAATGATGAATTAACTAATATGATTCGTTTCAAGAATGCATATAATGCAAATTCCAGATATATTAACGTCATTGCAGATATGCTGGATACATTAATCAACAAAGTAGGAAACTGGTAAAATAGGAGGTAAATTATGCCAAATACATTTTTTGGTTTAAATATAGCAACATCAGGTTTGTATGCTGCATCGGTAAATCTGAATGTTACCGCAAATAATGCTGCAAATGCAAAGACGGACGGATATTCCAGACAGCAGGCAACGCAGGTGGCAAAGAATGCACTGCGTGTTTATCAGGAATACGGTATGATTGGTGCGGGTGTAAAGGTAACTGGAATCGAAAGAGTCAGGGATGCTTTTTATGATAAAAAATACATTGCAAACCAGACGAAATTAGGCGAATGTTATACAAAATATTATCATTCCAAACAGATGGAAGATCATCTGAATGAGGCAACCGTAGATGGATTTACCAAAGAATATTCCAATTTTTTTGACAGTATACAGGAAGTCCAGAAGAATCCGTCCAGTATTCCGGCAAGAACAGCCATGATAAGCTATGGCGAAAGTCTGATGGATTTCTTTGAACTGGTAAAGACAAATTTCAGACTGCAGCAGGAAGATATCAATGCTGAAATCAGCGATAATGTTGATAAGATCAATTCCACCGCAAGGGATATTGCGGCACTGAACGAGCAGATTAATGCAATTGAGCTGACCGGTGCTTCCGCAAATGAACTGCGTGACAAGAGAGATTTGCTTCTGGACAGCCTTTCCGAAATCTGCGAAATCCAGACAAATGAAAAGGTATATGAGAACGGCAAGACAGAGTTTACCGTAAAGCTGGGAACAAACACTCTGGTAGATAATTACAGTGCATTTCAGTTAAAAGTAGTCAGCAGGGATGACAAGGTCGATGAAGACGATGCGGTTGGTCTGTACGATATCCAGTGGTCCTATGGCGAAGAATTTAATCCGGTCAAGGCAGGACTTGGTGGCACTCTGACCGGTCTTATCCAGTCCAGGGACGGAAATAACGGTGTAAGAAATGAGAAGAGCCAGGATTCCTACGAGATTGATTATAAAGGAATTGTTTATTATATTGATGAGATTAACAAATTTCAGCAGGCATTTGCAGATGCATTTAATGCTATCCATACAAAAGGACAGGATGCGGACGGAAACAGCACTGCAGATGTACCATTCTTTGTAAAATCAGAAGAAGGAAATGCATACAGTGTCAATAAAGTACTGTTAGAGGATGCTTCAAAGATGGCTACCACATATGACCGGATCGAGGGTGCGGATAATCAGGATCTGATACAGGATCTGGTAGAATTAAGAAAAACAGATATTCTGGAAGGTTCTACCAGTGAAGAATTCTTACAGTCACTGGTAACAGAAGTAGCTGTTGAGACAAAGAAAGAAGAGACACTTGAGAAGAATTATTCCGAATATAAAGTAACGATTCAGAACCAGAGACTTTCTGTTATGGGTGTGGACAAAGATGAAGAAGCCATGAATCTGGTAAAATACCAGGAAGCTTTTGACCTGAATGCAAAAGTAATCGATATTATGCAGCAGGTATATGATAAATTAATCAACGGAACCGGTGTATAAGAGAGGTAGATATCATGAGAATAACAAACGGCATTATGATGAATAATTCCCTGAATAATATTAATAAAAACAAGCTTCTTATGGACAAGCTGAATACACAGATTGCAAGTACGAAGAAACTCTCACGTCCATCGGACGATCCGATCGCCGCGATCCGGGCATTGCGTCTTCGTTCAACAGAGGCGGAACTTACCCAGTATCTTGAGAAAAACATAGAAGATGCGGAAGCATGGATGAAGACAACAGAAGGTGCATTAACCAATCTGCAGGATGTGCTTACAAAGATAGATGCTTATTACAATCAGGGTGTAAGTGAATATAGTACAGTCAGTGACAGAGAGACGATTATTACTACTTTAAAACAATTTAAAAGCCAGCTGTATAAGGACGGCGATGCGGACAATGCCGGACGAACCATCTTTACCGGTTACCGGACGGATTCCACACTGACGTTCCAGCATGCAGATCCGACAAAACAGTATGAGATTACGCAGAATCTCACCCTGGCAAATGTACGCCAGATTAATAAAGTAGTGGGTGTCAATACAAGCAGTACAACGGATTATCGTGAAACAGATGTCACAAATGATAAATTAAATATTGTCATGCTTGCATATAATAATCTGGATTCTGCAACAAATCTGAAAATCACCTCTACAACAAATAACATTCTGAACAATGCTTCCGTTACCGTAAAGAGTTATCAGGAAATGGGAGAAGAAGTATATAATATCCAGAATGATGAGATTGTATTTGTGCCGGAAACAGGGGAATTAATCATTGGTGAAAGCTATTATGATAATATCTCACCGGATGATGATTTCAGCGTTACCTATACAAAGACCGGATTTGCCGAGGGTGATTTAAGACCGGAAAATTATTTCTACTGTACGGATCTGAGCGAGGGTGTTACCTATGGAGATGTCGATCCGGATACCGGAAAGAAATATGTAAAAGATCAGAAAATCAGTTATAATATTAATTTCAACCAGAGTCTGGTCATCAATGTACAGGGCAAAGATGTACTGCCGCCGGAACTTGGCAGGGATCTGGATATTACCATAGCGGCAGCGGAAGCCGCCGGGACCGCACATAACAAGGGTACAAATACGCACATAACAAGGTTACAAATATCGAGCGTATGATTAATACCGAGACGGCAGCAGGAAACACCGCAGAGGTAGAACGTCTGACTCATATGAAGGAAGCCGCAGAACTGGAAGTAGGGTATGCGGAAGATAACCTGACCAAAGCATTCAGTTCGGGAATTACCCTGTACCAGAATCATCAGGCAAATGTAAATACACAGGTGTCAGATCTTGGTGCAAGAATGACCAGAGTTACCTTAAATCAGGAAAGGCTGTCTTCGCAGCTTCTGACCGTAAAAGAATTAAAGAGTACAAATGAAGATACGGATATTGAATCTACAGCAGTTGAATTTAAAGAGGCACAGAGTATTTATGATGCAGCTCTTATGATGGCAGCACAGGTAGTACAAAAATCATTACTTGATTTCTTATAGGAGATGTAAATATGAAGATTACAACGAAGTTATTTGGGGAAATAGAAGCAGCAGAGGATAAAATCATAGAATTTTCTGCCGGAATCATAGGATTTCCGAAAATGCAGCATTTTTTACTGATTCATGATATAGAAAACGAAAAAAGCCGTATCTCATGGCTTCAGTCGGTCGAAGAACCGGAATTTGCAATGCCGGTCATTGATCCACTGGTACTCATGGAAGACTATGATCCGCTGGTAGAAGATGAGATGTTGTCCGCACTTGGGGATTTGGACAGCTCCGATATGCTCGTTCTCGTTACGGTAACAGTTCCAGCGGATATCCGGAAAATGACGGCTAATTTCAAGGCTCCGGTTATTATCAATGCAGCAAATCAGAAGGCATGCCAGATTATTGTTGAGGACGAAAAATATGAAGTAAAACATCCGGTCTACGATTTGCTTACAGAGAAAAAGGAGGACTGATTTCATGCTGGCATTATCAAGAAAGAAAGATGAAGCAATCGTCATCAACAATGACATTGAGGTTACAATTATCGAGGTGAAAGGTGATCAGGTAAAACTTGGAATCACTGCACCGAAGTCAGTACCGGTATACCGCAAGGAAGTCTATCTTCAGATTCAGGAGGCAAACCGTGCAGCGGCAAACGAAACCGCACAGGCGATGGAAGCTTTGAAAAAATTAGGACAGTAGTACAGGACAAACTTATTCGGGGAAAAGTGTTAATATTTTGCCACTTTTCTCCGATAACTGTATTAGGGAGAGAATTTATATTTTGCATACCCGGTGATTCCGGCATGATTTTCATGACTGGAATTATAAACTGATTACACGGATGTAGTTAGATGCGGATATATTTATGTAGCATTTGGGCCAACGGACAGGCAGAATGGAGGAATATTATTATGGCAGCAATAGACGGAATCGTTAATGCAACAAGAGCAGCATCATCAACAAATTATCAGACACCACAGGTAAATTCAGTGGAGGCGGTCAACGAATCGGCAGCACAGGGCAACAGCACCGATGTGGCAGCACAGGTAGCAACCGTTAAGTCAAAGGATGATTCAAACAATCAGGATAATACGGGAAAAGGCGATGATACAAAGAAAGAACCGACCAATGAACAGATTAAGAAAGCAGTTGAAGATTTGAACAAGAAGATGAAAAATACATCCTGTGAATTTGGTATTCATGATGCAACCAATCGTGTAACGATTAAGATTGTAGATAAGGACTCAAAGAAAGTAATAAAAGAATATCCGGCAGAAGAAACCCTGGATATGATAGCAAAGGCATGGGAACTCGCCGGCTTAATGGTGGATAAGCGATTATAACACAGACAGAACGGAGGTTATATTATGGCAAGAGTATCAGGATTGATATCAGGACTTGATACAGATTCTCTGATACAGGAACTGGTATCGGCATATGAAACAAAGAAAAGTACATATGTAAAGAAACAGACAAAGCAGGGATGGAAGCAGGATGCCTGGAAATCATTGAACACGAAAGTATACAGCTTTTATACAGGTACATTAAGAAATGCACAGTATAGTACAAACTACACGGCAAAGAAAGCTACAATATCCGATAGTACAAAGGCAACGGTATCTGCGTCCGGTAATGCGGTAGAAGGTACACAGACACTGAAAGTAAAACAGCTGGCAAAGACGGCATATCTGACCGGCGGCCAGATGACTGCAGCTGATGGAAAGAGCCTTACGGCAAACAGTAAGCTGGGAGAACTCAGCGGACTCAGTGGATTCAGTGATGGAACGATTAAAGTAAATGCAGATGGAAAAGAAAGCGAAATCAATCTTACCTCTGATATGACCATGAACCAGTTTGTGGTAAAATTAAAAGAAGCAGGACTGAATGCAAACTTTGACAGCGCAAACCAGAGACTATTCATCAGTGCAAAGTCAAGTGGTGCGGACAAGGAATTCTCTATTACAGCAGGCAATGCAGGCGGTATGAATGCATTGACCAGCCTTGGCATGGATGCGGCATCTTCCTCAGATGTCAGCCAGTATATAGACAGTGCAACCATGAATGTACAGGAGAAAACCGATACGGCATATATGCAGTATATGCTGAAAACTGCGAATGCGGATCTGAATACACAGTTAAGCGGCTTGCAGGATCAGTACAAATATGTAACCGATGAGAGCTACAGGAACAGCAAGAATACGGCATGGGCGGATGAGATCAAGAGTTATGAAGATAAGAACAAAACCCTGGATGATCTGAATAAGGATATCCTGGCTTACACTGGTGTGGATGATGCAGATACGGCAGCTTCCAGTCCAAAGATTGAAGACTTTGTGACGAAGAATTCAGATGGTACATATACTTATAAGGATGCCTATTTGAAGGATTCAAAGGATGCTGATGGAAATACGGTTAAAGTGCTTGATGAGGATAAACTTAAAACAGCACTGAAAGATACAAAACTTGATGTAGACACTGTGAAATCAAAGGTAACCGAATTAAATGCAAATATTTCACAGATAAAATCAAATGAAGCATCCATTAAAAGCACAAAGGAAACACAGGATTTATATCAGGCTGCTTATAGCAATGATAAAACAGGAGCGGCTTTACAGAGTCAGATTGATTCCATTACCAAAGAGATCGCGGAAAATAATGCGTTACTTGGTAATACATTTGATTTTAGTACAATTGCAGATCCTACGGCATATTCCTATACTGATGCAAATGGCAGTACACAGACGACTGATTTGCAGGCGAAATTAGCAAAATATGCTACGGCATATGGTAATAGTACGGATGGAAATGTAGAGACAAAAACAGTAAATGGCATTACCGTGGTAAAATCTACATATGAAAATTATAATAATACTTATAAGGCAGAGCAGGAAGCAGCAGCCAATAAGCTTGGAAAAACAGCGGACGAATTAAATGGCATGACCGATACGCAAAAGAAAGATTTTATTGCAGATTATGTGAAAAATCATTCTTCTTCCACCGGTGCAGTCCGTGTTGAAGGCTCGGATGCTGAAATTGAACTAAATGGAGCGACATTTAATTCAAATACCAATAACTTTGCCATCAATGGCCTGACCATTACCGCAACCGGTATTACAAAGGATGGCGAAGAAGTTAGCATTAATACCGCAACCGATATTGATGGTATGTACAAATCCATCAAGAATCTGATCAGTGGTTATAATAGTATTCTGAAGGAAATGAATACATTGTATTATGCGGATTCATCCAAGGGATATGAGCCTCTGACCGATGATGAGAAAGATGCCATGACCGATACTGAGATTGAAAAATGGGAGAAGAAGATCAAAGACTCCCTGTTAAGAAGAGATGACACCTTAAGCGGTATCATGAGTACAGTAAAGAACAGCATGGCAAAATCCTATACCATAGGAGATAAGACATATTCACTGTCAAGTTTTGGTATTGCAACCGCAGGTTATTTTTCAGTTGACAATGAAGAACAGGGATTGTATCATATTGATGGAGATCCGGATGATTCAACGACATCTGGTAAGACAGATAAGTTAAAAGCAGCACTGGCAGAGGATCCGGATAGTGTTGTTTCGTTTTTCCAGAAAGTATCAAGTGATATGTATGATGCATTAACTAAGAAGATGGCGAGAACATCATTAAAGAGTTCTTATACACTCTATAACGATAAGGAAATGCAGAAACAGTACGATGAATACGGAGATACGATTGATAAATGGGATGAGAAAATTGAAAATTATACCCAGAAGTATGTCAAGCAGTTCAGTGCGATGGAAACAGCACTGGCAAAATTGCAATCCAGCACATCCCAGCTCTCCAGCATATTAGGTTCATAACAGGAGGTAATTACAATGGCATTGCCAAATGCATACAAGGCATATTCGAACAGCAAACTTATGACGGCTTCCCCGGCACAGCTTACACTGATGTTGTATGATGGAGCGATCAAATTTACGAATATTGCAATTGAAGCGATTGAAAATAAGAATTATGAGAAGGCTAATACTTATATACAGAAAACACATCGGATCATTGATGAGTTCCGTTCCACACTGAACTTCAAATATCCGGTTGCACAGGAATTTGAAAATGTATATGTCATGATTAGTGAAAAACTTGTTTATGCCAATATGAAAAAAGATGTGGAAGTATTACAGGATGTACTCAAACATCTCCGGTCAATGCGTGAAACATGGGAAGAGGTAATGCGACTTGCAAAGAGATAACAGCAGCAGTTACATAGAGATATTAAAAGAAAGCCTGAAGAAAAAAATATCAGTTCTGGATCAGATAGCGGAACAGAACCGGATTCAGGAAGAACTTGCAAAGGCAGCAGACTTTGATTATGATGTTTTTTCCAAAACTTTGGAGGCAAAAGAGGCATTGATCAAGCAAATCAATGCTTTGGATGCGGGATTCCAGTCCGTATTCGACCGGATCAAAGAGGCATTGCAGCAGTCGGAGCATAAAGAAGAGATTAAGCAGCTGCAGGTGCTGGTCAAGGAAATTACGGACAAATCCATGGATATCATGGCTCAGGAAAAACGAAATAAAGAAGCGATTCTGAACCGGAAGGACAGCCTGAAGAAAGAAGTAGCCATGGCACGCAGTACAAATAAAGCGGCGGCAAATTATTACAGGACCATGTCGAAGATGAATGTGATAGATTCACAGTTTATAGATAAAAAAAAGTAAAAAAATATATATTATCTATAAAGTATTCAGAAAAACTTCCGATATAATTAACAGAATTGATAAGATAATCACATTCCGAAGGAATGTTATTATAAAATAAAAAGGAACAGAAGCAGGGAAGCTTCTTAAAATTCAAGGAGGAATTATTATGGTAGTACAGCACAATTTAACAGCGATGAACGCTAACAGACAGCTCGGTATTGTTACAAACAACCAGGCTAAAGCAACAGAGAAGTTATCATCAGGTTACAAGATCAACAGAGCAGGTGATGATGCAGCAGGTCTTTCTATTTCAGAAAAGATGAGAAGCCAGATCAGAGGCCTTAACAAGGCTTCAACAAACGCTGAAGATGGTGTATCACTTATCCAGACAGCTGAAGGTGCTTTAAATGAAACTCATTCTATTCTTCAGAGAATGAACGAATTAGCAACACAGGCAGCTAACGATACCAATACATCTACAGACAGAAAGGCTATCAAGGCTGAATTAACAGCTTTAACTTCTGAATTAAACAGAATCGCATCTACAACACAGTTCAACACAATGAATCTGTTAGATGGTACTTTCACAGGAAAGAACCTTCAGGTAGGTGCATTATCAGGACAGAAGATTGCTATCTCCATCAGTGGTATGAATGCAAACAAATTAGGTCTTGCAGGAACAGATGGTAAGATGACAATTGCAGTTTCAACATTTGCAGCTGCAGGTAATGCTATGACAAAGATTCAGTCAGCTATTACAAAGGTATCTACTCAGAGATCAGCTCTTGGTGCTATCCAGAACAGACTGGAGCATACAATCGCTAACCTTGATACAACATCTGAAAATACATCATCAGCAGAATCCAGAATCCGTGATACAGATATGGCTGATGCTATGGTTGAGTACAGCAAGAACCAGATCCTTGCTCAGGCTGGTCAGTCAATGCTTGCTCAGGCAAATCAGGCTACTCAGGGTGTATTATCACTCTTAGGCTAATTTATTCGCTGAATAAAACTATCATGAATAAGCTACTCTTAGGAGTAGCTTATTTTCGTATAAAGAGAGAGGCAGAGATGGAATTAATAGAGAGAAATGAACAGGTAATCGATATGATGGATATATGCATCCAGAATCTGTGGGAAAGTACGGGAGCAGGGAATAAAGAATTAATCAGCTGTATCAAGAAACTGAATCTTGTATTAAAGGAATTTACAGACCGGGTGCCGGAATTTCAGAAGCTGGGAGTGGATGTGCCGGAGGATATTATACTGACCCAGATGAAGAATCTGATGACAGGATTTGAAAAGAGGGACACCGTTCTGTTAGCAGATACCATGGAATATGAGATAAAAAATACTTTATTATTTTATAATGACATTTTAAAAGAACTTGCAAAGGAGCAGGCAGAAGAATGATGGAACAGTCAAAGATGCTGGATATTAATATCGAAACCATTACGAAAGAAAAACCATATATGTTTAACCTGATCGAAGAACTGGATAAGGAAGCGTATTTGTATGAGGGAAAGATTACGGATATTTTTCAGGATGTATCGGCAAAGAATGAGAAAATCATGGGAGTAAGAAAAGAAAATCATGATTATTATCTGAACAGCCGTTATGACAGCCGGGCCGGGATTAACAGATGGCTTCAGGTATACAAGAGTGATAAAGAGTATGGGATTGCAATTGTGATAGGAATGGCAAATCTGGCTTATATCAGGGCAATGCGGAAAGAATATCCAAATGTCCGGCTGCTGGTGTATGAACCGGATAAATATCTGTGGGGAGAAGTTTTGTTGAATATTGACTTTTCAGATGTTCTGGCAGATCCAATGGTGAATATTGTGGTTGGACAGATCGGAAAGCTGTATCTGAAGGAACTGATGTCACATCTGGTAGATTATGCAAATTATAAATATGTACAGACCATGATTTCCCCGAATTATGATAAGATCTATCCGGCAGAATGTGAAGCGGTGCGCGAGCTTGTATACCATGCGATAGAAGAAACACTGGTGGATAAGAACACTATGTGCAAATATAATGAACATTTTTGCTATAATCGTTGCAGTAATTTTTATGACAGTCTCTGGCAGTATAATGCAGGGGATATTAAAGAATTATTTGCCGATATTGATTTTGATAAAGTCCCGGCAATTCTGGTTGCGGCGGGTCCTTCGCTGGATAAAAATGTGGAGGAATTAAAGAGAGCAAAAGGAAAGGCATTTATTATAGCGGTGGATTCTGCAATCCGGGTTCTGGTGAAACATGATATTATGCCTGACATGACGGTGACTATCGATCCCAGAAAGGCAAATCATTATTTGTATCAGGATGAACGAATTAGGAAGATACCAGTGTTGCTTTCATTCAATGTAGTTACATCAACTGTAATGACACATCAAGGAAAAAGATTTTATTTTTATGTAGATTATCCAGTTGCAAATCAGATATGGGAAAAATACGGGAAACACTATATTCGGATAGAAACTGCAGGATCAGTGGCAAATGATGCATTTTCCTTTATCTATCATGTGGGATTTAAAAATATTATATTAATTGGACAGGATCTTGCATATACCGGTAATAAAATACATTCACAGGATTCTTATGAAACAAATGTTAGAAACAATGATGCAAATAAGAGAAAAGAAGTATATGTGATAAAGGATATCTATGGAAATGATGTAAAGACTGATTATGCCATGGATATCTATCGGAGATGGTTTGAAAATCAGCTTATCTTACATAAAGAACTCGAAGTGATTGACGCAACGGAAGGCGGTGCAAGGATAGAGGGAACAGAGGTTATGACTTTACAGGAAACTATCGATACGAAGTGTAAGAGTAAAGAAATAATTGATTTTACCGAAAAGATAAACCAGGCACAGCGGGTTTATACAAAAGAGGAAAGAGAAGAAATACAGGAATATCTGAAAAAAGTGACAGAAGATATGAAAGGAGATATTCCGAAAAAACTGGAAGGAGCAAAAAGAGCATATTTAAAATTACTGGAATTAAATACAAAGAGAAAATATAATTCAATGGAATTTGAAAGGCTGCTGAAAAAAGTAGAGGAATATAATAAATGGATGACAGAAACGGTAGAAGTAGATATGTTATCCATGTATGCAGCCAGGGATGGATTTGATGTGATGGAAGGTATCTTTGCAAACCATGATGATATGTATGAAAATATAAGGACAATAGCAGACAGTGGAATAAAAATGGTAGATTCTTATAAAAATGGAACAAAAAAATTTGTAGAATCAATGGAAGAAATATTTGAATGGTTCCACAGCAATGAATACCAGCCGGTGGAGGGAAAGTAATGGAAGTACTTGCGATTATACCTGCAAGAAGTGGTTCAAAAAGTGTAAAGGATAAGAATATCAGGGAGATAAACGGAAAGCCAATGCTGGCTTATTCGATTGAACATGGACTGAAGTCAGAAAAAATCAACCGTGTGATAGTCAGTACGGACAGTGAAAAATATGCAGAGATAGCAAAGAAATATGGAGCGGAAGTACCATTTCTGCGGCCAGAAGAATATGCGAGGGATACATCCCTGGATTTAGAAGTCTTTGAGCATGCTTTGAAATTTTTAAAAGAAAAGGAAGGATATGTACCGGATATTATTGTGCAGTTAAGACCAACCTATCCAATCCGTAAAATGAGTGATATTGATAAGATGGTAGAAATTATGGAGCAGGACGAAACGATCGATTCCGTCCGGTGCATTGCTCCGGCAAAGGAAATACCGTACAAAATGTGGTTAAAGGGAGAAAATGGTGAGATTCATCCCCTGATGACGGATATTCCGGAGTGTTACAATATGCCAAGGCAGGAACTTCCAAAAGCATATTATCAGAATGCGTGCATCGACGTAATCCGTACCAGGGTCATCACGGAAGAGCATTCCATGTCAGGAAAAAAAATTATCGGATATGAAATGAATGAGAACTTTGATATTGATACGGAAGAAGAATTTTTAAAGGCGGCGGAATGGATTCGTGAGCAGAATAAGAAAAAAGTCAGTGTCATTATTCCATGCTATAATGCGGAAAATGTTCTGGATAACTGTCTGGAGTCGCTGACTGCACAGACGATCGGCATAGAGAATCTGGAGATTATTCTCGTAAATGATGCATCCACGGATGGAACATACGACAGATTGTGCCAGTGGGAGCAGAAATATCCGGATTCCATTATGGTTATTAACTGCACAGAGAATGGGCGGCAGGGAAGAGCCAGAAATATCGGACTCGAGTATGCCGGAGCAGATTATATCGGATATATGGATATTGATGATATTGCAGAGCCGGAAATGTTTGAAGAATTATATAAGAAGGCAATGCTTCATGATACAGAGGTTGTTATCTGCCAGTCACGCAGATGTACTCTGGAAGAGTATAGAAATGGAATTGGAAAAACAGATAGCACGGAAGAAAAAGTATATTTTATCCAGAAGGGAAAAGACAGATTGAAATTCCTGCAGGAAGATTTTAATATGGCTGTATGGAATAAATTATATAAGAAGGAGTTTCTTCAGACATATCAGATAGATTTTCCGGAGGGGATGTTATATGAAGGTATCTATTTTTCATCGTTGGTAAAACGTTATGCAGTTAAAGTATGTGTGATAAGGAAAGTATTATATAATCATATCCGGTACAAAGAGTCCTCTTCCATAAATGACAATCAGAAAGTAAAAGAAGATTATCTCCATTCCTACATCCTTTTGTACAAAGAGATACAAAGGCGGGGATTATATCAGGGATATGAGAATTATTATGATATGGAACTTCTGATTTCTGGATATTATGTATATATACATTTTATGTTTGTGAAGTTTGGATATCTAGAACCAATCAGATGGAACAGGGCGAGAAAAGAGGTTCTGGAATGCTTTTCGGATGGAATGAGAGAAGAATTGAGAATCTTAATTAAAAATTTTGAGCAAAATCATAAAGAATATAATGGGACATGGAAGATTATTATGAACTCGCTGGAAAGACCGGTAACCAGGAACGAGGTCATACAGATGATGCAGATCATACAGTTAGGAGGAATGCAGAATGAGTAGTTTGTTTGATGATTTATTTATTTTTGAGATGGCAAACAGCCATCAGGGAGATGTGGAGCATGGAAAAGATATTATTCATGAGATGGGGAAAATAGCGAGAAAATATAATATTAAAGCAGCAGTAAAATTGCAATATCGTAATCTTGATAACTTTATCCATCCGGATTATGTGGGAAGAACGGATGTTAAACATATTCCGAGATTTTTAAGTACAAGGCTGACTTATGAGCAGTTCTGCGAACTGGTAGATGCCATTCGGGATGAAGGCATGATTGCAATGAGTACACCATTTGATGAAGACGGGGTGGACTGGTGCATGGATCAGGGACTTGATATCATTAAGATAGCGAGCTGCAGTTCGCTTGACTGGCCATTACTGGAGAAGGCGGCAGCGACAAGGAAACCTCTGATTATATCCACAGGTGGAAAAACTCTGTCAGACATTGATAAAATCTATAACTTCTTTACACATAAGGGAGTAGAGTTTGCATTTTTACATTGTGTAGCGGAATATCCTGCACCGTTAGATCATCTTCAGCTTGATTTTATCGACAGAATGAACCGCAGATATCGTGATGTTACCATCGGATATTCAGGACATGAAGATCCGGATGATAATACCGTACCGATGTTAGCTGTGGCAAAGGGAGCAAAAATACTGGAGAGACATGTAGCACTTCCAACAGAGCAGTATAAGATAAATGCATATTCCATGACTCCGCAGCAGGCGGATAAATGGGTGGAATCCGTATTAAAGGCAAAGACTATCTGTGCGACGAAAAAGGAAAATGACAAATATGTAAGCCAGGCAGAGATTGATTCCCTGAATTCCCTGATGAGAGGGGTATATCTGTGCCATGATGTAAAAGAGGGAGAGGTTCTTTCGAGAGAAGATGTATTCTTTGCAATGCCCTGCCATGAGAAGCAGATGAGCAGCGGCGACTTCTATGAAGGTCTGACGGTTACCAGGGATTATAAGAAAAACGAAGAATTACATGAAAAAAAACAGATGAGTGAAACCAAACAGGCAAGAAGTGTAATTCATGATGCAAAAGGACTTCTGTACGAAGCAGGTATTGCTTTGGGAGAAGATTTTGAGGTGGAATTATCCCATCATTATGGTATGCAGCATTTCAGACAGACCGGTGCAATTATTATCAATGTCATTAACCGCGAATATTGTAAGAAGCTGATTATCGTACTTCCGGGACAGAAGCATCCGACTCATATGCACAAAATCAAAGAGGAAACATTCCAGGTATTATATGGAGATTTGGAAGTAGTGATTGATGGAAAGGAAAAGAGATTAAAGGCAGGAGATATCCAGACGGTACTGCGTGGTTCAGAACATTCGTTTTCGTCTGAAAAAGGAGCTGTATTTGAAGAAATATCTACAACGCATGTGAAAAATGATTCTTATTATACCGATCCGCGAATTAAGACATTGGATCCGATGCAAAGAAAAACGTATTTGAAGAAATGGTAGTAGTAATTGATTGTCCATGCGATAATAATGTATAAGGAGAAAATGCATAATGGGAGATAAAATATTCTTTGAAAATGGATTAGAACAGTTGGTGGTATTAGAAGAAAAAGATATAAGTGATAAGTTATTATTTAATATATTTAATGGAAATACGAGACGAATAGTATATATAGTAGAAAATAGAGAAAATAGTAGAAAACTATTAGTTGGAATAATTACTGCTGGGAATTTTCGAAGAAATAAATTAGGAAATTATCCATTAATAAATCGAAATTGCACAAAAATTTTAAAGTCTAATAAGGATACGGCCGAAAGAATTTTTTTTGAACATAAGGATAAGGATATTATAGCTGCTGTTCCGATTGTAGATAATGAAGGGTATTTGGAGGGGGAAATTTGTAAAAAAGTAATTTTTAATAATCATAAAAATTTGGATTTAATAAAGAGAACTTATATAGAATTAAAAAAATTGTCCCATTATAAAACTATAATATTAATTCTGGATAAAAATGCAAATGAATTAGATTTTATAGAAGAAGATTCTAAAATCAAAATTGTAAATGAAATATCATTAGAAGGTTTGATGGAATATGCACAGTCTGAAAGTTTGTTCGTATGTGATTGCGAAAAAGAGAAATATCGAATAAGAGAAATTTTTTATGAAGAGTTTAATATCCCACATACATTATGCGATATTACAGAGACAGAAGAAGAAATACAAAAAATTGTATTTAGTAAAGCAAAATTTTATCAAAGAATCGGAGTTTGGAAAGATGAATGTTCTCGATTTGATAATATTATAAATGATAAGAGCTTTTCTGTAATTGGTCTGGATTATGAAAAGTGTTATTGGGATGAAAATAGAAAAATATATGTTTATGATGATGATATAGAGACACCAGAATGTATTTTTATGGATATTAGTTTATCTGAAAAACCATATTTTTGTATTAATGGGAAATATGTGCCGGTTGTAAGTATTGCTTATAGAAATCCCAAAATTTCAACATGTGATATTGCGTTTAATATTCTTCCGATGTTTGAACAATATGGTATAAAGTATATGATTTTTAGAAGCCCTGATGATGAATATGGAAAAGTAAAAGAATACTTTTCAGGAAATATAAAAGGAAAGGGATATTATTGGAGGCAAAGAAAAAATTATCCAGAGTTTATAACAGGCGGAGACGTTAATGACGATAACATAGAAGAAATAGAGGGGCTCTTTAATGGCTTATCACGATATGCAAAAACAAATGGTTTTACTCAGCAGGCAGATATAACAAGCAGGTATGTGAATATAGTTGATGGAGAACGTTATACATGTGGTAACCCAGAGACATATGAGAGAACTGCATTTTTCTTTGGACCATGCTTAGTACAGGGGAATTTTGTATCAGATGGATATACAATGACAAGTTATATGAGAAAAAATATATCTAATGATTTTTATTTAAAAAATTGTGGAGATAACTGGAATGATATGAATTATAAAATGAGAAATCAAATTTATCATTTAGGTGATATTGTAATACTGCTTGTTGATGAAATTGAACCATTTAGAATAGCAGGATATAAAGTTAATAGTATTATTAATGTATATCGTTCCATTCCTTCGGTTGAAAAGCATGTATGGAATTCGTTATTGCATGTTAATAAAATAGCAATGAAATATATTGCGGAAGAAGTATATAGTCAATGTAAAGAGCAGAAATTGTTTGAACCTATATCATATAGCGATAATGATAATAGAACATTAATTTTTGGAGTAAAGAATAAGAAAAATGAAATTCCAGAAGAATTGAAGAAGTGGATTGACTATGCAAAAAAATATAGCATTAGTACAAAAGGTGAGATTGGTTCAATTGTTATGAATTGTAATCCATTTACTAAAGGGCATCGTTATTTAATAGAAAGGGCAAGCGAACAGGTAAAGGTATTGTACGTTTTTGTTGTCGAGGAGGATAGATCTTTTTTTAAATTTAAGGATAGATTAAAAATGGTAGAAATAGGAACGGCTGATTTAAAAAATGTAATTGTTATTCCAAGTGGAAGATATATAATATCAACAGAAACATTACCAGGATACTTTGAAAAAGAGGAGAAACCTTTTTTGCAGTTTGATGCAACGCAGGATTTAAAGATTTTTTCAGATATTATTGCAAAAGAATTTAATATAACGGTTCGATTTGCGGGAGAAGAACCGATAGACGCATTTACAAATCATTATAACGAAGCAATGAAAAAATTTTTACCGGTACATGGGATTAGATTTGTGGAAGTGCCTAGAAAGAAGATAAATGGCGATGTGATTAGTGCAACAAAAGTAAGGAGGTGTATTGTGGAAAAGAAATATGATGAGTTAAAAGACTTGGTTTTACCAGAAATTTATGATTATTTGAAAAAACAAGAATATATAATAGGATAAATTAGTTAACTAATAATTGCTATATGTCGATATATATAATATAGATAATAAGTAAATGAAACATGGAAGTTTCAGATGGCATATCAAGGAGGACACATAGAGATGAGTAATAAGGCAATCGATAGAGTAAAATACTGGGGACAGTTACTGGGACTCCCAATCTATTGGTTGTCTTTTTGCGTACCTAGAAAGAAAAATATATGGCTGTTTGGCAGCACGTTCGGAAGGAGATTTGCGGATAATCCGAGGTATTTATATCTGTATGCCAGCCAGCATAGGGATGAAATCCGGATGAAGAACGGACAGGCAGTACGGCCGCTATGGATTAGCCATAAGAAAGAGATTGTAGAATTTCTGAAGGAAAATGGCTATGAAGCATATTATTATCATTCTTTAAAAGGAATATGGTACTGCCTGAGAGGAAGTATCTATATCTTTGATAATTATTCCAAAGATATCAGTTTCTGGTTGTCCGGAGGGGCTGTGAAATTTAATCTGTGGCATGGAATTCCGCTAAAAAAGATACAGGCAGATAATGTATTTGATAAAGTCAGACATCCGAAAAATATTTTAGATAGAATAAAAGTATTTCCAAGACGGTTATCAGATGAGAAACCATCGCATTATGTATTGACGACATCGGAAAAATTAAAACCGATTTTTGAATCAGCATTTAAGACGGAAAACGTTATCGTGGAAGGATATCCAAGAAATGATATTTTGATTGGAAATAAGATTAAAAATTTGCTTACAGATATCGAGTATGAGAAAAAAATATATATACAAAATTATATTAAAAATAATAAATGTAAAATGGTATATTATATGCCAACTTTTAGAGAAAGTGAAGAAGATTTTTTTAAGATTATTAACTTGTGCGAATTTGAAGATTTTTTAAAGGAGAATAATATATTATTTTGTATTAAACTCCATCCTAAATCAAAACTTAAAGAAGCATTTGAAAAAATAGCAGGAGAAAATATATTTGTCATAAATCAGGATGTAGATCCCTATGTGTTTTTGAAAATGGCGGATATGCTAATAACAGATTATTCATCGATATATTTTGATTATTTGTTAATTGATAAACCGATTGTATTTTTTGATTATGATTTGGAAAAATATTTAAATAATTCGAGAGATATGTATTTTGAGTATAAGGAATTTACACCAGGAGAAAAGGTAAGAAATCAGAATGATTTAGAAAAAGAAATTATTAATGGTTTGACAGATGGAGCAATGTATAGTGAATTTAGGGAGAAGATAAGAAATCAGGTGTTTAAATATCCGAATGAGACAAGCTCTGAGAAAATTGTAAAAGATATAATGCGGTTGTTAGGAGATGAATTGAAATGAAAAAAATTATAACTTACGGAACCTTTGATTTATTACATTACGGACATATAAACTTGCTACAAAGAGCAAAGGAAATGGGAGATTATTTAATTGTTGCATTATCTACTGATGAGTTTAACTCTGTTGAAAAAAATAAAATAACATATTTTTCTTACGAAGAACGGAAAAGACTTCTGGAGGCGATAAGATATGTGGACCTGGTTATTCCGGAAAATAGTTGGGAACAAAAAATATCAGATGTAAAGGAATTCAGGATAGATACGTTTGTAATAGGGGATGATTGGAAAGGAAAGTTTGATTTCCTGAAAGAGTACTGTGATGTTATATATTTAGAGAGAACACCTGAGATTTCTACATCAAAGATTAAACAGGATTTGAAGTTATAAAATATAAATTATCAGGAAGGATGTGAGAGTGTTGAATATTGCTGTAATTTTTGCAGGCGGTACAGGGGTCAGAATGAATAGTAAGGATGATAAACCTAAACAATTTCTAGAAGTAAGAGGAAAACCTATTATTGTATATACAATAGAAATATTTGAAAGAGCAGAACAGATCGATGCAATAATTGTTGTATGTGTAGATGGATGGATAGATTATATGCATAAACTGGTATATAAATATCGCTTAGATAAGGTAAAAGCGATTGTGGTTGGCGGAAAAAGTGGTCAGGAATCAATTTATCATGGATTAGTTACAGCAAAAGAAAAATATGGATTGATTGAAAATGGAAGAAAAAATATCGTATTGATTCATGACGGTGTAAGACCATTAATTAATGAAAATATTATTGATTTAAATATTAAGTCGGTTATCCAATATGGTTCAGCAATAACAGCATCTATAGCAAAAGAAACGTTTGTACTTGTTGATGATAACGAAAGCGTGGAAAGTATTCCAAGCAGAAAACATTCCAGAATTGCAAAAGCACCTCAGAGTTTCTATTTGTGTGATATATTAGAAATCCATGAGAAGGCTAGAAAATCAGGGATTTATAATGCTATTGATTCGTGTACATTGATGAGCATGTTTGATCAAAAATTAGCAATTGTTGAAGGACCATATGAAAATATAAAAATCACCACACCAGATGATTTTTATATGTTTCGGGCTTTATGCGATGCAAGAGAAAATCAACAATTAGGAGTAGAATATGAAGTTAAATGATAGTATTATTTGGGATGATATGAAATATATTTACAATAATATTAGTAATGTTAATATATTAAAAAATAAGTCAGTTTTGGTAACTGGTGCAAGTGGAATGTTAGCATCATATATTATATATTTTTTGTCATATTTAAATATTGAAAAACAATTTAATATAAAAATATATGCCTTAGTAAGAAATAAGAAAAAAGCCCTAGAAAGATTTAAAGGTATTGATAATAAAGATTTTTTTGTGTATATTAATCAGGATGTATGCGACTATTTTTCGGTATCTCAAAAAGTTAATTATATTGTTCATGCGGCGGGTAATGCAAGTCCTCGACATATTATAAATGATCCTGTAGGAATTATTAGGGCAAACACAATTGGAACAATGCGAGTGTTAGAATATGCTCAAAATTCAGGTGTAGAAAAAATCTTATATACTTCAACAAGAGAGATATATGGAAAAGTAGAAAATAAAGAGTATATAACGGAAAACGATATGGGGATAAATTATATAGATGAAATTAGAGCATGTTATCCGGAGAGTAAAAGAGTAGCGGAAACTATTTTAAAAAGTTATTATTATCAATATAAAATTCCATACGTTACAGCAAGAATAGCACATGTATATGGTCCGGGTATGCCAATAGAAAATGATGGTAGAATTATGTCAGATTTAATAGGCGATGTTGTTAATAATAAAAATATTATATTAAAAAGTGATGGAACTGCAGATAGAGCATTTTGCTATATAGCAGATGCGATAGTTGGATTGATGATACTGTTAATAAATGGTAAAAATAGTGAAAGTTACAATCTTTCAAACGAGAGTGAACCATATAAAATAAGTGAAGTGGCACAAATGTTAATAGATCTATTTCCTGAAAAAAAACTCAGTGTTATATATGATATTTCAGATAAAACAGGACAGGGATATAGTAAGATAGGACGCATAAAGTTGAACACTGATAAATTACAGGCATTAGGATGGTGTCCACATATAAGTCTAAGAGAAGGATTAAAAAGAACTGTTGATAGTTTTGAGGTAAAATAGTATGAAATTAAAGGAAAGGTTGAAAGAATATAAGATAGCGATATTGTATTATGTTTATAGAAAAAATCCTATATGTAGTCATAAAGCAGTATTTTGTAATTATAATGGAAAAGGATTCGGCTGTAATCCCAAATATATTGCACTGGAGATGATGAAACGTAATAAAAATTGGGATATTGTATGGATAGTAAAAAATGCTGAAGAACAATTCCCAAATGGAATAAGAACAGTTATGTGGGATAGCAAAGAGGCAATATATGAATTGGCAACAGCAGCTGTTTGGGTCGATAATCAAAGAAAATTATGGTATCATAGGAAAAGAAAAAAACAATTTTTTTTGGAAACCTGGCATGGAGCAGGGATTCCTATGAAAAAGATTGGAGCAGACAATCCCAATAATTATCATAATAAACCTTATAAACATACATCTTTGCATATGAATAAAATTGTAAATTTAATGATTTCAAATTCAATGGCATGTACACAGATTTTTCATAGAGCTTTTTTGTATAAAGGGAAGATATTGAATTGTGGTTATCCAAGAAATGATATATTAGTAGGAAACAGATATAAATATAGACAATTAATCAGAGAAAAATATGGTATTAGCATAGATACAAATATAATTTTATATGCACCAACGTATCGAAATGGAAGAAAATTAGATAAATATAATCTTGATTATGATAGAGTTTTAAATGCAGTACAGAATAAGTTTGGAGGAAAATGGGTTGCAATGTTACGATTTCATCCAACCATAAATAATTTAACATTGCAACAAAACAATATTATAAATGTAACAGATTATAGTGATATGCAGGAATTAATGGCAGGCTCAGATTTATTGATTTCAGATTATTCAAGTGTTATAACAGAATTTGCATTAACTGAGCAACCTGTGTTTCTTTATTCAGAAGATGTAGATGAATATGTAAATGAAAGAGATTTTTATATAAACTATTTTTCATTACCATTCCCAATTGCACAAAATAATGAAGAAATGATTGACAATATTAATAATTTTGAATACAGGGATTATATAAGAGAATTGAAATTGTGTCTTGAGCAATATGGTGTTATTGAACATGGTAATGCGGCTAGTACAGTGGTAGATATAATTGAAAATAATGTTGTTTAAATTAAAATAAAAAATAAGTATAAGGTAACAAGATGAAAAAAGTAAAAATATTATTATGTTGTATTTTAGATGGAAATTTGGGCGATGCGGTAATTGCTGATTGTACAAAATATATTTTGGAAAATATATTAAATAAAATGAATGTATTATATGAAATAACTATAT
This sequence comes from Roseburia sp. CAG:303, assembly GCA_000437755.1. GTDB lineage: Bacteria > Bacillota > Clostridia > Lachnospirales > Lachnospiraceae > CAG-303. Next base: position 43,108 of record FR900158.1, read on the forward strand.
TTGAATATATGAAAAAATCAATTAGAAATGTAGAAGATTATAATTTGATAGTATTTTCTGGTGGTGGTATTATTAAATTTAAATATCAAAAGTTTTATGAAAAAATCAGTGAATTGCTTGAGGGGGCAAATAGAAAAAGTATACCAGTTATTTTTAATGCAATAGGTGTAGAAGGATTTGATGAAAATGATGAAAAATGCCGTATGTTAAAAGATGCTATAAATTTGCCATGTGTTAAAGCGATATCTACAAGAGATGATATTCAGACATTAAAAGACAGATATATTATAAATTCACAGATAAGAGTAAATAGAGTGGCAGATTCTGCAACCTGGACGAAGTGTGTATATGACATAAAAACAAAAAGAACAGATTATGTCGGTTTAGGAGTTATACGAGAAGGGATTTTTGAATCTAATGGTATAAATATAGCGAGACAACAAATCTTTGAACTTTGGAAAAATATTATTAGTGAGTTAGAAAGGCGAAATATTAAATGGAAAATATTTACAAATGGCTGGTCATCTGATATGAAATTTGCAATTAATTTAATGAAATATTTAAAAAGAGAAGATGAAATAGAAATGTTAGTAATAAAAGAACCTAAAACAGCAAGGGAACTTGTCACTACAATTTCAAAATTTAGAGGAATAGTTGCATCAAGACTTCATGCTAATATTATTAGTTATGCATTAGACATACCAACAGTAGGAATAATTTGGAACGATAAATGTAGATTTTGGGCAGAAAATATAGGTTATCCAGAAAGATTTTTTGATATATATAATTTTGATGCTGATAGGATAGTTACTGAATTGGAAAAGGCAATAAATGAAGGCTATATTAAAATTGACAAAGCTAAGTATATGCGTACTGTTTATGATGAATTGGAAATAGTAATACAAAATATATTGCAGATTTAATAATGTAGAGGAGTTTTGGAAATATTATTATGATAGGAGCATTCCTGTAATTCATTAAAAGTGCCAATTGAATAAAAAAGAACCTCAAGGTAAAATTGAGTTGCATCTTGGCGGATGTAAGCAAAACAATTAAACCGGAGGTTCAACATGAATTATACACAAAATGAAAAGATTGATCAAGTAACAGATACAACAATGGTAGTAGGTATTGATATCGGAAGCCAGATGCACTATGCAAGAGCTTTTGATAATCGTGGGCGCGAACTTACGAAAAGAGTTTTTTCGTTCAAGAATGATTTAGAAGGATTTAATTCTTTTTATTTTTGGACAGAGACACTTAGACGGGACAATGGTAAGGCTGATGTGATGATAGGCTGTGAGCCAACCGGACACTACTGGTTTGCATTTGCAAAGTATGTTCAAAATCATCAAATGAAGTTAGTAATGGTCAATCCGTTCTCTGTTAAGAAGATCAAGGAACTTGATGATAACAGTCCAAAGAAGACAGATTCAAAGGATCCAAAAACAATCGCAAAGCTGGTTGTGGATGGAAGGTATTCGATTCCGTACATGCCAGAAGGCATTTATGCCGAAATTAGAGATTTGGTATACAGCCGGGACAGAATTGTTAAGCAGCATAACATATCTGCGAATAGAATTCAAAGATGGCTTGCAATACACTTCCCGGAGTATCTGGGAGTTTATACAAGATTTGATGCAGCAAGTGGATTGGCAGTGCTTGAAAAAGCACCATTGCCTAAGGATGTAATCACACTTGGGGTAGAAGGAATCCGGAAGATTTGGCACGATAAAAAGATGCGTGGCAGAGGTGTTACCGAAGATAGGGCAAAGACCCTGGTGGAAGCTGCACACAACAGTGTTGGACTTGACGGAGGAATTGGAACAAAAAGTGAACTATATATGCTGCTTGAAGAGCATCGCTTATGGACTTCGCAGTTAGAAGCCGTCAATAAAGTACTGGAAGAAATGATTCTGAAAGTACCGCATGTGGAGAAGTTACTCGCCATGAAAGGAGTAGGAAGCATTACAATCGCAGGATTCATTGCTGAAGTCGGTGACATAAGACGCTTTCAGTCACCCAAACAGATTCAAAAGTATGCAGGTCTTGAATTAGTGGAAAACAGTTCAGGAAAGCAGAAAGGGAAAACGAGAATCAGCAAGCGGGGAAGAAGAAAACTCAGAAAGATTTTGTATCAGGTAATGGTTCCATTGCTTGCAGGAAATCAGGAGTTTCGAACGATCTATGATTATTATGTAACCCGTGTAAAGAATCCGTTGAAACGAAGACAGGCAATGATTGCTGTCAGTTGTAAGTTGATTCGCGTATTCTATGCGGTGTTAACAAAAGGTGTAGATTATGACAGATTCAAAATGATGTCAGATATCCATCACGAAAGCGAACATATAATCGCTTAAGCAGGAAAAACTGTAAACAGGAAAGCGTCCGCCATCAATGGTGCTGTGAAACAGGCATGCAAAAAAATATAAAACAAAGTAGAGCCAGTCGCTGCGTTGACATTTTTATTAGGGCAAAGACCCTGTGATAGGAGTATAAGCAGCACCCAGCTATGGATAAACAGAACGAAGGAATTTAGGACCTGGCAGAGGCTGGGGATCCTGGTAGACATGAGAGGTTAGTTACTGTAGAGGATTTGGGGAAAACGATAAGGCCTTCAAAAAGAAAAAACGAAGACGTTTTATTTGTTGTACTCAAAATTGTCAGAAATGGGCTCATAGAAGCCGCTTCATATCCAGAAAACTCTGGTTTGTAGATATATGTAACTCGTAAACCGTTCAACAAACCCAGTAAAATTAAGGACTTTTGTTGAATATGCACTAAAAAGAATAGAGAGATGAATAGTAAATGAAATATGGCATATTATCATATGAAAGAAAAAAATTATCATTAAATGGAAGAGATACTCAAAATATGGGAGATTGGGTACAGACAATTGCGATGGAGATGTTATATAATGAATGGGGAATTGATAATTATATAAAAGTAAGCAGAAATGATGCACATGACTATGATGGAGAGTATGTTGTTTTGCCAATAAATGGATTTAACACATTTGTTAACAGAGTTTCATATAAAACAAAGACATTTCCATTATCAGCTAAAATTATTCCAGTTTTTTTTAGCTTTCATTTACATGATTTTATAATAGACAAAGAAATAAAAGATCAATTTAAAAGATATGAACCGATTGGGTGCAGAGATGAAGAAACAATGAAGAATATGAGAGATAATGGAATAGACGCATATTTAAGTGGATGTGTGACGGCATTGTTTCCGAAACGAAAAGATAAAGAATATACAAAAATATGTGGAGTGGATTTGCCAAAAGGAATAGAGGAATATATGCCAGATAATATAAAGAATAATTTGGAGTGTTATTCGGCTTTATATAGGATAAAGAGAACAGATGGGCCTGATATTATGACAGAAAAGGAAGCGATGGATGCTTATAGTACTGCAAAAAAAATGTTGGATTACTATAGAGATAATGCAGCACTTGTGATTACTTCAAGATTACATATTGCATCACCATGCATGGCAATGGGAATTCCAGTAATATTAGTGAAAGAAGAATTTGATGGAAGATTTTCCTGGATAGATAAATTTTTGCCATTATATGAAAGAGAAGAATGGCGAAAAATAAATTGGAATCCGATTCCTGTTGAATATGAAGAATTTAAAATAAGTGCAAAGGAGTTTTTATATAAAAAGATTGTAGAAACATATGATAATAATGTAGAAAGGTATATCATTAGTGAATTTTACGAAAATAGAAATAGAAGTCATTATAATAGATTTTTAATACAACAAATAAAGAGAATAGGTAGTAAGGTTGGTAAAAAATGTAAATATTCGTTATGGGGAGTTATTAATAAAACGATTATTGTCAATAATGTCATTAGAGAAATATATCCAGAATGGAAGCTAGAAGAAGTTTATGATCTTATGGTAAAAGGAAAATTTGAGGGAAAATGCATTAGAAATCCTTTAAATCTAGATGTAAAGACAGATGTAATTTATATAGTAGTTGCACCTAAAGCTCAGGTAGAAGCAAAAAAAATAGTATCTCAGCTAAAAGGAAAATACGTGTTGATTAATTTTGATGGGATAAATTGGGAAAATAATTTATAAGACTAGAGTTTTATATTATTAGGAGGATTGGTAAAAAATGTAACTTTTTTATAAGAGTTGCATTTTTTATTTTCAAATGTGATTAATTGTTAACTGATGTTTTTAAATTTAAAATAAGGACAAGGCAGAATAAGAAATCCTGCCTTGTTATAAAACCCTTTATCGTAATTAATTCTTAAGAATTAATCTTTACTGAATAGAAATTGTTTCTGTTGTTGCAGCTGTATCATTAAATACAATCTTTATAGTACCACCAGCATAACTTGTAAGTGTAGAGGTTGGTATTGTAACAGTAGTTCCAGATACAGTATACTGCTTTCCAGCAGTCCAAGCAAATGAACCACTGCTCTTTGTACCAGTAATCTTGTATGAAGTAGCGCCATCAGGTAATGTTACATCGAATGTATTAGCTGATGCACTAACAGATGATACAGAAACATAAGAATCACGAACTTTGCTAACAGAATATGTAAGGTCAACTTTTAAAGCAGAAGAAGTATCTTTGCTAAAGTTTGTCCAGTCAGCATCAGTGTTTACTGTACCAGCAAGGTTGAATTTTACAGCTTTAAAAGGAATAGTAGACACATCAGCTTTAAGTTTATACTTATAAGAACCACTTTGGTTCACAAACTCATATGCCTCTGTAACCTTATCGGATTTCTGAATAGTTACCTTAGTAGAAACACCAGCCTCAGCATTAGTTAAGGCAGTAGCAGTACCTGCAGTCTCATCGCTAGATGCAGTATCAGTTAATACATAATTTGTAGGTGTAAGTGATAAAGTCAGAGCTGTAGCAGTACCAAAAGCAAAATCCTTAGCATCTTTATCCATTAAAGCGATAGAATAACCATTCTCACCTTCTTTTGTAAGACCTGTAACTTTGGCAGTTACATCCACATCTACATCAAATGTACTTTTATTAACAACAGAAATGTCAGCACTCGTTGTTGTGAATGTATTAGCATTAGTTTCATCCTTGAATAAAACAGTTTTACCATAACCATCTGTAGCAGTACTAAAAGCAATACCATCTAAAGTATCCGAACTGCTTATTGCTTTTAATAATTCCTGAGGGTCAATTTTGAAATCAACTTTCTTTGTGGTTGGAAGTGTAACAGTGAATACATCAGTCTCTGCATAACCCTCAATAGTACCAGTACCATCAACTGAACCAGTAGCTTTTGATGCATCTGTCACATCATCAGCAAATACCATTCCGGTACTTGCAAATGCCATAATTGTAGCCATACTCATTGCTAAAACTTTTTTCTGTTTCATATAATTTTCCTCCTTGAAAATAAAATATTACAGATGTTAATCATTTTCGATGACAACACTAATACTTATGTTTAATGTGCTAATATCGATATGTTGCTCATCTACCAGGTGGTAAGTCAGAGTGCAAGGGTAAGTCCCTTTGGACAAACTTTCATCATTCAGTTTAATCTTTTCCAAACTGCTTCCGACAGGAATATAAGGCGATTCATAAATCGTATCTCCGGTATCATCACGTTTTACTATAAAGTTTACTGTATTTGTATTTGTGGTGATATTTTCGACATATGCATTTGCAGAAGCACTCCTTGCATCTGAAAATACCCAGTTGCTGTTCATGCATACGTCATAGGTTCCCGCAGCTGCTTTTGAAACAGTTTCATCAGATGATGCGTCATTTCCTTCAGGTGTTACAACCAAATTGTATGCAGAAGAATCATTATCACTCTTCTTATCACTGTGTCCCGATAAAGATACAGTAGCAATCGCAATGCCTGCAGCAACGACAACCGCAATTCCTCCGATAATCAGAGGCTTATGGCGTGACCCTAAATTTTGTAATGGATTATTGGAATTGTTTCCAGTCATTTCTGAGTAACGGTCGCTAAGTGTTTGCTTTGATTTTTCTTTTGACATTCTTAAACCGCCCTTTCTAACATCTTACTTTATATATCGGCAAGAATAATAACAATACAATAGGACAAGTTGTACAAAAAAAAATAAAAATATTTAGCAATAATGCACAAAAGCAAATAAGAACAATGAAAAATTTTAAGAAAACAGGAAGAATTGGAAAAGAAAGTCAGGAAGGATTCTTTACGAACGGAATAACCTATGATACACTAATCATATAGTGCGGATTGCCGGGTGATGTGGCAGAAGTTATGTGAAATATGGAAGAATACAGGAGAGAAGCAGATGAATATATTAACGGTGGAAGGGCTTTCTTATTATAAAAGAAAGCATATAATATATCAGAATATAAGTATAAATTTATCAAAAGGAGACTGTTATGTGATAATGGGAAGGGATAATGAGGGAAAGACAAGTCTGCTGCGGGGGATTCTGGGACTGGAGAAGGCAGCAGAAGGAAGGATAATCTGGAGAGAAGGGATTGAGAAAAAGACGTTATTTAGAAATCAGATTGGATTTGTACCGGATGAATTGCTCGGATTTGAAAAGATGACAGGAGTTCAGCTGCTTGATATGATTATTTCCCTCAAAAAAGGAGATTACCTGGAAAAAGCAGACGAATTATTACAGTATTTTGGTATTAATCCGGCTGTACCTGTCGAATATATGGATGAAAACACAAATAAGTGTATTTATTTAATCAGTGTTCTGATGCAAAGTCCACCAGTACTGATCTTAGATGAGCCATTTAATTTTCTGAATGAAGAAACTGCGGATAGGTTACGGAGCTGGCTAAAGCGATATTGTAAAGAAGGAAATACGGTTCTGATTACAAGTGATAATTACCCGGATGTAGCAGATATTTGTACAAAGCTTTCTGTATTAAAAAACCGGAAACAGATAAGAACTGATATAAATCCGGCAGTATTTCATCAGCAGAAGTTTTTGACAGTAAAAGGTGGAAATAAAATAGAAGCTCCGGAAAATCAGTGGAAGGACTGTCTGCTGCGTCTGATTTATGAGGAAGACGGAGAAACAGGCTATCTGTTTGAAGGAACTGCGGATAAATTAATATTGCTTTTAAAAACTTTAAAGAGTGAGGATTTTATTATAGAAGATATTTCAATAGAAGAGCAGCTGTATTCAGATTATGAGTGGATGGAGGAAGGATGAGATGAAACTGTGGATTTATGAGTTTAAAAAGAGAAAGAGCCAGTTTGTGATGCTGGTGGCAGGTGCAGTGCTGTTTCTGATCGGATTTTTGCTACGAAGAAATTTTTCCGGAATCCTTGTAGCAGGAATACAGTTTTTTAACAGTAATGAATATATATTGAAGCTGTTTGGATTTGAACAGCCGGTCACATCTATTACATATACGGATGTAATGATGATAATGCTGAGTATTCTGGCGGTATTCTGGCTATATCATACAATGAGTGTCATTGCGGGCTCTATCCGGAAAGAGCGAAAAATGGGAACGATGGAATTTTTTAAGACACAGGGGATAGCAACCGGAAAAATATATGTTATAAAATTGCTGATAAGTATTGTATTCTTCCTGTTGCAGCTGATAGTATGGTATTTTATTATAAGAAGAATCTCAATATATGGTGTTGAGAAGGTTGAGTTTATCACTGATATTACGACGAAACAGCTTCAGACGAGAATGTTATATCTGGGTGCTGCAGGAATTATTATGCTGGGAACTGGATTTATTTACGGAGTAGCATCAGACAGGCGAAAGGCTTCTATATTGCCGGATATTATGGGATTTATGATATTATTTGCCATACTGCCGATGGTATTGAATGTGATCAACTGGGCAATTCAGGAAAATGGAGTGGACACTGCGTGGCTGGAAAATATTGTAGGAATAGTAAAGAAGATAGATGGATTTAATCCCGTATACTTTTCAAATCCATTTGTTGTCTTGACAAGTTGGAGATTAGGATAGAAAAGGAGAAAGCACGATGAAGAAAATGAACAATATTATAATAGGGGGAAATAGAAATTCACTGAGGAGAAAAACAGCAATTATCGGTATGTTGTGTGCAGTAGGACTTACTGCATGTGCAGTGGATAAAGATGTTCCGAAAAGTACACAGGAAAGTAAAACCAGCATAGAAGAAAGCGGCGAAAGCATAGTGGCTACAAGTTATATGGAACCGGAAGAAGCTACGGAGAGCAGCAGTGATACGGTAGAAGCATTGTATGATGGGGATGAATTGACGGTATCGGGAACAGTAATATCCAGAGATTATGAGATTAATTCAAATAATAAGGGAACGGTATACATATTAGAACTGGATGAGCCGATAACAAGGGCTGTATATTCAGAGAACTGGGGATATGATGGGGATGAAATGGAAATTAAGGAGATACAGATTCAGACTATGGCAAATGGGAAAAAAACCAGTGATTATGAGGGGAAGCATATTGATGTAACTGGAAATGTGATGTATGGCAGTACCGGACACCACCTGACGCTGGTGCTGCTGATGGAAGCAAGAGTTTTGTAGCATAAAGTTTTAATACTGGAAGATATATTAACAAAGTATAATGTATTATATAAGGTGGACACACAAAGAAAAAAGATGATGTAGAGAGGTGATTTATGGATAGTTTGATTGAAAAATTAAATATTTTTGATTTATTTACCATGTTAATACCAGGAATTATTATTTCAACCTTACTTTCAGTATCTTTATCTTGGAAATATTACAATATATGGATAAATTATGGTAATGAAAAATATTTAATATTTGTTGTTTTGAGTTATTTATGTGGGATGTTTTTACAACAATTTGGAAACATTGTAGATGAAAAATTGCTATATTCCATAATATACGGAGGTCGTCTATAATGGCTCAGTTGTCAAGACAAAAATCTGAGATTTTTATAATGAACTGATATGTTGACTGGTTACATGGAAGGGCGAAGTACCCCACCTGGATTTTATATTATGCAGCAGCTCTGGCATCATCCAAAAGCATTGCTGGATAGTATACTTCAGCAGGACGCTGATTATTAATAGCCTGATGGCAACGCTCAAAATTATAAGTGTAGATATATTCCCCGATTTTCTCCCTGGCTTCCTTGAGATTGGTATATTCTGTAAGATATGCTTCCTCGTATTTAAAGCTGCGGAACCAACGCTCAATCATGATATTGTCAGCCCAGCGGCTTTTTCCGTCCATGCTCTGGCGTATTCCGTTGGTGCGGATAAAATCTCTATATTTCTCACTTGTGAATTGAGAACCCTGGTCTGAATTGATTATCAAAGGTTTGGCAACTTTAAATGCTTTTTCACAGGCATTGATAACCATGGTGGTATCCAAAGTGTCGTCAATATCCCATCCTACGATGCAGCGACTATACCAGTCTATAATGGCAGTCAGGTATAAAAATCCATGCTTCATAGGAATATATGTGATGTCAACAGACCATGCCTGATTTGGCTTGTCTATGACGGCATTTCTAAGGAGATATGGACAAACTTTTGCCTGTTTCATTCGCTTGGATAAATTCATTTTAGGATAAATTGGTGTAATATCCATTTCACGCATATATCGTCCAGCTTTGCGACGTCCGACATTATAACCACGTAATTTAAGCTGTGCTGACATCTGACGAGCACCCCAGGCGGGATTATCAGTATGCAGATGATCGATGATTGCTTTACACTCCGGTTCTTCTGCTGAAACAGGTGTGTCATTGTAATAAACGCTGGTGCGATTAATGTCAAGGAGTTTTGCTCCAGCTGACACAGGTATTTCCTTAGTCGTCGAAAGGTTTCGGACTAAATTTACTCTCGTAGTCAGGTCCGATAACTTCTTCAGATTTTTTTTTGAGCCAGTCAACCTGCATGGTTAACTGACCAACTTTTTTTGCATATTCCGCTTTCTCTTTGCGTTCTTCTGCAAGCTTTTCCCGGAGATTATCTTCCCGCTTGTTGTCAAACGCCAAAGAAGCATTTGCAAGGAATTCCTTCTTCCAATTACGGAGGAGATTGGGTTGGATATCATTTTCGGTGGCAAGAACATTTAGTTCCTTCTCACCTTTGAGCAGCTGGAGGACGAGTTTGGTTTTAAATTCAGCACTGAAATTTCTTCTTGATCTGGACATAATAAGTACCTTCTTTCATTTGTTGGTTATAGTATATCAGATTCATTAAGAAATGTCTCTTTCAGTGTCTTAATTTATGAGACCATTATAGTAATGTATCATATAAGGCGGGCGCAACAGGAGAGATGGTACAGTCGGATAATCGCTTGGTTATGGATATGCAATAATATAAAATGCTAGGAGAATGAAGATAGTGAAAGTGTGTGATGTAGATAGAATGTATGATAGAATGTATGATAGAATGGAGATAACTCAGTGTAATTATGATAATATGTTAAAGCGGTTGTTAAGAAAGAAACAATTTTCAAATTTTGTGATTACATATTATAGTATTGCATTAATCATATATTCTCTTACAGCAGAGTTTTTTCCAGAACAGTTTAATGAAAAACTTTCTAGTTATTTTAACATTATATTGTCAATAGTTGTTTTGACGTATTCGTTGATTATTACAAATGCTAATTATTCAGAGAGGATAGATTCTGCTAGAAGTGTATTAAATCAAATCAAAATGAAGAAGAGAGAATTAACAGAGAAAAATATAGAAGAGATACGTTCAGGATATGATCAGATTATGTTGAAAGCGGAATATCGGTCAGATATAGATTTTTTTAGGACATTAAAGCAAAGATGTAAAAAGAATGATGTGAATTGTTTTTTGTATAAAAAACAATTAGAAGAGTTGAGGTGCTGTAATGCTGAGGAGGCAGATAAGTTGAATGAATACTTAAGTGATAATTTCCCTTTGACACAGCAAATAATTATAGTTTTTCAAGGAATTTGGAGTGGCGTGATTATTTTTATACCAATAATTTTATTTAGTATATGTTTTTATTAATTATATTTTGGTATGGTGCAAATTATGCTATAAATTAAAAATTTTTAATAAAAGTCAGGATATTTTAGAGGCTATAAACTACGGAACGATGCACAGAGCAGGTTGCTCCGGCATCGTTTGTGTTTTTATTTTTCCATACAGTTACAGATAAGTTTGGAAATCTTTGTTATGATTTTCCAGAGAATCTCTGTAACAGTATGTGCAACCATTTTGGCAGTAGACCTGTCAAAATTCTGCATTAAGAAAAATAATATTATGTAACAATAGCATAAAATGCAATAGTACAATATTTTTTTGGCTAACATATTGCAATACCTCCTTCCTGTAGAATGTTACACATTTTATCTGTGTTCATAGATAAGTATGGTGAAATAATCAAAAAAGATTTTTAATAAAAAACAAAATTACATTTTTAGCTATTTATGTTGAAACGGTATGGAAATCAGTAAAGAACTTTGGCTTATAGATACAATGGGCTGAAGTTCTTATTTTTTATGCAGTTTTTAATTAAAATATGTTGACAAAAATAAAATAATATTGTAATATAAATTCATAAATAAGAAATACACAACTGCCAAACAGGAATGAAATGTAAAGACGCAGGGTTTGACAGTAAAACGGAAAGATAATATAATGAATATAGGAGGAGATGGAGTATGACGGGATACAAAAGAGTCAGTGAGATGACACTGGAAGAGAAACGAGAGAAAGTTGCCGGATTTAATGTAATGGATGATGTGTTTTTCCAGAAGATGATGGAAGACAAAGAGGTATGTGAAGAGATTTTGAGAATTATTCTGGAGGATTCCAAAATGCGGGTAATAGAATGTGTTCCGCAGGCATCTATTAAGAATCTGAATGGAAAATCAGTAGTTCTGGATGTTTTGTGCCGGGACAGTGATGGGAAATATTGTAATGTGGAAGTTCAGAAGGCAGATGATGACGATCACCAGAAGAGGGCAAGGTATAATGCAGCCCTGGTAAGCATGTATACTATGCAGGCAGGGAAAGACTATAAGGAACTTCCAGATGTAAAGGTAGTATTTATTTCCCGGTTTGATGTTTTCAAAGCAGATCATGCCATGTATCATGTGGACAGAGTGGTAAGAGAAACCGGTCAGAAAGTAGAGAATGGACAGAGTGAAATTTATGTTAATACAAAAGTAAAGGACAAAACCATGGTATCAGAACTGATGGAATATTTTGCACACAGTAATGGACGGAAGGAAATATGTCCGAAACTTTCAAACAGGGTTATGATGTTTAAGACAGAGCAGAAAGAGGTGACAGAAATGTGTGAATTAATGGAAAAGGAAAGACTTGCTGGAAGAAAAGAAGAACGGATTCGGTTGATTGTAAATCTGGTGGATAAAATGGGAATGAGTTTTGAGGATGCGTGCCGGTTTATGGAGATACCACAGGGAGAGATAGAAGAGTATCGCAGAAAGGTAAAGTTATGAAGCTATTATATTATACATGGGATGAATACTGCAGTTACGATATCAGGCAGTGTTTTGAGAAGCTTGGATATGAGTACAGGGTTTGCAGTTATGAAATGAAGAATAAGCTGGAGTCGGCAGAGTTCACAGAGCAGCTGCAGAAACTGCTGGAAGAGGATGATTATGATTTCATATTTTCATTTGCGTATTTTCCGGTGATTGCAGAGGCAGCAGCTGCAAACAGGGTAAAATATGTATCGTGGATTTATGACAGTCCGCTGTATTCCCTGTATACCGATTCGGTATTCCATAAATATAATTATATTTTCCATTTTGACAGTACAGAAGTGGAACGGTTGAAAAAATGCGGGGTGGATCATATTTATCATATGCCATTGGCAGTGAATGCGGACCGGCTTGGAAGCCTGGACAAAGAAGATGGGTTTTTATATGATGTATCCTTTGTCGGAAAGCTGTACAGGGATCAGTATAATTTTTTTGACCAGATTAAGGGAATGCCGGAGTATTACAAAGGCTATTTTGATGCATTGATTCAGACACAGATGAAACTGTTTGGGTATAATGTGATTGCGGATGTGCTGACACCGGAGGAGTTTAAGAAGATTTCTGCGTTTATCGGGTTTAAAAATGATGGGCAGATGTTTCTGGATGCCAGGGATATGTTTATTAATATACTGGAGAAAAAAGTCACAGCCGTGGAAAGAACCGGATTATTAAAGGCACTATCCAGGTATTATCCTGTTACATTGTTTTCTGATGTGACAGACGCTGAATTGCAGAACGTTGCGTTTAAGGGATATGTGAATTACCTTACGGAGATGCCTGATGTTTTTCACAGATCGAGGATTAATCTGAATATAACACTCCGTTCTATTCAGTCGGGGATACCGCTCCGTTGTCTTGATATCATGGGAACAGGTGGCTTCCTGATGTCGAATTATCAGCCGGAACTGGCGAAGCTCTTTGAAAATGGAAGAGAGATGGCAATGTATGAGAGCAAAGAAGATTTGCTGGATAAGGTAAATTATTACCTGACACATGAGGAAGAGAGAAAAGAAATTGCATATCTTGGAAGGGAAAAGGTTCGAAAAGAGTACGATTATAAGGTGGCAGTGCAAAAAATTGTGGAAATCGTAAAAACAGATAAATTGTCATAGATTTGTTAAATAAAATGTAAAATCCGCCGATATAAATTTAGGATTGGACAAATCCGGGCTTTGAGGAAAAAGCCCAGAACAGACATGGAGGTTGCAGATAAAGATGGATACAAGAGAACAGCAGATGGATTTACTGGAATCCGTGGTGGAATATGCACCAAAAGCAATCGGTGAATTAAAGAAGTTATCGGTGGAATTTTATGGATTAAAGCAGGATGATTCGGACGAATATCTTGATTTTGTACTTGAGAACAGTAACTGGCTGATTCAGGCATTGAATGCGACAATGCCGCTTTTAAATGAAGAGAGGCAGAGAATAGATAAGGAACGTGCCGAGCGTGCAGTCCTTGAATTAAATGAGGCACTTTCTTCCCAGGTGGATGCGAGAATAGCGGATGCATTGGATAAGGGACTGATACCGGTACTGGAAGAATTCCTGCGGGCAGCAGAAGAAGTTCTGTAAATTATGTAAGAATAAGATGGGATATATCATATAAAAATCATATAAGTAAGAAAAGAGAGCGGTTTTCCGGCAATGAAATAAACCCGGGAATTGCTCTCTTTTTATGCTTGTTATCAGATAGGTAATTGCAAAACACTTAAATTTTTGTAAGTGTATATGCAAATGAAACATTACACGAAGGCACGCTCTCGCTACATTCGGCTGGTAGCGGTACTAAGATGCTAAAATACAGCATCTAAGTGCCGACCGCCTCATAGTACCTTCTTAGTAATTGTTTGATTTGCATATACAATAAACATAGATTATGAGTTTTGCAATTACCTATTTGTTATCAGATTACATTAAATGATTAAGGATTGTTAATTAGGAATGATTCAGATGCTGCTATAATCCAGATGCTCCAGATTCTTCATGCCTTTAATTGCAAGACCGTCTGTCAGATTAATACATTCGATGCCGGATTTTATAAGACGTTTTTCGATCCATTTCCGATAGGAAAGAAAAGTTGCCGTTGTAAGTATCTTATTTCCGTGGATGTCTTTTTCACTGATATAGTGGTGCGTGTCTGAGATGTTGCCGGAAATTCCGAAAGCATGACTTTTTTTCTCCGGATAAGCCAGGTCAAGTCCGGTTGTAATCAGGGTGGAACATCCCATGCGCAGGGCGAAATCTATGGCAGCGGTAGATACCGAGCCGCCGGTTTCAAACAGCAGAAGCGAATGCTCTTTGGCAAAATCTTCGCTTTCGGCAAAGTCTTTCTGAAAGAAAATATATTTTTTTCCACAGAAGGTATCCACGGCAGAGTTTGATGCGGTGGAAAGGTATAGAAGTTCTGCAGCGGTTTGTGGAAGATCCCGCAGCTGCCATGCCAGGGAAGGTTTTGCATCCGTGATGATGACATAGTCCGGCACAAAGTTCTGTGATAAAAGCATCCGGTAAATTTTGCCGGCACAGATGGTAATCGTATCCGGATGGAGCTCTTTGTATTTGATAATTTCCGGCAGGTGGGTTTCACTGCCAGGTCCGCCTCCGAGATATACCACTGGTTTTCCGGAGATTCTCGATTTCAGAGAATCGGCAGGAAGATCATTGCGGCGGATATTATAATAGAAGTTTTCGGAGAGCGACTGAAGCTGCTCTTCCACGGAACTCATCTGAAGAAAATATTCTGTCAGAACATTTTTGACTGCATGATTTTCCATAGACTGCATGGTCGGATAGTGAATCAGTACTTTGCAGTCGGATTCTTTCACCAGGGAATCCAGCTCGGAAAGGGATGGCGAATAGATAATCTGGAAACGTTCTTCGGTCAGCGCATAGGAAAAATCAACCATTTGCATGGCAAGACCTATGATATTCAGATCCGGCTCTAAAACGGTAATGCGGTATCGGCGGTCTTTTAAAAACATGAAAAGTGCGTGATAACCGAGTCCAAGCCCGATGATGGCATAGTGAAATATCCCTTCTTCCGCATAAGATTCTGCAAAGTGGTATCCTTCCATCCATGGATTTTTGTTTGAATGAAAATAGATGCTTCCACCGGAAAAGTTCTTTTTTAAGGTAAAGGCCCCGATTCCGGATGGCTCCGGCTGATAGACTGTCTTATCCGGATTGGAAAAGTCGTGTGTTTCCAGAAGCCGGCAGAGCTGTTCGCCGGCTTTTCCAGATTGCTTCAGAGCCTGCGTATTTTGGGAAAAATAATTCTCATAAGGAAACTCCAGTTCTGCAAGAACAGAGGCCTGGAGTTCATAAAGGCAGGGCAGCAGTTCCAGATCGAGAATATCACCCAGCAGAACATAATCCGGTATATTCTGGGCATCCAGCATTTTACCCAGATAAGAATTCAGTAAGGATATGCTCTGCTGGTTTAAAAGAGTGCTGCAGTTATTGAACAGCTGTGTAAAATAAAAAATCAGCTCTTTTATATGAAATGCTGTTTTCCAGAAATGCTGCTTTCTGATATCCGTGATGGCAGTCTCACTGGTATGTATAATGGAACGGAGGGTATCCATCAAAGTGTATAATGTATTCATAGGAATCCTTTCCGATAGAAAAGTTGCAAGTGTTTATATGAGAAATCCTGTTGATTAACTTCGGGATATAGAGGTAGAACCGGAATTACGGGTACTGCTTCTGGAGGAACGGAAACCGCCACGTCCCTTCATATCCTTCTCTTCATCTTTCTTAAAACGTATACTGCCTTCGTTTCTTGGCTTCTCGCCCATGCCTGCCACATAAAATGCCTTATTCAGGTCGTTGGCTGTTTTGCGGACACAGTCCGGGCAGAAATGACCATAACGGATGGAGCATCCGCAGGATTCACATTTGATGTAATATTTACTGCCTTCCGGAATTTCAACTTTTCCATCACGGAGCATCAGATTAAGTTTTTCCAAAGATACTCCTGTCGCTTCTGCTATCACCCCCATGGTGGACACTCCGTTTTCGTCGATAAATTTTTTCACTTTACCAAAATCATCGTATTCCACATTGCCGCAGCTGTTGCAGATGTATTTGCCAGACCCTTTATAAAACAAGGAAGCTCCGCATTTGCTGCATTCCACAGGTTTGTTTTCGAGGATATATTTTACGTCAGAACCATTCATGTATTTGACCCCTTTCAAAATTTGCTTTTTTACGTTGTTCTTTTAAGAACATAATTATACACAAATTATAGTATAAAAATCAATATTTGTCAAAAAAATTATACAGGATTCATAAAAAAATTGGTACTTATTTTAAATTGACAATCATCTCTGAATGGTATATCATTATATTATAAAATTAAGATTAGGAGGTGTCTTTATGATAAGCAGTGTATATGATTATTACTTATCTACTTATGGTAATAAGGAAGTATCGAAATATGATTCTCATAAGAACAGTGAATTAAAAGAAGTTTATTCTTCTATGCTGAAAGTAAACAGACATGCTCCTTTGTATAAGTTTGAGAATCTTACCAGTGCCCAGAAGTATGCAATCGATATCAAAGAGACGGCGAGATCTTTCCGGAATGTTGCGGCATCGCTTACAAATGCGGATGGAAGTATTGCAGCATTCACAAAGAAACAGGCACAGTCTTCGGATGAGAATATCGCAGATGCAGTGTATCTTGGAAATGATGAAGAAAGTACAGGATTTGAGCTTGAGGTAAAGAGCAGGGCAAAGGGTCAGGTGAATACGGGGATTTTTATGGACGGTCAACAGAGCATTGATTCCGGAAGCTATTCTTTTGACCTGGCAATCGGCAAATATACCTATGAATTTTCCTTTGATGTGGAAGAAGGAAAGAGCGGAAGTGATGTACAGAAGCAGATTTCAAACCTGATTAACCGTTCGGATATCGGTCTGCGGGCATCGGTTGTGCAGAATGAAGAAGGACAGACAGCACTCCAGATTCGTTCGGAAGAAATCGGAATGCCGGAAAATGGACAGGATGAGATTTTTCAGATTCAGAATAATGATAAGAGTGAAGCGGGAAATATTGTGCGGAAACTGGGACTTGACCAGGTGGACACACTGCCGGCGGATGCGGTATTCCTGGTAAATGGGGAAGAACATACATCCGATTCCAATTCCGTGGTGATTCATAATTTCCGAATTTCCCTGAATGGGGAAGGTCAGGAGAATCCGGTGCAAATAAGTCTGAAGCCGGATTTTGACGCAATGCGTGAGAATGTAACAGAATTAATCGATGCATATAATTCCATGATAGATATGGCGGCAGCACATAAGGATGATGGTACGGAAGGCGACCGGCTGCTGAATGAGATTACAAGAATTACCGCAAGATACAGGGACGGACTTGATTCAGCGGGATTCATGGTGGGAGATGACGGACATATCAGTATAGAAGATGCGATTCTGATTCAGTCGGATCAGGAAGGAACGATGCAAGAAGGACTGGAACGGTTAAATTCACTGAAGAACGCACTGGTGAAAAAAGCAGGCGATATGTCGGTCGATCCGATGAAATATGTCAACAAAAAAATGATCGCATATCCAAATCCGGTTCGTAATTTCACAAATCCATATATTTCTTCTATATATAGTGGAATGATGTTTAACGGATACATCTGATGCAGGGTACGATGCTTTCGGAGTAAACAGCGATTTGCCGGAAGTATTCATGAAGATAAAGATAAAGAAAAAGGATTGACTTTCATCGCAAGCTGTGCTATAGTAGGAAAGCGTTGGAAGAAGTCCTTTTTTTTTGCAAAATTTTTTGCAGAAAAATACAGACAAAAATCAAAAAAATTTAGTGGAGGTGGAAGCTGTGCGCGTAAAGATCACATTGGCATGTACGGAGTGTAAGCAGCGTAATTACAACATGACAAAAGACAAAAAAACACATCCGGACAGAATGGAAACAAAGAAGTATTGCAGATTCTGTAAGTCACACACATTACACAAAGAAACAAAGTAATTGGATGGAGGTAAGGATATGAGCGAAACTGTATCAACAGAAGTGACTCTGGAAGAAAAAACAGTGAAAGCTGATAAGTCTTCTGAAAACAAGTCTCCGGACAAGAAACAGAAGGGTAGCAGATTTGCTGCTTTGAAGGCAGAGTTCAAGAAGATTGTCTGGCCGGAAAGAGCTAGCGTTGTCAGAAATACAACGGCTGTAGTCCTCGTTTCAATTTTTATTGGTATCGCGGTAAAAGTATCAGATTTACTTATACAGGCGTTACTTGACTTATTGTTGTAATAATTGTGTAAGGAATAGGTGATTGTATGGAAGAGAAGGAACAGGATAAAGAAGCAAAATGGTATGTTGTGCATACCTACTCAGGATATGAGAACAAAGTAAAGACTGATATCGAAAAGACAGTTGAAAACAGAAAGCTTCAGGATCAGATTCTGGAAGTCGCAGTTCCTATGCAGGACACCGTAGAGATGAAGAATGGGGCAAAGAAACAGGTTGAGAGAAAATTATTTCCGGGCTATGTTCTTATCCATATGTTCATGAATGATGACACATGGTATGTTGTCAGAAATACAAGAGGTGTTACAGGATTCGTGGGTCCGGGTTCCAATCCGGTATCGCTTACAGAAAGTGAGATCAAATCTCTGGGAATTGATATTCCGAAGATTGTGATTGATTTTGAAGTGGGTGACAGTGTTACCGTAACAGGCGGTGCCTGGGAAAAAACAGTTGGTGTGATTAAGAGCATCAATGAACACAAGCAGAGTGTTACGATTACTGTTGATATGTTTGGCAGGGAGACCCCTGTTGAAATTGGCTTTACAGAAATTAAAAAGATTGAATATTAATCAATCGGAGTTCATCAAATTTAGGAGGTGCCAATCATGGCGAAGAAAGTAGAAGGATATATTAAGTTACAGATCGCTGCCGGTAAGGCAACACCAGCACCACCAGTTGGACCAGCACTTGGTCAGCATGGTGTAAATATTGCTCAGTTTACAAAGGAGTTTAATGCAAGAACAGCAGATCAGGATGGAATGACAATTCCTGTTGTTATCACTGTTTATTCAGACAGAAGTTTCAGCTTCATTACAAAAACTCCTCCTGCTGCAGTATTATTAAAGAAAGCCTGCAAGATTAAGTCAGGTTCAGCAGTACCAAACAAGACAAAGGTAGCAACAATTTCAAAAGCAGATCTTCAGAAGATTGCTGAGACAAAGTTACCTGATTTAAATGCTGCATCCCTTGAAGCTGCTATGAGCATGATCGCTGGTACAGCAAGAAGTATGGGTATCACAGTAGAAGATTAATTGAGTTAACGTGGGAGGCCGGAACAGAAGGTTCCTCCCGATATTACCACTAGGAGGCTATTTAAATGAAAAGAGGAAAGAAATACGTAGAAGCTGCTAAGTTAATCGACAGAACAGCAACATACGATATTGATCAGGCTATGGAGCTTGTAAAAAAAGCTGCAACTGCTAAATTTGATGAGACAATCGAAGCGCATATCAGAACAGGTTGTGACGGACGTCATGCAGAACAGCAGATCCGTGGTGCGGTAGTATTACCACACGGAACAGGTAAATCTGTAAAGGTTTTAGTTTTCGCAAAAGGTGATAAGGCTGAAGAAGCTAAAGCTGCAGGTGCTGAATACGTTGGAGCAGAAGAGTTAATTCCAAAGATTCAGAACGAAGGATGGTTTGACTTTGACGTTGTAGTTGCTACACCGGACATGATGGGTGTTGTTGGTCGTTTAGGACGTGTACTCGGACCTAAGGGCTTAATGCCAAACCCTAAGGCTGGAACAGTAACAATGGACGTTACAAAGGCTGTTAATGATATTAAAGCTGGTAAGATTGAATACAGACTTGATAAAACAAATATTATTCATGTGCCAATCGGAAAGGCTTCTTTCTCAGAAGCTGATCTTGCGGACAACTTCCAGACACTTATCGATGCTATTAACAAGGCTAGACCTGCAACATTAAAAGGTCAGTATTTAAGAAGCGTATCTGTTGCTCCTACAATGGGACCGGGCGTAAAATTAAATGTTACAAAGTTAGCTAACTAATTGCTGATAGCAGATATTATTTCCGGACAGAGGATTCTGTCCGGATTTTTTATATAAAAAATAAAAAAGTGCTTGACAACAGAAAAAGTGCATGGTATTATATCAAAGGTTTTTGAAACCACTGCCGAAGACAGCAGGTTTGGAACAGGGATTCCAACTAACGCAAAACGCCTGCCGAGGAATGTGAATCACTTGATAGATTATTACATCTCCGATCGTCTTTGATTAGGAGATTTTTTTATTGTATAGTGCTTCTTATTCGGCAAAGGACTGAAAAGTCCGTCATTATAGAAGGAGGCAAACAATCATGGCAAAAGTAGAACTTAAAGCACCTATCGTTGCTGAAATCAGTGAATTACTTGATGGCGCACAGTCAGCTGTACTTGTTGATTACCGTGGTCTTACTGTTGAACAGGATACAAAGCTTCGTAAGCAGTTAAGAGAAGCTGGTATTACTTACAAAGTGTACAAGAACACAATGGTCAACTTCGCAGTGAAAGGAACTGATTTTGAAGGATTAAGCGCTCACCTTGAAGGACCTACAGCAATTGCTGTATCTAAGGATGATGCAACAGCTCCTGCAAGAATTTTATACAATTTCTCAAAGGAAGCAGAAGCGCTTGAATTAAAGGCTGGTGTAGTAGAAGGAACATACTACGATACAGAAGGTATCAAGGTTATCGCTACTATCCCATCAAGAGACGAACTGCTTGCAAAATTCCTTGGAAGCATCCAGTCACCTATTACAAACTTTGCTCGTGTTATTAAGCAGATCGCTGAAAAGAACGAGGAAGTTGCATAACTATTGAGATTTTTTTAGGAGGAAATAAAAATGACAACTCAGGAAATTATTGAAGTAATCAAAGGTTTATCAGTATTAGAATTAAATGACTTAGTAAAAGCTTGTGAAGAAGAATTCGGCGTATCTGCAGCAGCAGGTGTTGTAGTAGCTGGACCAGCAGCAGGCGCAGCAGCTGAAGAAAAGACAGAATTCGATGTAGAATTAACAGAAGTAGGCCCTAACAAAGTTAAGGTTATCAAAGTTGTTAAGGATGCTACAGGTCTTGGACTTAAGGAAGCAAAAGAAATCGTTGACGGTGCTCCAAAGGTTGTTAAGGCTGGCGCTGCTAAGGCAGAAGCTGAAGACATCAAGACAAAACTTGAAGCTGAAGGTGCTGTAGTTACATTAAAGTAATCAGAACGACGAAATAGAAAAAGAGATACTTTCTTTTACAGAACAGAGAAGGAACAGAAGAAATTCTGCACCTTCTCTGTTTTTTTACTTGACAACATTTGCCAAGTGTGCTATCATGAAAAATGCACTATTGTGTTAATGGGCTAATTATGCCCTTTTGTCAATAGTAGTAAAACTCACGTCACTTAGCCCTCCGCTGCTATAGCCAGAGCAGAAGACCGGAAGGGTGTAAGAATATAAAGAACAGGGGTGAAATGTCAAATGGAGAAAAACAGGCTGCGTCCGGTTAAAAATGGTAAAAGCTTAAGAATGAGCTTCTCAAGACAGAAAGAGGTTCTTGAGATGCCAAATCTTATTGAGATCCAAAAGAATTCATATGATTGGTTTCTTACAGAAGGTTTGAGAGAAGTTTTTGACGATATCTCTCCGATCGAAGATTTCAGTAATCATTTAAGTCTTGAATTTGTAGACTTTCAGTTATGCAGAAATGATAGAAAGTATTCGATTGAAGAGTGTAAGGAAAGAGATGCTACATATGCAGCTCCTCTTAAAGTGAAAGTAAGACTTCATAACAAAGAAACCGGCGAAATGACAGAACATGAAATATTTATTGGTGATTTGCCGATTATGACAGAAACCGGTACATTTGTAATTAACGGCGCAGAACGTGTCATCGTAAGTCAGTTAGTACGTTCTCCTGGTATTTATTATGGAATCGACCATGATAAACTCGGTAAGGAATTGTACTCATCAACTGTCATACCAAACAGAGGTGCATGGCTGGAGTATGAAACTGATTCTAATGATATCTTCTATGTGCGTGTGGACAGAACAAGAAAAGTTCCTGTTACCGTACTTGTCAGAGCATTAGGTATAGGAACAAATGCTGAAATTAACGAACTGTTTGGCGAAGAACCTAAGATTCTTGCAAGTTATGAGAAGGATACTTCCACAGATTACCAGAGCGGTCTTCTTGAGTTGTATAAGAAGATTCGTCCGGGTGAACCATTGAGTGTGGACAGTGCCCAGAATCTTGTTACAAGTATGTTTTTTGATGCCAGAAGATATGATCTGGCAAAGGTTGGACGTTACAAATTCAACAAGAAACTTGCATTGAAAAACAGAATTGCAGGAAAGACACTTGCAGAAACTGTAGTAAGTCCGGTAACAGGTGAAGTACTTGCAGAAGCAGGACAGCTTGTATCCGAAGAACTTGCAGTTGCAATTCAGAATGCGGCAGTACCATTTGTCTGGATTCAGACAGAAACAAAGAATGTAAAAGTTCTTTCCAATATGATGGTAGATATTCATGAATATGTCGATTTTGATGCAGAAGAGCTTGGTGTAAAAGAAAATGTATTTTTCCCTGTTCTTGCAGATATATTAGCAGCAAATGATGATGAAGAATCATTAAAAGATGCGATTCAAAACAATATTGCGGAATTAGTTCCAAAGCATATCACAAAAGAGGATATTCTGGCATCCATCGGATACTGCCTCAATCTTGAATATGGCATTGGCAATTCTGACGATATCGATCACCTGGGCAACAGACGTATCAGAGCCGTAGGTGAACTGTTACAGAACCAGTACAGAATCGGTCTTTCCAGAATGGAAAGAGTTGTGCGTGAAAGAATGACAACCCAGGATATTGAGGGCATTTCACCACAGTCCCTGATTAATATTAAGCCTGTTACAGCAGCAGTGAAGGAATTCTTCGGAAGCTCACAGCTGTCCCAGTTCATGGATCAGAACAACCCTCTGAGTGAATTAACACATAAGAGACGTTTATCCGCACTTGGACCGGGTGGTCTGTCACGAGACAGAGCCGGATTCGAGGTTCGAGACGTACACTATTCCCATTATGGAAGAATGTGTCCTATTGAGACTCCGGAAGGTCCTAACATCGGTCTGATTAACTCTCTTGCATGCTATGCGAGAATCAATGAATATGGATTTATCGAAGCACCTTATCGTGTGCTGGACAAGTCTGATCCGGAAAATCCTCGTGTTACAGACGATGTTGTTTATCTGACCGCAGATGAAGAAGATAAATTCCGTGTGGCACAGGCAAACGAACCACTGGATGAGAATGGATATTTTGTAAATAACAACGTATCCGGACGTTTCCGTGAAGAAACCCTGAAATTCGAGAAGAAAACCATCGACCTGATGGACGTTTCTCCTAAGATGGTATTCTCTGTAACAACATCCATGATTCCATTCCTTCAGAACGATGATGCAAACCGTGCTTTGATGGGATGTAATATGCAGCGTCAGGCAGTCCCTCTTCTTACCGCAGAAGCACCTGTTGTAGGTACCGGTATGGAAGTAAAAGCAGCTGTCGATTCCGGCGTATGTGTTGTTGCAAAACGTGATGGTATCATCGAACGTTCCACATCAAAGGATATTACGATTAAGTATGACGAAGACGGAACAAAGGAAACTTATAAGTTAATTAAGTTTTCACGAAGCAACCAGAGTAACTGCTATAACCAGGTGCCAATTGTAAACAAAGGTGACCATGTTAAGGCAGGAGATGTCATAGCAGATGGTGCTTCCACAAAGAACAGTGAGATCGCACTTGGTAAGAACCCTCTCATCGGTTTCATGACCTGGGAAGGTTATAACTATGAAGATGCCGTACTGTTAAGTGAAAGACTGGTAAAAGAAGATGTTTACACATCTATTCATATAGAAGAATACGAAACAGAAGCAAGAGATACAAAACTCGGACCGGAAGAAATCACACGAGATGTTCCGGGTGTCGGCGATGATGCGTTAAAGAACCTTGATGAGAGAGGTATCATCCGTATTGGTGCAGAAGTGCGTGCCGGAGATATTCTGGTCGGAAAGGTAACTCCGAAGGGAGAAACAGAGCTGACTGCAGAAGAGAGACTGTTAAGAGCCATCTTTGGTGAGAAGGCAAGAGAAGTAAGAGATACTTCACTGAAAGTTCCTCATGGGGAATATGGTATCGTTGTGGATGCGAAAGTATTTACAAGAGAAAATGGTGATGAACTTGCACCTGGCGATAATATGTCAGTCCGCATTTACATTGCACAGAAGAGAAAGATTTCCGTTGGTGATAAGATGGCCGGCCGACATGGTAATAAGGGTGTCGTTTCCCGTGTATTACCTGTAGAAGATATGCCATTCCTTCCAAATGGCCGTCCGCTCGATATCGTGCTGAATCCTCTGGGTGTGCCTTCCCGTATGAACATCGGACAGGTCCTTGAGATTCACTTGAGTCTTGCAGCAAAAGCACTTGGATTTAATATTGCAACACCGGTATTCGATGGTGCAAACGAAGATGATATCCAGGATATGCTTGAGATGGCAAATGATTATGTCAATACCGAATGGGAAGAATTTGAAGCAAAATATAAAGAACTGGTAGATCCTGAAATTATGCAGTATCTGTATGACAATCGTGCACACAGGGCAGAATGGAAGGGCGTTCCGATTTCAAGAGATGGTAAAGTATGGCTTCGTGATGGTCGTACCGGTGAATATTTCGACAGCCCGGTTACAATCGGACACATGCATTACCTCAAACTGCATCACCTTGTTGACGATAAGATCCATGCACGTTCTACAGGTCCTTACTCTCTGGTTACACAGCAGCCTCTTGGTGGTAAGGCACAGTTCGGTGGACAGAGATTCGGAGAAATGGAAGTTTGGGCTTTGGAGGCATATGGTGCATCCTATACACTTCAGGAAATCCTTACTGTAAAATCCGATGATGTAATCGGACGTGTTAAGACCTATGAAGCAATTATCAAAGGTGAAAATATACCTGAACCGGGTATCCCTGAATCTTTCAAGGTACTTCTGAAAGAACTTCAGTCTCTGGCACTTGATGTAAAAGTATTAAGAGAAGATGATACAGAAGTAGAACTGAAAGAGAATATAGATACAGGAGATACGGACTGGAATTCCATCATGTCAGGTGATGATTACGGACATGGAAAGGAAGAGAACTTCGAAGCAGCCGGCTATCAGAAGCAGGTAATCGAAGGAGATGAATTTGTGGCTGTAGATGAAGGAAGCGATGATTCCGCAGATGACAGTTACGGATATGATAATGATGACTATTCAGAAGAATAATAGAAGGGAGTGCCGAGAATGCCAGAAAATAATAAGTCAACTTATGAACCGATGACTTTTGATAAGATTAAGATTTCATTGGCTTCGCCGGAAAAAATCAGGGAATGGGCACACAGAACTCCGGAACCTGAAGATAAAACAAGTGAAGCATGGGAAAGATGGAATCAGGAAGGCATGGTATTAAAGCCGGAAACGATCAATTACAGAACACTTAAGCCGGAAAGAGATGGTCTGTTCTGTGAGAAGATATTTGGACCGAGCAAGGACTGGGAATGTCACTGCGGTAAGTATAAGAAGATCAGATATAAAGGCGTTATCTGTGACCGATGCGGCGTTGAAGTAACAAAATCCAGTGTCCGCCGTGAACGTATGGGCCGTATTGAATTAGCCGCTCCGGTTTCACATATCTGGTATTTCAAGGGCATCCCTAGCCGTATGGGATTAATCCTTGATATATCACCAAAAGTTTTGGAAAAGATTTTATACTTTGCCTCCTATGTTGTACTGGATCCTGGAACATCAAGTCTTTCATACAAGCAGGTACTCTCAGAGAAAGAGTACCGTGAAGCTATGGATGAGAATCCGGATTTCCGTGCAGGCATGGGTGCAGAGTCCATTCTGGAACTCCTGTCCTCTATTGATCTGGAGAAAGAGTCACAGCAGTTAAAGAAAGAATTATACAGTGCTTCCGGTCAGAAGAGAGCAAAACTCATCAAGAGACTGGAAGTGGTAGAAGCATTCCGTAATTCCGGAAACCGTCCGGAATGGATGATTCTTACCGTTGTACCGGTTATTCCGCCGGATTTAAGACCAATGGTTCAGCTCGATGGCGGCAGATTTGCGACATCTGACCTGAATGATTTATATAGAAGAATTATCAACAGAAACAACCGTCTGCAGAGACTTCTTGACCTCGGCGCACCGGAAATCATTGTGCGTAATGAGAAGAGAATGTTACAGGAAGCTGTTGATGCTCTGATTGATAACGGAAGAAGAGGCCGTCCGGTTACAGGACCTGGAAACAGAGCGTTAAAATCTCTCTCTGATATGTTAAAGGGTAAGCAGGGACGTTTCCGTCAGAACCTTCTCGGTAAGCGAGTTGACTACTCAGGACGTTCCGTTATCGTAGTAGGTCCGGAACTGAAGATTTACCAGTGTGGTCTTCCAAAAGAGATGGCGATTGAATTATTCAAGCCGTTCGTAATGAAAGAATTAGTAACCAACGGTACTGCACACAATATTAAGTCTGCAAAGAAGATGGTAGAAAAACTTCAGACAGAGGTATGGGATGTGCTTGAAGATGTTATCAAAGAACATCCGGTTATGTTAAACCGTGCCCCGACACTTCACAGACTGGGTATTCAGGCATTTGAACCTATCCTTGTAGAAGGTAAGGCAATCAAACTTCATCCGCTTGTTTGTACCGCATTCAATGCCGATTTCGATGGTGACCAGATGGCCGTACATCTTCCATTATCCGTGGAAGCACAGGCAGAGTGCCGTTTCTTACTGCTCTCACCAAACAACCTGTTAAAGCCGTCCGATGGTGGTCCGGTAGCCGTTCCTTCCCAGGATATGGTCCTCGGTATTTACTATCTGACACAGGAAAGACCGGGTGCAAAGGGCGAAGACAAGGTATTCAAGAGCATTAATGAAGCAATTCTTGCTTATGAAAATAAAGCGATCACATTGCATTCCAAGATTGGTGTCCGTGTTACAAAGACAACTCCGGAAGGAAAAGCGATCACAGGTATCGTTCATTCCACACTGGGCCGTTTCATTTTCAATGAAATCCTGCCACAGGATTTAGGTCTTACAGAGAGAACCTGCGAAGAAGATATCCTGAAACTGGAAGTAGATTACCATGTAGGTAAGAAACAGTTAAAGAAGATTCTGGAGAAGGTTATCAATACACATGGTGCGACAAAGACAGCAGAAGTGCTGGATGACATCAAAGCCATGGGTTATAAATATTCTACAAGAGCTGCCATGACGGTATCTATTTCAGATATGACAGTGCCTGCAGAAAAGACAGAATATCTGGCTGATGCAGAAAAGAAGGTAGATAA
>FR900158.1:71102-77544 GCA_000437755.1 Roseburia sp. CAG:303
AATCAAGGTATGGCAGGTAGCCGATGATAAGATCAAAGATGCGTTGCTTGGCGGTCTTGATAAGTATAACAACATCTTTATGATGGCTGATTCCGGTGCCCGAGGTTCTGATAAGCAGATCAAGCAGCTTGCAGGTATGCGAGGACTTATGGCGGATACAACCGGACGTGCCATCGAGCTTCCTATCAAGTCCAACTTCCGAGAAGGTCTTGACGTACTGGAATACTTCATTTCCGCACATGGTGCAAGAAAGGGTCTGTCAGATACCGCTCTTCGTACCGCCGATTCCGGATATATGACCAGACGACTCGTTGATGTTGCGCAGGAATTAATTATCCGGGAAGTGGACTGCTGCGAAGGAAAAGAAATTCCGTACATGGAAGTAGCAGAATTTACAAATGGTTCCGGTGTGCTGGAAAGTCTGGAAGAAAGAATTACAGGCAGATATGCAGCAGAAACCGTAAAAGATGCAGAAGGTAACGTTATTGTAGAAGCAAATCATATGATTACACCGAAGCGTGCAGCAGCCGTAGTGAAGTCAGGAAGAGAAAGAGTCAAGATCAGAACCATTCTTTCCTGTAAATCAAAGCTTGGTATCTGTGCAAAATGTTATGGTGCAAACATGGCAACCGGACAGGCAGTACAGGTCGGCGAAGCAGTCGGTATCATCGCTGCACAGTCCATCGGTGAACCTGGTACACAGCTTACCATGAGAACCTTCCATACCGGTGGTGTGGCAGGTGGAGATATCACACAGGGTCTTCCTCGAGTAGAAGAATTATTTGAAGCAAGAAAACCAAAGGGACTTGCAATCATTGCAGAGTTTGGCGGAAAAGCTGAAGTAACTGATACAAAGAAGAAGAGAGAAGTAGTAATCCGCAGCCTTGAAACAGGCGAAGAGAAGGCATATCTCATTCCTTACGGTTCCCGAATCAAGATTCAGGATGGTGCAATTCTGGAAGCCGGTGATGCGCTGACAGAAGGTTCTGTAAATCCACACGATCTGTTAAAGATCAAAGGTCTGCGTGCTGTTCAGGATTACATGCTCCACGGTGTTCAGGATGTATACCGTATGCAGGGTGTAGAAATCAATGATAAGCATATCGAAGTTATTGTAAGACAGATGCTTAAGAAGATTAAGATTGAAGAAGCAGGAGATTCACAGTATCTTCCGGGAACATCCGTTGATGTTCTTGACTTCAACGAAACAAATGAAGCATTGTTGGCAGAAGGTAAGAAACCGGCAGTGGGAGTTCAGGTAATGCTTGGTATTACAAAGGCATCCCTTGCCACAAATTCATTCCTTTCCGCAGCTTCCTTCCAGGAAACAACAAAAGTTCTTACAGAAGCAGCTATTAACGGTAAGGTAGATCCACTGATCGGTCTGAAGGAAAATGTTATCATTGGTAAGTTAATTCCTGCCGGAACAGGTCTTGGCAGATATCGTGATGTAAAACTCAGCACAGATTACAAAATCGTAGAGGTTGAGGAAGAAGAGGACGATGAAACAGAAGCATCCACAGAAGAGCAGAATACCGATGCAGAAGAAACAGCAGAAACAGCTACAGAAACTGTAGAAGTTTCTGAAGCAGACGCAGAGGAAGAAGATGCAGAAGAAGTATCTGTCGAGGAAAACGTTGAAGAAACTGTTGAAGAATAGATAAGAAATGGAAAAAAGTATTTTAACTCCAAAGGAAATCGCACAGTCATCCATATCCGTTGCCGAAAATAAGGCAAATATGGTATGGTGGCGGCAGTTTCTGCTGGCAATTATGGCAGGTCTGTTTATCGGGCTTGCCGGAAATGGTGCAAGTATAACCGCATATTCCGTACCTGCTGCAGGTATGTCAAAAATGCTTTCCGGTGTTCTTTTTGGAACCGGTCTGATTCTGGTCCTGATGGCGGGAGCAGAATTATTTACCGGAAATTCACTGATGTTAATCGGTGTTGCTGAGAAAAAGATCCGCATAAGTGCAATGCTCCGTAACTGGGTAATTGTATACATCGGGAATTTTATCGGTGGTGTGGGACTGGCATGGTGTATCAGCCAGACGACACAGTTCGGAATGGACAAAGGTGCACTGGGTGCATATGCAATCAATACTGCATTATCAAAATGCACACTGGATTTTAAGGCGGCATTTATTATGGCTGTTTTCTGCAATATCCTGGTGTGCCTTGCAGTCTGGGTAAGCTGGGCAGGAAAAGATATGGTGTCCAAAATCATCGGATTATATTTTCCAATCTGGCTGTTTGTAACATCCGGTTATGAACATTGCGTTGCCAATATGTATTTCATTCCGGCAGGCATATTTGCAAAAGGAAATGATGCATATGTAGCAGCTGCCGTGGAAAAATACGGACTTACACTTTCCCAGATCGATAAACTGAGCTGGTCCTCTTTTTTTGCATCAAATCTTGTACCCGTAACACTGGGTAATATTGTTGGTGGTGCATTTGTTGCAATGATGTACTGGCTTGTATTTTTAAAAGAAAAAAATGATTAAAATAAGAAAAACCTCCAATAATTATGCATATAATTATGGAGGTTTTTTATGTGGAAAGAAAGAAAAAAATATGGGATTATTTTTGCCGGTGCGGTATTATATGCTTTTTCTGTAGCATTGATTCTGAAACCAAACCAGCTGGCTCCGGGCGGTGCGTCCGGTCTTGCCATTATGATTTCCTATTTTACAGGGATTAAAACAGGTACGATTATTCTGATTTTGAATATTCCTTTAATCATTGCAGGTGTCCGGGCTTTTGGAAAAGAATTTTTATATGGGACAATGTTTGCAATTTTCATAAATTCCATTTTTGTAAATCTTTTTGAAGAATTTCCGGCACCATTGCATGATATGTTTCTGGCATCAGTATGCGGAGGAACACTTGATGCCGTAAGTCTCGGAATTATCCTGAGGCAGGGCGGGACAACCGGGGGAACAGATATTGTTGCAAAAATATTACGAAAGAGGATGCCGCAGTTTGAGATGGGAAAGTTATTTATTCTTGTCGACATGGTAGTAGTGGCACTGTCCGCCTTTGTTTTTGGAAATATTGAAAATGCAATATATTCTGCCATTTGTGTGGTTATTACCGGTCAGGTCATGGACAGGATATTATATGGCGGACAGGGTGCGAGAATGTTATTTATCATAAGTGATTCTGCAGAAAAAATCAGCCGCAGGCTTATAGACATGGATACGGGCATTACTTATCTGAAAGGAAGAGGAGGGTATACAGACAGAGAAAAAAATGTTATAATATGCGTTATGAGAAAAAGACTTCTACCGGCAGCATTAAAGATGATACGGGAGAAAGACGAAAAAGTGTTTATGATAGTTACTTTGGCAGAGAAAGTAGTAGGAGAAGGATATCGGGAAAATGAATAAAGAAAGTACAGTAAAGGAAAAAAGGAAAACTCATGAAAAACTGAATAATGCAATTACTGTTATCTGTATACTGGCCATTATGATAAGTATACTGGCAGTAGTATTAATAACCAAAGACAGATTTGGGAAAAAACCATTCTCTTATCCGGATTCACTGGGAAAGACCGTGATTCGTGTAGACGATGATGAGGTAACGTTAAAGGAAATTTCGTACTATATCCTGGTGGCAGAAACAAATGTTAATGCAGCCGCACAGGAATATAACAGCAATAATATGGAAGCATACTGGAATATGAATCTTCATCCGAAATATGTCAGGTCACATATTCGGGAACTTATAATAGATGCCTGTACCAGGGATAATGTATATTATCAGGAGGCATTGACGGCAGGATATACCCTGGATGATGCCATGAAGCAGGAAATCAGGGAGAATGCCGTGGAAGAGATGAATAAGCTGACCGATGGCCAGCGGCAGTATTTGCAATATACAGAGGAGGACATGATAACTGTTCTGACAAAGATATATTATGCCCGGTGGTATGTGACGGATCTGATGAATCAGGGATATACACAGGAAGAACTGGATATAGATGGCAGTTATTATAAGAAAGTACAAAAAAAATACAAAATTAAGGTTTATAACAGCCTGTGGGAAAAAGTTCCGATAGGAAATGTAACCATTAATCAGGATTACCAATGAAAGGGGGCAGTTTATGCCGGGTTATGACACACATTATCTGTTCGGTATCAAAGCATATAAGAAATTACCGGACTCTAAAATAAAAGAAGCAATCAAAAAAAGAAAAAATGCATACATTCTCGGAGTGCTTGGACCTGATATTTTCTTCTACTATGCAACAGAGGTAGTGGCAGTGAGGAAAAATATCGGC
Source organism: Roseburia sp. CAG:303 (assembly GCA_000437755.1). Taxonomy (GTDB): domain Bacteria; phylum Bacillota; class Clostridia; order Lachnospirales; family Lachnospiraceae; genus CAG-303. Next base: position 75,388 of record FR900158.1, read on the forward strand.
TCCGTTATGCATACACAGAAAACAGATACATTTTTAAAGAATATGATAGGGTATGTGGCATCGCTGGATGAAAGAAAGAATAGTGTGGAAATCGCATATCTGTGCGGATTTCTGACCCATTATTTTCTGGATCGGGAATGTCATCCGTATGTTTACTGGCAGACGGACTACCTGAATAAGCGGAAAGATTATCTGGAGAAGCACTATCAGTTTGAAAATGATATCGATGTTGCATTATTGCGGATTATGAGAAATACTACCCCATATGAATTTTCAAGGGTCAGCCAGATAAAGATTAATCCGGCGGAACGCGAACGGGTATGCCGGATGCTGCATTACAGTATGCACCGGACCTATGAAGAAACAAGAATTACAAAGCGGGGGATCCATCTGGCGATTCTGTCCATCCAGAAAGAACAGCATTTTTTCAAATTATGTTCCGGAAAATTAAAGACGGCGATAGAAACGGTTGAGAATTATTTTGTCGGACAGTCGTATCTTGCCAGCCTGATTCCGGGAGTTGACCATGAGATTAGCGAAGATCCGCTGAACCTGCGGCATCTCGAATGGAAGAATCCGTGGAAGTCTGAAAAAGTAAGCAATGCGTCATTTCCGGAGATGATGGAGAAAGCAGCGGGAAACTTTGCACTGTCCGTATATCTGATGGAAGATTACCTCTATGAATTCAGGGGGGATAAACAGGTCTGGAATCTGCTGACATGGCGGATCGGAAATGCATCCTACCACAGCGGGCTGGATTGGAATATTCCGAGTTAAAAGTTGTAAAAAAACCCTTGACAATTATTTTAAGGACAAGTATAATTAAAAAGCTTGCGAAAATGCAAGCAGAGTAACAAAGAAAATTACCATATTTTTAATCAGGAGGTGAAAAAGAATGCCTACATTTAACCAGTTAGTAAGAAAAGGAAGAAAGACTGCAGAAAAGAAGTATACTGCACCAGCACTCTTAAAGGGATACAACTCTTTACAGAAGAAAGCTACAGATACAGCATCACCACAGAAGAGAGGTGTGTGTACAGCAGTTAAGACAGCTACTCCAAAGAAGCCTAACTCAGCTCTTAGAAAAATTGCCAGAGTTCGTCTTTCTAACGGTATCGAAGTAACAAGCTACATCCCAGGAGAAGGTCACAACCTTCAGGAACATAGCGTTGTTCTTATCAGAGGAGGAAGAGTAAAAGACCTTCCAGGTACAAGATACCACATCGTTAGAGGTACACTTGATACAGCAGGTGTTGCAAAGAGACGTCAGGCACGTTCTAAATACGGCGCTAAGAGACCAAAAGCTGGAAAATAGGAATTCATCACAGGTTGAATGAAAGGTAACAGCATAGCTGTTATGCCGCAGGACGGCACAGGCCCTTTGGGCTTGCCCATAGTGACGGATTAAAAATATGGTTGAATAGATTTACTGAAATTTATGAACGTGTTTTTAAAGCCGCACGAACACAATCAAAAGTGAGTACCGTTGATTTAATTAAAATTTATTAAGGAGGGAAGAACCGTGCCACGTAAAGGACATACTCAGAAAAGAGAAGTATTAGCAGATCCATTATACAACAACAAGGTAGTTACAAAACTCATCAACAACATCATGCTTGATGGTAAGAGAGGAGTAGCTCAGAAGATCGTATATGGAGCATTCAGCAGAGTAGAAGAAAAAGCTGGAAAACCGGCATTAGAAGTATTCGAAGAAGCTATGAACAACGTAATGCCAGTACTTGAAGTAAAGGCAAGACGTATCGGTGGTGCCACATATCAGGTACCTATCGAGGTAAGAGCAGACAGAAGGCAGGCTTTAGGTCTTCGTTGGTTAACAATGTTTTCTCGTAAGAGAGGCGAAAAGACCATGGAAGAAAGATTAGCAAATGAAATCCTTGATGCTGCTAACAACACTGGTGCAGCTGTTAAGAGAAAAGAAGACATGCATAAGATGGCAGAAGCGAACAAGGCATTTGCACACTATAGATTCTAGTAAAGGAGAAAAGCTATGGCTGGAAGAGAATATCCGTTAGAGAGAACCAGAAATATTGGTATTATGGCTCACATCGATGCTGGTAAAACAACATTAACAGAGCGTATCTTATACTATACTGGTGTTAATCACAAAATCGGTGATACTCATGAAGGTACTGCTAC
>FR900159.1:0-16786 GCA_000437755.1 Roseburia sp. CAG:303
TAAATACACTTTTAAGAAAAAGGAGATTGTTATGGGGAAGATGAGAGAACATAAACTGTTCTGTTTATCGGCGGTTGTCCTTTTATTTGCCGTGGTTGTTGTGTTTTATACGGCAATAATGGGAAAGTATCGGAAAACGACATTTATGAATTCTTATTCAGTAAAGACATTTGATGAGTGGGTATTGGAAAGAGAAGATGGGACGGTTGAGAAGATACAGGCATTTCCGTATAAAACAGATGTGTCAAAGGGAGATGTATATACACTGACAACCGTATTGCCGGATGATATCACGGATGAGTCAGGAATTATGATTTCTATCAATTACAGTGGAACGGAAGTCTATGTGGATGGAGAGAAAATAGACGAATATGGAATGAAACAGTCGCTTCCGTTTGGAAGAATGATAGGAAATATCCGTTATCTATCATAATCTGTGGCGTCTGGTCATCAGTGCCATTATTTTTACCCTGGCATTGCTCTGTCTTGGTTTCTTTTTTTTCCATGAGCGGAAGAAAGAGGTGGAATATAATACGGCATTTTATCATCTTGGGGCATTTCTTGTATACATTGTCCTATGGCTTATCTGCAGCTCTGATATTCCGCAGTTCTTTATCAATGCGAATGAGACCGTCAGTCTGGTATCATTTCTGTCCCTGTCCATCATGGGAATCCATTTCGCTGCATACACCAGAATTATCTTACAGGAAGGAGAAAAGTGGTTCCGCTTCCTGAGTTATATCGGATGGATTGATCCGCTGATTATTCTGACTGGTTTCGTGGCAAATCTCTGGGATCCGACAGAAGTGCTAATTCTGAATCATCTGTATATCGGCATGGTGGCGGTTTCCGCATTTGTTTTTGTAATTAAGAAGAAAGAAAAAAAACTGGCAGAACATCTGTTCATCACGGGCGTACTTACCATCATTGTGGCTACGGCAATCAGCCTGGTAGCATATTATTACAATCCTTCTGGCGGAATTGATGCCATATTTCTCGGTGTTGGTGTGACGGTGTTTGCCGTACTGCTCTTCCTAATGATTTTATGCAAAGAAGTAAAATTTATCGAAGAACGGAGAATGATGGATATCTACCGCGAACTGGCATTCAAAGATAATCTGACCGGACTTGGAAACCGGGCGGCATATGATAGGAAGATGGAAGAAATCCGTGACAATGGAAATGAAGATATGCTGGTACAGCTTCTGATACTGGATGTCAATGGACTGAAGCATATCAATGATAATCTGGGGCATTATACGGGCGATAAAATTATTCTGGGAGCGGCACAATGTATTCGGGATGCATTCGGAACAAATGGCAAGTGATACAGAATCGGCGGGGACGAATATGCTGTTATCTATCTGGCTCAGCCGGGACAGATGGAGAAGGATATTGTAAAATTAGAAGAAGTCATGGCAGAATATAACGAGGGAAGAGCGGAAGAACTCCGGCTGTCGCTTGCATACGGTTACGAGGAGCAGATGTGGAGCGGGGAAGAGTATTTCCTTCGTAAAATGATACGGTTTGCCGATGAGAAGATGTATGAGGATAAAAGAAGAAAACATGGATGCAGAGAGGATGATAATTAATGCGTAAGGCAGTATGGGTAATACCTGCAGTGGCAGGGGGGNNGGTAATACCTGCAGTGGCAGGCGGATTTTATATGACGGTACGTTATTTTTTCCGGTTCGCACTGGACAGAAATGTAAAACAGCAGTTTGCACCATTGGGGGACAGTACGGAGTATGAAGAAAGAATACGGAAGGGAAAATGCTGGCTCAGGGAACATGAAACGGAAATGGTGGAATGTCAGAGCTTTGACGGATACAGGTTAAAGGGACACTATTATGAATTTCCAGAGGCGGAAAATAAGAATTTTGGAAAAGCAGATTCCTTCATATCGCCGGAATGTGCAGAAAAAAATTATAAGGCATGCCCTGCGGACAAACAGCTGGTACTGATTGACGGAGCAGAACATGCCATGAGTTTTCTGGTAAATAAGGAACAGTACATCCTGGCACTGAACCAGTTCTTTAAATTTTCTTAATCAGGTATTCCATTCTATCATCTTTTAAGAATACAGGGATGGTATCAATCGGAGTTTCAACGGTAATATGGGAACCGCCTTCAAAAACTTCACCGGTATGGGCCAAAGTCCAGTTGTGGCCGGCAGGAAGATAAACTTCACGCGACTGTGCGTGTTCCCGGCATACCGGGCATACCAGAAGGTCTGGACCGAACATATATTCATCGTAGATATTCCAGCACAGGGAATCCTCCGGAAATTCATAAAAGAGTGCACGCATGACAGGAGTACCTTTTTCATGAGCTTCTTTCATAAATGTACGGATGTCATCACGCATCAGTTCACGGATACGGATGAATTTTACCATGATTTCATAGGCTTCTTCCCCATAGCTCCATACTTCGTTTGCAGCTCCCGTCCATTCACGGACTTCCCCGGATTTGCTGATAATCTGTGTTCCCGGCAGACGCAGTCCGTGGAGTCGCATAACCGGGGAAAATGTACCGAACGCAAACCAGCGCAGAAGCAGTTCCTTAAAGTCATCGCTTTCGACATTTCCACCGTGGAAACCGCCGATATCGGTTGTCCACCACGGGATTCCGCATAATCCCATATGCAGGCCGGCACAGAGCTGTTTACGGAAATCCTCAAAGCTGGACCAGATATCCCCGGACCAGACAAGTGCACCGTATTTCTGACTGCCAACCCAGGCACAGCGGACGAGATTCATGGTATCTTCCTGACCGAGCTCTTTTTGTCCTTCGTAGAACATACGGGAATATTCTCTCGGATAGATATTTCCAATCTGGGATACCGCACCGGCATGGAACTGATACATTTCATGATCAGAGCCGGTAAATTCCGGTTCTGCCTCATCGAGCCAGAACGTACGGATGCCCAGAGCGGCATAATTCTTTTTGCACTTCTCCCAGACATATTTTCTGGCACGCGGGTTTGTCGCATCCATAAAAACATTATTTCCGTGGAATGTCATCTGGACATCGACTCCGCTTACCTGTTTGACGAGGAGTCCCTGCTGTTTCATTTCCTCAAAGTTTTCACTGTTCCATTCCACCTGTGGCCAGAAAGATACCATGGTTTCGATGCCCATTTCGTGAAGCTTTGCAATCATTTCTTTAGGTTCAGGGAAATATTCTTCGTCGAAGCGCCAGTCCCCGCAGTGTGGCCAGTGATAGTAGTCGATAATCAGAACATCAAGGGGAATCCCTCTCTTCTTATATTCTCCGGCGATTTCCAGAACTTCTTTCTGATTGTAGTAGCGGAGTTTACACTGCCAGAAGCCAAGTCCGTACTCTGGCATCATCGGGACTTTTCCGGTGCAGCAGGCAAACTGCTGTTCTATCTGTGCAGGGGTATCGCCGGCGGTGATCCAGTAGTCCATCTTTTTGGTTGAAGAAGCGATCCATTCCGTGGTATTTGTTCCGAAATGGACTTCTCCGATGGCAGCATTATGCCAGAGAAAACCATAGCCGAGACTGGAAACATAGAAAGGAATACTGATCTGCGAATTACGGTGGGCAAGTTCCAGGTTGCAGCCTTTTAAATCGAAGATTTCCTGCTGATATTGTCCCATGCCGTAGATTTTTTCTTCTGAATTGGATGTAAAAGAAACTTTTAGATGATAATCTCCGCCGGGAAGGGCATGATACTTTCTTGCCTTTCTGCCAAGTGCTGCTCCGTTGCTTATCTCACGAAGCAGAAGACTGCCCTTTTCATTGTAAAATGAGATCTGCAGGGCATTGCCCCATTCCTGGACAAAAAGTTCCGCCCTGATTTTACCGTTTGCCATAAAGGCATGGCGTTCATCCGTAATGCCGGCTGTGATGGCGGAAGCATCGGAAACCTCAGGGGAAATCAGGGCAATCTCACCTTCCGGTATCTGATCCATAAGAGAGGACTGTACCCGCAGGCTGTTATCGCCCCACGGGGATACACAGAGAAGTTCGCCGTCATTGCGGAAATATAAATGATGATTTGTAAGTTCAAAAAAATTCATGGGTTATCCTCCTGTATTTATGATAAAAATATTATATTGCTTTTTTGAGCAAAATACATTAATATTATTGTGAAATTATATGACGATATTGATTTTTTACATATATAATAATTGTGAGTTTTGAATTGATTAGGACACATAAGAAAGGATGGTTTAAAAATATGAATAAAAATCTGATGGAAAAAAGAATCCACGGGGAGGCAGATTTCCCGATTTCTTTCTATGAACAGAGTTTTGCGGCTGATGAGGAAGTGCTGGCACCGCTGCATTATCATGCTGAGATGGAAGTGCTGGTTGCAAAGAAAGGAAAAATAACAGTACGGTTTGATGGAAATGAAATGGAACTGGAGGAGGGAGAAGGGCTTTTTATTAACAGTTCCAAGCTCCATGCCATTTATGGAAAAAAAGGAGAGGAAAAAGCATTTACGGCGGTTGTTTTTTCCGATAAGCTGATCGCTGCGAAGGATGACAGAATAGCAGTAAAATATCTGGAATGTATAAAAAGCGGGGTCCTAATCGTTCCGGAACGGTTAAGCAGGGAGCAGGTGAGAAAATACATAGATCATATCGCAGGATTAATGAACAAAGGAAATTATGGGTATGAATTCGGGATTAAGGCAGATATTATGAAGCTGTTTGAAGAACTGGTGAAGACTGCAGATGGAAAACCGATGGAAAAAATTCCGTATAAATACCAGTGTGTGAAGCAGGTGCTGGCTTATATAGAGGAAAATTACGGGGAACGTATTACACTTCAGAAACTGGCGGATGTGGCAGGATTGAACCGGGAGTATTTCTGCAGGATGTTTTCGGAGGTGGCTGGCGAAACGGCATTTACCTATCTGAACCGCTACAGGATAAAGAAGGGGATTGAATATCTGAAAGGCACAGATATGACCGTACAGAAAATCAGTGGATTATGCGGATTTGAAACGGCAAGCTATTTTTATAAGGTTTGTAAACAGTTTGAAGGAAAATCACCAAGGCAGATAAGAGAGGAAGTCCAGGAGATACAGGTACCGTAAAATATGCTTGACAAGGTTTTGATTCTGTTGCAGAATGTACAGGTAAATCAGATGTGAAATGTTATAGGAGGAAAAAATATGCTGACACAGTTTTCACGAACAGAATTACTGTTGGGAAAAGAAGCGATGGAAAGGTTAAGCAATGCGAGGGTAGCTGTGTTTGGAATCGGCGGTGTGGGCGGATATGTCTGCGAGGCACTGGTAAGAAGCGGGATCGGAACATTTGATTTGATCGATGATGACAAAGTGTGCCTGACCAATTTGAACCGGCAGATTATTGCAACCAGAAAAACGGTTGGAAAATATAAAACAGAAGTCATGAAAGAAAGAATTCTGGATATTAACCCGAAAGCGGTGGTAAATATTCATAACTGTTTCTTTTTGCCGGAGAATGCGGATGAATTTCCATTTGAGAAATATGACTATGTGGTCGATGCCGTGGATACTGTTACGGCTAAAATTGCGATTATCATGAAGGCAAAAGAGAAGAATGTACCGGTGATCAGCAGTATGGGTGCGGGAAACAAGTTAGATGCGAGTATGTTCCGGGTGGCTGATATTTATAAGACGAAGGTTTGTCCGCTGGCGAAAGTTATGCGCAGGGAATTAAAGAAACGCGGGGTAAAGAAATTAAAGGTTGTTTATTCAGAAGAACTTCCGACAAGACCATTGGAAGATATGTCCATCAGCTGCCGGAATCATTGCATCTGCCCTCCGGGAGCACAGCATAAATGCACAGAACGGAGAGATATTCCGGGTAGTGTGGCATTTGTGCCGTCCGTGGCAGGGCTGATTATTGCCGGAGAGGTCATCAAAGACCTGAGCCATCAGGCTGTACCGCAATAAGCTAGTGGCTTTCCTGTGTTTTTTGTACAGCGGCTGCAGACCATAGTGTAGATCGGTTTTGGAAAATCTGCAAATATATGAGGTATAGGAAAAAACTATAACATGTTATAAAAAATTCAGACTTTACAATAGTACCATCTCGTGCTATGATATGTTCATAACCTACAAAACAACTAGGAATTAAGAAAAGAAATAAAACACAGAGATATAGAATGGAGGCTACATTATGGCAAAGAAATCATATGCAGACAGAAATTTAAAATTTGAAACATTACAGTTACACGTTGGACAGGAAAGTCCGGATCCGGTTACCGATGCAAGGGCAGTACCGATTTACCAGACATCTTCCTATGTGTTCCGCAACAGTGACCATGCAGCAGCAAGATTCGGACTTACCGATGCAGGAAATATTTACGGAAGACTTACAAATCCGACAGAAGATGTATTTGAAAGAAGAATTGCAGCACTTGAAGGCGGTGTGGCAGCACTTGCAGTAGCATCCGGAGCAGCAGCAGTTACTTACACGATTGAAAACCTTGCACAGAACGGCGATCATATCGTAGCTGCAAAGAATATTTATGGCGGAACTTACAACCTGTTAGAGCATACACTTCCTTCTTACGGAGTAAAGACAACCTTCGTTGATCCGTTTGATTTTGAAGAAGTAAAGAATGCAATCCAGGATAATACAAAAGCATTATATATTGAAACACTCGGAAATCCGAACTCTGATGTGGTAGATATCGAGAAATGGGCAGAACTTGCACATGAACACAAGATTCCTCTTGTTGTGGATAACACATTTGCAACTCCATATCTGGTAAGACCGATTGAATATGGTGCAGATATCGTAATCCATTCCGCAACGAAATTCATCGGTGGACATGGTACTACCATCGGCGGTGTTATCGTTGACGGTGGTAAATTCGACTGGGAAGCAAGCGGAAAGTTCCCATCACTCACTGAGCCAAACCCAAGTTACCATGGTGTTGTATTTACACAGGCAGCAGGACCGGCAGCATTCGTGACAAAGATTCGTGCGATTTTACTTCGTGATACAGGAGCTACTATTTCACCGATTCATTCCTTTATCTTCCTGCAGGGATTAGAAACACTTTCCCTCAGAGTAGAGAGACATGTGGAAAATGCATTAAAGGTAGTAAAATATCTTGAAAATCATCCACAGGTTGAAAAAGTACATCATCCATCCGTATCCGATGATGAAGAACAGAAGCGTTTATATGCAAAATACTTCCCGAACGGCGGCGGCTCTATCTTCACATTTGAGATTAAGGGCGATGACAGAAAGGCAAAAGATTTCATTGATAACCTTGAATTATTCTCATTGCTTGCAAATGTAGCCGATGTAAAGTCACTGGTAATCCATCCGGCATCCACAACACATGCACAGCTGAATGAAGAAGAACTGGCAGATCAGGGAATTAAGCCGAATACCATCCGTTTATCCATCGGAACAGAAAATATCGATGATATTATTGAAGATTTAGACGAAGCATTCAAGGCAGTAGAGGAATAAATATATGACATTACAACAGATTCGCTATGTGACGATGATCGCACAGGCAGGTTCCATGAATGAAGCAGCAAAAAAATTGTTTATCTCGCAGCCAAGTCTGTCGGGAGCAATCAAAGAACTGGAAAAGGAAGTTGGAATAATAATCTTTTCCAGAACCAGCAAAGGTGTTGTGCTTACCGCAGAAGGCGAGGAATTCTTAGGATATGCCAGGCAGATTCTGAATCAGGTGGAACTGTTGGAAGAGAAATATCTGGAAGGGAATAATGTGAAGAAGAAATTCGGGGTGTCAACCCAGCATTATTCCTTTGCAGTAAAGGCTTTTGTCGAAATGGTAAAAGCTTTTGACATGGACGAATATGAGTTTGCTATAAGGGAAACAAAGACAGCAGATGTAATCCGCGATGTCAGTACGGATAAAAGCCAGATCGGAATTCTTTATCTGAATGAATTTAATGAGAAGGTACTGACAAAGCTCTTCCGGGATGCTGGTCTGGAATTTACGGAACTGTTCAGCTGCGGTGCATATGCATATGTCTGGAAGAACCATCCGCTTGCGGACCGGGAAAAGATCAGCATACAGGATCTTCAGGAATATCCTTGTCTTGCATTTGAGCAGGGAAACAGTAATTCGTTCTATTTTGCAGAAGAAATTTTCAGCACATATGATTATAAGAGGGTAATCAAAGCGTGTGACCGGGCAACCATGTTGAATCTGATGGTTGGGCTGAACGGTTATACGCTTTGTTCCGGTATCATATGTGAGGAATTAAACGGAAGTGATTACAGGGCAATTCCCCTTGAACAGAAGGAGCGGATGCATATTGGCTATGTAATGCGCAAAAATGAGATAATGACTCCGATTTGCAGGAAATATATTGCAGAAATAGAGAAATTCAGAAAATTTGAAAATAATACTTGAAATCATACAATTCCTGTAATACTATGTTAAGGAGTAGATGCGGTTTGTAAATATGCATACATGATGGAAAGGAAGATGAGAAATGAAAGTATCAACCAAAGGAAGATATGCCCTGAAGGTTATGATAGATTTGGCACAGCACAGGGAAAACGGATTTATCTCACTGAAAGAAATTGCAGAACGCCAGGAAGTTTCCATGAAATATCTTGAAATGATTGTGGGTATTCTGAACCGGGCGGATTATGTGCAGAGTCTGCGTGGAAAGAGCGGCGGATATAAGCTGTCAAGAAATCCGGATGAATATACCATCGGTGCGATTTTGAAACTGACGGAAGGCAGCATGGCACCGGTCAGTTGTATTGAAAATGGGATGGCGACCTGCGATCGGGCAGGAGACTGTATTACACTTCCTTTATGGCGGGGACTGGACAAGGTAATTGATGAATATCTGGAAAGTGTTACCCTGGAAGACCTGCTTAATCATAATATGAATAGCTCAGATGATTATGTCATATAATTGTCTGAACCGACAGAGAAGGAGCTGCAGACGCAGCTCCTGTTTTTAGATCTTTTATTTAGGTAGAATTAATATTTTACACCCAGAAGGCTGCAATTATTTTCTCCAATCAGGCTGATTGCCATGCAGTCGGTTCCGGCTTCATCTTTCATTTCGCAGATAACACCCTGGTAGGTGGCAGTTCCACATTTGATGCTGAGGTAGATGCTGTTATCCTTCATTTCCCAGCTTCCTTTTAAATAACCGGACAGAGTTCCGTCATCATTCAGTGCAACCGCATTATATTCAACCGCAGAAGTATTATCGTTCGGATCCTGCTTGATCATGTAATAAGTGCCGGCTACCTCATCTTTCTTATAGCCATCGGCAACGGTTTCGCCGGTGTATTCATAAGGAAGGACACAAGGCCAGCCGTTCTCATTCATAAGCATCTGATGTACCCTGAGTTCATGTCCCTCATTCCCGGTGCTGAAACGCTGGTGGTATACCAGGAACATTTTGTCATCATCGATTAGTGCCGAGTTATGTCCCGGTGCCATGTACTTATATGCAAGGCACGGGAGATTATAAGATCCCAGTACTTTTACACCGATGCCGTTATGTCCGCTGCTTCCCCAGGTAGCTTCTTTTCCGGCAGCATCCACATAAGGGCCGTCCGGATTTTCGGAACGGAACATACGGATGTTATACCCCTGATTTGCGGTAAGATAGCCATAGGACATATATAAATAATAGTAACCGGTATCTTTATCATAAATAACATAAGGACCTTCTCCGGACTGTCCATATCCGCCGGCAATCTTTTTACCGAAATAAATATCGGTAATGACATTTCCATCTTTGGCGGAGGCAGTCGGATGAATAGCCTGACCGGTCGCAGGATCAAGTTCTAGAAGGTAGATACCGCCTGACCATGAGCCGTAAGCCATCCACATACCGCCATCTTTATCATAGAAAATGGCAGGATCAATCGCATTTGGGTACAGGTTGGTATTATAATTATTTCCGTTAAAATAATCGGAGGAAAGGTCATCCACTGAGATATCAGTTTTCTGGGTTGCCGTCTTGTATACATCTACAATATTTGTATTGGTATACCAGGTATCTACCGTTTTTGTACCCATATTGTTACTGGTTGTAGTGACAGGATTACTTGTTTTGGTAAAACCGGAATAAATCAGGGTATCTACATAGGTATAAGGCCCGTCCACATTTTTACAGACAGCGTATCCGATACAGGAACGGAATGCGGTGGATGAAGTACAGTAGTACATCATGTAAGCCCCCTTGCTGCCATCTTCCCACACATAATTCTCATTGTAGGTGATATCCGGTGCCCATACGGCATAGCCGCCTTTCTGATCCTCGTCATTTAATCCTGCCCAGGCAAAAGATTCTGCGAGACTGTCGGCAAGGGGTCCGTACAGGGAAGAATTTGTATATCCCTGTGTGCCGAGATAGGACCATTTGATCAGATCTTTGGAACTTGCCTGTGCAAGATGAGAACCAAAGACATAGTAAGTGCCATCCTTGTCCTTAAAGATGGAAGGATCGTGGACGGAAACACCGGTAAGGCTCGTCTGGCTGCTGGCACCCATCTTTGTTACGGCTTTCGTTTCCAGTTCCGCAGTATCTGATTTTTTGGAAGAACTGCTCTTAGCTGCTGTAGTTTCTTCTTTGTTGTCACTGCCGGAAGAGCTGCATCCGGTCAGAGCCAGTACGCCGGCTATGCCGGCGCATAATAACATGCTCTGAAATCGTTTCATAAAATCACTCCATTTCGTTTATTTTGTCTTTATGCGTAATACAGTTACAGAATATTTTGGAACTGTATAATTGAACTGGTTTGTAATACCGCTCAATTCATCACTAACCAGGGTAACAACCTCTGTCTGACCAAGAATATTATCATTGTCAGGGCTTGTTCCGGCAACCACATCTCTTGCAGCGGTATCGCCGAGAGAAGAAGCTCCCTTGATATCAATGGCAAAAGTCTTTTCATATCCGGTTACATTAACCATCTTAATAATGATATCGCCGGTATCATCTGTACTTACTACCTGATAGCTTTCTGCAGTGGCAGTTTCCGGAAGGTCATAGTCTACATAAAGTTCATCATCAATATAGCATTTGATATTTGTGTCAGTAACCACTACTTTTAATTTATAAGTTGTATTTGTTTTTATGTTACAGTCTTTGATTGTACCGGAGAGCTGGCCGGATTTTCCGCCGTCAGCAACCTGCTGCAGACAGGAAAGTGTGTTGCCCCATCCACCGATGTTCCAGAAGTAATTATTCTTTGCATTTTTGACAGAGATCGGAATAAGGAATCCTTCTTCGCCGCCTGTTTTTGTAGCTTCAACGGTATAGGTGTAATTTGTCCAGGAAGTATCGCCGAAATAAGCGGCAGTACCGGTAGTTTCGTAGCTTGAAGTATTGGTTGAAGCATTTGCCTGTACCAGTTTACCGTCTTTGATGCTCCAGTTTCCGTCGGAAACTTTCTGCCAGTTATTTTTGAAGCTGTCAGAATCTGAGAAATCATCTTCTGCCAGGACTTTATCGCTGTCATTATCAGTTACTTTGACATTTTCAAATGTTGCAGAGGTATTCCATGTACCGACACCGACTTTTCCGGAGAAAGGAGTCTGTTCGATTTCAGCACCGTTTAATTCGGAACTGAGAAGGGAAGTACCGGCATTTTTGGAGAATATCTGCTGTACATAATAGTTTACGGAATTTGTTGATGTATGGTTATTAAACCAGATTAAATCCGGAGCCCAGTGGGTTGCAGTCAGATTACCGAATAATGGTGCATAGGCAGCCATTTTTACAATATCACCATTGCGTTCCAGACCGGTCATATAAGCAGCCTCGGAAAGGGCAGCCTTTAAGGTGTTGGAACGTGCTGCATATTCTCCGAGGAATACATTGATGCCGCCACCGAATTTGGTAGTGGTCATGGAAGCAGTATCCCTGCTGTAATTCTTTTCATCATAATAATCAGCATGATCCAGGAACCAGGATGGATCGTTATAGTAATGATGATCGATTGCACCGGCAAAATCATTGATTGTTTTGTCCGGATGGGCTTTCAGCCAGTCGGAAGCTTCATCATAGGCATACATATAGTCGGCACCGCTGTCACCATCATCTACACCGGCAGAGAACATCAGTTCAATATCTCCGTATAATTCCGGGTTGGAGGATTTGGCGGCATCAAATGCATCTACAAAAGCTTCATAATGTTTGAAGAAATTATCGCCCCACTGTTCGTTTCCAATACCGATGTATTTCAGTTCAAACGGAGCTTCATGTCCCATCGCAACACGGACAGCACCCCATTTGGTAGAAGCATCGCCACGGCAGAATTCAACAAGATCAAGTGCATCCTGGATATACTGCTGGAATTCTGCAGTTCCTACGTCAGGACCGGCTCCGTTGGACTGTCCCATGCAGGCAAGACCACAGTTGATAACAGGAACACCGATAGCACCGATATCTTCTGCAAGCTGGAAATATTCATAGAATCCAAGGCCGTAGGACATGAAAGACGGATACTTGTCATTGGTGGCACGTTCGTCCGTCCAGATGTTCTGATCCTGTTTTCTTGCGGCAACATCACCGTAAGTATTGTGAAAGAATAAAGGTTCGCCGTCAGATCCGACACCAATGGAATGTTTCCAGTTATAAGATTTGTCAAGGGAAACACCTTCGATTACGCATCCGCCAGGGAAACGAAGGAAGGATGGCTCTAAAGCTTCCAGTTTCTCGGCAAGATCTTTCCGCAGACCATTTTCACGGCTCTTATATGTATTTTCCGGGAAAAGGGAGACCATGTCAATCGCTGCTTTTCCAGTGCCCATGGTTACCTGGAGTTTTACATTCTTGTCAGCTGTAGCAGAAGGAGTAAGTGTCAGCTCGTATTTTTTCCAGTCTGCCGTGATCGCAGGAATACTTCCTTCAGCAAGGGTTTCTGTGCCGTTTGTGATGGCAACCTGCAATGATCCGGTATATCCGTCCATACCCTTTGCATAGATGGAGAATTTGTAATTTTCACCCTGTGTTACAGCCATGCCGTCCAGCCAGCCGGAGTTTGCAATACCGGCTGCTTCGGAAGAAGCATTTTCCATTACCAGATAGTTTGGATTATTCTCATTCAGGCATCCGGCAGTATCATCCTTGATTACGGTATTTGTTACTGTACCGACATCTGACCAGGCATGCTTTTCATTATCCGATGCAAGGTTCGTAAATTCAAAAGAACGGTTCTGTACGAGTTCCGCATATAAACCGCCGTCAGCGGCAAAATTAATATCCTCGATAAAGATACCATAGAGTAATTCACTGATATCATGAACCTTGATGGAAGGGTCAATATTTAAGGTATAATTGCTCTTTTCCGTATCGTAGGAAGTCAGCTCTCCTGCAGTTCCATAGACCTGGGCCTTTGTTTCCGTTTCCTGTTCCGTTTTGTCAGTGTTTTTGTTCTGTGCTACTTTCTTTGTTGTTTCCTCTGTACTGTCTTTCTTGTCTGACTGTGAGCAGCCGGTCATCGCAAGTACGGACATACATAAGGCAATACTTAACAACTTCGCCTCTTTTTTTCGCATAAAATCCCTCCTGTAGTTGCCTGTTTTGATATTTTTGGTTATAATAAAGAAAAGCAGAAAATATCAAACAGCATATTAGCTTAATACTTATATTATAGCAGTTATATGGGATAAGTCTATGATATTAGCTGTTATAAATTTGATTTTTTCTGCGATTTAAAATAAATCAAAGGAGAAAGTCTATGATTCGTGTAAAAGCAATCGGTTATCAGTTTCGGAATCCATTAGGGGTGGATATGAACCGGCTGAATGGTTCGGGGGATTATTTGTTTCTGTTTTTCAGAAGTCCGACGGAAGTTATGATTGATGGTGAATATCGGAAAATTACAGAGCCGTCATTTTTCCTCTATCCGAAGGGAAAGGCACAGATATACCGGAGCATTGGGATGGATTTTGTAAATGACTGGATGCATTTTGAGATAGAGCCGTATAACCAGTTTTTTGAGCGGTTGGAAATTCCGTTTGAGACACCGGTTGTTCTGACAGATAATAAGGTCATTACGGATATGCTGGCTGATTTGTATGTGGAATGTTTTAATGTGGGGGAACAGCATAATTATATTATGGATAAAAAGGCGAGTGTCTTATTTCACAAGTTCAGCGATATGTACCGGATTACCATGAATGGAAGTGCGACCACAAACAAACATCTGAAGGAACTGACGGAAATCAGAAGAAAAATACATAATTATGAATTTATTCCGGATGGGGCAGAGCAGGTGGCAGAGATGCTGAATATAAGCACTTCACACTGCCAGCATATTTATAAAGAATTTTTCGGGATATCAATTCATCAGGATATGATCAGGGGAAGAATAGAACATGCCGCGGCACTGATTCAGACAACGGATATGTCAATATCTGAAATAGCGGCGGCATGTGGTTATGAAAATCTGGAACATTTTTCCAGACAGTTTAAAAAGGTAAAGGGATGCGCACCGAAGCAGTATAGGCAGCACTGACTACACTCTGCAGGTTGCGGAATAATACATCCGCTTTCTGACCGACAGGAATCCCGTTAATTCGTTCGGCACGCTGGCAGATTCTGCTGGTGCTGCTTAAGATTACTTCATCCGCTTCAAAGAGCATATCCGTGGAAAAAGCGGTTTCTTCCACGGTAATTAACAGCTTATGGCAGGCACGGATCAGATTGTAACGACCGATTCCGGGAAGAACGTGCTCCCCTGCCGGAGCTGTATACAAGGTTTTTCCTTTTAAAATATGGATATTGCTGTGGGAACATTCCGTAACCATACCGTCCTTGACAAAGATAGCTTCATCACAGTCTGCAAGACGTGCCTGTTCCGCAGCAAGGACATTTGGCAGCAGATTCAGGGTCTTAATATTACAGAAGCCATGCCTGCGCTCTTCGGTTGTAATCAGATGCAGCTTCTTCTTTAAATCAGGAAAAAAGCCTTCTGTAACCGTAATCCACAGGTTCGGTGTGCCTTCCGGGAAAGTATGCATCCGTCGGGCAGTGCCTCTGGTCAGCTGCCAGTAGAGAAACTTTGTGTCATATTCTGAACGGAGTGTCACTTCTTTTAATAATTGTTTCAATTCATTTTTTTCAAAAGGAACCGTCATGGATATTGCGGCGGCTCCTCTGAAAAAACGATCGATATGCTTATCTAAATCAGGAAAATTATCCTGTGGAACAAGTGCTGTTTCATAAATGCCGTCACCGAAATAGCCGGCGCGGTCATTCATGGGAACAGTCATCTCATCCAAATTCCCTATAGTTCCATTGTAATACCCGATGTCTTTCATTGTAGTGTAAATCCTTTCTTAAATTTTAGAGGAAGAAAATAAGTGTGTCAATCAGAAATACCGGTACCAGGCAGCAGACTGACCAGAACAAATAACCAAAGAAAGAAGGCATTTTGATATTATTTTCTTCTGCTATTGATTTAATCATGAAATTTGGTGCATTTCCAATATAGGTATTCGCACCCATAAATACGGCACCACAGGAAATAGCCATAAGCATTGTCTGTGGAATTATAACAGAACCGATGGCTTCATTTGTGGCATGCAGGGAAACTGCAGTTTCAAAAAATACGAGATAAGTAGGCGTATTATCAAGGAAACTGGATAAAGCACCGGTTGCCCAGAACATTTGCCAGTTCTTAGTGATTCCCAGTTCACTTCCTCTTGCTGAGAGAATTAAAAGTGCAGGAATCATGGTAATAAAGATACCGATGAATAATACGGCAACTTCCTGAATTGCACCCCAGGAAAAGTTATTGGCAGTACGCACTTCCTTCTTTGTTGTTTTGAAGGACAGAAATGCAGACAGAAGAATGATGGCCATTTCAATCATTGTTGCAAAGGTAAGTGTTACCTCGCCTTCGATTTTAATTCCTTTTCCAAAGAAAGCATTGATATTTGCAAGAGATCCGCTTAAGATAACGGCACCGACAATGCAGAGAAGGAAAATCAGGTTATGTGCACCTTCCAGACCGATTTTCTCAGTTTTTTCAGAAGCCTTCGGCTTCGCACCATCTGCGAGGTCCTTCTTATAGGCTCTTGAATCAATGATGAAGTACAGTGCAAGAAGCAGTACCACATTTAGCAGGAATATCGGTAATAAATGGAAACTCCATGTGAATGGAACACCATGCATGAATCCCATTAAAAGCGGAGGATCGCCGACCGGTGTCAGGCATCCGCCGATATTTGAAACAAGGAAGATGAAAAATACCATTGTGTGTACTTTCCGTTTTCTCCAGCTGTTTGCACGAATCACAGGTCTGATTAATAACATACTTGCTCCGGTAGTACCAACCAAGCTTGACAGCAGAGTGCCGATCAGGAGCAAAAGTACATTGACTTTCGGCGTACCGGCTAAGGTCCCGCGGATCTGTATGTTTCCTGCCACGCAGAAAAGACCAAATAAAAGAACAATAAATGAAATATAATCCCCAAGGATTACTTCAAGAAAATGATTCAGTGCTGTTCCGGCTCCGTTTCCGATTGCAAAAGGAACCAGAAAGAGTAAAGACCAGAATAAAACTGCAGCACCTTTAAATTTTTCCCACCATGCGCCATTTACCAATGGGCAGATAGCGATGGAAAGCAGCATACCGGCAAATGGAATACAGTATGCAAAAGAAAGAGTTGAACCCAGACTTTCCATTTTTAAAATCCTCCTAAGTATTTTTCTTATTGATACAGGAAATGTTCTTTCCTATATTAATGCATTAGATGATTTTATCATATTTCCAAAGTTCATTCAAGATGAATAGGAAATTTTTCCACCGCCAACGACATAATCCCCCTGATAAAA
>FR900159.1:16817-21827 GCA_000437755.1 Roseburia sp. CAG:303
CGGCAGCCTGACCCGAAGTGATGGCACGCTGCGGTTCATCAAAAATGATATGTGCTTTGTCTTTGTCCGGGATAATCGTAGCTTCGGCGGCCTTGTGGGAATAGCGGATTTTAACCTGGGCACGGAAGCTTTCTTCAAAATGATCCTGCAGAATCCAGTTGATTTCTTTTACATCCATTTCCGTCTGGAATAATTCCTCATTGGAACAGAGAATTACCTGATTCTTTTCCAAATTCTTTTCCTTGACATAGAGCGGGGCAGGAAGGGAAAGGCCGAGTCCCTTTCGCTGACCGATGGTATAGTGGATAATGCCCTTATGACGGCCGAGAACATGACCGGCGGTATCGACAAAATCCCCTTCCGGATATTTTCTGTGGGTTGTTTTCTCAATGAAAGCTGCATAGTCACCGTCCGGGACAAAACAGATGTCCTGACTGTCATGCTTGTGGGCATTCAGCAGGCCGTTTTCCTCGGCAATCTGCCGGGTTTCTGTTTTTTCCAGTGTACCGAGAGGGAACAGGGTATGTGCAAGCTGCTCCTGTGTCAGGGAATACAGGACATAGCTCTGATCCTTCCGTGGATCTGCCGCTTTCTTCAGCAGAAATCGACCGTCTTTTTCCTCGATATCTGCATAATGTCCGGTTACGACATAGTCACAGCCAAGCTCCAAGGCCCTGTGGTAAAGCTCCCGGAACTTCAGGTAGCGGTTGCAGTCGATGCATGGGTTTGGAGTTTCACAGTTCTCATACGCATCAATGAAGCGGTCAATGACCTGTGTCTTAAAATCAGCCTTGAAATTAAATACATAATATGGAAATCCCAGTATATGGGCTACATTCCGGGCATCTTCCACATCGCTTAAAGAACAGCAGGTCTTTTCCTGGGTTTCATGGATATCTTCATTATCGTATAGTTTCATGGTAACACCAATGATATCATAGCCTTTCTGCTGCATCAGACAGGCAGCAACACTGCTGTCAACCCCGCCGCTCATGGCAATTAAAGCTTTTTTCATAAAAGTTTTCCCCTTTCATATATAACATGAGCCACCATAAAACTATGGTGACTCATGTATAAGGTTGATATTATGTTCATTTAATAATGCAATATGTGCATTGATTAGATAACGTAATAATACAGCAAATGTCAACAAATGTCAATAGAATAATGGTGGAAAAATCAGGAGATTTTATTTTAAAGAATTCTATCCGTAAAACTTGACAAAATGCCCAAAACCATGCAAACTATAGGGAGTGTGTCCGGACAGGAAAGAAGTATCGGCGGATAAATAGATGGCCGGATGAAATATGGATGAAAATTATCAATAAAATGCCATCATTATACAGAAAGAAGGAAGAAAAACATGAGTTTAGCAGTAGTAACATTAAAAAAAGGGGAAGGAAGAACAATAAAAGCAGGCGGAATGTGGATTTTTGACAATGAAATTGCCTCTGTTATGGGAGCTTTTGAGAATGGAGATATTGTTCTGGTGCATGACCACAACGGGTATCCGATGGGACGTGGATTTATTAATACCAATTCCAAAATCCGCATCCGTCTGATGACAAGAAACATTGACCAGGAAATAGATGATGAATTTTTGCTCATGCGGGTAAAAAATGCGTGGGAGTACCGGAAAAATGTAGTGGATACCGGAAGCTGCCGTATGATTTTCGGGGAAGCCGATTTTCTTCCGGGTATTGTGGTAGACAAATTTGAAGATGTGCTTGTAGTGGAATCTCTCGCACTTGGAATCGACCGGTTTAAACTGCAAATCGTGGAAGCCTGCAAGAAAGTGCTGGCAGAATCCGGCATTACGGTGCGTGGCGTATACGAGCGAAGTGATGCCAAAGTACGTTTAAACGAAGGCATGGAGAGAATCAAGGGATTTATCGGGGATGAATTTGATACCAAAGTACAGATTGTGGAAAATGGTGTGAAATACTATGTCGATGTAAAGGATGGACAGAAAACCGGATTCTTCCTGGATCAGAAATATAACCGTCAGGCAATTCAGAAATTATGTAAGGGAAAGAAAGTCCTTGACTGTTTTACCCACACAGGTTCATTTGCCTTAAATGCGGGTATTGCCGGGGCAGAAAGCGTTCTTGGTGTGGATGCCTCCGACCTCGGAGTACATCAGGCAGAAGAAAATGCGAGATTAAACGGTCTGGAGGACAGAGTGAAATTTACCTGCCGAGATGTGTTTGAACTGCTTCCGGAATTAGAGGAAAAAGGAGAAAAATTTGATGTGGTCATCTTAGATCCGCCGGCATTTACCAAATCAAGAAGTTCCGTAAAAAATGCCACAAAGGGATATAAGGAAATCAATATGAGAGGCATGAAACTCTTAAAGGATGGCGGATTTCTGGCAACCTGCTCCTGTTCCCATTTCATGGACTACGAATTATTTACTGAGACAATCAACAGAGCAGCAAAAGACGTGCATAAAAGACTCCGCCAGGTCGAATACCGCACACAGGCACCGGACCATCCGATTCTCTGGGCGGCAGATGAATCCTATTACCTTAAGTTCTATATTTTTCAGGTATGCGATGATAAATAGGAAGGAGAAGAGGGATGAAAAAAATCACATTAAATCTGGAACAGATAAAAAATAAAGAAGAATTATATGCAATTCTGAAAAGAAAGATGCAGCTCAAAGAAGATAATCTGGACGGAATGTACCAGTATCTTGCTGCAGCGGCAGATCCTATGACACTTACCATGACAGGTGTTGGTGTATTTAAAAATGAAATGGGAAATTATGCCGGAAGTTTTTTAAAGATTGTGGACAAGGCACAAAAGAGAAATCCGCAGCTGAAAGTCCGCCTGGTATATGCCGTTTCTGAGAAGAAACATATCAATGCACAGGAGAAAGCATCCGGTCAGGAAAAGGATGCACAGGATAAGAAACCTTCTGCGAAACAGAAAAAAGAAGGATGTCCTTATGCAAAAAAATGTGGCGGATGCAATGGCCAGATACAAAGTTACAGTCAGGAGCTGGAAGAAAAAAAGAGATGGCTGGCTCAGGTTCTGGGACCGCTTGGAAATGTTGATGAAATTTTGCCAATGCAGAATCCGCTGCATTACAGACATAAAGTACATGCGGTATTTTCCCATGATAAGAGAGGAAATATTCTTGCCGGTGTTTATGAGGAAAAGAGCCACAGAGTGGTAGATATCGAAAACTGCAGGATTGAAAATGAGGAAGCCGGAAAAGTAATCCGCACCATAAAGGAAATGTGCCGGAAATACCGCATAAAATCTTACGATGAAGATACCGGCATGGGATTCCTCCGCCATGTGCTGATTCGCAGCAGTTATAAAACAGGCGAAATGCTCGTTGTACTTGTAACTGGAAATGTTATTTTCCCGGCGAAGAAACAATTTGTGAAAGATTTAACAAATAAATATCCAAAGATAGCTTCCATCGTAATGAATATAAATGACAGGAAAACCAGTATGGTCCTCGGCGACAGGGAAATTACGTTATATGGCAAAGGATATATTGAAGATGAGTTATGTGGCAGGAAATTCCGCATTTCACCGAAATCTTTTTATCAGGTAAATCCGGAACAGACAGAGAAACTCTATCAGATGGCGATAGAATGTGCAGGCCTTACCGGAACAGAACGCGTCGTAGATGCATACTGTGGAACCGGTACGATAGGAATTGTCGTGGCGAAACAGGCAGGCTCTGTCATCGGGGTGGAATTAAACAGGGATGCTGTGCGTGATGCCAGGGTAAATGCAAAACTCAATCAGATAGATAATATCAGTTTTGTCCAGGGCGATGCGACAAGATTCATGGCTCAGATGGCAGCAGACGGCGAAAAAGCAGATGTGGTATTCCTTGATCCGCCGAGATCCGGCAGTACTGAAGAATGTCTCGATGCTATTGATAAACTGTCTCCGCAGAAAGTAGTCTATATCAGCTGCAACCCGGAAACACTGGCAAGGGACGTACTCTTTCTTATGAAGAAACAATATCGGATGACAGCGTGTAAACCCGTAGATTTATTCCCATGGACAAGGCATTGTGAGGTGATCGCCTGTTTGGAGAGGGGATAAGGATGATAATTAATGAGGAAAATGGAGGAAGAAAAAATGGTTGATACCAAAAAGGAACAGGAGCGCGATGAATTGCACCGGGCAATATGGGCGATTGCAGATGAACTGCGTGGAGCAGTCGATGGTTGGGATTTCAAAAATTATGTTCTTGGTACGATGTTTTAGCGGTATATTTCCGAAAACCTGTGTAGTTACATAAATAGTGGTGAGGTCGATGCAGGTAACACTGATTTTGACTTTGCAAAAATGTTGGATGAGGAAGCAGAAGAAGCAAGAGAAGGACTGGTAGAGGAAAAAGGATTTTTTATCCTTCCGAGCAAGTTATTCTGCAATGTTCGTGCAAATGCTGCGAATGATGAAAACTTAAATGAAACACTGGAAAGTGTATTTCGTCACATTGAGGAATCAGCGAAAGGAAGCGAGGCAGAGAATGATTTTGCTGGATTGTTTGATGATTATGATGTAAACAGCAATAAACTGGGTTCTACGGTTGCAAAGCGTAATGAAAAACTTGTAAAGCTGCTGAATGGTGTAGGTGAAATGAATCTGGGAGATGTCAGGGACCATTCCATTGATGCCTTTGGTGATGCGTATGAGTACCTTATGACCATGTACGCATCGAATGCAGGAAAATCCGATGGAGAGTTTTTTACTCCGGCAGATGTGTCCGAACTGCTCGCACGCCTTGGAACAGTAGGAAAAACAGAAATCAATAAAGTATATGCTCCGGCTTGTGGTTCGGGTTCATTGCTTCTGAAGGCTGAGAAAATTCTTGGCAAGGATGCTATCCGTAACGGTTTTTATGGACAGGAGCGTAAAGCTGCTGAATGGTGTAGGCGAAATGAATCTGGGAGATGTGAAAGACCATTCTATTGATGCTTTTGGTGATGCATATGAGTACCTTATGACCATGTATGCATCGAATGCCGGAAAATC
>FR900159.1:21888-22190 GCA_000437755.1 Roseburia sp. CAG:303
CTGAACTGCTCACGCGCCTTGGAACTGTAGGGAAAACAGAAATCAATAAAGTATATGATCCGGCTTGCGGTTCAGGCTCATTGCTTTTGAAGGCTGAGAAAATTCTTGGAAAGGATGCTATCCGTAACGGTTTTTATGGACAGGAGATTAATATCACAACCTACAATCTGTGTCGTATTAATATGTTTTTGCATGATGTGGGATTTGATAAATTTAATATAGCCTGTGAAGATACATTGCTCAGTCCACAACACTGGGATGATGAACCATTTGAGTTGTTGTGGTAAAATATAGTTGTAACA
>FR900160.1:0-26082 GCA_000437755.1 Roseburia sp. CAG:303
GCACGCATCATCGAAATAGCATGCAGCCCTGCACCGGCAGGACATTCCAGATGGACACTTCGTTTGTTGGAAGAACAGGCAAAAAATGTACTTGATGTTCCAGTCAGCAAAGATACCATCGGCAGGGCTTAAAAAAATAGGCTTCGCCCTCACATGAGTACCTATTGGTGTATTCTTTCAAAAAACCTATGGAAAAATTTGTAGTTTTGTATTACAATAGATATCGGTTAATTATGAATAACTCATATTTATTTTATATTTATAGAAGATGGAGGTTTTTTATGGAAGCAGATAAGTACAAATATACAGAAGAATCAGAACGCTATAAGAGAATGAACAAGTTTTATGTAGTAGCCACGTCACTGCTTGGAGTTGTGTTTTTATTTTATTTATGGATGAAATTGCTCAATCATAATATTGCGTCAATGACGGTGTATGGAAACACATTCCTGATAGTGTTGTTTATCATTGTCAATACCATTGTACATCGGAAGAATACAGCTACAAAATGGTTAAAGATTATGACAACCTGGGAAGTAGGAATTGAATATTTTCTGGTCGGTGTACAGACGGATGCATCTTTTATCCACTATGCACTGATTTGCATTTTTATTCTTCAGATTCCTTATTATGAAAAGAAATCTTTAAAAAGAACGGCAGCAGGTATGCTAATTCTTTACATAGCCGTTATGTGTGTACAGGCATCAAAAGGAATTTATGGAAGCGATGTAAATGCACTATGCGGAACACTGATGGTAATTATAATCGGTGTTGTAATATTAAATATTGGAAAAATTTCAATCATATTTAACAGTGATGCGGTTAATTCTGCAAAGGAAGAGCATGATAAGGTCAGAAAGATTCTTGACAATATGATTGTGATTTCAAAGACTGTCGGAGAGGAAACCGATGCAAGTACCAGTATTATGAATGACCTTGTTGATGCAACAAAAACTGTTACTGGCCATATGAAGGAAATTACAGATGCAACGAATATGACTGCCACGAGTATTGAAACCCAGAATACAATGACAGCATCCATACAGCAGGCAATAGAGCATGCCGGTGAAGTATCAAACAGAATGGTAGGCATTGCAATCGATTCAAATGAGAGTATTCAGAAAAATATGGCTGTTATGGAAGAGTTAAAGGCCCAGTCAGCACAGATAAAGGATACAAACAAGTCTGTTACGGATTCGATGGAAAAACTTCAGGAGAAAACCAATGAAGTTGAGAATATTGCGGGCATGATATTGAATATATCCAGCCAGACCAATCTTCTGGCATTGAATGCATCCATTGAAAGTGCGAGAGCCGGCGAAGCAGGAAGAGGATTCGCAGTAGTTGCAGAGCAGATAAGACAGCTTGCAGAACAGACAAAGAGTTTTACCGAGGATATTACAAAGATTGTATACGAATTAAATGCGAATGCCTCTGATGTAAGGGAGTCGGTGAAAGTATCCGTTGATGCTGCCAATATTCAGGGAAATAATATCAATACGGCATCCGATACATTCGAGCTGTTAAACAGTAATATGACAGAACTGATTCACCATGTAGAGGAAGTAAATGGGCAGATTTCCAATCTGTCAGATTCAAATAACAAAATAGTGGAGAATATTTCACATCTTTCAGCGGTAACGCAGGAAGTTACCGAGAATGCAGAACAGGTTCACAATATGAGTGAGCAGAATCTTGAATATGCAGAGCAGGTAAAGGAAGCAGTTCAGCATATAAGAAGTACATCTGAAAAGATGAATATTGAATAGAGGAATTAAAAAAGGAAGATAATACCTGGTATTGGAAAAGGTGATAGTTATGCTGCCAACGATAGAAGAAGCGAAAAATGAATTGAAAACAGCGGAACAATTAAATCCCGGACCATGGGTAAGACATTCTTTGAATGTGGGAATTGCAGCAGGAAATATTGCAAAAAAATTGCCCGGAATGGATGAAAATAAGGCATGTGTTGTTGGAATGCTTCATGATATTGGACGAAGAGTCGGAATTGTAAATATTCCGAAGCATGTATATGAGGGATATAAATATGCTATGGATAGGGGATGGGATGAAGTTGCAAGAATATGTATGACACATTCTTATCCTCTTATGAAAGATGAGTTTGATTATGAACCGCAGACAGAAGAAGAAAAGGTAATCAAAGATTATATTATCCATTGTCAGGCGGACGACTATGACAGGCTGATTCAGATATGTGATGCACTGGCAACAGACTATGGATTTGTAATTCTGGAAAAACGTTTTGTGGATGTAACCCGCAGGTACGGAATTATGGAAACATATATAAAAGGTTGGGATGTGACCTTTAAAAACAAAGAGTATTTTGAAGAACGAATGGGGTGTTCTATTTATGATGTGCTGCCGGATATCGAAAAAACAACATTATTATGTCCGCCGCCATGGAGACCTTAGGAGTGAAGTTTTTTATAAAAAGGATAAGGAGGGAATACAGGCTATGTGTAAGGCGATGGAAGATATGATAACGGATTTTGTAACAGAAGAAAAGAAATAAGACTGTAATCAAATGAAAACAGCATTTTTCCTGCTTGCACTGCCGTTGGTACTGGGTTATAATAAAAAAATCAAATTATCAGAAAAACCGGAGGTTATTTTTTATGCTGTATATCATGCGACACGGAAAAACAGAGTGGAATGCCATGCATAAATTGCAGGGGAGAATGGATATTCCACTGAATGAAGAAGGCAGGGAAATGGCTGAAAAAGCACGGGAGGAATATAAAAATCTGAATATTGATATTTGCTATTGTTCTCCACTTGTGCGGGCAAAAGAAACTGCTGAAATTGTTTTGAGAGGAAGAAATATTCCGATTCTGCCGGATGACAGACTGGTAGAAATAAGTTTTGGGAAATATGAAGGAATGGATTTTAAGAATCCGGATTGTGCGATAAATGTCATGTATCAAAGCCCGGCAGAATATACAGAGTCCATCGGAGGAGCGGAGACATTTCAGGAGTTATTTGCAAGAACCGGAGAGTTTTTAAAAGAAATAGTTGAACCCCGGCTGCAGGAGGGAAAAGATATTTTGATTGTAGGACATGGTGCGATGAACGCAAGTATCGTATGTCAGATAAATAATCTTCCGATAGAACAGTTCTGGAGTGCAGGACTTGCTCAATGTAAAATATTAAAATTAAAATGAAGATGAACGGAGTAGATTTATGAGATATGAAGAAAAAGATTTGGTAAGAATTGCGAAAAGAGAAAATAATAACAAAAGAAGTTATCTGGTCGTGGACCCGTTGCAGGGAAAACATGTTCCGGTATCGCCTTTCAAAGCACTCACACTGTTTTCTTCTCTGGCAGACAAGGTAAGAGAAGCATATTCGGAGGAAAAATTGTTGCTGGTTGGTTTTGCGGAGACGGCAACAGCTATCGGTGCTGAAATTGCGGTTTGTCTGGGAGCAAAGTATATACAGACCACCAGGGAAGTGATAGAGGGTGTGGAGTATCTTTATTTTTCAGAGGAACACAGCCATGCGACGGAACAGAAACTGGTAAAGGATGATATAGATGCAGTGATTGACGATATTGACAGGATTGTATTTGCTGAAGATGAGGTGACAACAGGAAAAACAATTTTAAATATTATTGACAGAATCGAACAATATTATCCGGGGAAGGTGAAATTTTCCGTGGCATCCTTGTTAAATGGAATGTCAAAAGAGCATTTAGCACAGTATGAGGAGAGAAAAATCAACCTGCATTATCTGGTAAAAACCAGTCATGAGAAATATGAAAAGCTGGCGGCAGAGATTGAGGAAAATGGAAAATATCATGCATGTATGCCGGAAAAGACGGATGCATTTCAGGTCATGGAGTTAAGCGGATACTTAAATGCAAGGAGACTGACAGATGCCGGAATGTATGAAGAAGCCTGTGGAAAACTCTGGCAGCAGGTAAGTGAAAAAATTGGAAATGTCCGGGGAGAGCATATTCTGGTGCTTGGAACAGAGGAATTCATGTATCCGGCGATTTACCTGGGTGCAAGACTGGAAGAGATGGGAAATGATTGCTTATGCCATGCGACAACAAGAAGCCCGATAGCCGTGAGCAGCGAAGAAACTTATCCATTGCACGAAAGGTATGAATTAAAGAGTCTGTATGACAGTAATAGAAGAACGTTCCTTTATGATATCGGAGAATATGACAGGGTATATGTGGTTACGGATGCACCGGAACGAAAAGGGGAGGGGATATATAACCTTGTAAATGCGTTGTATACAAAGAATAAAAATATTATATTAATAAGGTGGTGTTGATATGAGAAGTTCTTATTCAAAAGATGATGTTACGATATTATTAAAAGATATTACGGGAATGGTAAAACCTCAGCCAACTCAGGAGCGGGAGAAATTGATACAGTCGGGAAGGCATTACAGTGAGATGCTTCCCATTGAATATGTCCCAACACAAAAATATATGGAGGTTTATGAGCAGGCACTTTTGCAATATGCAAAGCCCGTAGCCAATGCAGTTGGTGTCCTTGTAGATAAAATCATGCAGAAAAGAGGAAAATCAGTAGTGCTTGTATCACTTGCGAGAGCAGGGATACCGGTTGGGATACTTTTGAAAAGATATATCAGATATAAATATAAACAGGACGTGCCTCATTATGCAGTTTCGATTATAAGGGGAAGGGGAATCGATAAAAATGCTATGAATTATCTATTAGAAAGATATGAGCCTTCCAGACTTCTTTTCGTGGATGGATGGATTGGTAAAGGTGCTATTTTAAGGGAACTGGAAAAGGATTTGGAGGAATACGAAGGGGTATCAAAGGAATTAGCTGTTCTGGCGGATCCGGCCAATGCCTCAGATTTATGCGGTACGCATGAGGATATTCTCATACCAAGTTCTTGTTTAAACAGTACCGTGTCGGGATTAATCAGCAGGACTTTTCTGAGAAGTGATATTATTGGTGAAAAGGATTTTCATGGTGCTGTCTATTATGAAGAATTGAAGGATTCGGATTTGTCTTATGAATTTATCCGGACGATAGAACAGGAATTTTGTATGGAAAATGAGGAGAAACAGGAAAAAATTCCGGGAACAGGGATGGATGAAGTGATAGAAATTGCAAAGCATTTTGATATCGGGGATATCAATCTTATAAAGCCAGGGGTGGGAGAAGCGACGAGGGTATTGCTTCGGAGAGTACCATGGAAAATTCTGATTGATGAACGATATCAGGAGGATGCCCAGTTAGGACATCTCCTGCGGCTGGCGGAAGAAAAAGAAGTGCCGGTTGAAATATATCCATTGCTCCATTACAAATGCTGCGGCATTATAAAAAAAGTTGCAGATGCGTAACATCAGTCTTTCAGACCGAAAGCTTCAGCCAGTAATTTTGTGCGTATTGCCCAGTTTCCATGAGTTTTGTATTCATTCATGCGTTCTTTTGACTGGCTGCCAGAGACAAGGGATGCATTTTCAGGATTCCAGTTTAAAATGTCCAAGGCATCATCAAAATCTTTTTTTGAGACACGATATGCTTCATTAACCAGAGAAATCTGTTTTGGATGTATGACAGTTTTGCCAGTAAATCCGCATAATCTGTCATCCGCGATTTCCTGAAGAAAACCTTCCTCCCAGTTTTTTCCGGCATAATATTCATAGACAGGACCGGATATGACGTAATTCATGCCATAGACGGTAATGATATCAGAAAAGATATGGGAAACAGGTGTGATTTTGTGAATGGATTCATCAGAATGTCTCCGGAAACCAAACATATGACATAAATCATTGCCGCCCACGCGGATGTTTAGTACCAGGTCCTCTGTTTTATCCAGAGATGATTTTAGTGAATAAAGAATATCGTAGCGGTATCGCAGGTCTATGAGAGCAGAGCTTTCATAAATAGGCATCATATAGAGTTTTCTTGCGGAAAATTCATTTGCAAGAATGATTTCATGGATATATGCTTCGGCATTGTCCGGATGAAATTTCGGGAGGATGAAACCGGTAAGGAGGGAAATGGCATCGCCTAGACTCTTTGTCATATGCATAATTTGTTTTGGAGTTCTGACACGGATAAAGATTTTAGGCAGATAGAAGTCTTTCTTTTCGAGATTCTGATAAATTTTTTGAAGGGAGGCAGTTAAAATCTGCTCAGCCTGTGTAACGAAGGAATCGCTAATGGTATCTTCCAGACAGAGTGCCAGAGAAAATTTCTGACCAAACTTTTCGTTTATAATAGAATCGGCAATATCTGTCTTATTTGCCGGGCAATATAATAATGCACCAACACTATAATATAAAATGTCATTTTTCATGGAAAATGTCCTTTCTCATAAATCATAATGAAACGTATTTTATTATATCATTGATTGGATAAAAAAGATAGAAGGAATAGAAAAAATGAAACTATTATGTACGGATTTGGATAATACACTGATATATTCTTATAAACATGAACTGGGAAATGAAAAAAGAAATGTGGAATTGTACCAGGGAAGAGAAATATCTTTTATCACAGAGAAAACATACGAATTATTAAAAAAAGTAAATCAGCAATATCAGATTGTACCGGTAACCACCAGAACCGTGGAGCAGTATCAAAGAATCCATCTTGGAATTCATCCATTTCAATATGCACTTACTTGTAATGGAGGGATTCTTCTTGTGGATGGAAAACGGGAAGACACATGGTATCTGGAATCAAGAAAGATGACAGAGCCTGCAGTTCCTGCCATGAAAAAGGCAATGGAATATTTGGAAAAAGATGCAAGGAGAAAGTTTGAATTGCGTTATATAGAAGAACTTTTTGTTTTTACAAAATGTAAAGAAGTGGAAAAGGTGATACAGGATTTAAAAAAGCTGCTGAAAGAAGAACTGGTGGAGGTATTTTCTAATGGAGAAAAATTATATGTACTTCCGGTAACTCTGAGTAAAGGAAATGCAGTAAAAAGACTGAAGGCATATCTGGAGCCGGATTGTGTAATTGCCGCAGGCGACAGCGAATTTGATAAATCCATGGTTTGCGAGGCAGATAAGGGATTTATGCCGGAGGATTTTCCGGACCGCTTATTTTCGGAAGCTTATCTGGAAAAATGTCTGGAAGAAACTGAAATAAAATAGGAAACAGCCGCCATAAATTTAGAACAGATAATTTATGGCGGCAATTTTTTATGCGTAAATTAACAGGTACGAATTAATGCTACTGATTAACAACCGAAGTTAAAGTAATTGCAAATTGCGTTAAATAACTCGGAACAGCTATTAAATAAGAAACACATTGCTTTTTCCTCCTTATTTTATTTGTTTTTTTGTGTATTAGCTAATCACAGCATGATTATAACAGGATGGACGGGACAGTACAATAGGAGATAAATGGGAATGGAAATCTCTTTTGGTTTGTGGTAGAATTAGTTTATGAAAATTATAATAACAAAGAGCATATAAATGAACCGCTCAGGATTTGGAGGTAAAAAGATGGATATTCATTCTATTGATGCAGAGGACGACCAGTTTGCATATCGTTATGATACACAGCTACTGATTGACAGGAGGGATAAAGATTTGGATGAGGATGAGATTGCGGATTATATTACAGAGCATTTTGAGGGAAACAGTCTGATTGCGGCAGGCGATGAGGATTTGGTAAAAATTCATTTTCATACAAATGAGCCGTGGAAGATACTGGAATATTGTAATTCGGTTGGAGAGATTTATGATATTGTTGTCGAAGATATGATTCGTCAGACAAACGGACTGAAAGGATAATGTGAAAGGAAATTTATTAATATGCAGGAATATGTAATGGGGAATGGAGCGATTGCACTGGGAGCTTTAGCCGCAGGTGTGAATCTGGTGGCAGGATACCCGGGAACTCCATCCTCTGAAATTGTGGAAACGATATCCAGATATCCGCATGAGGGGGTACATCTGGAATGGTCGGTAAATGAGAAAGCAGCTATGGAGGTAGCGGCAGGAGCAGCATATAGCGGTGCAAGGGCACTTGTTACCATGAAGCAGGTGGGACTGAATGTGGCGGCAGATCCCCTGCTTTCATTGGCATATGTGGGTGTAAAGGGCGGAATGGTAATTGTTTCAGCGGATGATCCGGGACC
Organism: Roseburia sp. CAG:303; assembly: GCA_000437755.1. Classification (GTDB taxonomy): domain Bacteria; phylum Bacillota; class Clostridia; order Lachnospirales; family Lachnospiraceae; genus CAG-303. The sequence goes on from FR900160.1 coordinate 8,116, forward strand.
GATTTCTTCCCAGACGGAGCAGGATACCAGGCGGTTTGCGGATTTCTGCAGAATACCGGTATTCGACCCGTCATCACCGGAAGAGGCATATCAGATGATTCAGGATGCATTCCGGTATTCGGAAAAATATAAAACACCGGTATTGTTCCGGCCGACCACCAGAGTCTGTCATGCGTATGCAAACATTGAGAATCCGGAATACAAAGGACCAAAAGAATATGAAGGATTTCAGAAAGATTCAAAGAAATGGGTTATTTTTCCAAAACTGTCCTATGCCAGTCATGCAAGGATGGAAGAGAGAAATGTGGAAATAGGAAAAGATTTTTCACAGTATGCGTGGAATAAAGTAGAAGGTTCTTCTTCAGAAAAAGCCATAATTGCATCAGGTATCAGTTATGCCTATGCGAAGGAATATCTGAAAAATCACGAAGATATCCGGTTGATAAAGATAGCTACGGCATATCCGTTTCCGGAAGATTTTGTAAGGACTGCCCTGGAAGGTGTAAAAGAAGTTATCTGTCTGGAAGAATTAAGCCCATATATCGAAGAACAGGTGTTAAAACTTGCAGGCAGATATAAGCTGTCCATCAAAGTGTCCGGCAAGCTGGATGGAAAAGTACCACACAGTGGCGAAAACAGTGCAAATCTGTCGGCGGACATTCTGAGTGAATTTCTTGGAATAGAGAAAGTGGAACAGGGCATTGAGTTATCTGATGCGCCGGCACTGCCGGTACGTCCTCCGGTGTTATGTGCCGGATGTCCGCATCGTGCATCGTTTTATGCTGTAAAGCAGGCGATGAAGGGAAAGAAATCCTATTTTTGCGGAGATATCGGATGTTATACGCTGGGAAATGCCATGCCGCTGGATATGGTGGATACCTGCCTTTGTATGGGAGCAGGCATTACCATGGCACAGGGATTCCACTGGATCGATGGGGAAGGTACCTGCTTTGGATTTGTCGGAGATTCCACATTTTTCGCCTCTGGTATGACTGGCATTGTAAATGCTGTTTATAACAATGCGGACATGATTCTCTGTGTGTTGGATAATTCAACAACTGCAATGACGGGTCATCAGCCGCATCCGGGCATTGGCAGGAATATGATGGGACAGATTGTGGATAAGGTGGATATCCGGAAAGTGTTGGAGGGAATCGGGGTAAAGAAGATTCTTACCGTGGACCCGCTTAATCTGGAAGAAGCGGTGGCAGCAGTCAGAGAATGTGCGGAATGTGCAGGAGTGAAGGCAATTATATTCAAATCTCCATGTATTGCTATTTCAAAACCGGATAAAAAATGTGTTATTTCAGACGCATGTATCCAGTGTAAAAAGTGTATTCGTGAGATAGGATGCCCCGCATTGATTACAAAGGACGGAAAAGTAACGATTGATAGGAATCTCTGTACTGGATGTGGACTGTGCAGTAAAATCTGTCCGGTAAATGCGATAGGAGGTGACACTTGTGAATAAGGATATTTTAATCTGTGGTGTCGGAGGACAGGGTACGGTACTTGCTTCCAAAATCATTGCCGCATCTGCAATGGACGAAGGTTCTGCCGTACATTCTGCAGAAACAATCGGTATGGCGCAGAGAGGGGGGGCAGTGACAAGCCATGTGCGTATCGGAGAAGCTTATGCACCGTTAATTCCGCATGGAGCGGCAGATATGATACTGGCATTTGAGCCTGCAGAGGCCGTTCGCAATCTTATCTATCTGAAAAAAGACGGCATTGTAATTGTAAACAGTGTGCCGGTAAAACCTGTCACGGAATCTTTGCAGGATACGGGTTACGATGGGACTGAAATGATTCGTTATCTGAACGGAAAATGCAGATGTGTTGTAATAGATGCAGAGAAACTCTGCGCACCGTTTGGGTCATCGAGATATTTTAATATCGCCATTCTCGGAGTGGCGGCAGGAACCGGAAAACTTGGAATTGCAAAAGAAACGGTACTTGCAGAGATTGAAAAGAGAGTGCCGGAAAAATACATAGAAATGAATAAGGCTGCATTTTTTGCAGGTTATGAAGAAGGAGAAAAACATGAAATTAAATAGCAGACAGATTGCCCTGGTGGATGCACAGATTAAGAGACTGATACAGACGGACAGTTATTATGGAAAAATGTATAAGGAGGCAGGAATTGACGGAATATCCTGTCAGGAAGATTTTGAGAAGCTTCCGTTTTCCAGCAAGGCAGACCTTCGGAATGCCTATCCGCTTGGGATTCAGGCCGTGCCGGATGAAGAGGTTGTGCGTATCCATTCCTCATCAGGTACGACAGGAAAGCCGGTCATTATACCATATACAGCAAAGGATGTAGACGACTGGGCAACCATGTTTGCACGTTGTTATGAAACTGTGGGAATTACAAAAAAAGACCGTATCCAGATTACACCGGGATATGGTCTGTGGACAGCCGGAATCGGATTTCAGGCCGGATGTGAGAAACTGGGTGCGATGGCAGTTCCGATGGGACCGGGCAATACTGATAAACAGATTCAGATGATGATTGATTTAGAAACCACGGTATTAACGGCAACATCTTCCTATGCACTGCTTCTGGCAGAGGAAATCAACAAACGTGGAATCCGTGATCAGATTCATTTGAAAAAAGGTGTCTTTGGCTCAGAAAGATGGAGCGAAAAGATGCGTAAATACATTAAAAATGAACTTGGCATAGAGTTATATGATATTTACGGACTGACAGAAATCTATGGTCCGGGTATCGGTATCAGCTGTTCGGAAAATGCCGGAATGCATTACTGGGATGACTATGTATATATCGAAATCGTCGATCCAAAGACACTACAGCCTGTAGCGGATGGTGAAGAAGGAGAAATCGTAATTACCACACTGGTAAAAGAGGGGGCACCATTACTCCGTTTCCGTACTCATGATATTTCACGAATTATTCCGGGAACCTGTGCGTGCGGTCGTACCTATCCGAGACTGGATATGATTAAGGGCAGAAGTGACGATATGTTCAAGGTACACGGTGTCAATATGTTCCCGAGCCAGGTGGAAGAAATTCTGGGCATGATTGACGGCGTATCCAGTGAATATAATATCAATATTGCACATGACGAGAGCAATAACCGCGATATTATCATGGTTACGGCGGAAGCAGAAGGACGTGTGGACTTTGAAGCTACCGGACAGAAGATAAAAGAATTGTTCAAATCGAAGATGAGTGTGACACCGAAAGTAACCATCGTACCGGTGGGAACACTTCCTCGGACGGAAAAGAAAGCGAAGAGAGTCATTGACCATCGTGAGGAATAACAGATTATAAAAGGAAAAAACAAGGGGCTGCCCAGGCAGCCCCGTTTGTTATCTTAAGATTTCTTCTATGGTTGAAACTGTACAGAAGCTTCCTTTATTTTTAGAAATAATATCCCGCATTTTGTGCAGTTCAAAATAGTTAATATAGCAGATAAGTGTGGTATTATCCCCTGCGATAGCACCATAAGAATTAATAAGCGTACAGGTTTTGTTTAATTCCTGCTTGATATCCTGAACAATGGCTTCTGGTTTCTTAGTGATAATAGTAACCTGCTTGATCGCTTCAAAGTGATCGGTAAACCGGTCGATGATTGCCGTGGCGATGACGTATACCAGAAGACTTAACATGGCGGAATTCTGGTCGATTAAAGCAAATACGGCTATGTATACCAGTGCGTTAAAGATAATCAGAATGTAGGAAATACTGTAATCTTTTCCTGTTTTCTGATGAATCTTATTGACAATAATATTGGCAATAATTTCGGAACCGTCAATGCAGCCGCCGTTTCTCAGGATAAAAGAAAGACCAATTCCAAGGAGCGCACCGCCGAATGCTACGGCAATGAAATGTTCCGTATTCAGTTCAAACGGTATTTCCTCAAAGTAAGCAATGCCGACGGTGTATACGGCAGATCCGATGAATGCCTTTATAAAAAAATATCTTCCGAGGAAGACATATCCGGCGATGAGGAACGGAATAAAAATCAGAAGGATACACAGGGAGAGGTTGCATCCGGTCAGTTTGCTGATGATAATTGCAATGCCGGCAGTACCATAGTCGATGGCATCATTGGGAAGCAGAATACAGGCAACGGAGAAGCTTGCCATCAATGCACCGATGATGACTGCTACATATGAGAAGAGTTCTTTTACTTTTTTGCTCATAATAGTCCTTTCTGTGAGAGGTAAATAGTTGCTATAACGTATAGTATAGCATGAATTTTTGGAAAATAGTGTGAAAGTAGTCTAAAAAATAAAATTTTAAACCGGCAGTTGGTGGCGGCATGAAACAACATTGTTTATTCACGGTTAGTATGCTATAATGAATGGACAATGCATTTTTGTTATGCAGATATGATTTTTTTGGGAAAGGATTTTATTATGAAAACAAAAGATTCAAAGTTTTACCGGAAACTCTGGTGGCTGATGATACCAATCGTCCTGCAGAATCTGATGCTTGCCATGGTGGCAGTGGCAGATGCGTTTATGCTGGGTGGAGTGGACCAGAATTATATGTCTGCGGTATCACTGGCAACACAGATACAGTTTATCCAGAATATGTTTCTGGCAGCGGCGACAACAAGTCTTGGGATTCTGGGGGCACAGTACTGGGGCAAGGAGGATAAAAAGGCGGTCAATGATGTCTTCTGCATGGCACTGCGGTTATGTGGACTGGTGTCGATGATATTCTTTCTTGCCTGTCTGTTATTCCCGGAATATCTGATGCGGATATTTACAAATGAGACGGTATTAATCAGTCATGGCATCTCTTATTTAAGAATTGCCGGATTTTCCTATCTGATAACAGGAATTTCCCAGTGCTATCTGACTATGATGAAAACGAGTGAGCATGCCAGGACAACGGCAGTTATTAGTTCTTTTACCGTGTGTATTAATATCATTTTAAATGCAATATTGATTTTCGGTGCGTTTGGAATAAAGCCGATGGGCATACAGGGGGCTGCGATTGCCACACTGATTGCGAGAATACTGGAGCTTATCTGCTCGGTGGCAGTGTCTTACCGCAGAGGTTACATTCATCCGGAATTACGGGGATTATTCCACAGGGAAAAACAGCTTTCAAAAGATTTCTGGAAATGTGGTCTGCCGATTCTTGGAGCATGTCTGTTCTGGGGAATTGGATTCACTTCATATTCTTCTTTTATGGGACATCTCGGTACAGATGCGGCGGCGGCAAATTCGATTGCGGCAGTAGTCCGTGATGTGATTTGCTGTTTCAGCGGCGGAATTTCCAGTGCGGCAGGTATTATGGTCGGGAATGAACTGGGTTCCGGGGAACTGGAACGGGGAAAACTCTATGGCATCCGCCTGTTAAAGATTTCCTTTGTGTGCGGAATTGCGGCGGCGGCTCTGATGTTGCTGGCAGCTCCTGTTATTCTGCATTTTGCAAATCTGACGGAGGAGGCAGCAGGATATCTCAGGGGAATGTTTTTTGTCATCGCCTTTTATATGATAGGAAGGGCAGTCAACGATGTGACGATTAATGGTATTTTCTGTGCCGGAGGCGATACACTCTTTGATATGTACAGTCTTGCCGTGTGTATGTGGTGTCTGGCGATTCCGCTTGCGGCGGCAGGAACTTACTATTTCCACTGGCCGGTGGTTCTGGTATATGCCTGCACCTGTATCGATGAGGTGGGGAAACTCCCTTGGGTCTTGTATCATTTCCGAAAATACAAATGGGTGAAAAATCTCACAAGATAAGAGAGATAAGAAATGGAGGATATAGATGAATCAGTTATTATGTATAAATGAAATGTCGGATGGCAGTGTGGAACTGGAATATGCGAACGGTAGTCTTTTTGTTACAATATTTGAAAATGAGATGGTGCATATCTCACAAATCCATGGAAGAAACAGTGTGGCGATTGAGCAGGAAAATATTCCTGCTGTACACAAATCGGAAATCGATAAGGAGAAGCAGGAAATATCGGCGGGAAATATCCGGATAAAAGCATGGGAAAATCAAAAACTGGACATTTTTTATCAGGGAGTACTGGTTCTTTCCGATGTGGAGAGAACAGGACAGGAGACCGGCATAGCAGAAGAAGATACAGAACTTGCAAAACTGGAAGGACATGCAGGCGGCAGTGACGAAGCAGGGTATGCCAGTGCCATCGTAAAAAAACTGGGGAAGGAAGATGCGGTTTATGGACTGGGAGATAAGCCGGGCTGTCTGAACAGGAGAGGATATGTTTATGTCAACTGGAACACAGATAATCCGGCCCCTCATGTAGACAGCTTCAAATCGCTGTACAAATCCATTCCGTTTTTTATGGTGCTGGGAGAAAATTACTGCTATGGAATTTTTGCAGATAATACCTATAAAACAACATTTGATTTTGGATTTGAAAGCAGTGAGTATTATATTGTTTCCCATGAAAAGGGATTTCTGGATTATTATTTCTTTCCGGGAGAAAAGCCTTCCGATGTGGTGAAAAAATATACCGGTCTGACTGGTACGACTCCGCTCTTTCAGCGATGGATTTATGGCAGCCATCAGAGCCGTTGGGGATATTGTTCACAGGACGAGATTCTTGGGATTGCGGAAGCATTTGAAAAAAATGAAATTCCATGCGATGTGATTCATATGGATATAGATTATATGGACGGATACCGCGTATTTACCTTTGATAAGGAGCGGTTTCCAGATACCAAAGCGTTATCAGAAACACTGGCGGATAAGGGAATAAAACTTATATCCATCATTGACCCGGGAGTAAAAAAGGATGAAGCTTATTTTATGTACCGGGAGGGCATGGAGATGGATGCATTCGCACATGATGCACAGGGAGCAGTGTATGAAAATGCAGTCTGGCCAGGCACATCGGTATTTCCGGATTTCAGCAGGGAAGATGTGAGAAAATGGTGGGGAGAGAAATCAAAGATACTTCTAGACCATGGCATCCGCGGTATCTGGAATGACATGAATGAACCGGCAAGTTTTCGTGGACCATTGCCGGATGATGTGAAATTTGCAGCCGGTGCACATGATGCGATTCATAATATTTATGGACATCTTATGGCAAAGGCAACTTATGAGGGACTTTTGGAACAGGATAATGGCAGGCGGCCGTTTGTGCTGACGAGGGCGGCATATGCGGGCAGTCAGAAATACTGTGGCGGATGGACCGGAGACAATCACAGCATCTGGGCACATCTGACACTCTCTCTGGAACAGATATGCAATCTGTCTCTTTGCGGAATGGCTATGTGCGGAAGTGACATCGGCGGATTTGGAAGTGATGTGACACCGGAACTTCTGGTTAGATTTTATCAGGCAGCTGTATTTGCTCCATTTTTCAGAAATCATTCCGCAGTGGGAACACGCCGGCAGGAGCCATGGCTGTTTGATGAGAAAACAAGGGATGCGGTGAGAAAAACCGTGCGTCTCAGATATCGTTTTATTCCGTATATTTATGATTTGGCAAGGGAATGTGAGAGGACAGGAGAGCCGATAGTCAGACCTCTGGTATATGAATATCCGCATGACAAAATGGTTCGCAACATCTGCGATGAATATCTGCTTGGGAAGTTTGTCCTTGTTGCACCGGTAACAGTACCGGGAAAGTTTGCAAGGGAAGTCTATCTTCCGGAAGGTGAGTGGTATGACTATGAAACGAATGAAAAATATACCGGCGGGAAATATATTCTTGCAGATGCACCACTCGATAAAGTGCCGGTATTTATCCGGGCGGGAGCGATTCTCCCGGTAGCGGAAGGAAACATACAGTCCACGGAAGATATTACCAGTGAGAACACCAGAATACTGACTTATCCGGGACAGGGAACATTTATCCACTATGAGGACGACAATGAAACACTCGCCTACCGCGAGGGCTCATACAATGCCATGGAATACACACTGAATGGGGAAAAACTGGAGAAAAAAGTGATTCACAGGGGATATAAAATATGATGACCGGACTGGATACGAGCAGGATTTTTCCTCTGGTAATCCGTCTGATTGTGCCGGCTGTCATCGCAAAATTAATTACATTTTTATATAATATTGTAGACCGGATGTACGTTTCAAGAATGCAGGGTTCGGGAATGGATGCACTTGCGGCACTTGGAATTGTGCTTCCGATTACACTGATTATCCAGGCATTTGCGGACCTTGTGGGACTGGGGGGTTCGCCGAGGGCGGGAATCCGGCTGGGAGAAGGAAATGAGAAAGAGGCGAACCGTATCTTTAATCTATCCTTTCTGATGCTTGTACTGAGCGGATGTGTGATTGGCATTATCACATTTTTCTTTGCGGAGCCGATTGTACTGCTGTTTGGATGTCCGCTGAGTGCGCTAGGTTATGCCACGTCCTATCTGAAGATTTATTCCTGCGGAACGGTATTTATCATGCTGGCGCAGGGAATGAATCCTTTTGTGCTGACGCAGGGCTACTCCTTTCTGTCCATGTGTTTTGTGTTAATGGGAACAGTGCTTAATATCGTGATGGATCCATTATTTATCTTTAACTTTGGCATGGGAGTACAGGGTTCTGCACTGGCAACGGTTCTGGCACAGTTTTTATCCGCTGTCTGTACGGTTGGCTTTTTCTTTTCGCGGAAAAGTCTGTTCCATTTCCGAAGAAAAGAAATGCATTTTTCGGCGGAAAGATTTGTCAGCATTGTATCGCTTGGAATTACGCCATTTGTCATGACGATTACAGAGTGTGCGATACAGATTGTGTTTAATATTAATCTGAATCTGGCAACCGGCGGAAATAAAGATTATACGGCGGCATTGACCGTGATGTTAAGTGCATTGCAATTAATTTCCCTGCCGTTAAATGGAATGGGCAATGGTATGCAGCCGTTTGTCAGCTACAATTATGGAAAGGGAAATACCAAACGGCTGAAACAGGGCATTACCTATGTTACGATGATTGCATTTCTGTTTGCTGCGATTGTGTGGTCCATATCGCTTATGATACCGCAGATGTATGCACATCTTTTTGCGGCCAGTGAAAGTGTTACGGTTATCGTAGAAAAATACTGTCCGATGTTTCTGATGGGTTCAATTATGTTCTTTGTGCAGATGACATTGCAGAACATCAATATTGCACTGGGACAGGGCAGAACAGCACTGCTTCTTGCGGTCAACAGAAAAGTAATTCTTTTAATCCCGATGTGCTTTCTTCTGACAAAGCTGATAGGATTTAAAGGTGTTTATCTGTCGGAAGGAATCACGGATTTTGTGGCAGGAATCATTACGGCAATCGTCATTTTTTCTTCCTATCCAAGAGTATTCCGCAGGAGGGAGGAAGAACTTGCAAATGCAGAAAATAGAGAGAAAAAGTAGAAAGTGAGGAATTTATAAAAAACAGGCAATAAAAAAGTTCAAAAAGTTTTCGGTTTTGTGTGACCGGCTGCGGGAAAACGGTAGTAGACAGATGAAAGGGAAAGGATGTGTAGATGGAAGATAAAAAAATCATAGAACTTTACTGGGACAGGGATGAATCCGCCATCGTGGAAACGCAGAAAAAATACGGAAACTATTGTTATTCTATCGCAAAAGGGATTTTAAGACAGAGAGAAGATGCGGAGGAAGTCACAAATGATACCTATGCGGGTGCATGGAACTGCATACCGCCTCACCGTCCGGAGATATTGAGGACATTTCTTGGGAAAATCACAAGGCATTTGTCCTTAAAGAGAATCCGGGAAAAAATGGCACAGAAACGGGGCTGCGGGGAAGCAGAGCTTGTACTGGAAGAACTGGAAGCATGTATGCCATCTGCGAGCCGGGTGGAACAGACTATGGAAGAAAAAGAACTGGTGGAAATCCTGAACGGTTTTCTGGAAAAACTGCCGGTAACGCAGCGGAGAGTATTCGTATGCAGATATTGGTATTTTGATTCGGTGGAAGACATTGCGAAGCGCTTTGGGTTTGGTCAGAGCAAAGTAAAAATGATGTTGTTTCGTACCAGAAAGAAGCTGAAGGAAATACTGGAAAAGGAGGGATATCAGGTATGAAATCAGAAAAATTACAGAATGCAATCGGGGAAATCAGGGATGATTATATTCTGGATGCACATGGGGAGCATGGGGAAAAGAAGGGGAAGAAACGATATCCGCAGGTAGCAGCAGTATTGTTACTTTTATTGCTGGCGGCAGGGGTTCTCTGGGGACAGAATCTGTTTCCCCAAAAAACAGTGACGGAAATGCAGAAAAAACAGCAGACCAGTCCGGAGAAAATCACGGAAATCACAAAGATTGCGGAAAATCCGGAAACAAATGAGCCGGAGAAGGAAATAAAACGGGAAGAACAGCTTGAGGTAAATATCGTACAACGGCAGATGCAGGAAGAAAGCTGGACGGTGGCAGACTGGTCGGCAGATCATAATATGGTCATTATTCAGCCGCAGGTACCGGAAGATTTACAAAAAACAGAAGAAACAGACCGGGGAAAGGAGAAATATGTTGTATATCAATCCGGGGATGCGGGAAGAAAAATTATAATTACTGCAAAAACAGGGGACGGACAGGAAGCGGATGATTCGTATGAGAATATGAGTGCAACACAGATAAATGGAACAAATGTTTATTTTTTTCGCTATGATGACGAAACGGAAGAAATCATGTACGCCTGTTTTACGGATAAAGACATAAAATGTGAAGTGAAATTTCAGGCACTGACGGAAAGCGAAATCAGAAAGGTGATTGTATCTATGATAGAATAGGAGGGAAAATATGAGAAAATTTATCATTACAGTGTTGGCAGCAGGCATGGTATTAAGTATGTCGGGCTGCGGCAGCAGGGAAAATGTTTCAGGAACCGGGGAAAGCAGTGTGGCAGTACAGGAGGATAAGACCGGGGAGAATGATACGGAAGTACAGGAGGATAACACCGGAGAAAACAGTGATGATATGTGGACATTTCAGGCTGTGGTTAAGAAGATAGAGGATACGACAGTTCTTATTGAGCCGGTGAAAGGGGCATTAAATTCTTCTGACAGTATCCGCATTGGAAAAGAGGATTTGCCTGAGAGTGAGGACATTAAGACAGGCGACACCCTTGAAATCAGCTGTGATGGAATGGTTCTGGAAACATATCCGGCGATGCTTGCAAAGATTTATGAGGTTCGGCTGGTAAAGAGTACGGAGAAAATTTATGCAGAGGGAAGCGAGGGAAATTTCGGACTTCTGATTCCGGAAGGCTGGAGTTACGAGATTTTCGGGGAAGATAAATCAGAAGAAATATTTGGAAAATACGGAATTCATTTCTACCCGGAAGGAAGTGAAAAGGGATATATCGAAGTGTCTTTGCATGAGAATTTCGGAGTGTGCGGAACAGGACTCGTACAGCAGGAGATAAGCCTTGCAGGGGACAGGGCAGTGGCAGGATATTACGATGAAGCACAGCAAATCTGGGATTTTATCCGGTTTGAGGGAAAGAACGAAAAAATCGTGGCACAGCAGTATGAAGCGAAAGAATGGTTTGCAGAAAATAAAGATACCATTATGGACATTCTTGACAGCCTGGAGTATTACGCCCGGATTCAGTTCTAGCATAAATTACCGGAAGAAAACTCTTTTCTAAAATCCGGGTATGTGATAGAATGTCTGATGGATGGCAAAAGATTTACATTAGTTAGTTGCGAAGTAAAAGGAGAAAATTCCCAAGATGCGATACAGAGAGGAATGCAGAAATTAAGAGGCGGAACTGGCACAGGATATGTGTAGGAGGTGGGTTTTATGCAGAATTATTCAGGAGAAGAGAACTTACAGTATCATTTGCAAATCAGACCGGGGGATGTCGGAAAATATGTGATTCTGCCGGGAGATCCGAAGCGGTGTGAAAAGATAGCAAGGCATCTCGGACAGGCAGAGTTAGTTGCGGATAACCGTGAATTTGTTACTTATACCGGATATCTGGACGGTGAAAAAGTCAGTGTGACATCAACCGGAATCGGAGGTCCTTCTGCGGCGATTGCCATGGAAGAACTGGTAAGGTGCGGTGCCGATACATTTATCCGTGTCGGAACCTGTGGCGGCATTGACCTTGACGTAAAAGGCGGGGATATCGTAGTGGCGACGGGAGCAGTCCGGATGGAAGGTACCAGCAGGGAATATGCCCCGATTGAGTATCCGGCGGTTACGGATCTTGCAGTGACGAATGCACTGGCAGCGGCGGCAAAAGATTTGGGATATACCTGTCATATCGGTGTAGTACAGAGTAAAGATGCATTTTATGGACAGCATGAGCCGGAAAGAATGCCGGTCAGTTACGAATTACAAAACAAATGGGAAGCATGGAAACGTATGGGCTGTAAAGCATCCGAGATGGAATCGGCGGCACTGATGATTGTCGCTGGGCATTTGAGAGTGCGTTTCGGGGCAGATTTCCTTGTAATGGGAAATCAGGAAAGAAATGCACTCGGCATGGAGAATCCGATCGTACATGATACGGAAGCTGCGATTATGGTAGCAGTGGAAGCATTGCACAGACTGATAAAAGAGAACTGGAAATAATAAGGAATTTGACTTTAGTCAAATTCCTTATATTCTTTTACAAGTTTAATTACCGTACCGGGCAGTCCCCATCCGATAATGGTGGAAAATACGTCCAATCGTTGTTTTAATTGCATAGGGAAATTTGCAGATTTGTAAAAATCTGGTTTGTATGCTGAGGTACAGACCGATACCGATGATACAAAGCCTGGCGGGAAACTCAATGGTTTGACCTTTTTTGTGTAACATTGTATAATGGTATCAGGGCTGCAATGAAACGAAGTAAGTGCAATCCGTGGGTATCATTAAAATAAGAGGCAAAAATACAGAAAGGTGGATTTCACATGGGAAGAACAGAAAACGTACAGGTATTTCAGGATACGGAAATGCTTTGTAAGACAAATCAGATTTTAATAGAAAGTACAAAAAATTCAGTAAAGAACCAGAAAGTGATTCTGGAAGGGGATGATCTGCCGGAAATAGATAAGAACCGTTTTGAACAGGATGCAGATCTTATTGTTTCAAAGAAACGGACTTATGAGGCGGCATCTGCATATAAAGAATTAAAAACGGCAGTACATAATTTCGCATCGGCATCCAATCCGGGCGGTGGTGTGACCAGAGGGGCAAATGCACAGGAAGAATGTCTGTGCCGCTGTTCCAACCTGTATTTCTGCCTGAATGGGCCGGATATGTGGAATGCATTTTATATGCCGCACCGTCAGGCACATAACCCGATACATAACGATGATATTATCTTCACTCCGGGGATAAAAGTATTTAAAACTGACACATCCATGCCGGAGAAAATGCAGGAAAAGGACTGGTATGACGTAGATGTGATTACCTGTGCAGCACCAAATCTGAGAGAACAGCCGAGCAATGGCTATAATTCCGGAGATGGAGATAAGAAGGCTATGATAAGCGGGCAGGAATTGCGGAAACTGCATGAGAAAAGACTGGAAAGAATACTGGACGTGGCAGTGATGAACGGAGAAGAAGCCGTGATTCTCGGAGCATTTGGGTGCGGAGCATTCCGAAATCAGCCGGAAATAGTTGCAGAAGCTGCTGCAAATGTCATTCAGAACTACCGGAAAGCATTCCGTGTGATAGAATTTGCGGTGTACTGTGGACCAAAGGAAGACAGGAATTATCAGGTTTTTAAGGAAATGATTGTTAGGTAATTGCGAAACACTTAAATTTTTGTAAATGCATATGCAAATGAAACATTACCACGAAGGCACGCTCTCGCTACATTCGGCTGGTAGCGGTACTAAGATGCTAAAATACAGCATCTAAGTGCCGACCGCCTCATAGTACCTTCTTAGTAATTGTTTGATTTGCATATACAATAAAGATAAATTATGAGTTTCGCAATTAACTAAAAAGATTGTTTAGGAAAGGAAGTAACAGTGGATAAGTTTAAGTTTACAAGACCGCAGGCTGTGGCAGCTATTCTGGCAGCGGTTGTGGTAATCGGAGGAGCTGCATGGTATGCCAATGCAAAGTCGGCGGATGGCAGTGACGCGAAAGGGAAAACAGAGGCGGTAAATGTCGCGATGAAGGAAACCGGCGAGACAGAGGAAAGCACAACGGAACCGGAGACACAGACGGAGACAGTCGTGGAAACACAGCCAGAGACGGAACAGGAAACAGTACCAGAGATACAGACAGAACCGGAAAGTGAGACGGAAAGTGAGACGGAAAGTGTGGCAGAGATACAGACGGAGCCGGAAACCGAATCGGAAACAGAACCGGAAACAGAACTGGAAACAGAACCACAGACAGAAGCCATCGAAAGAGTGACGAGACCGGCCAATTCGATGGGTACGGTTATCTGTCTCGATCCGGGGCATCAGAGCAGGGGAAATAATGAAAAAGAACCAAATGGACCGGGTTCTTCTACCATGAAGACAAAAGTGGCAGGTGGAACAAGCGGGACATACAGCGGAGTTGCGGAATNNGGACATACAGCGGAGTTGCGGAATATGAACTGACTCTTGCGATTGGTCTGCAGCTGCGGGATGAATTGCAAAACAGAGGTTATACGGTGGTCATGACGAGAGAGAGTAATGAGGTCAACCTTTCCAACAAGGAGAGGGCGGACATTGCCACAGAAGCGGGGGCTGACCTGACGATTCGGATTCATGCGGATGGGGTGGATAATTCTTCCGTATCCGGTGCATCCGTACTGTCACCGACTACGTCAAATCCATATATTGCAGACCTTGCGGGTGCGTCCTGGCAGTTATCGGAGTGTATTCTGAATGCATACTGTGAGGCAACCGGAATGAAAAACAGAGGTGTGACAGGAAATGATACCATGACCGGAATTAACTGGAGTACCAATCCGGTGGCACTGATTGAACTTGGATTTATGACCAATGCAACTGACGATGCCAATATGCAGGATGCAACCTATCAGGAGCGGATGGTTTATGGGATTGCAAACGGAGTAGATCTCTATCTGCAGAAATAAAATGGAGATGAAATTATGTTACACAATTTATTTTTTATGGAGCAGCATTTCTTATTATGGCTGCAGGACAGTGTCAGAAATCCGATGCTCACAAAGATATTTGTATTTATTACCAGTCTGGGAAATGGAGGCGCATTCTGGATATTGCTCTCCCTGGGGCTGATGATACCCAAAAAGACGAGGAAGGCAGGCACTTTGTCCCTGCTTTCCCTGGCATGCTGTGCCATTGTCACAAATGTATGCCTGAAAAATCTGGTTGCAAGGACAAGACCTTACGATGTGATAGAGGGACTGACTTCTCTGGTAGGAATCCAGAAAGATTTTTCCTTTCCGTCTGGACATACGGCAGCTTCCTTTGCATCTGCGGTTGTGCTGTTTCGGACATTACCGAAAAAATATGGCATACCGCTTCTTATTCTGGCATTCCTCATCGGATTTTCCAGAATGTATGTGGGAGTCCATTACCCGTCCGACGTGCTTGGCGGGCTGTTAGTCGGCAGTCTGACCGGTCTTGTGGTGTACTGGGCAGGAACAAGGAGAGCAAAGGGTTAGGAAAATAACGAGGAAGCGAAGGAGACAGAAGAATGGATTTACTGCACATAGGATTGTATACAGGGACATTTCTGGAATTAATTATCACCAATTATATTCTGCTTATTATATTCCGGTGTACTCTGACAGAGAGATACCGGACGATTATTACTTTGTCCATATTAACCGCTTTAAATGCGGTTCAGTTATATATACAGCAGTTTGCAAAGTCGCCTGCACAGATGTATCTGCTGTATACTGCATTAATGTTTGGAATTGCGGTGTTCTTATTTCATGGAAAGTGGCAGAACAGGGTCATGGCAGTTGTATTGTATACAATAACATCATTCATGGCGGAGATTGTAGGACTGCAGATTCTGCTCGGCATGGGATATGGATTTGAAAAAGTGGCAGGACCTGTTTCAAAAGAAAGTTTCTTTATACACACCATAGGAGTCCTGGCAAGTCTGTGTCTGGCAGTTATCATTGTAAATGCACAGAAGTCGCTGAAATATATTATGAAAGCAGGAAATCTGCTGCCAATACTGTTGATCTTCGGATTGCAATTTGCTGTGGCATTTCTTTACAGTGGAGTGTCCATGTCATATGAGCTGAGTACAGGATATCTGGTCTGGGTATATCTGCTTGTCACTATATTTGAGGATTTTTATACCCTGCAGTCCATGCAGGAGCTTGAGAACCGACAGATTCTGGAAGAACAGGTGGATCTGATGCAAAAACGGGATAAAGATGTGACTGACTATTATCAGAATGTGACAGCACGTCTGAGAAATGTATCGGAATTAAAAGAAGAGTACGAGGCAAAACTGAAGAGAATCTATGCGGAAATCGGGGTGGAATATGAAGCAGAAAAGACGGATGAGGGAGAAAAACAGGAATTTCATACGAAAACGATCGTAGATAATATAATAAGCAAACGATCGGAAAAATACAGGGAATCCGGCATTGAATATGAACTGCAGGTAGAGGTTCCAGCAGGATTTAAGATTGATATTATGGAATTATCCAGCCTGATGAATAATCTGCTGGATAATGCAGAAGAAGCATTGATAAAGTACAGACAGGAATCAGGGGAAAAAGGATTTATCCGGATGAAGTCTTACATACAGGGGGACGAATTTGTGATAGAAACGGAGAACAGTAAGAGTGAAAACAGCCGTATGCATATGCAGGATGAACGCTATCTGTCCACCAAAGAGGAAAAGGGGCATGGATACGGCTTGCAGATTATCCGTAACATTGCACAAAAGTATGAAGGAAGCATGGAGCTGGAAGATAAGGGAAAAAGTTTTTGGAATAAGGTTATTATGAAACTGAAATAGGAACAGGCCTGACAAACTGAGGAATATTAAAATCTCAGATTTGTCAGACTTTATTTATATTTGATTCTGTCACTGAACTGTGATACTATAGAGATAATAGAAAATTGAGATAAAAACAGGAGGTTATCAAATTATGCAGGCAGTTACGCGAGAACAGATTGAAGCAATGGCACCGAATCAGGCTGCGGTATCAAATGCAGGGAAGATATCACAAAAGGGTGGATTTGTGAAGCTTGCTCATTCAAAGGATGATACATTTTATATGGGGGAATGTAAGGGAAGCGGTGCAAAGAACTATTTGACATCGGTGGATTTTATTGATCCGGAAGCACCGGTATGCCGCTGTTCCTGCCCGAGCAGACAGTTTCCATGTAAGCATGGTCTGGCACTCATGTTTGAAATTCTGGAGAAGAAAGAGTTTGAAGAGTGTGAGATTCCGGAAGATATTCTGAAGAAACGGGAAAAGAAGAAGAGCAGTGAGCAGAGCGGTGCGAAAGAAGAGGGAGCAAAGAAACCTGCTGCCAAACCGTCCAAAGCAGCAAAGTCAGCAAAACTCAAGAAGATGAAAAAACAGTTGGAGGGTCTTGAACTGTTGGATCAGATGATTACGGAGCTGTTGAAGGCGGGACTTGGAACGATGGGAAGTGCCGGAATGAAGTCCTATGAACAGTTTGCAAAACAGCTTGGGAATTATTATCTTCCGGGACCGCAGAAGCTGCTGAACAGATTAATTCTGGAAATCACGGCATTTCAGAAAGATAGAAAAGAAGAACATTATGAAATGGCAGTCCGGCTGCTTGAAAAGTTATGGACGCTGAAGAAGAAATCAAAGGAATATCTGGAGAAAAAGACCGAGGACGGAAATGCCGATGCCGAAGACACGGAGTTATACGAGGAACTTGGCGGTATTTGGAAGATGGAAGAATTAGAAGCGATCGGAAGAAAGCGGGAAGAAGCCGATTTCCTTCAGCTCGCTTTCTGGGTGGAATATGATGCGGCGGCAAAAGAATATGTGGATAAGGGCTGTTATGTGGACCTTGCCACCGGGGAGATCTTTTTAAGCAGCAATTACCGTCCGTTAAAGGCCTTAAAATACATAAAAGAAGAAGATTCCGTTTTTCACGTTATCCATACG
>FR900160.1:26090-26952 GCA_000437755.1 Roseburia sp. CAG:303
CCGTTTTTCACGTTATCCATACGGGATCGGCGGTTGTATATCCGGGACATGGAAATCCGCGCATCCGCTGGAATGGTGCGGTAACAAGACAGACCGAAGTGCAGGATTATAAGAAAGTATGCAGCTTTGCGGGAAAATCCATCCGGGAAGAGGCAAAGAAGGCGAAAAACTGTCTGAAAAATATTCTTGCAACGGATCTCTATATCAGTATTATTTCCTATAATTATATCGGAAAATGTGAGAATGTCTATGGAATGTGTGACGAAGAGGGAGACAGTATTTTCTTTGGAAATGCACCCGGAATGGAAGATACACTTGCAAGACTGGATCAGCTTCCGGATAAGAAATGGTTAAAAGGTAAAAATCTGCTGGGAGCATTTTTCTACGATGAGCAGGAACAGAGAATGAAGATACAGCCACTGAGTATTCTGACAGATACCGGTGTGGTCAGATTATTATATTAGGAGGCCGGAAATGAACATAACACCATTATATAATTTAAGACTCAGATTAAAAAATGCAATGATACAGGGAACGAATCTGTTATCCGAAGATTTCAGACTGAAACGTGCAATAGAGGAATTCAGTCCCCTGATGAAGGCAGCTCCGGTATTTGCAAAAATCGGGGAACTCAGTAACAGACTGCTTGATCCGGAGGAAAATCAGAAAGAGAAAATGCTGTTAGATGCCATTACACTGCTGGATGCCGTACTTTGTACACAGGCGGCAACCGGAATCAATGAACCTGCATCGCAGGAAGGCAGCAGAACATTAGCAGAGGACGGATATGACATGGCATGCAATACAGAGAGTATTGTCAGCAGCCAGCCATATTCCAGGGTAAAGCCGTTGATAGAGGCAC
>FR900160.1:26982-29830 GCA_000437755.1 Roseburia sp. CAG:303
ACCTCAGGCGGGGGACATTATGCCTATGTCATGGAAATGCATGAGAATTATCCTGAAGTATGTGAAGATTACAGGGTACAGGCGGCACTGGTACAGGCATTGGGAGCAGGATATGCAGAACTGGCAGAACAGGTGGAAAGCTGGTTAAAAGAAGCCGGTAGGCCGGTTGTACCATTGTTAAAGCAGGGATTTGATCCGGCGGGCAAAAAAGAAATGGTGCGCAGAGTCCGGATTATCGATGAATTATCGCAGGGAGAGGAGAATGAATTTTATAAAGTCATGATTCCGTCTGCGGTCAAAGAAGTGCGTCAGGCATTGATATATGCCCTGCGTCATTCCAGGGAAAATGAAGAGTTACTGATACAGATGACAAAGACAGAGAGTGGAAATGCAAAGAAAATGGCATTTTATACGCTGGCAGGATACAATAGTGAGCAGGTACGGGAATTGTTTGATAAAATGTACCAGAAAAAGCCGCTGGATGTACTGGGATATCTGTATCTGTCGGAAGCGGACTGGGCATCTGCATGGCTTGCAAAAAGGCTGGAAGAGAAACTTCTGGAGTGGGAAGAACGGTTTGAAAGCACCGGTATTGCCACATTGGAAGAGAAGGAAGAAGCATGGTGGTTAAGTGCTTTAAAGGCCTGTGTTGGAAAAGGCGGAAAAGATATGGCTGCTTTTTTCCGTCATGCGGATGAGATGATGAAAAAGAGGAAGCTTTCAATTGTGTGGACAAGAGAGAGAAAAAGATTTGAACAGGCTGGAGAAATATTCTGGGATTCAATGGAGAGGGGAAAGGCATTTGGAAATGAACTGGCATATACCCTGATGCGTTGTTTAAAGGCAGGACAGGATAAGGAACTATGTGAAACTGCCCTGGCACTGTATGATACGGCAGAGTCCATAAATCAGAAAAATTTCTATCTTGCCCCGGCTTTGCTTGCCAGACTGTATGGAACAGAGGATTGTACGGAATGGATTCGTGCACAGTTTGCTGCAAAGAAGAATTCCGATCAGAGCATCTATGTGGGCGAAGCACTGACCGGTATTTGTTATGATGGAAAGGACTGGATCATGAAGACGGATTTCTATCCGGCACTTCAGATTCAGTGTGTACAGAAGAGAGTTATTTTAAACAGTGGAATAGAAGAGGGACTTACAGAACTTCTGATATCCTATCAAACGGAAGATACGGATAAAATACTGATACAGATGGCAAAACAGGGAAGTAAGACATTCAGGGAAAAGATAACGCCGTATTTTTATAAACGTGCATTAGCATCCAAATCAGTACCGCTGAAGCTGATGGAGGCACTGCAGTCCTGTGGATGCCCATATTGCGAGAATCTTCTGATACATTGTGTTAGTATACAGCCGGTGCATTACTGGACTCTTACTTATTATATAGAATGTCTGCCGGGAACGGAAGAAGCAAGGGAAGGAGAGTTAAGGAGGATGCTGGAACTGGCAGAGAAACGAAAGCTGGAAATTAAGAACTGGACAGGTAATTTTGAAGAACTTTATAATATGCTGTCAGCAAAAATCAGAGAGCATAAATTTGTAAAATAAACAGGAAAGGGCAAAGGAAATGAAGAAAGAGATATTAAGACAGCCGGCAGAGCAGCTGTTTCAGAAAGAACTGGATGCATTAATGGAGCATGAAACAGATCCCATACCGGAGGGATGGAAGATGTCCCCACGTTCCGTAAGAACTTATATCTGTGGGGGCAAAGCAGGGGATATGGTTATTACCCCGAAATATATCGGACATGAGAGACTGGTTGAAATCGCCATAGCAACACTGGTTACGGACAGGGCATTACTTCTGATCGGTGAGCCGGGTACGGCAAAGAGCTGGCTGTCAGAGCATCTAACGGCTGCCATTAACGGAGATTCTTCCCAGGTTATCCAGGGAACAGCCGGAACGACAGAGGAACAGCTGCGTTATTCCTGGAATTATGCCATGCTGCTGGCACAGGGCCCATCCGAGAAGGCTATGTTAAAGAGTCCGGTATTCCGTGCGATGGAAACAGGGACGATTGCAAGGGTGGAAGAGATCTCAAGACTGGCATCCGAGGTACAGGATGCACTGATTTCCATATTATCTGAGAAAAGAATTTCAGTGCCGGAACTGAATCTTGAGATACCGGCGAAGAAAGGATTTTCCATTATTGCAACGGCAAATACAAGGGACAAAGGAGTAAATGAGATGTCGGCGGCTTTGAAGAGACGTTTTAACATCGTCGTACTTCCGTCACCGAAGGATCTGGAAACTGAGATTGAGATTGTAAAGACGAGAGTAGAGCAGTTATCGGGCGGCATGGATCTGAATGCCAAACTTCCGGATAAAAATGTAATAGAACAGGTATGTACGATTTTCCGGGAATTACGGAATGGCGAAACACTGGATAAGAGTCAGAAAGTCAAAGGAACTTCTGGAGTTCTCTCAACGGCAGAGGCGATCTCTCTGCTCTGTGCAGGCATGGCCCTGGCAGGAAGTTTTGGAAACGGACAGATACAGGAAGAGGATCTGGCAGCAGGACTCTGTGGAGCTGTCATAAAAGAAGATGAAAAAGATCTGGTTGCATGGAAAGAATATCTGGAAAATGTCATGAAAAAGCGTGGCTCGAAGTGGAGCGGTCTGTATCAGGCATGTAAGGAACTTTTATAGGAAAACGTGGAGGGAAAAAATGAGAAATCCCTATATATTTGGAATCCGGCATCTGTCTCCGGCAGGTGCATGGCATCTCAGGCAGTTTCTGGATGAAAAAAAGCCAAAGATTGTACTGGTGGAAGGCCCGGAGGATTTTAATGATCAGATTCCGTATCTGACACATCCGGAGACCAG
>FR900160.1:29871-30111 GCA_000437755.1 Roseburia sp. CAG:303
GGCATATACGGACGCGACACCGGTGCAGACGATACTCTATCCGCTGGCAGAATATTCTCCGGAATATCAGGCTGTTTTGTGGTGTAAGGAAAATCACTGTGAATGCAGGTTTATTGATCTGCCTTCCAGTGTATTTCTGGCATTGCAGAAGCAGGAGGCAGGTCATATCAGGCAGGAGGAAAACGAAGAGAGTATATACCGGAAACTGGATCAGCAGACAGGGGAAGACGGGCATGAGAT
>FR900160.1:30156-31073 GCA_000437755.1 Roseburia sp. CAG:303
TGAACATACCGGAGATACGGATGCCTATTACAAAGGCGTACATATGTTTGGAAAAGAACTCCGGACAATGACACAGGGAAAAGAAAGTGACTGGCCGGAGATTCTGGTCCGGGAAGCATATATGGCACGGAATATAGAGAAAGCCTGTGAGCAGGTTTCACCCGAAGAAATCGTAGTTGTTACCGGTTCTTATCATGTGGAAGGGTTAAAGTCTGCACAGGCGATGACACAGAACGAGTGGGACATCCTTCCGAAGGTGGAAACCAAGCATACACTTATGCCGTATTCGGATTACAGGCTGTCTTCCAGATCAGGATATGGTGCGGGAAATAAAGCACCGGCATATTACCGGCTGATTTGGGAAGGATTCCGCTGTGGAAATGAGCAGTTTGCCGGGCAGCATTATCTGGCTGGAATTGCAGGAATGATGAGGGAAGCAGGAACACCCGCTTCATCTGCACAGGTAATCGAAGCGGTCAGACTGGCAGATGCACTGGCAAAAATGCGGGGAAGCAGAATTCCTGTACTTCGGGATCTGAGGGATGCCGCAGTGACCTGTCTTGGTGAGGGCAGATTTTCAGAGATTAATCTTGCCGTTGCAGACATTGAAATAGGCAGAAATATTGGAAATCTTCCCGAGGGAGTCAGCAGGACAAGTATACAGGAAGATTTCTACCGTCAGTTAAAAGAATGGAAACTGGAAAAGTATAAGAAAATAACGGCAGAACAGTTACGGCTTGATTTGAGGGAAAACAGAAAAGTGTCCTCGGAAAAATCGGCATTTCTCGATCTGAACCGCTCTTTTTTCCTGCACAGGCTGCGGGTACTTGGAATATCCTTTGCCGTTTTACAGGAGACGAATCAGGAGAATGCCACATGGGCGGAAAACTGGCAGATTCAGTGGACGCCTGAGGCCG
>FR900160.1:31082-32463 GCA_000437755.1 Roseburia sp. CAG:303
AGTGGACGCCTGAGGCCGAGATTGCACTGGTGGAAAATGCATTAAAGGGAGATACCGTGATACAGGCGTTTTCCTTTGTCTTAAAAGAACGGATGGAAGCGGCGGAAGATATCAGCGGGATAGCGGCAGTTATTGAAGATGCGTTCCAGTGTGGAATGGAGGAGACTTTGCAATATGCCGTCCGGGCATTACAGGCGCTTGCCGTGGAAGCCGCTGGTGTGTATGAGATCGCAAAAACGATCGATCACCTGTCCACGGTCATGCAGTATGGTGATATCCGGAATATAGATACCGAAGTTTTAAAACCGGTGACAGAGCAGCTATTTTATCGTGCCTGTCTGCTGCTGGTGCAGGCATGTATCTGTGATGATGAGGCAGCAGGAAAGATTGCACAGGCGATGGAGTGGCTGAATACGGCAGCAGGAATTCATGATTTTCTAAATCAGGAAAGCTGGGTGGATACTCTGCAAAAAATTGCCGGCAGGGATGATCTGAATCCGCAGTTATCCGGTTTTGGAGAGGCGGTGCTGCTGGAACGGGGACGAATCAGTGAAGAGGAACTGAGGCTGCAGATGAAACGGAGATTGTCCGCAGGAACTCCGGCAGAAGCCGGTGCAGGCTGGTTTGAAGGTCTGGCAAAGAAGAACCGTTATGCATTGATTGCGAGGTTATCTGTCTGGGAGATGCTGGACGGCTATCTGGAGAGTCTGGATCCGGAAGAATTTAAACGTGCATTGGTATTTTTGCGGCGTGCATTTGCAGATTTTTCATCCGGAGAAAAGGATGGGATTGCGGAAAATCTTGGAGAAATCTGGGGATTAAACGGTCAGCAGGTCAGCGAGATGGTCAATGCCGGACTGAAGGATACCGAACAGGAACTTGTAGAAAGTCTGGAAGACTTTGATTTTGATTTTTAGGAAGGAGAAATTATGGACAGTCAGGAACATATAAAGCGCTGGCGGCTTATTCTTGGAAAAGAGAGCCAGGAACGTTTTGACGCAATGGGCGGAGGAAGTTTAAGTGAAGAAGATGCACTGATGGATCAGGCACTGGCTGCCATCTATAACCGGAAGGAGGACGGCGGGTTCGGCTCCGGAAACGGTGCGGGAAACGGACCGTCCAATCCGCAGATTAGCAGATGGCTGGGCGATATCCGTTCCCTGTTTGACAAAGATCTGGTAAAGATTATCCAGGGAGATGCCATGCACAGATGCGGACTGAGCCAGCTGATGTTTGAGCCGGAACTGTTGGAAAATCTGGAGCCGGATGTGAATCTGGCGGCAACTATTTTAATGTTAAAAGATCAGATTCCAAAGCGTTCCAAAGACAGTGTCAGAAAGTTTATCCGAAAAATCGTGGAAGAGATAAACCGGATGCTGGA
>FR900160.1:32469-33658 GCA_000437755.1 Roseburia sp. CAG:303
GAGATAAACCGGATGCTGGAACAGGATATCCGCAGGGAAGTCCGGGCGGCAATGAATAAGAGAAGACATTCGCCTGTCCCTTCCGCAGCAGCACTGGATTACAGGACGACCATTGCAAGAAATCTGAAAAATTACAGTCGGGAATTGCAAACCATTGTTCCGGAAAAATTTTATTTCTTTGACCGGACGAGTACGACCGCAGCCAATAAGTGGAATATCATTCTCGATATTGACCAGAGCGGTTCAATGGGGGAATCCGTCATATATTCTTCCATTATCAGCTGCATCCTTGCATCCATGAACAGCGTGAAAACAAGGGTTGTGGCATTTGATATGAATGTTGTGGATCTTACCGAAAAATGTGAAGATCCGGTCGATCTGCTGTTCGGCTTCCAGTTGGGCGGCGGTACGGATATCAATCGTTCCGTGGCATATTGTGAGCAGTTTATCGAAAATCCCTCCAAAACCCTGTTTTTCCTTATTTCCGATCTGGAAGAGGGCGGAAACCGGGCAGGACTGCTTAGGAGACTGGAGGAAATGAAACAATCGGGAGTCACTGTGATTGTGCTGCTTGCACTTGCGGATGGTGGAAAACCTTACTATGATACCACCATGGCATCAAGAATTGCATCGCTTGGGATTCCATGCTTTGCATGCAGTCCACAAAAATTCCCGGAAGTACTGGGAAATGCAATGAGATAACGGATATGACTTTGGGAAAGGAGAATGATTGTGGAACAGCGTATTCTGGCATATCACAGGTATATGGAGGAACAGATTGAAAAACTGGAGCATGGTGATAGTGTGTGTGATGTGGAAAGGTTAAAGCAGGAACATCTTACACAGATCGGATTTTTTCAGCATGAGCGGCTGATTCATCTG
The DNA here is from genome assembly GCA_000437755.1 of Roseburia sp. CAG:303. GTDB lineage: Bacteria > Bacillota > Clostridia > Lachnospirales > Lachnospiraceae > CAG-303. Next base: position 33,352 of record FR900160.1, read on the forward strand.
ATCGTGACGGTGCTGTTTGCACTGCTGGAAGCATTGTCCGTTATGATTGTGCTGATATCAGGGGAAGTTTTTTCTGTACTGCTCCCGTTTGCGGTGCTGGTACTTCTGCTCCCGTATATCCGGCATTATTACATACTGGAAAATGAAGTACAGTATATGTACCGGCAGTATGACCGGCTAAACAGATGCCATGCCGGTGGCAGCACAGCAGAAAAGGAGCAGTTTTTTGGTGAAAAATAATGATTTTTCTGTCACTTTATGATATACTTATTGTAATACACTTTTTAGTTAATTGCGAAACTCATAA
>FR900161.1 GCA_000437755.1 Roseburia sp. CAG:303
TAAAGATAAATTATGAGTTTCGCAATCAACTAATTAATATATAATTATTCGTTTACTTTATAATCACCTTTACTGTCTTTAGCATCAACATTTAATGCAACTTTTCCACCTGTTGTTACAATAATAGTAACCTTTGCATCAGCATCACTTGCGGTATAATATTTAGAAGATAATTTTATATTAGCATCTCCAATATATTCTTCCAATTCTTTCTCAAATGCAGTCCAACCAGCTGTTCCATCTTTTTCTAATTTAATATCAGCTGTATTACTTGCTGAATTAACTGCGATCTGTCCACCTGATACACTATATACATATGTTCCATCTTTTACTGTATAATCAGGATTTGAAGCTGTTGTCTGCCATGCTTTATACAAAATATCAATAGCATCTTTATCTTTTGCAAGTCTTGATTTTTCAATATTTCCTAATAATGTTGGTGCAAGCACACCGATAAGTACTGCCATGATGGCAATAACTACGATAAGTTCGACAAGGGAAAAACCCTTATTGTTCATTTTCTTTTTCATAAACCATTTCTCCTTTTACTTAAAAATTATTCATTGACTGTATAAGCACCCTTTGAATCGCTACAGGTTACACTTAATGCAACTTTTCCACCAGTTGTTATCTTAATTGTAACCTTTGCAGCTGGTGAACTCTTTAAATAATATTTAGAAGATAATTTAATTGTACTATCTCCAATGTATTCTTTCAAATCATTTACAAACTGTGCATCTCCGCCTGAATTTCCATTTTCAAACTTAATTGTAGAAAAGTTTGTTGTGATATCTATTTTTCCGTCTGAACTAACAGTATACTCATAATCTCCTGCTGGAACTGTATAATCAGGATTTACTGCTGTTGTCTGCCATGCTTTATAAAGAACATCTATTGCATCTTTATCTTTTGCAAGTCTTGATTTTTCAATGTTTCCTAATAATGTTGGTGCTAATACACCGATAAGTACTGCCATAATGGCGATAACTACGATAAGTTCTACAAGGGAAAAACCCTTATTGTTCATTTTCTTTTTCATAAATCATTTCTCCTTTTACTTATACTTATTAATTATTCCGCCGGCTCATGCCGGACTTATTTATGTTTGAATCAGTAACCTTTCAGTCTGTACTCCTGATTCTGATAAAAGTTTCCTTCGGGTGCGGAAACTGATTATCCTGCCTGATTTCCTATCTGGTCATACATTGTCATCATAGGTCCATAGATTGCTGCTATCAGCAGACACACCATACCAGCCATACATACGATGATAATCGGTTCCATCATAGCTGTCATCTGCTGGGTTGCCATCTCAACTTCCTCATTATAATATTCAGCTGAGTTATTTAGCATTTCCTCGAGATTACCGGTTTCTTCCCCAATGCTCAACATATGCATAATCATCGGTGGAAATAATCCCGAAGCTTTTAACGGTACGGATAAAGCAACACCCTGCTGTACCTGTTTCGCTGCCTCCAGGACGGCATCCTGATATAAGACATTGTCCAGAGTTTTTCCGGTAATCTCCACGGCTTCCACCATACCCATACCGGAACTGACCAGTGTGCTTAGAGTCTCTGCAAATCTTGCACAGGACTGTTTCTGTATCAATACTCCAAATATCGGTAGTTTCAAGACAAGCCTTGCTACCTGACGTTTTCCCTGTGGGGTTGAATGATATAGTTTAAATGCCACAACAGCTACTGCTATAATTCCAATCAATAAAATCCAGTCTGATTGAATAAACTGACTCATTGCCACGATTGCCACGGTAAATGCCGGTAACTGTCCACCGATCTGATCAAACATGGACTGGAAGTTTGGAATAACTACAACCAGCATTACAATCATAACTGCTATCATTACCACAATCAATACACAGGGATACATCAGTGCTTTCTTGACGATTCCTTTCAGCTTTGCATCCTTTTCAAAATGGCTTGCCATCTTTCCCATTGCATTTTCCAGGTTACCGGATGCTTCTCCGGCATCTACCATGTTCAGCAATAATGGAGGAAACACCGTTTCTCTTCTCATGGCAAGTGCCATGGAATCACCTTTTTCCACATTATCACGGACATTCTTTAATGCCTGCTTCAATGCTTTATTCTCCGTCTGCTCTGCTAACATTGCCAATGCAGTTACAACATTGACACCGGCTTTGGAAATACTTACAAACTGTCTGCAGAACACACCCAGATCTCTTGAGCTGACTTTCTTCTTTATAGTGAAGCTGATGTCTTTATTCAGCAATGACGTTTCGCCAATGCTCAGAATGCTATATCCCTCATTTTTCAATATGGCTCTTGCTTTCTCTATGGAATCTGCCTCGACATTCGCTTTTTTTGTTTTCCCGGCTTTGTCAATGGCTTCATATGTAAAACTTGCCATAATTCTCTTCTCTCTCCCTTCCTCAAATATCATCTATTTACGTTTCATTCATAATTTTATGAATTTTATACAAACAATATATTAACACATGCATTGTATATTTTCAAGTACAAAATAACTGTTTTTCTATACTACTTTTATTCGAGAACGCATTGATGCATAATCCACGGAATATTCCAAAGCAGTATTTTTACTGATTTTTCCCATAACAAATAATTCATACAAGGAATCATCCATGGTCTGCATACCGATCTTTTTATTCGTCTGCATAATAGAACCGAGCTGGAAGGTTTTTCCCTCACGGATTGTGTTTCTTACCGCAGGATTGCTGTGCATGACTTCAAATGCTGCACATCTTCCATTTGAGGTATTCGGCATAAGCTGCTGTGAAATAACACTTTCCAGCACCATCGAAAGCTGTACCCTGATCTGCTCCTGCTGATATGGAGGAAATACATCAATAATACGGTCAATCGTACTTGCCGCTCCTATGGTATGCAGTGTACTGAGTACCAGATGCCCTGTTTCCGCCGCTGTTACCGCCGTGGATATGGTTTCCAGATCTCGCATCTCTCCGACCAGAATTACATCCGGATCTTCACGCAATGCAGCCCTGAGTGCATTTGCATAGGACATGGTATCAAACCCTATCTCTCTCTGATTTACAGTGGCCTTCTTGTGAGAATGAAGGTACTCGATCGGATCCTCCAGTGTAATAATATGGCATGCCCGGAATTCATTGATCTGATTGATTATGGATGCCAGTGTAGTAGATTTACCACTTCCGGTCGGCCCTGTTACCAGAACCAGTCCTCTCTTCTTCTTGTATAATTCTACAACCGATGCAGGCAGTCCCAGCTGCTCCGGACGCGGCGGTTCGGTTGCCACGGTACGCATGGCAGCTGCCAGTACGCATGGCAGCTGCCATAGAACCTCTCTGCCGAAACACATTTACTCTGTATCTTCCCATGTCAGCCATGGCATAGGAAAAATCCACTTCGCCTTTTTCCTCAAATGTTTGTCTCTGCTGGACATTCATAATCGGAAGAATCAGTTCTTCCGTATCCTTCGGCATCAGCCTTTCCATCTCAAGATTGACCAGCTGGCCATTTACCCTTACCTTAGGCGGTACACCTGCCGTAATGTGAATATCGGATGCCTTTAAATCTTTTGCAATCTGTAATATATTCTCTATCTTCATCATTTTCCTTCTTTCCCGTTTTTGCCCGAAATGGATTATTCCACACTGTCTTCTGCACTATAGGTTACTTTTACCATCTCTGCAACAGAGGTAACGCCCTCCCTGACATATTTCGCTGCCGAATTTTTCAGGGAACTCATTCCTTCTTCTTCCGCTGCTGCCTGCAGTTCTTCCGCAGTTGCGCCATCCGCTATCATACGTTTGATTCTCTTTGTAATAGTCATGATTTCATAAATACCGATTCGTCCGCGGTATCCTGTCTGTCCGCATAACTGGCAGCCGCAAGGCTCGTATATCGTTGCTTCTTCATTCTGCGGAATATGCAGAATCTTTTTCTCGACGACATCCGCTTTCTTCGGTTTTTTGCATTCACAGAGTCTTCTTACCAGTCGCTGTGCGATGATTCCAACGAGGGAATCTCCCAGCAGATACGGCTCGATTCCCATATCTATGATACGTCCGATCGTTCCTGCCGTACTGTTTGTATGTAACGTACTTACTACAAGATGTCCTGTAATAGAAGCCTGTACGGCAATGGAAGCGGTCTCGCCGTCTCGGATTTCTCCGATCATGATGATATCCGGATCCTGTCGCAGAATAGAACGCAGTGCACTGGCAAAAGTCAGTCCTGCCTTTACATTTACCTGAACCTGATTCACACCGTCCACATTTGCTTCTACAGGATCTTCTACGGTAATAATATTTACATCTTCACTGTTTAATTCATTTAATGCGGTATACAATGTCGTAGACTTACCACTTCCGGTTGGTCCTGTTACCAAGATAATACCATGCGGATTTTTCAGAATATTGTCAAATTTTTCCAAATCTTCCGGCCGCATACCCAGGTCGGCCTTGTTTCTCTTAAATCCTTCTTTATATGCAAGTCGCATAACGCATTTTTCCCCATATACGGTAGGAAGATTGGACACACGGATATCATACTCTTTCCGGTCGACCTCTATGGTGATACGTCCGTCCTGCGGCTTTCTCTTCTCTGCGATATCCATTCCTGCCAGAATCTTGATTCTGGCTATCATCGCCGGAAACAGCGACTTGTCGTATGTCATAATCTCACGAAGATTACCATCGATACGGTATCTTACTTTAACAAAATACTCAAACGGTTCAATATGTATATCACTGGTTCTCTGTCTGGCTGCCTGTTCAATGATATTCTTGACCAGCTGCACAATTGGTGAATTCTCAATATCTTCTTTTCTGGATGCTTCTTCTGCATCTTCCTCCACAGCCACTTCACCCTGTTCTTTTTTGAACTGTTCTGCAATCGCGGATGCCTGCTGCTTTCCAAATGCTTTATCAAGGAAGAACTCGATCGCCTCGGATGTACTCAATACCGGTTCTACCTGCATATTTGTTACAATGGATACATCGTCAATCGCCATGATATCCATCGGATCTGCCATCGCCACAATCAGAACATTCGCAGCTTTTTTTGAAATGGCAATCGGTATCAGCCGGTATTTTCGTGCGATTGGCTCTGAAATAAGATGTACGGCATCTTCTTCTATCTCATATTTTCTTAAATCTACATATTCTACCCCAAGCTGCTCCGTCAGAATATCTATGATATTGTCCTGACTTACATAGCCGAGATTTACAAGAGTTTCACCTAAAAGTGTACCCTTTTCTTTCTGTTCACTTAACGCTTTTTCCAACTGTTCCTGTGTGATTAATCCTTTTTCTATCAGGACATCCCCCAGACGGACTCTTTTCCTAAACTCTAACATTTACTTTCCCTTTTTCCTACTTCACTCAATTATAAGTCTAAAAATGCAAAAAGGCGGAAACAGTAATATCTGCTATCAATATAGCAATATTCACTATTTCCACCGGTCGATTTTTATTATAGCACATTATTTTCAAAAATCAACTTGTCATTTTGTTCATTTTTCAATCAATTTTTTGTGCATTTTGCTACTATTTTACAATTTTGCCAGTTTCTGCTCCAATAATTCAATTCTCTTCTTATATTCCTCCAGTTCCCGTTTGCAGGTTTCATTTTCCTCTTTATACTTCTCCATTTGCTTCAGCTGTTCTTTCTGCTCCTCTGTTTCATTCTGATACTTCTTCAGCTGTTCTTTCTGCTCCTCTCTTTCGCTTTGATATCTTTCCAGTTGTTCCTTACACTCTTCATTCTCACTCCGATACTTCTCCAGCTGTTCCTCATATTCCTTCCGAGCTTCTTTCAGTTCCTCAATCTCCTGCACCGCCTGATCAATCATATACTGTTCTGTATTTCTGTCCAGTATTCTTAATGCCTCTGAAAACATATCTATCACCTCTTCTATCTCTGCTGCATATTCCGCGACTTCCAAAACGATGTCAAACATTTCCTGCGATACTGACATTACCTGCTGTATTTTTTCCGGTGTGTCAGCACTGAACAGAGAAAGCCAACATTCCTTTTCGTTAGTTATAGTTTGCACGTTTTTGCGGAATTTGTCAAGTTCAATATAGTGGATATTTTCCAGAAATTCTTCCTCCAACCCACTGTCAAATACTATCTTTCCCCTGTCCTCCCATATGTCCGGCAAGTCACTCATTGCCCCTCCGGATTTTTCAAATAAAACGATGCAGTAAACCGGTTTCAGCATACTATAGGTGAATTTTTTTCTTTTTAATTCTGACTTTATCTGATTATACTGACGCATAACCAGATCTGCCATATAGCAGGAAACTCTTTTTCCATTAAATGAATAAGGCAGTCGCTGCATTTCCACATTCAATAGTTTTCCATCTGTCGATTTTACCAGTATATCCATAATTAATATGCTGCCCTCTTTATTCATTTGTTCACTTTCTGTTGGAAGTATTGTTAAGATTTTAACCTCGAATCCAAGAATAGATGATAAGAAATGTTCCAGACGTTCCGGATGTTTTTCACAATTAAATACTTTTTTGAATATTTTGTCGTATGTCAGCGGCAATAATGTTTTCCCCGTACAAAAATCGATCAGTTCTCTCCTGCCCTGACGGCTCAGTTCCTCAAACTTTTCATAGCAGCCATTTTCTTTCATCCGCTGAACGACTTCCTCCTGACTGCAAAAATGTACCTTTGAATGATTTGGTTCTATAATTTCCATCCTCCTTCTTTCGTAATCTTCATAAGTAATTGCAGAACACTTAAATTTTTACAAGTGTATATGCAAATAAAACATTACACGAAGGCACGCTCTCGCTACATTCGGCTGTGGCACTAGGGAATCTTCCCGGTTTACCGGGTCCCTCCCTAGTGCGTGGGTAGCGGTACTAAGATGCTAAAATACAGCATCTAAGTGCCGACCGCCTCATAGTACCTTCTTAGTAATTGTTTGGTTTGCATATACACCAAAGATAAATTATGAGTTTTGCAATTAATTATTGCAATCTGTAAACAGATTACTATATTATTTCATATTTGTCAAGATATTGTGTTTATTTTTTAATTATTTTATCATATCAAAGCAAAAAACCGGTTTTCATGAAGTTTCTCCATGAAAAACCGGCTGCTGTTTATAATTTCTGACCTATCTCTGCTGCCCACGAATTGCTTCGCGGCATACTGCTTCCGCAATTCTTCAAACATGAGCAGTATTTGTGACCCTGTCATCATATTACATATTGGCTGATCTGTTCGCTCTGCCAGTCAACCAGATCCCTCAGTGTAATATTGTCCACAATCCTGCTGACCGCAGAATCGATCTGTTCCCAGACTCTGGATACTGCGGACTCGCGTTCCCTTATATCCGCATCATCATAATTAAAGGAAGTAAGGCTTCCCTCAGTCTGCCGCAGAATCATTCCGACAGTATACTGTTCCGGAGCCTGTTTTAACATATATCCTCCCTGCGGTCCGCGTATACTCTTCACAAATCCTGCCTTATTGAGTACAGCTATAATTTGCTCAAGGTATTTTTCGGATATCTGCTGTCTTGCCGCCACATCTTTTAACCGCACAGGTTCTCCTGTATTATATGTTGCAAGATCCAGCATAAGCATAAGTGCATATCTTCCTTTTGTTGAAATTTTCATTTTTTATACCTTCCTCTCTTCATAACTGTACCCGAAATACTTTGATACTTTAAATCATCCAGAAGTTGTCTGTGCAGACAATTCTTCTGTAAGTCTCAAACTTGGACCATTTATTATGGAATTCCAGACGTTTTTCTTTTTCCAGATTCTTATACTCATACAGGAAATTGTCCAGATCTGCCGCACCTCTAATCTTCAATGCGAATCCGCGTTCATCCAGTACCGGAAGTCCCATGTACTGATAATCCTTTAATGGTATGATATCCTGCACCTTGCGGTCCCTGATTAATACTGCTGCATCATTGTCAACTGCTATAATATCGAAATAATCCGGATATTTGAAGCTGTCTCCCTCTACCGGAACCTGGTCTCCCACATGATATGTCTTATCATTTGTATTTACCTTTGATAAGAATGCATTTTCAAGGTTGAAATAGAATTCCTCGAAAATATATCCTCCAGTACGGATATTGTCTTTTTCAAAGTATGGTTTTTCATCCGAGCTATCGACACTTTCCACAACACCGCAGGCAGACGTCATATGGCTGATACGGTCAATCAGAATCAGCTCGCCCAGTGTCTTATTCTTCTTAAATTCATCTACTACTATTTTTTCCGAAAATTCTACCTGGCATACTGCAATTTCATTTTTTTCAATGTACTCGGCATCAATATGTTCTCCGGTATTTACATCGATTTTATAGGATATATTCTTTACAACTCCCGGTATACGCTTTGTTCCGAGTTTTACAAGATATTCTTTTCCAATGGCAAGTTTATCATCATCCATCCAGAGCAGTGTCACAGTAACATTTTTTGCGGTCGGGAGGTCTTTGTCATCGGTAAGGACACATCCTCTGCTGACATCCACTTCTTTGTCCAGCTGGATAGTTACCGCACGTCCTGCACCAGCTTCCCCTGCCTCTTTATCACCTACCAGAATTGCCTTTACCGTAGCTGTTTCATTGCTCGGCAGTGTTGTGATGGTCTGTCCTGTATGAACATGACCACTCTCAATCTGTCCCTGGAATCCACGGAATTCATGATTCGGACGGCACACACGCTGTACCGGCATATAGAATACGGAATCTTCTTCCGTTTCTGATACATCTACATTTTCCAGATGGCTTAATAATACCGGACCTGTGTACCACGGCATATTTTCGGATCTCTTGGTTACATTATCGCCTTCCGTTGCACTTACCGGAATGATGACTACATCATATAAATCCAGGCTCTTTGCAAGTTCACGGATATCTTTTTCAATTTCTTTAAATCTTTCTTCACTGTAACCAACCAGATCCATCTTATTTACGGCGAATACAAAGTGGCGGATACCCATCAGTGAGCAGATTCTGGAGTGTCTTCTTGTCTGTACAAGCACACCCTGTTTTGCATCTACCATAACAATGGCAAGCTGGGCAAAAGATGCACCTACTGCCATGTTTCTGGTATATTCTTCGTGTCCCGGTGTATCTGCCACGATGAAGCTTCTGTGATCCGTTGTGAAATAACGGTATGCAACGTCGATTGTGATACCCTGTTCACGTTCTGCCATCAGTCCGTCAAGAAGAAGTGAATAGTCGATTTCTCCGCCTCTGGAGCCTACCTTACTGTCCAGAATCAGGGCTTTCTCCTGATCTGCATATAATAATTTGGAATCATAAAGAATATGTCCGATTAATGTTGATTTTCCATCATCCACGCTTCCGCATGTAATAAATTTTAATAATCCGCTCATCTTAGAAGTATCCCTCCCTTTTTCTCTTTTCCATGCTTGCAGCACCGCCATCTTTATCAATGACTCTGCTGGTTCTTTCCGATTCTACAGAACTTAATGTTTCTTCTATAATTTCATCCAGTGTTGTCGCTGTAGATTCTACACCACCGGATAACGGATAACATCCGAGTGTACGGAAACGCACCATCTTCCTCTCAGGTTTTTCACCCGGATTCAGACGCATTCTGTCATCATCTACCATGATGATATTTCCGTCACGGTATACAACCGGTCTTTCTGCTGCAAAATACAATGGAACGATCGGAATATTTTCTCTCTTTATGTACTGCCAGATATCCTTCTCCGTCCAGTTTGAAATCGGGAATACACGGATACTCTCGCCTTTGTTAATTTCTGTGTTATATAATTTCCACATTTCCGGTCTCTGGTTCTTCGGATCCCATGCGTGGGACGCATTTCGGAAAGAGAAGATTCTTTCTTTTGCACGGCTCTTTTCTTCATCTCTTCTGCCGCCACCAAAAGCTGCCGTGAATCCATATTTGTTCAATGCCTGCTTTAATGCCTGCGTTTTCATGATATCCGTATAAGATGCACCATGGTCAAATGGATTGATGCCCTTCTCAACACCTTCCTGGTTAATGTATTCCAGCATTTCGATACCGAGATCTCTTGCCGTCTTATCACGAAATTCAATCATTTCCTTAAACTTCCATGTTGTATTTACATGAAGGAATGGGAACGGCGGCTTCTCCGGATAAAATGCTTTCATGGCAAGATGAAGCATTACTGAGCTGTCTTTTCCGATGGAATACAGCATAACCGGTTTTTCACATTCTGCTGCAACCTCTCTGATAATGTAGATTGCTTCCGCTTCCAGTTCATCTAAATGCGATAATTCACTCATAGTCTTCTCTCCTTTTCTCTTATCATCTATCCTTAATTGACTTTCTAGCTTAATATTTATTGGAATTTCTTCTGTCCACATCGATGGTCGTCTGCTGTCCGCCTGCAGATACGATATTCCAGTGAAGGATATCGCCCTCTGTGGTAACATTCATGACACTTCCATTTCCTCCGATATCTGCTCCCAGATAGAATTCGATTGCTCCGGCAGGACATTCCTTTACGCAGGAAACACATCCCCAGCAGTCCCTCGGATATTGCATGACTGCACAATGGTTTACCACATCAATCAATGTTCCCGGACAGACCTGGGTACATTTTCCGCAGCCCACACACCTGCTCTGGTTAATTCGTATGCTCATATGTGTCCTCCTTTACAATATCTCTCAAAATCATCCGGATCTGTCCGTTTTCCATCTTTGAATTGACATATTTAAAATATGCCTTGTCCTGATTTGGATAATCAAGGTTTTCATTGAAGGAATGCCATCTTGTTTCTTTTCTGTATTTCAGATGGGCAATGAGGGATTTACAGACTACCAGACGTTCCTTAAGTTCATAGGCAAACATCAGTTCATGCATATTTTCCGCTGCTGCCTGTTCTGCCAGAACGATAAGCTTATCTATCTTTTCATCCGCCAGATCCAGCTGTTTCTCATTGAACTGGTAGTTCACTGAGATTCCGCCGGCATATTCATCCATTACCTTCTGCATCGCTTCTTCAAGCTCTTCGATCGTAAATGGGGCATTTTCACGTTCCAGAATCTGCTCATATTCTTCTATGATTTTCTGAGCCTGTCCGGAAAGCTCTTTTTCCGGTGCAGCTCCTGCCTTGTATTTGTCTGCGATATCAAGTGCTGCGATTTCACCCTCTGCCAATGCTCCGGTTACATATTTCTGCGGACATCCGCCTGCCACATCTCCCGCCGCATACAGTCCGTGAATGGTAGTTTCCCTGTTCGTATTGACCCAGTAGCCGCTCGCCGTATGTCCGCCGACGATATAAGGCTCTGTTCCCTGGATTTCCACATCCTGCTCACTCGGATTCTTTCCGCACTCGATCCATTTAAGCGTCTGGCTGGGTGCCATGTTCAGATATGCTTTCAACAGATCTTCGTCCTGTTCTTTCGTAATTCCAGTCGTTTTCAGATAACACGGACCATTTCCAAGCTGATTTTCCTTTACCGTTCCATAGACTCTTTCACTGGTGGTCAGTCCATATTTATCTTCGTAGACAAATCCCCTTGCATTTACCTGTTTTGCCCGGACACCCTGCGCTATCGTTCCAGTCGGTGCTATCGTATCCTTGCATCGCAAAGCAATAAAACGCATCTCGAATGAGGTCATTTCCGCACCTGCCCGGATTCCCATCGCATATCCGGCACCGGTGTTGAATGGCGGATACCACATCTTATGTCTGGAAAATCCCGGATTATTCGGTTTGTACAGACCGGCTGCCCCGCCCGTTGCGATCAGGACTGCTCCCGCATGGATTTCATATGCCGTATTTTCTTTGATGGAAAATCCGACCGCTCCATATACTCTGTCATTATCTATTAATAAATCCGTAATATTTACATTATTTAATACATCTATACGTTCTGCCTGATTTACTGCATCTGCAAGAATCGGTTTAAAATTCTCTCCGTTGATTTTGATATTCCGGTTTCCCCTGGCAACATAATCCCCATTTTCATCTTTCAGGATTACAAGGCCCAGCTTCTCCATCTCTGCGGTTACTTCATTAAAATGTTCTGCCGCTGTTAAGAGCAAATCCTTTCTTACAATGCCGTTTGCATCGTTTGTCGCATAGTCCACATAATCCTGTGGCTTACGACCTTTGACAATATAAGCATTTATGGCATTGACACCTGCCGCAAGACATCCGCTCCGCTTAATATTTGCCTTTTCCGCTATCAGAACGGAAAGTCCGGACTTCCGGCTGAGTGTAAGTGCCGCATAACATCCTGCCGTTCCGCCGCCTACAATCAGTACATCCGTATGTATCTGCTTTCGCTGTAATTTTTCTTTCATCTCTCCGGTTCCTTTCTATAATGTAATCACTTCTTTTCCGCGAAGCTCCTCATTTTCCAGTAAATAGGAATTTCCACTGCTATCGTATGCATATAACCGGTATACCACAACACACATTTTTTCGCCGATTTCAACCGGCCGCCGTTCCAGGGAACGATCCGTTGTCAGACGGATTCCTTTTACATTCAGTGTGAGCTGCAGGCAGTTTCCGCGGAATGCAATTTTCTCTATGATTCCCTGCTCCGAATATTTGATGACATTCTGGAATTTTTCATTATCACTCTTAAATGCCTCTACAAATTCCGGGCGGATAATCGCACCTTCGTAGTCACCTTTCGTAAATCCTCTCAGTTTATGATAATCCTCTACTTTTGCGGAATCTCCGATGAAAGTCGCTACAAACTGTGTCTTTGGATTCTTGTAAATCTCGATCGGTGAACCAATCTGTTCTATCTTTCCGCGGTTTGTCACGATGATTTCGTCCGCCACTTCTACCGCTTCGTCCTGGTCATGGGTAACAAAGATGCTGGTAATTCCGACTTTATGTATCATATCCTTCAGCCAGCTTCTTATCTCGCCCCTTACCTTTGCATCCAGTGCCGCAAATGGTTCGTCAAGAAGCAGTACACTCGGATTCGGTGCTAATGCCCTTGCGAATGCAACTCTCTGCCTCTGTCCTCCGGAAAGCTGATTGGGATATCTCTTTTCAAGTCCTTCCAGCCCTACGAGTTTTACCAGTTCCATGACTCTTTCTTTTATCTGTGCTTTCGGCATTTTCTGAATCTCCAGTCCGAAAGCAATATTATCAAATACCGTCATATAACGGAACAATGCGTAATTCTGAAATACAAATCCGATTCCACGCTTTGATGCCGGTACCTGATTCATTCTTTTTCCATCGATATAGATATCTCCGCTGTCCGGATATTCCAGTCCTGCCAACATTCGCAGAATCGTTGTTTTTCCGCTTCCGCTCGGTCCTAACAGTGCAACCAGCTTTCCTCTCTCTATTCCGAAATTTACATCATCAGAGGCTTTGTAGTCACCATAATTCTTATTTATATTTTTTAATTCAACATACATAATGATTCTCTCCTCTTCCTACTGTAAATTTTTGTTTCGTGCCTTATGCTCCACAATATTTCTCGCAATCAGAACCACCACCGCTATCATAACCAGAAGGGACGATGCCGCAAATGCCGCGGTAATGGATTCTTTCGAGCCGGAAAGATATAATGCATCGATTTCCAGCGGAAGGGTAAAGGTCTGTCCTCTTGTTTTGGAAAGTGCATTTACTGCACCGAATTCGCCCAATGCCCTCGCCGTACAGAGGATAATTCCGTATATCAGTCCCCACCGCATCTGCGGAAGTGTGATTTTCCGGAAGATGGTCCAGCCGTCCGCTCCCATCAGTGCCGCCGCTTCCTCTTCATCATTCCCCTGTGCATTTAACACCGGGATAATTTCCCTTGAAACAAACGGGAATGTTACAAAGATGGTTGCCAATACAACACCCGGCAGTGCGAATACAATCTTGATATCCGTTCCCAGAAAATCATTGATGGATTCAATCAGCTGGTTTGCCCAGCCCATACGTCCAAAAGTCATGAGGAATGCAAGACCTGCGATGACCGGTGATACTGAAAACGGAATGTCAATCACCGCTCCCAGCACCTGCTTTCCACGGAAGGAAAACTTTGTCAGAAGATAGGCTGCTGCAATTCCGAAAAATGTATTTACAATTACTGTAATCACAGTGGTCAGCAATGTCACCTTTAATGCGGACATTACATATTCATCCTTCAGACAATTAATATAGAAGGAAAATCCTTCTTTCAGGGAATTTGTAATAACCGAAACCAGCGGCAGCACCAGCATAAAGAATACAAATAAAATACTGATGGTTATCAGGGTATATTTTACTGCTTTGCTTTCCTGTCTGCTTATTGCACTACTCTTCATGTTGTTCTCCTTTCTTTTCGTAATTACCTAATGCTATCTTCGAATTGCCGTTTCCGGCAATTCTTCAAATATTCGGATTCCGCTGATTTACTTCGTAAATCGCTCCTTCCTCATATTTGGCGGCTCTCAAGGTAAAAATATATTGTGCAAGCACATATATTTTTACTTTTCGAGCCTGATAGCATATATTATAACACCTATTTTCCTATTTGCAAAGTAGGTTTATAGGGTTTTCTTTGCCTGACGTACCTGAATGATGTTTACAAAGAGCAGAATCAGGAAGGAAAACACCAGCATTACAAGGGCTATCGCCGTTGCGGATTCATAATCTATATAGTTTAATTTCTGCATAATTACATAGGAAATGACCTGTGTATGGTTTTTTGCACTGTTTCCGGATATGTAGATAACACTTCCGTACTCTCCGATTCCCCTTGCCAGTGCCAGACCGAATCCGGTTAAAAGTGCCGGTGTGAGTTCCGGTAAAATAACACGGAAGAAGGTTTTTGCCCTGCCAGCCCCTAATATGTATGCGGCTTCTTCATACTGTCCGTCAAGTTTTTCAAGCACCGGCTGGATTGCCCGCACAACAAACGGGATTCCGACAAATACCAGTGCAACGACAATTCCTGTTTTGGTATAGGACACATCGATTCCCAGCATGGTAAGCGGTTTTCCCAGCATACCGGTACTGGAATACATTTTGGAAAGAGTAATACCTGCTACTGCGGTCGGAAGTGCAAATGGAAGTTCAATCAGTCCGTCCACCAGTCTTTTGCCTGGAAATTCGTATCTGACCAGCACCCAGGCAAGTATGACTCCGAAAATACTGTTGATAACGGCAGCAAGGACGGAACACAGAAAACTTGTTGCCAGTGCTTTTGCAACCTGCTTTGCCGTAATCAGCTGCCAGAATTCCGATGGCTTCATTTTGAAGGAATAAATGAATACCGATATCAGCGGAATCAGAATTAAAAACGACAGCATGGTAACGGTAATGCCCATCGTCAGCCCGAAACCCGTGATTACTCTTGTATTTTTCTCTTTTTTTCTGAATATGTTTTTAATTTCCATAGATTTCATCAAAAATACCACCATCACTAAAGAATTTCTCATAGACTGCTTTCCAACCACCGAAATCATCTATGGTGCATAATTTTATACCGAGATCAAAGGTATCAGAAAATTCGTTTAATATTGTTTCATCATATGGACGATAACCGGATTCCCCTATGATTCTCTGTGCTTCATCGGAATAAAGATATTCCAGATATTCTGTACTTGCTTCCTTGCTTCCGTCTTTTTCTGCAATCCTGTCAACAACTGCGGTACATGGCTGTGCAAGAATACTGCTGCTTGGTGATACAATCTCATATTCATCCGGATATTCCCTTACGGTTGCAATCGCTTCATTTTCCCATGCAATCAGCACATCACCCTGCCCATTTTCCACAAATGTTGTGGTGGCTGCTCTTGCACCGGAATCAAGTACCAGAACATTGTTATATAATTTTGTCATAAATGACTTTATGCTGTCCTCGTTTCCATTGTACTTCTGATCTGCATAATCCCATGCAGCCAGGAAATTCCAGCATGCACCGCCGCTGCTTTTCGGGTCCGGAGTGATTACATCGACGCCCTTCTGAACCAGGTCATCCCAGTCCTTAATATTCTTCTCATTTCCTTTTCTTACAAGGAATACAATCGTGGAGGTATATGGAGCAGAATCTCCAGGCAGACGATCTTTCCATTCAGAATCAAGAAGATCTACTTTTTCAAGCAATGATACATCATATTCACATGCCAGTGTCACTACATCGGCATCCGCACCTTCGATTACGGAACGGACCTGTGAACCGGAGCCGCCATGTGACTGGATAATCTGGATATCCTCTCCATGCTCACTTGCATAATGTGCCTGAAACAATTCATTATATTTCTCAAAAAGTTCTCTGGTCGGATCATAGGAAACATTCACAATCGTAACAATTCCTGACTCATCCTTATTCTTTCTGAATCCTACGATTACAGAAAAGGACAATATAATCAATGCCGCTATTAATATTCTTCTCACACCTTTTCTCTTCATCTGTCTTACCTCCATGCACTTTGCTTTTTTTGTTTTTCACATTATAACACCTATTTCCCTATTTGTAAAGTAGGTTTATAGGTAAATAGCAAAAAAATAAAAAAAGAGGCTGCAGAAAACCAGTTTTCTTCTGATTTTCCACAGCCTGTCCCATATCTTCTAATCGTGATATACAATCTCATGCACTGTTACATTTTTTTCTTTATCGATTCCAAATGCTTTTAAGACCGGATTGTTTTCTTCCTGCAGGGATAAGATGAGATATTCTATACTGGTATCATATGCCAGTCTCTTATCCTCTTCGGATGGTCTGGACGGGGATTCCGGATGGGAATGGAAATTCCCTATGATAGTTACCTGATTTGCCCTTGCATCCTTTACTGCTGCCAGCTGTTCCTTCGGATCCATGGAAAAATGCTCGTTGCTGGCATCAATATTGGTCAGCAGGTATACCTTTGTCACAGTCTTTACATCGCCTTCCACCGTACCTGCCAGAAGTCCGCAGGACTCATTTGGCAGTCCTTCCCTGCAATGTGCCAGAATCTTTTCATAATCTGACCTGCTCATATTCAGTACAATACTCATAATATCCTCCTCTGAAATAAGAATGTAAGTTTAATGCTTCAGATCACATTCTGCCTGTTCGTAATCGATCAGCTTTGTAATGGTCGGATGATCGCTGCATACAGCACAGTTGCAGTCTTTTGGCAGTTTTACGGTACGGAAATTCATCTTCAGTGCGTCATAGGTAAGTAATCTTCCGGTAAGTAAATCGCCCTGACCGATGATATATTTAATCGCTTCCATTGCCTGAAGACTTCCGATGACACCGCCCATTGCACCGATGACACCAGCCTGCTTACAGGTCGGTACTGCATCCTTTGGCGGTGGATTCTTGAATACACAACGGTAACATGGTCCTTCTCCCGGAACATAGGTCATAAGCTGTCCCTGGAAACGGATGATTCCTGCATGGGAGAATGGTTTCTTTGCCATAACGCAGGCATCATTAATCAGGAATTTCGCCGGGAAATTGTCCGTTCCGTCAATGATGAAATCATAGTCCTGAATCAGCTCCATAATGTTGCTGGAATCTACAAATGTACGGTAAGTATTTACCTTTACATCCGGATTAATATCCTGCATGGTTTCTGCGGCTGATTTTACTTTTGCCTTTCCAAGATCCTTTGTCGTATGGATAACCTGTCTCTGTAAATTGCTTAAATCTACTTCATCCGCATCCACAATTCCGATTGTTCCGACACCTGCTGCTGCAAGATAAAGTGCTGCCGGTGCACCGAGTCCTCCGGCTCCGATAATCAGGACCTTCGCATTCAATAACTTTTTCTGTCCCTTCACGCCGACTTCTTTTAAGATAATATGACGTGAATAACGCTCTAACTGTTCATTCGTAAAAGCCATTATCTAGCTCCTCCTCCCATGAAATATAAAAACTCCACAACATCGCCTTCTTTAATTACAGTTGTGTCAAATTTTTCCCTGTCCACAAACTCATCATTAATTGTAACGGTAACATACTGTGCGTTATCAATATCTTCCTTCTCGATTAAAGATGTAAGTGTAATTCCTTCTTCATATTCCTTCTTATTTCCTGCTACTGTAATAGTCATCTCTGCATTCCTTCCTTTCTTATTCCAGATTATTAAATAAATTCCGTAAACAGTGCTTCTATTTCTGCTTTCCCGGCAGCTCCTTTATGTCTGGCTTTTTCTTCACCATTCACGAAAACGACCAGTGTCGGCGCTGACATGACACCATACTGTTCTGCCAGTTCCATGTCGAAATTCACATTTACCTTGTAAACTTCCAGTTTTCCTTCGTATTCGTCTTCTACCTCACCTAAAGGTCCTGCCATACGTTTGCAGGGAATACAGGTATCAGAATAGAAATCGATAAGGACCGGTTTTTCCGCTTTTAATGCTTTTTCTTCAAAATTATCTTTATTTATTCTGAGTGCCATATTTTCCCTCCTATTCTTCCACTTTCTTTACAATCAGTGTATAAGTGCCATCATCATTTGTGTTCAGCTTTAATATCTGATGGCCTTCTTCTTTGATACTTCTCGGCACATTCTGCACCGGTTCTCCGTCATTCATACGGATGGCAAGTATCTGTCCGTCATCTAATTCCTCTAATGCAACTTTTGCCTTGACAAATGTTACCGGGCAGACAACGTCGGTAATATCTACCGTATCATCAATTTTCAAATCAGCCATGGTATGCCTCCTTTAATACTTCGTATAATTTTTCTTTTCCAATTCTATCGATAGTGAATTTGAATCTTTCACCTGGATTTGCGTGATCATCAAAAAACTGGATAGCTGCATCTGTCACGCGGAATAACTGTTCTTCTGATGTAATCAGAGAAAGCGGATATTCTCCTTTTGCAATGGAATTTCCAAATGTTCCGCCGAAAGATACCAGATATGCCGTAGTGGTATCCCATGCATCTGTCGGACAGGATTTTACGCAGCGTCCGCAGTAATTACATTTATCGTAATCCACATTTACTTTGCCGTCTTCGATGGTAATCGCATGCTCACGACAGACCTTTTCACAGAGTCCGCAGTTAATGCAGGCGTCTTCTTTCCATTTTACATCGGTTGCACCTTTGATTCCGACATCATTTTCCTCTGCCTTCAGACAGTTGTTCTGACATCCGGTAACACCGAATTTAAACTTATGCGGTAATTCTCTTCCAAAATAACGTTCATTTAATTTTAAGGCAATATCATAGGTATCGATATTTCCGCTCGGACAAATCTGATTTCCCTGACATGCAGTAACAGTACGGACTCTCGGTCCACATACACCCGGCTTGCATCCGCCCTGCGCAAGGGATTCTTTTACTTCATCAATATCATCCAGCTTGATGAATGGAATCTCTACTCCCTGACGTGAGGTAAGATGTACATGTCCATCTCCATATTTCTCTGCTACTTCTGCTATCTTCTTCAGATTCTCTGCGGTCAGAGTTCCTCCGACTACAGCAAGACGGAGCGAGAAGTTATTCTTCTGCTTCTGTCTCATGAATCCGCCTTTTTTCAGTGTTCCGTAATCTACGTTTGCCATATTATTTTTCTCCTTTTATCGCATTTTTGAAATCCTGTTTCAGATCTTCGATATCTTCAATGCCAACACTGATACGAATCAAATCATCATATACTCCTGACTGGATCTGTTCTTCTTCTGATAAATGTACTGCAATCGTTGATGCCGGATGAAGTACCAGAGTCTTGGTATCTCCTATATTTGACAGGATATACGGAAGTTTTAATGCATTGATAATGCGGTATGCCCTGTCCCTGCTTCCTGCCCGGACGGTCACGATAGCTCCGAATCCATGGGAGAACTGCTTCTTTGCCAGTTCATAATCCGGATGTTCCGGTAATCCCGGATAGTTTACCGTAAGGCCTGCATCCAAATCCCTTAAGAACTCTGCCAGCTCAAGTGCATTGGAACAATGACGTTCCATACGCAGTCCGAGTGTTTCCAGTCCGAGATTATTTAAAAATGCATTCTGTGGGGAAAGACAGGCTCCGGTATTCCGGAAAAGTCCGTTCCTGAGTTTTGCTATGTATGCCATCGGCCCAAACTTTTTATATGGTTTCATTCCCGGATAACGTTCCCCGTCCCACTTGAACTTTCCGCCCCAGGTAAGTATTCCACTGATTGCATCACTGTTTCCATTGATATACTTCGAGGAAGAGTTTACCACAATATCCGCTCCTAATTCAAGTGGTTTTACAAGATAAGGGGTTGCCACTGTATTATCTATGATAAGCGGAAGATTATGTCTGTGTGCCATATCTGCCACTGCCCCGATATCCGTAACATCCAGCTTCGGATTTCCTATTGTTTCTGCAAAAATAACTCTCGTCTTATCTGTAATCAATGCTTCATAGCTTTCCGGACGATTTTCTTTTACATACTTTGTAGTAATTCCAAATGCTTCCAGATCCTCAAACAGTTCCACTGTTCCGCCGTACAGACCGGCTGCCGCAAAAATCTCATCTCCTGCACTTAACACATTCATAAATGCGTTAAATAATGCTGCCATTCCGGATGCACAGGCTACACTGCCGACTCCGCCTTCCAGTTTTGTAATCTTCTTCTCAAAAACTTCTATGGTCGGATTATTGATTCTTGTATAAGAAAAGCCCATTGCTTTATTTGTAAATATTTTCTCTAAATCTTCTGCACTTTCATGTCTGAATGCACTGCTCTGATAAATCGGTACCTGTGTTGCACCGTGGGAATATTTCTCATCAACTCCATGTAAAAGGGTTGTATTAAAGCCACAATCTGTCATCTTCTCTCTCCTATCCTGTAAACTTTTCATTATAATAAACCTATTTACCTACTTTGTCAATAGGTTTTTAGGAAAAATATTAATCTTTTGGGGAGACATTTCTGACGACTTGAAAATAACACATTTTTAAGGTATACTTATAGGTATAATTATTTAGGAGGTGCTATTGTGAAAATATCAACCAGAGGACGCTATGCGGTTCGTGTAATGCTTGATCTTGCCCAGCAGGATACCAGTGAATACACCCCGCTTATGGATATCGCCAGACGGCAGGAAATTTCTGAAAAATATCTGGAATCCATCGTATCGATGCTTGTGAAGAATGATTTTCTGGCTGCCCTGCGTGGAAAAGGCGGCGGCTATAAATTGATCAGACGACCGGAAGAATATACCGTAGGAAGTATTTTAAAAATTACGGAAGGCTCTTTTGCACCGGTTGCCTGTCTTGAACACAGCCCGAACCAGTGTGAACGGGTTGCCTATTGCAAAACCCTGCCTATGTGGGAAGGATTCCAGAAACTTGCAGAAAATTATTTCAACGGAATCACCATACAGGATCTGATGAACCAGAACAACGATGTGGACGATTATGTAATATAGTCCCATAATTAAAAAATTCAGACGCAGAAACAGCCGGACTGGTCAGTATTATGACTTGTCCGGCTGTTCATTATCAAATATGTAATTGTGAAACACTTGAACTTTTGTAAATGCATATGCAAATGAAACATTACACGAAGGCACGCTCTCGCTACATTCGGCTATGGTACTAAGGAATCTTCCCAATAAATCGGGTCCCTCCTTAGTACCTGCCTCATAGTACCTTCTTAGTAATTGTGTCATTATTTAGTTATTGAATAATGCTGTTGACAGATATCTGTCTCCGGAATCCGGTAAAAGAGCTACGATGGTCTTTCCTTTGTTTTCCGGTCTTGCGGCAAGGATGGATGCCGCCTTTAATGCTGCGCCTGATGAGATACCAACCAGAATACCTTCGCTTACAGCGAATTCTCTTCCTTCTGCAAATGCATCATCATTCTCGATTGCAATAACTTCATCATAAACTTTTGTATTTAATGTTTCCGGTACAAATCCTGCACCAATACCCTGAATCTTGTGTGGTCCAGGTGTTCCTTTTGATAATACCGGGCTGGTTGCCGGTTCAACTGCAACTACTTTTACATCCGGATTCTTTGATTTGAGATATTCACCTACACCGGTAACAGTACCGCCTGTACCAACACCTGCTACAAAGATATCTACTTTACCATCTGTCTGCTCCCAGATTTCCGGTCCTGTGGTTTCTCTGTGTACCTGTGGATTTGCAGGGTTTACAAACTGTCCGAGAACGATAGAACCAGGAATGGATTCCTTGAGTTCTTCTGCCTTTGCAATCGCCCCCTTCATTCCTTTTGCACCTTCTGTCAATACCAGTTCTGCACCATATGCTTTCAGAAGATTTCTACGTTCAATACTCATGGTATCCGGCAGTGTAAGAATTGCATGATATCCTTTTGCTGCTGCTACTGCTGCAAGACCGATACCGGTATTACCTGATGTAGGCTCGATAATCGTTGCACCCGGCTTTAATAAGCCTTTCTTCTCTGCATCTTCAATCATTGCAAGAGCAATTCTGTCTTTTACAGAACCTGCCGGATTCAGGTATTCAAGCTTTGCCAAAATTGTAGCATCCTTAATTCCTGCTTTCTCTGTGTAACGGTTTAATTTTAAAATCGGTGTTCCCCCGATTAATTCCAGTGAACTTTCTTTAATCTGACTCATAGCTTAATCTCCTTTTCTTTCATTCTTTATGATAATGTCGGAAATCCCGGCATCTTATGCGGTCAGGAATAAGGGGGTCTGTTCTGTCCCTTTTTCCTATATGTTTTCTAGGAATAATGTGTTTTTATTATAAAATCATTATTTCATTTTGTCAAGAGCATTTTTCAAATATTTACGGATGCCAGGGTCAAAAGCTTGCTTCCGTGCCATTTGACACGGCTCTCTACACGACTGCGACAACAGATAAATATGGCAAATTCATATGTTTCGCAATTAACTATTCTTCATCATAACATATACAAACTTCTCATGGGTCTCATTAGAGGTGCCATAAAAAAAGAACCAGGATAAGGAATTTTCACCTTCATCCTGGTTCTATTATGCGCTTCTTTATGTCTCAAAAACAGGACAGCATTATCTTTCGAAATTAAAAGCTTTCTTTCCGAGATAACTTGCACTATCCCCCAAATTTTCCTCAATTCTCAGAAGTTGATTATACTTAGCAACTCTTTCCGATCTACTAGGTGCACCAGTTTTAATCTGTCCTGCATTTAAGGCAACCGCAAGGTCCGCTATTGTTACATCTTCTGTTTCTCCAGATCTATGCGAAACGATGGCTGTATAACCTGCCTTCTGTGCCATCTTAATAGTCTCAAGCGTTTCAGATACTGAACCAATCTGATTAAGCTTAATTAGGATAGAGTTTGCAACTCCCATCTCTATTCCCTTTTTCAGTCGTTCTGTATTGGTTACGAATAAGTCATCTCCCACTAACTGTACTTTATGACCTATTCTCTCTGTCATCTTCTTCCAACCTTCCCAATCCTCCTCATCAAGACCATCTTCGATAGAATAAATAGGATACTTAGCAATAAGCTGTTCCCAATATTCAATCAATTCATCTGATGTAAAGTCTTTTCCTGATTTTGGCTGATGATAGAATCCTATTCCCTTGTCACTCTTCCATTCTGATGATGCAGCATCAAGGGCAATTACAAAATCTTTACCCGGCTCAAATCCTGCATTTTGAATTGCCTTTACAAGATGGTCTAGCGCATCCTCCTGTGATTTAAACTCAGGGGCAAATCCACCTTCATCGCCTACAGCCGTAGACATACCCTCATCTTTAATCAATTTCTGCAATGAATGAAATACTTCTGTTCCCCAACGAAGTGCCTCTGAAAAATTTTCTGCTCCTACAGGCATCACGAGGAATTCCTGTATATCCACAGGTGCACTGCTATGAGCTCCTGCATTTTCCAAATTAAGCATTGGTACTGGCAGTGTAGTTGCGCTTACACCACCAATGAATCTGTATAGTGGTATTTCCAAGGCTTTTGCAGCTGCATTTGCTGTCGCAAGGGATACTGCAAGAATCGCATTCGCTCCTAAGTTAGATTTATCTTTTGTTCCATCTAATTTGAGCATTCTCTGATCCACAGCATAAATATCAGATGCGTCCATTCCAATCAAGGCTGGAGCAATCAGTTCATTCACATTTGCAACTGCCTTTGTTACACCCTTTCCACCAAATTTTGCTTTATCTCCATCTCGAAGCTCAAGTGCCTCAAATACTCCCGTTGACGCTCCTGATGGTGCCGCACCTCTTCCTACTGTTCCATCTACTAGTGTAACCTCAGCCTCAACCGTTGGATTACCTCTGGAATCAATAATCTGTCTTCCAATAACTTTTTCAATTTCTAAATACATCATAGTATCAATACTCCTTCCAATGAGAAATTATATGCATGGTTAGTTTACACTAACTATGCATATCCGTCAATTATTCTACTATGATAATCTTTCTCATATATAAGTGTTTTTATACACAAAAGTGTCCAAGTGTTCACCATCTTTCTCAATTTCATTCATACCAGATTATTTCGTAAGGTACCGATTAATTCCTCTATAACAATCGGTTTGGATAAGAAGCCATCCATACCACATTCCCGTGCTCTCATTCTGTCTTCATCAAAAGCATTGGCAGTCATAGCAAGAATGGTAATTCCGGCCAGCGCCGGTTCATCCAGTGCACGGATCAGCTTTGTAGCCTCATATCCGTTCATAACAGGCATCTGAACATCCATCAGCACCAGATCATATTTACCCGGTGTTGAATTTTTAACCTTCTCCACCGCCTCAGCCCCATTTTCTGCTGTATCCACCTGGAACCCATACGCATTCAGAATCTCCACCGCGATTTCGCTGTTCAGTTCATTATCTTCCACCAACAGTATACTCTTGCCTTTAAAATCTGAACCCTCTGCCGGAAGAATCAGCTTCTCTGTTCCGGCCTGTTTCTGTCCGATAGCCTCCAGCAAATTCTCTCTGAGATCTGACATAAACAGAGGTTTCGTGCAGAATGCAGTCACCCCTGCGGCTCTGGCTTCTGCTTCAATATCCGACCAGTCATAAGCAGTCAGGATAATGATCGGCGTATCGTCACCAAGACTGCGGATCTGGCGGGTGACCTCAATACCATTCATATCCGGCAGACGCCAGTCAATGATATAGGCATGGAATGCGTCTCCAAGCTCCGTAGACTGCTGTGCACGCAGAATAGCTTCCTTACCGGAAAGTGTCCATTCTGAACGCATCCCTACCTTTACAAGCATCTTTGTCACACTGTCACAGGTATTAAAATCGTCATCTACAACCAATGCCTTCAGACCCTCCAGCTCTGTGATCTTCTGTATAGGGTGATGCTTTGGCTGAATCCGAAGTGGCAGACAGACTATAAATTCGGTGCCTTTTCCCTGCTCTGTCTGAACCTCAATGGTACCACCCATCATATCCACGATATTCTTGGTAATAGCCATGCCAAGTCCGGTACCCTGGGTTCTGCTGACTGTGGAAGTCCGCTCCCTCTCAAAAGGAGAAAATATATTCTGTACAAATTCCTGACTCATGCCGATTCCATTATCCTTTACCCGGATCTCGTACAACGCAGTGCCTCTTACATTCCCTGGATACTGCTTCAGCCGGACAGAAACGGTTCCTCCCGCAGGTGTAAACTTAATCGCATTGGACAAAAGATTCAAAAGTACCTGGTTCAGCCGCATCTTATCACAATAGACTTCTTCATTCGTCACGTCCATGGCATCCATATAAAGATCCAGCTGCTTCGCATGGATCTGCCCACTGATAATGGTCTTCAAGTCATGGAGTACCTCCGACAGACTGACCTCCGTTTCTTCCATATGAAGCTTTCCACTCTCAATCCGGCTCATATCCAGTATGTCATTGATCAATGATAACAAATGATTGCTGGAGGATAGAATCTTCCTAAGATAATCTCTGACCTTATTCTCATTATCAATGTTGCTCACAGCCAGTGTCGTAAAGCCGATAATTGCATTCATTGGTGTTCGGATATCGTGAGACATATTGGAAAGGAACGTGCTCTTTGCCCTGTTTGCAGTCTCCGCCTCATGAACTGCCTCTGAGAGTGCCTGATTCATTTTCCAGTCAGCGGTACGATCCGACATAACCAGGATATATTTCTTTTTCCCGTTTATCTCGCAGCACATCGCAATATTATGAAACCACCTTTTTTCTCCTGTCTTCAGATGAACATATTCGAAATCCCATTCTCTCTGCTCATGAACCCGGATTTCCTCCAGATAATTCTTCTCCGGATCTTCATGTTCCACCGGATGCAGTTTTCCCAGAATACAAGCATCCTTACGAATCTGTTCTACCGTAATGCCCAGCAGGTTTTCCACATTCGGACTGACGTAATCTGCCTGATATGTTTTGGCATCCATCATCAGGAAAACATCATCCACATTCATGGAAAGTTTTTGAAACAGCTCATCCCGGTACAAGATCTCCGTGTCTTTTTTTCTTAAGTTTGTACTGCTTTTTTGAACAACTAAGCTGATAAGAAATGCGGCAATACAGAACACAACCGTACTGACAAGAAGTATCGTACTACGCTGCAGACTGTTCATACTGGCATTGACAATATCCTCCTGTACAAGTCCTAAGAACATCCAGTCCTGGATATCGCACTGACAAGAAGTATCGTACTGCGCTGCAGACTATTCATACTGGCATTGACGATATCCGCCTGTACAAGTCCTAAGAACATCCAGTCCTGGATATCCGATTTTTCATAGACCAGATAGTATTTCCTTTCATCCAGATTTAGGAGCATCGCATCGGTACATCCTGCTTTAAACTTTTCCGAAAGCTCATTAATTTCTTTTTCAGACATATCAGAATGCTCTCTCAGAATGCCGAAGAAATTATACACATTCCCCCATGACTCAGAGGAATGATCCACCAAAATACGACCATCCGGATGAATCACAAAGCTCTGGGCATTTCCATTGAAAACAGAAAGATCCAGCACATCTACGATATCAGAGTTTTCATAAGCAATGGCAATCGCATCATATTCAAATCCCTGATAAATTCCATGAACATTAGGAGTGGCAAAAACAAGCAGCTGGGATTTCCCTGGAACTGCTGCATTCGCTACGATATCATTTCCCTGCCGGATCTCATCTTCCATATTCTCCTGTAATCCAAGGTACCCGGTTTCCCCTGTTATCATCTTATAATTCCCATCAGCCGATAGAAAATAAAATTCTAAAAATCCTGCATCCTCCTGCGCATTCTCTATGTAATCACGGATTTCACTTTCACTGGAAGTATTACGCAGATACTCACTCCACATATGGAGATAAGTCAGGTTCTTATTTATCAGTTCCGTCAACATCTTATCAGACTGACGGAAAATCTCTGTCAGATGAGAAACACTTTCCTCATAAATGATTTCTGTCACAAACCCGAAATATCGAAAAACAGTCAAAACAATTACTATAATGAGAGTCGCAAAGACAGCTGTCTGTAATCGTTTTCTCATAGCCGGCTTTTCTCTGTCTGTATTATAATCCTTAATCTTCATACTTCTCACCTCAAAGTCATATAGTCTTCAGGCTCTGCAAGAATGGCATCACCCTCTGAAATATATTCCAGCCAGGTATCTTTCACAGTGCTATCTTCTCCATCAAACACAATATTCTCATCTGCCGGATATGCTTCCATGTGTTTTGGCAGTGCAAGACAGGTTACTGTAAAAGTATCATTGTCCTGAACTTGTCTGCCATCCTTCGTAACTTTACCAAATTTATAACCCTCTTCTGTTTCCCTGATCTCCACAGCAATACCGCTGAACACAGGCAGAGAGCCACGGTTAAAGGGAAGGAAGCCTCCCTCATAGCCTTCTACAAAATTTTTAACAGTTTCTTTCAGTTCCGCTCCGCTCATCGTGCTGCTGTACGCTGCAAGACCATTTGGCATGATCATATCACCTGCCATTTTTTCTGTATAGCCGGCTTTCAACACATTTCCGGTAAAGCTGTTTCCGGTTGCGATCAACACATCCGTCCCATAAGCGCCACGCAGCGTATTTGCCATAACCGAATAGGCCGCATTCCCGCCGTTGCTACGAAAACGGTTGGAATAGGATTTCTGCGAATCCAGCACGATATTCTCAGATGCAGCTTCTTCCTCAAGAAGCTGCGAATAAAATGACTGATAAGCCTGCTCTGCATCATATTCTCCTGTAATCATTCTAGAGACCACATCCTTGGAAACAGAGAAAAAGTCATTTGACGCAATACGGATATACATATGGTTTTCTTCAATCACGGGTTTCACATCGTTCAGATATTCCGTAAGCTTCATATCCACATCCTGACTGTAACTCAACAGATCCTGTCCATCATAAAGGATACGGAGCTGAGCATCCTCTGAAAGCATTGTGTCCAACACCTGCATCGCTTTCCTCCGGCGTGTTTCATCCTGTGTCAGATCACGGTTTAAAGCCACCTGAAAATACGGTGTCGTCATCAGCCACTTTTCGCCGTTCTGTTGAAAGAATGGCAGAAATGTTGTGTTTATGCCCTGTTCCTGAAACATTTTTACACCGGAAGAGCTGCCAAAGTACATGGCAAGCTTACCGCTTTGGTACATCCCAACTATATCATCGTAATTCAGATCAAGATCGTCCCGGCCAAGCCCGGTATCCTTGATGAACTGCTCCATACGTTCAAAAGCCGCCGGCCAGACCGTACTGTCCAGACCTTCCTTCTTCGTATTATCCGGGTCACTGTAGGCAATGCGCCACTTGCGTCCGGCTACCGAAGCCAGATCGGATACAGACAGTCCCTGCAGTGTCTCCATACAGGTATAATCATAAGAATAGTCTGCCGCAAACCCACGGATACCCACCTCTTCAAATGCCCGGCAGGCAGAGACAAAGCTTTCATAGTCTGTCGGCAGAGGAATATCATACTTTTCAAAAAGGTCCTTGTTTACTACAAAGCCATGTACATCCGCACACACCGGAAGCCAGTTTACACTGCCATCCTCATTCACAAAACTGTTCAGGTAGGTATCATAGACAGCACCTGCCACATTGGTTGTGGACAGATCCATCAGACTGTCTTTCAGAGGACTTGCATCATGCAGTGAAAAACGACAGCAGGTTATAATATCCGGCAATCCACCGTTTTCATCAAGAAACCTGTAGAAATCCAGATCATTATTACCTACTACAAATTCAATGTTGATATCCGGCAGCTGCTCCTGGATATAGGGTGCATATTTCTCATATAGTTTTGTACTCCATAAGTACACCGTAATTGTTTCTGCATCTTCTTTTTTCACACTCTTCCTGCCATAGCCTAACAAGAGGGATATAACTGTCAGCATTACCACAAGTACCGCAAGCAGCTTATTCCATATTTTCTTTTTCATGATGAATTCCTTTCTGAAAATATTTTCCGCTAATCCACAAATTTATGAATTACTTTTACTAATAATTTTGCATCCGCAGGTTTTGCAATATGTTCATTCATCCCTGCTTCTTTTGCTCTTATTCTGTCCTCCGTAAACGCATTTGCTGTCATTGCAATGATCGGTATTGCCTTTGCATCCTCTCTGTTCAGAGATCGGATCCTCTTTGTGGCTTCATAACCATTCATGACCGGCATCATAATGTCCATAAGAATGACATCATATTCACCAGGTTCACTTTTTCTGAACAGCTCAACCGCTTCCTGACCATCCCAGGCTTTTGTCACGTCCGCGCCCTCATTCTGAAGCACAAATTCAGCGATTTCCATGTTCAGCTTATTATCTTCCGCCAGAAGAATATGCAATCCCCTTATAGATTTTTCGGATACATCCGTCTGTTCTTCACATTTATCCGTATCAGGATCTATTTTAAATGGAACCCGGATCACAAATGTCGTCCCTATGCCTTTTTCACTTTCAAAAGTAATAGTTCCACCCATTTTTTCGACCAGCTTCCTTGAAATAGACATTCCCAGGCCTGTTCCGGCAAATTTTGCACGGCTTCCCGAATGTTCCTGTGCAAATGGTTCAAACACACATTTCTGGAACTCCTCAGTCATTCCGATTCCGGTATCCCGGCAGACAAATTCCATCGTCGTCATTCCCGGCTGCTCGGATGGAATCTCCATGCAACTGATATAGATCTGCCCGTTTTCCCGGTTATATTTCACCGCATTGGACAGGATATTCATCATTACCCGTTTCACATGTCCCGGGCTTCCGATGAGAGCCCGGTGTGTGATGTCTTTTTTCTCCCACACGATCCGGATATTCTGTTCTGCGGCAATCTGTTCAATCACAACAAGCACTTCCTCAGAAATTCTGCTCAGATTAAATGGAATTTCTTCCAGAACCACTTCATCCGCTTCCAGCTTACTCATATCCAGAACTTCGTTTACCAGTTCCAGCAACAGATTAGATGCCTCTTTAACCTTTGTCCTGCATTCCTTCTGCTTCTCCATATCATCTGCGTAATGGTCTGCCATATTGATCAAACCGCAGATTCCATTGATCGGAGTCCGGATATCATGGCTCATTCGCTGGAGAAACTCTGTTTTAGCCTCATTGGCGGCTTCAGCCTTTTTTGCAGATATCAGAAGTTCTGCTTTATATTTTTCGTCTTTTTCCTGTTCCTGTTTCTGATGTGCCTGATTGGTTCTGTATGTCCAGAACCAGAATATACTAAACATCAGAAAATAAAGAAAAATAACGCTTATCACACTTAGTGGAAGGTTATGGAACACTTCCGTATCCGGAAGATACGCATAAATATAATAATCTCGCTGCTTCAGCATGATTCCATAGCATCCGGTTCTTCCATTTTTCAAATGATAAATATGCCGACTGTCTGTATGCTTTTTCATTGCCTGAACGACCTCGTTGTCAGCCGTATTCTGCCCCAGCAAGCTCTCATCATTGCTGGCAACAACGATCCCATCGTCTGCAACAATAATCGTTCCATCTTTCTGGACACTATAACCATTTAAAAGGTCCTGTATCGTCAGAGTATAATTTCTGACAAATTCCGGAGATGTATAATAATAAACAGCAACGATACCCGGTGCATCTTTTCTGGCACAGGCTGCAATGTCAATATGTGATCCGTCTTTCCTGTTAAACCGTTCTGAATAAGTTCTTTCTTCATATCCGGTAAAATCCATGATAATGTCTTTTTGAAGATACTCCGTAATCTCACTAGTCAGAGACTCGTCCGTGCTGTATTCACAGTCCGTCTTTCCTTCTGCATCCAGTACAATGATACCATCCATCCAGAGAGGCTGCAGATTTCCTCGC
>FR900162.1 GCA_000437755.1 Roseburia sp. CAG:303
TTCTCTCCATAACACTTTGTTACATGTTCAAATTCAAGTTTTATTTCTTTCTCCATATATTTTCCTCACACTTTCTGCTATTTTACAGCCACATACCTGTCATCATCTCATCTGCAAGGGTAAACACAGCCATCTGCCCATAACCCATCATATACACACATGCCGGTAAAACAAAGACTAATATTCCCATTAATGCGGCAGCCATTACATTTTTCATTTTATAAGTCAATGCAGCATACAAGCTCATACATGCATACAGGATTAAAAACCGCACAGCCAGCTGCAGGAACAGGACCATTCCTATATTCATCCCCTTACATAGTCCATCATAAAAACTCAGGCTTCTGATACTTGCCCACATATCATTCATTCCGTATTTCTGCTGTGCAGAATCATATAAAGACCATTCAATACAGCCAAAAACAATGAATAACTCTGTAAACAGCACCATTGCTTTTGCTGCAATATATCTTCCCCTTCCATATTTCATGCTTCGTACCGTTATTACTGTATTTTCTGCATTTTCACGGCTTATAAGAGGTGCTGTAAATAACACTCCCAAAAGCAATAATACAATACATTTCCTTAAACTCTGCTCTTCTGATTCTTTCCCCATATACCTTTCATACCCTGTCTGTGCCGTCAGCACCACATTTTCTCCCTGCTCCTGCAGTTCATTCAGATGCTCTGCTTCTGTCAGGATATCCTGCACACACTCATCCGATATCTGCAATTCCTCTAATCTGCGCTGTCTTGCCGCAATCAATATTTCATCTGTCGTTTCCTCAATCTCTTTTTCCTGCGTCTTTATCTGCTTCTGCCACAAACTATCTTCTTTTTTGAGATAATCTAATTTTTCCTGTGTCACATTTCCCTGTAACATTTCCATATAATTATTATAAATTCTATAATAATAATCTGTACTTACCGCCTTTGTATCGTGCCACGCTATACTGAATAAAATGGCTGCAAGTATAACAATCCATAATTTTCCCGCAATAACCTGCCGATACAGTTCATGCAGAAATATACAGTTATGTCTGTACAATTTAAGCCGGTATTCCAGTGTCTGCAGCAATTCCGTAAGTATTCCCCTTTTACTGCTTACCGGATATTTTTCTCCCGCCAGTATTACCGCCGCCATAAGTATGCAGCAGATTACAGCCATACTGATACATCCAAACAGAAATTGTCCTACGGGATATCCCATAATATTAATATTTTCATAATCTCTGAGACATTCCCCGCTGTCCACCCACCGGAACAGATTTATCCTTTTCAGCCATGCCCATTTACTGTTTGCTCCAATCTTTACCCATGCTATATATTCTGCTGCTGTCAGAACCGCCGTCAATATAAATCCCTTGATATAATTATTTCCAATTAATGCTAATACCAGCAGCACCAGCCCTGCCATAAATACCATAAGAACCGTCATCATTGTAGTCAGCAGAAAATACTCCAGAACATTAATGGGCAATGTAATATTTCTGCATATCTGTATGGACTGTATGCTTCTTGTGACATCTCCATATCCTTTATGCACAATTCCGGCAATGAGCAGATTTTCTCCGGTAAATATAACTACCGTTGCCAGCACAGCTGAAATCATTATACCGATTCTCTGTACTGCCAGTTTTTTTCTTCCGCCCGGAGTCGTATGTACAAATTCCCACAATCCCTTTTTTCTCTCATCTAATATTACAATAACTACAACTGCGACCGGCAGAACCATCAGCAGGTTACCCAGTGAAAATGCCGCGACAGCATTAAAAGCTTCTTCTGTGTCTACCTTAAGTGTTACATCCCTTACCCTGCTGTAATCACTTCCCGTTTTACGAATGTTTCTTCCTGCAAAACTGTCTTTGCGAAATATATTTTCTTCACCGGCCTGTTCCTCTGCCCTCCCGATTATAATATCAACCGATTCCTGATATCCGCTTATATAGAGATATGTGCTGTATATCTGTTGAATCGCTGACTGCTCCAGTCTTGCATCGATGTCCAGCGTATCAATATATTGCGGCAGTTCCCCTGTTCCATCCCATACTTCTAATGCCCTGCTGTCGAATTCCTCTCTCTCCTGCTCAATCTCATCCAGCCTGCTCTTTAATTCCTTACAGGCAGTATCTACATCCATTTTTCCGTAATAATCAAAATAATATTCTTTCTTTTCTTCTGCATTTTTCCTGTAATCATCTCCATATAGCTCCTTATTTTGCTGTTCTAAACTGCTATCCGGCTGCATACTCTGATAAAATAATATTCCATTTATAATCAGAATCAGCACAAATACTATGATAACCCTTTTATCCCCAAGCACCCTTTGTAATTCCCTCATCACCATACATCTCCTTTATCTTTTTATTCTGTCTGTGTTCCCGGAC
>FR900163.1:0-165 GCA_000437755.1 Roseburia sp. CAG:303
ACAGGTACATCTGTAGCAGGTTTCCCCATTGTGAACGTAGGATGGCAGCGGAACATATTCCCACATAACAGGAGGCTTCTCTCCATCATAATATAAAATGCTGATTTTTACTCCTTTTGCCTGAAGATTCAGGAATTTTCCTTCAATCCGGATAGGAGCAATAAT
>FR900163.1:207-13005 GCA_000437755.1 Roseburia sp. CAG:303
CCTTTTGTCTGATCTGCAATCGTGGTTTCAAATTCAAGTTTCTCTGTCCGGATAGAGATTTCTATTATAATTTTGCTCCCCGGCTCTAAATCGAGTATTTTCATAATGTTCTCCAATTGTATTCACATACGATATTAACTATTTAATAATAGCATTTCCGTTCAAAAAATTCAATCCTTATTTCAGAAATATTTCTGCGTTGAAATCATTTGGTTCTTATGATATAATTGAATACGTTAAATTGTGAAAGTGCTTTCACAAAAAAGAATGGAGTGAAACAGGTATGACTTATGATACATTATTAACAGAGAAATTCAATAAAATGACGTATGGATTTGTAGGGCTGGGATTGATTGGATCTTCCATTGCAAAAGCATTCCGAAGGACATACAAGGACTGCCGGATCATTGCTTTTAACCGCAGCGAACACACAAGGGTGCTTGCATTGCAGGATAAAGTAGCGGATTATGCCACGGACAGCATTGATGAACATTTTGGGGAATGTGATTATATTTTCCTGTGTACTCCGGTGGAATATAATGAATATTATCTGCGGAAATTAAAATCCATTATTAAGCCATCCTGTATTATCACGGATGTTGGAAGTGTGAAAACCAATATTCATAAAGTTGTAATAGAAGAAGCCCTGGAGGAGAATTTTATCGGAGGTCATCCGATGGCAGGTTCAGAAAAAACCGGTTACGAGAATGGTACGGCATCCCTGTGTGAAAATGCATTGTATGCCATTACACCTACTGCATTATCCCTGCCTGAGAAGGTGGAGGAATACAAATCGCTGGTCGAAGGGATTGGTGCGATCCCACTGATTCTTGACTACAGGGAACATGATTATTCCGTTGCGGCAATCAGCCATCTTCCGCATATTATTGCGGCACAGCTGGTAAATCTTGTGAAAGAAAGTGATTCTGGAAGGCAGATCATGAAACAGATGGCAGCAGGCGGTTTTAAGGATATCACAAGAATTGCCTCTTCTTCTCCAGAGATGTGGGAGCAGATTTGCATGACAAACCACGAGAATATTGCAAAATTGCTGGATAAATATATTGAATTATTATTAGAAGCGAAGGAGATGCTTTTATCAGAAGACGGTGCCGGAATTAATGATATCTTCAGACGGAGCGGTGCATACCGGAATTCCTTTAATAATAATGCGGTTGGTCTGATAAAAAAAGAATTCTTTATCTATATGGATATTACAGATGAAGCGGGTGCGATATCGGAAATCGCTTCCTTACTTGCAGGTGAAAAGATTAATATAAAGAATATTGGAATTGTTCATAACAGGGAATTTGAAGGTGGAGTTCTCCAGATTGCGTTTTATGATAAAGATACCTATAATGCTGCATTAAAGGTTTTGGTTGAAAAAAATTATGTGATATATAAGAAATAAAGTAATAGGTAATTGCAAAACACTTAAATTTTTGCAAGTGTATATGCAAATGAGACAATCGGTACTAAGATGCGAAAATACTGCATCTTAGTACCGACCGTCTCATAGGGTCTTCTTAGTGATTGTTCAATTTGCATATACAGTAAAGCTAAATGATAGGATTTTATGCCGGTTGTGTATCTGCAAAATAAAGAGGCAGTTTCCCCTGATAATTTTTGTTTACATTTTCCATACTGTCATAATAAATATACTTCTGTTCTGAAGTTAAGAGTTTCTTTTTATCATATGGTTTTGCAAGTTCCAGAAATTTACGGTCTATTTCGTTTGTAACACCATCTGCGAAAGCATCATTTCTTTCTTCTTCTGTTGCAAAAAAGACAGTCATATACATTTGATCCTCGCCATAACATTTTCCAAATGCAACGAATTCTACCTGATAATGTTCAATGCTGGCAGTCAGTGTATCAAATACCTTCAAAACAATTTCGTGTATATAATCCTTTTCATCCATTTGTTGTTCCTCCCTTTTGTGTGCCGGAATCCGGCAGTGTTTATGCCGGATAAAGTGATTCTATCACATCATAATAATTTTCGAATGTTTTCTTACAGCATAACGGATTTAAAATAGTAATTCCGTCACGCAGCAGTCCAATTAATGTAAATGCCATGGCAACCCGGTGATCCTCATAGGTTTCAATCTCACATGGTACAGTTTTACCCGGATAAACAGTGACGGCATCCTCTTCTTCCTCACAGCGGATTCCCAGCCGTTTCATGTTTTGTGAAATCGCTTTTATTCTGTCACATTCCTGCAGACGGATATGTGCAATGCCTTCGATCCGCACCGGGCAGTCTGCAAAAACGGAAATGGCAGCCAGTGTCAGAGCCTGATCGGAAAACTGGTTCATATTTACGGTCAGTCCATGAAGTTTATGATCACATGGACCGGAAACCCGGATGCCTTCTGTGGTATCCATGACATGGCACCCCATCTGCTCAAGCACCTTTGTAAAACGGATATCCCCCTGAAGTGTATCCATGTGAATATGTTTTACTGTTACACTTGTTCCGGTAATAGCAGCAAGCCCATAAAAATAGCAGGCTGCAGAGACATCCGGTTCAATCTGGTAACTGGAAAGATGATAGGTATGTCCTGCTCCGGTATGATAGGAAGTGCCGTCAAAGATGCTTTCCATACCAAATGTCTGCATCATCTTACGGGTAATCTCTATGTATGTTCCCTGCTTCTTCTCACTTGTAATATCGATGGAAATGCCGTCGTTACACATTACAGAAGCCATAAGCAATGCACTCAGAGGCTGTGAAGTCTGGCTGATATCGAGAGTTACCCTGCTCTTTCCTGCTTCTTTTCCAAGAGTCCTTACCGGAAGAAAATATTCGTTTTCCAGATAATCGAAATGAACTCCGAGCTGTTCCAGTGCCTGGAACAGAGCTTTCATCGGACGTTTCTTCATCTGTTCCGATGCCTGGATGGTATAAGTACCTCCGGAAAGTCCCAGCATTGCCGTGAGGAATCTTGCAGCAGTTCCGGCACTTCCGACATAGATTTCACCAGATTTTTCCGGTATCATTCCACCTTCCCCGGTTACCGTTACCTCTTTTTTTTCTTCGTCTATCTGCAGTTTGAAGCCGAGCTCCTCAAGAGCCTTCAGAAAATATCTTGAATCATCCGAAAAAAGGACACCTTTCAGACATACCCTGCAGTCTGATAATGCTGCCATTAAAAGCGCACGGTTGGTAATGCTTTTTGAACCCGGAACAGATATTTCCATGTTAGCTGCCGGCTTGAGCAGTTTTACTCTGTATTTTTCCATGAAGTCACATCCTTTTATATTAAAATCATAGCATCGCCGAAACTGAAGAAACGGTATTTTTCTTTTACGGCTTCTTCATAAGCGGCCATGATATGTTCTTTTCCTGCGAATGCGGAAACAAGCATTAATAAAGTTGATTCCGGCAGATGGAAGTTGGTGATTAATCCGTCAATAATTTTAAACTGATACCCCGGATAAATAAAGATATCGGTCCATCCGCTGACTCCATGGAGAACTCCGTCCTCAGAAGCTGCGGATTCCAATGCACGGCAGCTGGTCGTTCCCACGGAAATTACCCGGTGTCCGGAAGCTTTCGCCTGATTGATTTTCTGTGCTTCTTCTTCCGAAATGGTATAATATTCTGAGTGCATATGATGTTCCAGTACATTTTCCACTTTTACCGGACGGAATGTGCCAAGTCCGACATGAAGTGTTACATTTGCAATGATGACACCCTTCCGGTTGATTTCCTCTAACAGTTCTTTTGTGAAATGCAAGCCTGCGGTAGGTGCGGCTGCAGATCCTTCATATTTGGCATATACAGTCTGATAACGGTTTTTATCCTTTAATTCATGTGTGATATATGGCGGGAGAGGCATCTGACCTAATTCATCGAGAATTTCCTCGAAGATACCGTCATACCGGAACTGAATCAGACGGTTACCGTCTTCTACCACGTCCAGTACTTCCGCCCGTAATTTTCCGTTTCCGAAGTTTAATTTTGTTCCCGGTTTACATTTCTTTCCCGGTTTTACCAGGGTTTCCCAGATATCATTTTCCCGTCTTTTTAATAACAGGACTTCGATTTTTCCGGTTGTGAGAACGGTTTCCTTGTTTTCTGTTTTTTCCCGTACACCGAATAAACGTGCAGGGATTACCTTGGTGTTGTTCAGGACAAGGCAGTCCCCAGGATTCAGATAATCAATTACATCGGTAAATTTTTTGTGTTCATAAGCTCCTGTTTTACGGTCAATATGCATCAGCCGGCTGGAAGAACGATCTTCTAACGGATCCTGTGCAATTAATTCTTTTGGTAAATCATAATAAAAATCACTTAATTTTAATTCCATTGTATTCTCCAATCATCGGGCAAAATATTCGGCAAGCAGTAAATCAACTATTTTGCCGTAACTTTTCACACCATCTGACTGCCCGTTTATTTTCAGATAAGTATCATTTACTTTGTCAGAGGCAGTTTCGACGGTCTGATATGCCTTTGTAGTTCTTATTTTCTCCCAGTAAATATCTTCTTCGTGTAAATCTGCATGTACTTCATCCGATAATAAGGCGGAGATCTGCATATACAGTTTTGTATCTTCGTCATACAGTGCATTGGTCGCATAGATCAGGGCGGTCATATAACCACTGTATCTGAAATAAGCATCATCACTCTGGATACAGGCCAGGTATGCAATGAAATTTGCCTCGTTTTCCCGCATAAACCCATGCAGATGAGCAAGTTCATGACAGGTATCAAAAGGATGGTTATAATCGGCGATATCCGTATTTACATTCGCTTCCACGGTAAAAGGAACATAGATTCCGACAATTCCAGTGTATGACATCAGATGGGAAGCAAGTACGGGCTTTGCCCTGCCGGTACTGTAGCGGAGTACCGGATACTGTTTCTGAATCTTTTTAAATGCTTTCTTCGCATCTTTGGAAACAGTTGAAAAAGGAACCGGATTCGTCTGTGTGCTCTCCTCTTTTGCACTGTTTGACTGTTCTGCCAGATAAACGCATAATTCATAGAGCTGGCTGACCGGGTATTCCGATGTTTTAAAATCGCAGAAGTTTTCAAATTCATAACGGTAATAATTTGTTCCGCACAGAATGGTAAAAAGGAAAAGCATAATGCTTAACGTTATGCCAAGATTCATTCCCCATCGTTTTAACACGGCGATTCGTCCCGGATGCAGCATCAGATAGATGAAGTGGATCAGAAGAACGAGGAATATTACCGGCAGACTATATAAAAGCAGTTCTGCGATTGAAAATGGAACAAGACTGGAAAGCAATCCAACCGGTATGGATGCAATTTTAAATGTTCCTCTTGCAAAGATATACTCCGCAAGAAACGGAATGTTTTTTGCAAGAAGAAGAAACAGTATGGATACCGGAGTCAGAAGTAAAAGGTATTTTCTTTTCATCTTTTCTTATCTTCCAGGGATTCTACCACCAGGAGACAGCCGCTTTTTACTTCCACGAAAGCATCCGTTCCGACCGGCTCATTGCTTACGCCGAGCCGCCAGGTTTTTGTGGTATCAAAATCGAAGTTGTCCAGCGGGTATTTGAATCCGCTCAGTGTAACACCGAGCGCATTTCCGTCAAACTGCAGGAAGGAAATATAAGTGCCGAAGAAATTCTCCGGGTGATATTCCTTCTTTCCGGAAATCAGGTATATTTTACTCAAACCGGTGTAAAACGTAAGGGTTACATTCTGCAGATATGCTTTTTTTAATAGAAACATATTGGCATAGGTGTGATCAAAACGGCTTCCGGTAGCACCAAGTACATCGATTTCACGAAATCCTTCCCGGATGGCAAG
Organism: Roseburia sp. CAG:303; assembly: GCA_000437755.1. Lineage (GTDB taxonomy): Bacteria > Bacillota > Clostridia > Lachnospirales > Lachnospiraceae > CAG-303. The sequence continues at coordinate 6,002 of FR900163.1, forward strand.
ATTAATCGCACTCTCGGTATCTGTATCATCTTTTTCCGGACAGAGCCGTATGATCCGGCAGTTCTCCATATCCTCGTATTCTTTTAAAATTTCAGGGGAAACGGTATCAAAATCACCAATAATGATATCCGGAACAAGTCCCATTTTTTTTGCGGCTTCCAGACCACCGTCCACGGCAATGATCCGGCAGTTTTCCGGCTGGAAGTTGTAATCCACGTCTCCACCGCTTATAATAAGTGCTTTAGTGTTGGTCATGACTGTCATATTCCTTAAATATATCGAGAAAGTTAGTTACATTCTGTGTGACATCGCCCCGGTAAATACCAGATCCGGATACGATGATATTCGCTCCTGCATCCAGGACTGTGCGTACATTTTCTACGGTGATGCCACCATCCACTTCAATGTCTACATCAAATTCTCTCTCGTCGATGATTCTGCGAAGTTCCACGATTTTTCTCGTCATGCTGGTCATATATTTCTGACCGCCAAATCCCGGGTTTACCGTCATAAGTAAAACCATGTCGATTTTCTCAAGAACAAAATCCAATGTGGTGAGTGAAGTTGCCGGGTTTAAAACCACACCGACTTTACATCCCAGATCACGAATCCGATCGATGGTTACATCCAGCTGGTTACAAGCTTCGGCATGTACCGAAATAATATCTGCACCGGCCTCCCTGAAATAATGCAGGTAGCGATCCGGGTCATTAATCATCAAATGCACATCAAATTTCTTCTCCGTACAGTCTCTTACTTTTTTGATTAAATCCCATCCAAATGAAATACATGGTACAAACATGCCATCCATAACGTCAAGATGAATCATGTCCGCACCGGCCTTGTCTGCCAGTCTGATCTGTGATCCTAAATTGGAATAATCCGCATTCAGAATCGATGGTGCCAGTTTATACATATTATCCTCTCCCATCCTTTTTATTTTCTTATATCAGGAAATTTTGAAGTTCCATGAATCAGAAGATATGATTAATATCTTCTGGTGTTTTTTAATTCATTATACATTAATACATAATTCTGATAACGGCTTTCGCTGATTTCTCCATTCTGCAGAGCCTGTTTTACGGCACAGCCGGGTTCGCTGATATGTATACAGCCGTTAAAACGGCATTTGCCGTGGTAATTTTGAAATTCCGGAAAATAATAGTTCAGATTATCTTTTTCAAAATCGGTAATATACATGGAACTGAATCCGGGAGTATCAAACAGATAGGTATCTTCTCCGGCACAGAAGATTTCAGAATGTCTGGTGGTATGTTTCCCACGTTCAATCTTCCGGCTGATACAGCCGACCTCCATATTCGCATGCGGTACCAGATGATTTAACAGTGTCGATTTTCCGACACCGGATGGTCCGGCAAATGCGGTTGTTTTTCCTGCAAGAACAGATTTTATTCTGTCAATATTAATATCTTCAAGTGTACTTATGGCAAAGCAGGTATAACCGGCTTTTTCGTAAATATCACATAATTTTCCAATTTCATATTCTTCTGCAAGATCGGATTTACTGAATGCGATAATACATGGTATATCCTGAATTTCCATCATAACCAGGAAACGATCCAGCAGATTAAGGTTTGGGGCAGGACTTTTGGCTGCAAACACGATCAGCGCCTGATCAATGTTTGCAACCTCCGGACGGATTAAGGAATTGTTACGTTCCTCAATCCGGGTAATTGTTCCGGTTGCTTCCTGTTCATTTAATACCTCTATCTCGACATTGTCACCGACAAGAGGTTTTTCATTTTTGTATCTGAATATTCCTTTTGCTTTACATTCATAGACTTTATCCTGTACCTGTACATAATAAAATCCTGCAATGCCTTTTATTATCTTGCCCCTCATATTAATTAAACACAGCCTCGGAAACTGCAGTTGCCTCATGTTCCCCTTCGGCATCGGTATAAGTCAGGGTGTAGGTAATCTTTGCCTCTGTTCCGGCTTTTACGTCGCTTGCTTCAATCGATGCATTCTGTGACCAGTTTGTAGAATATCTGGTGGTAATGCCGGCAGATGCCGTAACGTCTTTCGTTACATTTTCTCCATTCTTATTTGTATAAGATAATACAGCTTTAATCTGTCCGTCTGTAACATCTTCACTTACACCAAAGTCACTGGCTTTTCTGCTAGGGAAATTAGCGGTAAAGGTTGTTTTTTCTGTTTCAGCAGGTTTTGTGGTAGTTTCCGGAGCTTTCGTGGTGGTCGGAGCCTGTGTGGTGGTCGGAGCCTGTGTGGTAGTCGGCTCAGCACCCTTGCTGACAGTAACACCGATGGTTGTACCACGAGGTACTTTCTTTCCATCCTTGATATCCTGTACAATAATGTTTCCAGCTGCAATGCTGTCGCTGTAAGCCTCATTTTCCACCTTCATGGACAATCCTTTGCTCTCTAAGGTAGCCTTTGCCTTTTCCTGGCTCATGTCAATGACATTCGGAACTTCGGAATCAGAAGTATCGGATCCCTGGCTTACATATACAACAACGGAATCTCCGAAGTATATATCAGTCTTTGCTTCCGGATTTGTTCCGATAACTTTATTTGCTTCATAGGAAGTGCTGTTCTGATACTCAAAAGTAACAATAAGACCATAATCTTCACCCTCTAAGAGAGTCTTTACGGAGTCTTTGTCCTGACCAATTACCTCCGGCATGGTGTTCTTCTTTGCACCCTGGCTGACAACGATTTCAATCGTGGTATTCTTATCCACAACGGTACCTTCATCCGTACTCTGGCTGATTACATCGCCCTTTGGAATGGTATTGTGGTACTGGCTGGAAATCTTATAGCCAAGATGTGCATCGGAAAGCATCTGTACTGCTTCGTCTTCAGACTTTCCAACAACTTTTGGAACTTTTGTCTGTGTGGATTTGATGCTTTCGGCTTCCGCAGTTGTGGTGCTTTCATCATCGGATTTTGAACCGCCGCATCCGTTTGCAGTATTAATGGCAAGGATAATTGCAAGAATAATAAACACAACACCGGAAACAATGGCACCGATAAAGATTACCTTATCCATCTTCGGATTTCCGGAATCAATATCATCTTCTTCGCCAAAGATATCGTCTTCATCATCCTCGTAGGATTCTTCGCCCTCGTCATCATCATCTTCGCCCGGAATGTATTCGTCATTCTCTTCCTCCGGGTACTGTACTGCTTCATTTCTTATCTTTGAAACCTCTTCGTCCGTCATCATTACAGTGGTTCTGTTTGATACGGCAGGAGAAGTAATCTGTACAAAATCTTCATCCGGAGCAATCAGGGAATGCTTTAAATCTGCAATTAACGCAGATACTTTTGCATATCTTCTGTCCGGCTTTTTCTGTGTACATTTCAGAATGATCTTTTCCACACTGACCGGTAAATCAGGAACAATCTCCTTTGGACTTGGAATCTCGTCGTTGATATGCTGCAATGCAACACTTACGGTAGAATCCCCTTCAAAAGGAACTTTTCCTGTTATCAGTTCATACAAGGTAATACCGAGGGAATAGATATCACTCTTTTCATCGATATATCCGCCCCTTGCCTGTTCCGGTGAAATGTAATGCACAGATCCCATCGCATTGGAATTGATCGTGTTGGAACTTGCTGCCCGGGCAATACCGAAATCTGTTACCTTCACTTTTCCTTCCCTGGAAATCATGATATTCTGTGGCTTGATATCCCTGTGGATAATATTATTGTTATGCGCAGCTTCGATTCCCTGTGAAACCTGTATGGCAATGCTTACCGCTTCTTTTACCGGAAGAGGTCCTTTCTTTTCTATGTATTTCTTTAAAGTAATGCCATCGATTAATTCCATTACGATATAATGAAGCGTATCGTCTTCTCCGACATCATATACATTCACAATATTTGGATGTACAAGACCTGCGGCAGACTGTGCTTCCACCTTGAATTTGGAAACAAATGTCTTGTCTTCGCTGAATTCCGGTTTCAGTACCTTGATTGCCACATATCTGTTTAGTTTGTGATCCAATGCCTTGTAGACATCGGACATTCCTCCGGAACCGACTTTATCCACTATTTCATATCGGTCTCCAATAAACATACCTTTTCTAATCATTCTTTCAACCTCTCTACTATACTTATTATAATTCTACAACTATTGCAGTAATATTATCCGCTCCGCCATTATGATTTGCAGTATATACAAGTTCGTTTACAATTTCCTCTACCGGTATATTCTTTTTTACGATTCTTTTTAAATCCTCATCTGTAATCATATTGGAAAGTCCGTCGGAACACATCAGGATTTTATCGCCTTCTTTGTATTTTACCTGGAAATAATCGGCAAATGTACCTGTTTCAACACCTACTGCCCGGGTAATTACATTCTTCTTCTCATGTGTTCTGGCACTGTCCTTATCAATTTCGCCCCGGCTGACCATTTCCTCCACATAGGAATGATCCCTGGTAATCTGGTGGATATCATCGTTAATCAGATAAAGCCTTGAATCCCCAATGTTTGCAACATAAAAATCATGCCGGCAGATGGTTGTAATCACAAGTGTTGTTCCCATTCCCTCAAATTCCGGATGATCCTTTGACATATAGAAAATCTCGTTATTGGCGGTTGTCACCGCTTCCTGGATAATGGAAACCGGATCTTTCAGTTCTGTTGATGTAATAGAAGTTATAATTGTTTCCACAGCACTTTTGGAAGCAACTTCACCGGCTTTATGACCACCCATGCCATCTGCAACAATATATACGTTTGGAAGATTCCCAAGTGGTTTCTCACTGATATATAGATAATCCTGATTATTTTTTCTTGTTCTCCCTATATCTGTAATTCCAAAAGCCTTCATGTGTCTCCCTCCTTTGTAACTATGGATTCCGTATAACTTTTTCGCAGCTGGCCGCATGCGCCGTTGATATCGCTGCCCATCTCCCTGCGGATAGTTGCATTGATTCCCTTCCCGGTCAGAAAATCCCGGAAACGTTCTACCGCTTCCCGGTCGGAACGTTTAAATGTTCTTTCTTTGATCGGATTAACAGGAATCAGATTAACATGACAATTCATTCCATTCAATAAAGCCGCAAGTTTTTTTGCTTCCGCTGCAGTATCATTTACCCCGGCAACAAGGCTGTATTCAAAAGAGATACGTCTGCCCGTCCGGTCAAAATAATGTCTGCAGGCTTCCAGAATCTCTGAAATGGTGTATTTATTCGCGATCGGCATTAATGTCCGTCTTGTTTCATCATCGGATGCGTGCAGGGAAATCGCAAGGGTAAGTCCGAGCTTTTCCTCTGCAAGCCGGTAAATCTGCGGAACAAGCCCGCACGTGGATAATGTAATGTTCCGGTTGCTTATATTTGTACCGCGCTCATCGGTAATCAGACCGATAAATTTTAATACATTATCATAATTATCCAGCGGCTCACCGCTTCCCATCAAAACAATATTCGACACTTTCTCGCCAGAACTCTGTTCAATGCAATAAATCTCATCGAGCATTTCAGACGGACTGAGATTGCGTTCGAGTCCGTCGAGCGTCGATGCACAGAAGCGGCAACCCATACGGCAGCCGACCTGGGTGGAAATACATACGGAATTTCCATGATGGTATTTCATCAATACACTCTCGATGATATTTCCGTCCGCAAGTTCAAAAAGGTATTTCTGCGTATCGTCAATTTGGGAAGTAAGTATCTTTACCGGTTTCAGATTCACAATGCTGCAGGTCTGCTCCAGCTTTTCCCTGAAATCTTTTGACAGATTACTCATCTCATCGAAAGAAGTTACATGTTTCTGATGAAGCCATCCAAAGACCTGACCGGTGCGAAATTTCTGACCGCCCAGCTCGGTAATAAATGTTTCTAATTCTGTATAACTAAGTGACTTTATATCAATTTTTTCTGTCATCATATTCTGCCTTTGCTTATGTAGCTTATACTATATCCTGTTTAGTATAGCATAAAAGTTCTACTTTGTAAAATAACTTTAAACTGTTTTTTGAAATTTGCTGATAAAGAATCCATCCGTTGGATTTATCCCGGGAAGCAGCTGGAGATATCCGTTTTTTGCAGTATCCGAAGATAATTCTTCTGGAATTAATCCAGAAATATCCAGTGCTTTTAATGGAAAATTATCAGAAAGCCATTTATAATTTTCATAATTTTCTTCCCGGTTTGTGGTACAGGTGCTGAAAACAAATGTTCCGCCGGGACGTACCAGTTTTACGGCATTTTCAAGCAGACAGCGTTGTACTTTGATTAACTCCTTCTGCTTTTCCGGTGTCATGTGATATTTAATATCGCTCTTTTTACCAAGAACTCCGAGGCCGGAACATGGAAGATCGGCAATGACAAGATCAGCAATATTTTCATTTTCCGGATCTCCCTGAAAACCGTCCTTTACAACAGCGCGGATATTCGTAAAACCGCTTCTTGCAATATTGGACTGAATCAGAGATACTTTGTAATCCGATACATCCCTTGCTTCCACCATTCCGGTGCTGCAGAGCAGATCTGCGATATGCAGGGATTTTCCGCCCGGTGCAGCACAGACATCGATACAGTAATCATTTTTCTGTGGTGCGGCTATCTTTGCCACAAGCATGGAACTCGGATCCTGAACCATAAAGAGTCCGTCCTGGAAACTTTTCAAAGCACCGAGATAATCCATTCCGGAGATAAACAATGCTTCTTCCAGATATGGATTATTTTTTACAGTAACGCCTTCTTCTTCCAGAAGCTTTTTGCACTCTTCTACGGAAGTTCTGCTGAGATTGCAGCGGATGGAAATGGCATTATCGTTGTCTAAGGTACTTTTTATCATACGGGAAGCCGATTCTGTCCCATACTGGTAAATCCACTGCTCCACAATCCATTCCGGCATGGAATAGACAATGGACAGGTGTTTTACCAGATCTTCTGATGCGTCTGGAAAGTCAGGATTATCCTTATTTCGGACGATATTACGCAATATTCCGTTTACGAAGCCCTTTAACTGGTAAAATCCTCTTTTGGATGCCAGTTTT
>FR900163.1:13025-15948 GCA_000437755.1 Roseburia sp. CAG:303
GGATGCCAGTTTTACGGCTTCATTGCATACGGCGGAATCTGGTATGCTATTCATAAAGCGGATCTGGTAGACTGACATCCGCAGAATATTCAGAATAACCGGTTTCATTTTCTTTGTTTTTACTTTTGAGTATTGATTCAGAATATAGTCAATCTGGATCAGATTTTCCAGTGTTCCTTCTGTTACGATGGTAATAAAGGAACGGTCACGTTTTTCCAGGTACTGGTATTTTTCCAGTGCCTGTTTCAGAACCTGGTGGGACAGTGCCTGCCTGCCGGTAATTTCCAGCAGGATATCCAGAATAATTTCTCTTGTGTTTACAATATTAGTCACGATCCCGACCTCCGGCAATCAGAATAAGTCTTGCAAGCTGTATAATTGCGGTTGCGGCTCCGGCGACATAGGTCAGTGCTGCAGCACCAAGTACTTTTTTTGTGCCTCTTAATTCCGTCTGTCCGAGGATTCCATTGGATTCCAGCAGTTTTATGGCACGCGCGGAAGCATCGAATTCAACCGGGAGTGTAACTAACTGAAATAAAACAGCAGCACTGAATAAAATGATGCCGAGCATTAGCAGGGTATCTCCTAGTGCAGAAGAAAAAAACAGGCCAACCATGAATAATAAAATGCCGGCATTAGAACCAAGATTTGCAACCGGCACAAGCGCACCCCTTATCTGCAGGGGAGCATATCCGCGGGCATGCTGGACGGCATGTCCACATTCATGGGCAGCAACACCGACTGCAGCAACGGAACTGCTTCCGTAAGTGGAATCGGATAATCTCAATACTTTTGCAGAAGGATCGTAATGATCTGTTAATTTGCCCGAAACATGTTCAACGCGTACATCATAGATTCCCTGGCTGTGCAGGATACGTTCTGCAGCCATTGCACCGGTCAGACCGGACATGCTTCTTACTTTTTCGTATTTGTTATAAGTGGTGTTGACTCTGATGGAAGCCCAGATAGAAAACAGAGCTGCAACCAGAACCAGAATATAGGTTACATCCATAGTATTAACCTCACTTTCCTGATAAATCCTGTGAATCAGTTTCTAATTTTTCTCCGGCTTTCAGTTTGACACCGGAAAGAAAAGCCTTTGTTTCCATACGTTTTTTTCCTTCAAGCTGTAACTCTTCTACTTCCAAAAGATGTTTTCCTGTCTGTATACAGAAGGTATCTTTTGCAACCTCTGTGATTTCACCCGGTTTACAGGAAGTATCACCTTCTTTTACACGGGCTTTCCAGATTTTCAGGGTCTTGCCGTGATATCTGGTATAGGCACTCGGCCACGGATTCAGTCCGCGGATAAGTCGTTCGATTTCTTCGGCTGGCCGGTTAAAATCAATATTTCCAAGTTCTTTTTTTAACATTTTTGCATAGCAGCTTTCACTGTCATTCTGCGGGGTAAGGACTGCCGTATGGTTTTCTAGTTTTTCCATCGTGGAAAGAATCAGGCTGCATCCGGCTTCCATCAGTTTATCGTGGAGAGAGCCGGCAGTATCGTCTTCTGTAATATCAACCACCGCTTTTTCAATCATATCACCAGTGTCCAGTCCGATATCCATCATCATGGTTGTTACACCGGTCTGCTTTTCACCGTCAATAATTGACCACTGGATCGGGGCTGCCCCACGGTATTTCGGAAGCAGTGATGCGTGGACATTGACACAGCCAAGCGGTGCAAGCTTTAAGATGGACTCCGGAAGAATCTGTCCGTAAGCAGCAACAATGATAATGTCCGGGAAAACTGCCTTTAACGGTTCCAGACATTCCGGTTCACGGATTTTTACCGGCTGGTATACCGGAATGTCATGTGCCAGTGCCATCTGCTTGACCGGCGGAAACATCATTTCCTGCCCGCGTCCTTTTCGCTTGTCACACTGGGTTACTGCCAGAACAACCTGATGTCCTGCATTTATGATACTTTCCAGAATACCGGCAGCAAAATCGGGAGTCCCCATAAAAACTACTTTCATCTTATTCCTCCATTTCTTCCGGCTCCGGACTGTCATGAAGTTCTCCTTCTACTTTTTCTACATACATATGTCCATCCAGATGCTCACATTCATGGCATAATGCTCTGGCGAGGAGTTCTTCTCCCTCTACGATGATTTCATCAAAATCACGATCCAGCGCTTTTACTTTGACATAATTTGGTCTGGTCACAACACCTGATTTTCCAGGAAGGCTCAGACATCCTTCTTCCCCGGTCTGTTCGCCGGAAGTTTCAATGATTTCGGGGTTGATTAGCACGATTGGCTGGTCATCCGTATCAATCACTACGATACGTTTTAAAATACCTACCTGTGGTGCGGCAAGCCCTACACCGCAGGCATCATACATGGTATCAAACATATCATCAATTAACTGCTGTATTTTCGGTGTGTTCTCTTTAACCGGTCTGCAGACCTTTGTTAATATATCATCACCCATAATTCTAATATTTCTTAATGCCATTCTTTTTCCTTTCTTCCAGCAGACAATTAATATCCGGTCATTGGATTCAGATCAAAGTAAATATCCGTGTGTTCTGCTGTTTTACATGTTTTTAATTTTAATTCCAGTCTGTTTTTTATGCCGGTCAGTGCATGGATATCGGAATGTTTGAGATAAAGCACTGTCCGGTAGCGATCTTTTAATTTGAAAATGCCGGCATCCACCGGGCCGATCACATGACAGTCCGCTTCCTGCATATGTTCGAGTTCTGTTTTTAACCATTCCCCGGCGGCCCTGCCATCTTCTATTTGATCCGAGGTAATCAGAATTGCCATCATCTGCATAACAGGAGGATATCCTGATATTGTCCGGTAAAGAATCTCCTGATTATAAAATTCTTTATAATCCTGTCTGGATGCAGCTACAATGCTGTAATTTTCCGGATGATAGGTCTGAATCACTGCTTCACCATGGTCGCTTTTGC
>FR900163.1:15969-23607 GCA_000437755.1 Roseburia sp. CAG:303
CGCTTTTGCGCCCTGCCCTGCCGATTGCCTGTGTCAGAAGCTGGAAAGTACGTTCTGATGCCCGGTAATCCTGTGCATAGAGAGATAAATCAGCGGCAATGATTCCAACCAGTGTTACCAGCGGAAAATCATGTCCTTTTACAATCATCTGCGTGCCGATCAGGATATCTGCCTGATGAGCGGCAAACTGTGAAAGTATCCGCTCATGGCTTCCTTTCGCCGCAGTGGTATCAGCATCCATGCGCAGTACTCTTGCCGATGGGAATTGCTTATGCACCAGTGCTTCCACTTTTTCCGTTCCCGTTCCGAATGGGGCAATATATCTGGAGTGGCATGACGGACATAACTGCGGCATCCTTGTCGTATAACCGCAGTAATGACAGGTCAGGCGTTCACCGTTATGGTAAGTCAGACTGATATCACAATGCGGGCATTGTAAGACTTCTCCGCATTTTCTACAGTTTACAAAGCCGGCATAGCCGCGCCGGTTGAGAAACAACATAATCTGTTCTTTTTTTGCAAGTCGATCTTCGATCAGAGAAGCCAGCCGGCGGCTGAAAATGCTTTTATTTCCGGCTTCCAGTTCCGCCCTTAAGTCGGCGACGGATACCTGTGCAACAGCACCACTTGCACGGAAGGACAGGGTATGCAGCCGGTATTCCCCATGCAATGCCTTGTAGTAAGATTCCACGGAAGGAGTTGCAGAGCCGAGAATGACTCTGGCATGATGCAGCCCTGCCCGGAAAATCGCGGTTTCGCGTGCATGATATTTCGGAATGGTTTCACTTTTATAAGAACTTTCATGCTCTTCATCTATTATAATAACACCAATATTTGAAAATGGTGTGAACACGGCAGAACGAGGCCCAATCATAATATCAATATCTCCATGTCTGGCACGTTCTAACTGATCGTAACGTTCTCCGGGCGAAAGTCTGGAATGAATGATAGAAACCCGATCCCCAAACACGTCAAAAAAACGTTTTACCGTCTGGTAAGTCAGGGAAATTTCAGGAATCATGATAATTGCCTGTTTTCCTTCCAAAAGAGTCCGGCGGATCAGTTCCATATAAATCCGTGTCTTCCCGCTTCCGGTAATTCCGTGAATCAGATGAACCATGGAAGAATCAGAGCAGATGGATTCCACGATTTGTTTCTGTCCCTCATTCAGGCTTACATCCGCATCCTTATCGGTATCTGTCCGGTAATCATCCAGAAAAGTCAGGGGGTTACGGTAGGTTCTGGTTCGTTTTACCGTAATAATATTACCCTTTTCCATTTCTTTTAGAACAGAGGACGAGATTTTCAGTACATTTTTTACATATTCCTGATTCAGAACGGTCTGTTTCATCAGTGCTTCTACTAACCGTATTCTTACAGCAGCATGTTTTTTCTGATAATGTTCCAGCAATTCCTGCCATTTCTCCGGTGTCTGATAGTCCTGTGCAAGGGAAATCTCCGCCTTTTCGATTTCTTTTGTTTTGGATTTGACCGGAATAACGGTTTTTAATGCCTGATTCATCGTTGCCCCGCAGGTTTCGCGGATAAACCAGGCGATCTGGATGAGCTCGGATTCCAGTGTAATTTTCTTCTCTTCAACAGAGAGAATCTCTTTCATTTTATCGACTTCCCAGGAAGGGATCTCCGTAATTCCGATGACATATCCCGGAATAATACGGTTTCCCTTTCCGAAAGGTATCTTTACGGCAGACCCGATCAGAATCTTATCTTCCAGGGATTCTGGAATGATATACTGAAAAGGCCGGTCGAGTTTTTCATGTGAAATATCTACAATGATATCTGCAAAAATCAAGAATTCTGCCTCCTGAAAGCTTCCAGACAGTTCTGCATAAGCATTGCGATGGTCATAGGTCCGACTCCGCCTGGAACCGGAGTAATCGCAGATGCTTTTTCAGAAACCTGTGCAAAGTTTACATCGCCGCAGAGTTTTCCATTTTCGTTGCGGTTGATTCCGACATCGATCACGACAGCTCCCTCTTTGATGTAATCTGCGGTAATATAGTTCGCCTTTCCGATGGCTGCGACTACGATATCTGCCTGTGCGGTAATTTCCTTTAAATTCTTTGTATGGGAATGTACGATGGTAACCGTTCCGTTTTCACGCAAAAGCAACTGTGCCATCGGTTTTCCCACGATATTGCTTCTTCCAATGATTACGCAGTTCTTTCCGTCGATTTCGGTTCCGCTGCGTTTTAAAAGCTGAATGATGCCATAAGGGGTACAGGAGATAAATCCGTCCTTTCCGATGGATAACGCACCGACATTGACCGGATGGAATCCATCCACATCTTTTGCTGGAGAGATCGCTTCGATAATCTTATCTTCATCCATGTGTTTTGGAAGCGGAAGCTGGACAAGAATACCGTTTACTTTCTTATCCTGGTTTAATTCTTCTATTTTCTGTAATAATTCTTCTTCGGTTGTTTCCTCCGGAAGTTCATATGCCAGAGAGGTAATTCCTGTATATGCACAGGCTTTCTTCTTATTTCCGACATAGACGGTGGAGGCCGGATTGTTACCGACCTGTATTACCGCCAGGCATACTTCGCTGCCCTCTGCCTTTAACTGTGCTACCTGTTCCTTTATTTCATCTTTGATTTCCTGTGATATCTTTTTGCCGTCAATAATCTGTGCCATAATTGTCTCCTCGTTTAGAATAATCCGGTAATTACACCGTCTCCGTTTATATCAATATTATCTGCCGCAGGCTTTTTCGGAAGTCCCGGCATGGTCATGATTGCACCTGTTACTGCGACTACAAAGCCGGCACCGGCATTGATATATACTTCCCTGATATTAATCTTAAATCCGGAAGGTCTTCCCAGCTTTGACTGGTCATCCGAGAAGGAATACTGTGTTTTAGCCATGCAGACAGGGAGATTTGCATACCCCATTTCAGAAATTTTTGCAAGTGCTTTTTTTGCTGCCGGAGCATAGGTAACACCGTCTGCACCATAGATTTCTTTTGCAATCGTTTCAATCTTATCTTCCAGAGGCATTTCGTCCGGATAAAGTACATGGAAGCTGCTTTCTTTGTTTTCCAGTGTATCAAGAACTTTCTCTGCCAGTGCAACACCGCCTTCACCGCCTTTTGCCCATACTTCTGCCAGTGCAAATTCGCAGTTTCTGTCCTCACAGAATTTTTTCACAAATGCGATTTCTTCTTCGGTATCGGTAATAAAAGAATTTAATGTAACAATGACAGGTACACCAAACAACTGGAGATTTTCAATATGCTTTTCCAGATTTACGATTCCGCGTTTTAATGCTTCCAGATCCGGTTCCGATAATTCTGTTTTTGGTACACCGCCGTTGTATTTCAATGCACGGATGGTTGCAACCAGAACGACTGCGTCCGGATGCAGTCCGGATTTTCTGCATTTGATATCGAAGAATTTTTCTGCACCGAGATCGGCACCAAATCCGGCTTCCGTAATAACATAATCAGCCATTTTAAGTGCTGTTTTGGTGGCTTTTACAGAGTTGCAGCCGTGAGCGATATTGGCAAAAGGACCACCATGTACCAGAGCAGGTGTATGCTCCAGTGTCTGGATAAGGTTTGGTTTAATTGCATCTTTTAAAAGGGCTGCCATAGCACCAACTGCATTTAACTGTGCTGCGGTTACTGGTTCTCCATTGTAATTATAGGCAACGATGATTTTTCCAAGTCTGTCTTTTAAATCATCTATGTCATTTGCAAGGCAGAGAATAGCCATGATTTCAGATGCAACCGTGATAACAAAATGATCTTCACGGACAAAACCGTCCATCTTTGAACCAAGACCGACAACAATATTTCTTAATACACGGTCATTCATATCAAGACATCTTTTCCATACGATCTGTCTGGTATCGATATTTAATGCATTGCCCTGCTGGATATGATTGTCAAGGAGTGCGGCAAGCAGGTTGTTTGCAGAAGTAATGGCATGGAAGTCACCGGTAAAGTGAAGGTTTAAATCTTCCATCGGAACTACCTGTGCATATCCGCCGCCTGCAGCACCGCCCTTAATGCCGAAGCATGGACCTAAGGAAGGCTCTCTTAAAGCGATGACAGCTTTCTTTCCGAGTTTTCCAAATGCCTGGCCAAGGCCGACACTTATCGTTGTTTTTCCTTCTCCGGCAGGAGTCGGATTGATTGCGGTTACGAGAATCAGTTTTCCGTCTTTTCTGTCCTGGACGGATGCGCAATATTCGTTTGAAATTTTAGCTTTATATTTTCCATATAATTCTAAATCATCCTCTTCGATTCCAAGTTTTGCAGCTACTTCCTTAATTGGCAGCATGACTGCCTCCTGTGCGATTTCAATATCTGTTTTCATTTTTAACCTCCGTAGTTAATTTATATATTTTTCAAAAGGTTTTCCAGTTCCGTCTCTGTTACCAGGACTTTCCGTGGTTTTGTACCTTCTTCGGCACCAATAATGCCGGCTTCTTCTAACTGCTCCATAATTCTTGCGGCGCGGTTATAGCCGACTTTAAAAACACGCTGCAGCATGCTGGTCGAGGCTTTCTGTCTCTGGGCGGCAAGCTTTGCAGCATCTTCAAAATAACTGTCACGCAGTTCTTTTCCGGAAGAATCCGGCAGTTCTTCATTTTCCTCCGGCTGGCTGGAAAGGTATTCTGAAATACTGTCATCGTAGTTATTTCCATTCGCCTGTTCTTTCCAGAAATCTACCACACGCTGTACTTCTGCATCGGAAACAAATGCCCCCTGCAGACGCACCGGTTTTACATAGCCGGAAGGGTAGAAGAGCATATCCCCGTTTCCAAGCAGTTTTTCCGCACCCACGGAATCAATGATGGTACGGGAATCCGTTCCGGAAGAAACCATGAGGGCGCAGCGGGACGGAATATTTGCCTTGATAAGACCCGTTACAACATCGACGGATGGTCTCTGGGTAGCGATGATCAGATGAATTCCCGCTGCTCTGGCAAGCTGTGCCAGACGGCAGATGGATTCTTCTACTTCTTTTGCAGCAGCCATCATAAGATCCGCAAGCTCATCGATTACAATGACGATCTGCGGCAGTTTCTCATAGTTTTGTTCATCCGGGGCTTCCGAAACCTTTGCATTATAGCCCTTCAGATCCCTTACACCGGCCTCAGCGAATGCATCGTACCGTTTCTTCATCTCGGCAACCGCCCATTTTAAGGTGTTAGAAGCAATCTTCGGATCGGTTACGACCGGCTGGAGTAAATGCGGGATTCCATTGTAAATACTGAATTCCACAACTTTCGGGTCTATGATAATCAGTCTTACCTCATCGGGTGTCGCCCTAAACAGTATACTCATTATAATGGAATTTGTAAATACGGATTTACCGGAACCTGTTGTACCCGCAATCAGAAAATGCGGCATTTTGCTGATATCTGCGGCAATA
Source organism: Roseburia sp. CAG:303 (assembly GCA_000437755.1). Classification (GTDB taxonomy): domain Bacteria; phylum Bacillota; class Clostridia; order Lachnospirales; family Lachnospiraceae; genus CAG-303. The sequence continues at coordinate 21,375 of FR900163.1, forward strand.
ACCTGTCCGGCAATATCTTTTCCTGCACCGAATGCAAGCTTTGATTTGTGGTTTACCAGCTCCTTTGATTCAATCAGATCCCGTAACAGAACAGATTCGCGGACTTTGTTTGGGACTTCGATACCAATGGTTGGCTTGCCAGGGATTGGTTCAATACGGATATCCGTTGCGGCAAGATTCAGTTTGATATCATCTGCCAGTGTCGTAATCTTATTCAGACGTGTTCCGATTTCCGGCTGGATTTCATACCTTGTGACGGATGGACCTCTGTGAAAATCGATGACAGATGCTTTTACTCCGAAGTTTTCAAGAATCTGGTTTAATTTTGCCGCAGTTTCCTGCAATTCTGCCAGATTGGTCTGGCTGTTTTCCTGATTCTTGTTTAACAGGCTGGTACGCGGAAGCAGGTAAGTCCTGTTTTTCGTCGGTTTTACCGGCTTCCTTTCCGGTTCGGCTTCGTAGACACTGTTCTTTACATCTGCCGTTGCTATTTCCACCATGCCGTCAGCACCCAGGTCATTTTCATTCCGGTTTTCCACGGTTTCTTTTTCAGCGGTTTTCGCCGCAGATATGACTGGTCTGGCATTAGAAACAGAAAAGGCAGGACGGTTCATTACTTTCTTTGCACTGTCCGGCACGATAATCTGTTCTTTTGCCTTATAGTTTCCTTCTTCGTCAATGTAGACCTTTTCGGTATCCGCACTGTCTTTGAACAAGTCTGGTTCTTCCGTTACATCTTCTTCAACATCTTCAATGTGGCTGACAAATGCCGCACTTTTATAACTTGGTATTTTTACCGGAATATCTTCCTGAAGCGGCGGAACATATTCTTCTGCTTCTTCTACTGTTTCTGTAGGTGGAATATCTTCTGATGGTTCTATTTCCTGAGCAGGCCGTTCAAGATTTATCATCATGGAACGCTGTGCCATGGTCTTCTTTCTGGTCGGCTTTGTCTGGATAAGAACCGGTAACTCGTGCGGCTCTTCCGCTTCTTTAAAGGAATCTTCCGTAATTTCGTGCATTCCTTCCTGTTCATGGGCAGGATCTTCGATTCTGCTTAGATTTACCCCTTTTGCCACCTTATGTATTCTGCGGTTTTTCTGGTATTCTTTTTCTTTGCTCCAGTCTTTCCCGGACTGCCGGATTCTGGTCACATCTTCCTTCGCAGATTCGTATACGATCCGGCTTCCTTTTTTTACTCCGCCGATAAAAGATTTCTCCGTCAGGATCACCCCACAGATGATAAAGAAGATAAACAGCAATACCCAGGCACCGACTTCACCAACGATATGGCAGAGTGTATTTGCAATCAATGCTCCGAAAAAACCACCTCCGCTTTTGTGTTCCCCACAATAAAAATAATAATAAAAACAGCTTCTGTCCTTCTGATAGCCAAAAAAGATCATCTGTATCATGGCAAGCAGCAGCCAGGTCAGCAGAAAGGCGGATGCAAATTTGATATATGCACGCTTGTTCTTGCGGTTTGCAATTAAAAATGCTGTGGAAAGAAAAATAAGAACCGGCAGAAGATAAGCAAGGATACCGGTCATTCCAAACATAAAATAACTGATGTAATTTCCAACAGGAGGAAGTAATCCGAAATTACTGATAAAAAGAAGTGCCATAAGTGCAAGCGATAATAACAGTTTGATCTCACTTTTTATTTTCATATCCTGTTCTGTCAGCATGTATTTTGATTCAGTTTCTGTATTTTGATTTTTTTTTCCTGTCTTTGCCGCCGGCTTTGTCTTTTTCGCCGCGGGCTTTTTATTCTGTGCCAACACAGACACCTCCCAGATATTATATATTTTACTATTCTACTATTAAATTATGTTTTATTCAAGTGCTTTTTTTCGAACATACATTCTTGTTTTGGGATGTATATTTTTTCCGGTTTTTCACATGATAAAACAGTAGAAATAAAATGGAGGTCTGAATATGTCAAAGCAGAAAAAGGATGAAAACATGGAACAGGAAAAGAATAAAAAAGAAATGGAAAAAATGACGGACGAAAAGATCGAACAGTATGGACAGGTAACCCTGGAGCATAACCGGGAGCATCATAAGATTCACCTTTTAACAATTATAGGAGAGATCGAAGGGCATGATCTGTTAAGCACAAACAGCAAAACAACGAAATACGAACATGTCATTCCGCAGCTTGCCGCCTTTGAAGATGATGACTCCATGGAAGGACTGCTGGTGCTTCTTCAGACCTGCGGCGGGGACGTGG
>FR900163.1:23613-25794 GCA_000437755.1 Roseburia sp. CAG:303
GCGGGGACGTGGAAAGCGGCCTTGCGATTGCCGAGATGATTGCCTCACTGAGCAAGCCTTCCGTTTCACTGGTTCTCGGCGGTTCTCATTCGATCGGCATACCGGTTGCCGTTTCCACGGATTATTCCTTTATCGTGCCAAGCGGTACGATGGTTGTCCATCCGGTAAGAATGAACGGCTTATTTATCGGTGCACCGCAGACCTATGATTATTTTAAGCTGATCCAGGACCGGATCGTGGGGTTTGTGTCTGCACATTCTGAAATAAGCAAATCGAGGATGGAACAGCTCATGCTGAATACCGGTTTTCTGACCAAGGATCTGGGGACTATACTGGTTGGAAGCGAGGCAGTCAATGAGGGAATCATCAATGAAGTCGGCGGCATGAAAGAAGCCATGTCAAAGCTTCACTCCATGATCGAACATCAGTGATATGCTGCCACGTCAGAAAAAGGCATACTGCCGCCAAACAGTTCGAGAGCACTTCCGACCGTAAAGTCGATTTTGCCATGACCGAGTTCTTTTAAACGGTCAAGATCGTGAAACGAGGAAATTCCTCCGGCATAGGTGACTTTTATCCCTTCCGTCTGTCCGATTAATGAAGCAATCCCTTCTTCTATGCCGTTTGCCTTGCCTTCCACATCAACTGCGTGAATCAGGAATTCGTCACAGTACTCTGCCAGTTCATAAAAAACATTCTGCGTTACCGTGACATTTGTGAATTTCTGCCACCGGTCTGTGACAATATAATAATCATCACCTTTTTTCCGACAGCTTACATCCAGCACCAGATGCTCTTTGCCGGCTGCATTTCTGATTTTTAGAAGATTTTCTTTGTTGATTTCGCCATCACGGAATACAAAGGAAGTAACAATGACATGGGATGCACCGGCAGCTAAATAAGCGGATGCGTTCTCATCCGTGATTCCGCCGCCGACCTGTAATCCTCCCGGATATTCCTTTAAAGCCATGAGAGCCTGTTCTTTTGTGGCTGCATAATAGGGAGAAGAAACCGGATTTAACAGAATAATATGTCCGCCCGTAATATGATACTTCCTGTATAAGCGGGCATAATATGCTGCGTCCTGACCGGATACAAAATTTTCTGTTGCGGCATCGTTCTGATCCTGAAGACTTCCTCCTACAATTTGTTTTACCTGTCCGTTATGGATATCAATACATGGTCTGAATTTCATATAAGCTCCTCTTTTATTTTTTTTCTGATTGATCTGCTTCTTCCTGTTTTCGTCTGCACTCACCGCAAAGACCGTAGAACACTGTTTTGCTGCTGTCTATAATAAAGTTATGTTCCTGATAGACATGTTCGGCGATCTGGTTCATAAGGCTGCAGCTGACGTGAAAAAGATGGCCACATTCACTGCATTTAAAATGGTAATGCATATGGCAGGAATCCTCTGTTCCGACATACTGATAGCAGCTTGGGCTGCCCTCTTCGATTGTATATTTTCTGATTTTTCCCTGGGCAAGCATTTTGTCAAGATAACGATAGACCGTTGATCTTGATACGGGGGTATTCTGTTCCTTCAGAAAAGTCAGGATATCCTCTGCCGTTACATGCTGTTCTTTCCTTTCCTGAAAAAAAGCTTCTATCAGTTCCCTCTGCTTCGTCCGGTATCCATTATTCTCAGTCATTTCATTTCTCCGTTTCTTCTATTGTCCGGCAAAATATGCCAGTACTAATTTTTCAAGATTTATCTGATCCTGAACCCCCATTGTTTCGCGCGCCGAATGCATGGCAAGAATCGGAATACCGACATCCGCACTGTGCATAGGAAGATATTTCCCGGCAATGGTTCCCAACGTGCTTCCCGTTGTACCATCCGATCTGGAAGCATATTTCTGGTATGCAATGCCCTCTTTCCGGCAAAGCTGTTCTAAGATGGCGATGGATTCGCAGTCCGTTGCATAGGTCTGGGAAGATGCCCTCTTTATAACGATTCCGCGATTTAATAAATTGATATTGGTAGGATCTGATTTCTCCGGTTTATTCGGATGAAATCCATGTGCCACATCCAGCGAAAGCAGGAATCCGGATATGATTTTATTCAGGTAAGCAGTTCTCGATTCATGAAGTGCCTGATAAATCTTCTCCAGCACGATGGATAAAAGAACGGAATCTGCCCCCTGTTTTGTGCGGCTCCCGATTTCTTCGTTGTCATAA
>FR900163.1:25811-29262 GCA_000437755.1 Roseburia sp. CAG:303
GTTGTCATAAAGGGCGATCAGGTGAATTCCGTCCCCGTCAGAATCCTTCAGAATTCCATTTACACATGCTTCCACCGAAGAAATATTATCAATACGCGGTGCGGAGATAAATTCATGATTCAGTCCGATTAGGCAGCCCGGCTCCGCATTATACAGATACAATTCATAATCAAGAATGGATTCTTTTTCTACATGAAGCCTGTCCGCAAGACAGACAGAAAGAAAATCTGCCGGATCATTTTCGTTAAGCATAGTACATAAAGGAAGCATATCGGTCTGGCGGTTCAATTCGATTCCTTTATTGATTTCACGGTTTAAATGAATGGCAAGATTCGGAATCGTAAAAAGAGGCTCTTTCAGATCCACAATCTGCTTTGCCGGGTGAAAACAGTCATCCGAAGTAAAGGTAATTCTTCCTGCAAGGGACAGCGGACGATCCAGCCATGTATTTAAAATAGCACCGCCATAGATTTCTGTATTTAATTTGCCATAATTCTGAATCCTCATTTCCGGTGCAGGTTTTACATACAGACACGGGTGATCCGTATGTGCCGCAGCAATCTTTAACATTCCATCGCTTTTTCCCACGGAAAATGCAAAAATGCAGGAATCATATACATTGACATAATATTTTCCGCCCTTTTCCAGATCCCAGTCATCTTCCAGTGAAAGTTCCGCAAATCCGGCGGTTTTTAAGCGTTCTGCCGCATAACGGGCGGTGGTAAAGGCACAGGTAGATTCCTGAATGGTATGGAGCAGTTTCTCTGCCGTTTGTTCTGTAGTCATAAGAACCTCCTTCTTTTCTTTCCGGTCATAACCTGCAAAAAGAACCTGTGCAGTACACAGGTCCCTTTCACAGTGAAATCTTATTTTACGATTCTGACTTTAATTACTCCATCAACTGCTTTGATTTTGGCAACTGCTTCTTCTGTTACCACAGAGTCAAGGTCAACTAAAGTATAGGCATAATCACCTTTACTCTTATTTACCATTTCGGCAATATTGATGCCGCAGGCAGCCATAGCTCCTGTAAACTGGGCAATCAGGTTTGGCATATTTTTGTGGCAGATAGCGATTCTGCCTTTCTTTGTGCATATGCCCATATCGCAGGTCGGGTAGTTTACTGAATTTTTAATATTACCATTTTCGATGTAATCAACGATTTCTTTTACAGCCATTACAGCACAGTTATCTTCGGATTCCTCTGTAGAAGCACCGAGATGAGGGAATGCAATCACACCTTCCATATTTGCTGATTTTGCATTTGGGAAATCGGTAACGTATTTTCTTACTTTTCCTGAAACAAGTGCTTCTGCCATATCATCATCATTTACGAGAAGATCTCTGGCAAAGTTTAAGATTACAACGCCATCTTTCATCATGGAAAGGGAAGCTTTGTTAATCATTCCTCTTGTATCCTCAAGTAAAGGAACATGAACCGTGATAAAATCACACTGGCTGTATACTTCAGCATTGGATTTTACCAGTTTTACGTCAGTAGAAAGCTTCAAAGCGTTTGCAACAGAGAGGTAAGGATCACATCCGATGACTTCCATGCCAAGTGCAACGGCTGCATCAGCAACCAGTACACCGATCGCACCGAGACCGATAACACCTAATTTTTTCCCCTTGATTTCTGTTCCGGCAAAAGCTTTTTTTGCTTTTTCCATTGTTTTATTGATTGCTGCATCTGCCTTATTGTCAGCTACCCACTGCATACCACCGCGGATATCTCTTGCTGCAAGCAGCATACCTGCAATAACAAGTTCCTTTACACCGTTTGCATTTGCACCCGGAGTATTAAATACTACGATACCTTTTTCCGCACATTTATCAAGCGGAATATTATTGACACCGGCACCGGCTCTTGCAACGGCAAGCAGGCTGTCCGGAAGTTCAAGTTCATGCATTGCAGCACTTCTTACAAGAACTGCATCTGCGTCTGCAAAATTATCTGTTGTACCGAATGTATCCGGTAATAAATTCATACCTACCTTAGCAATAGGATTTAAGCAATTAACTTTTATCATTTTTTTAACCTTCTTTTTTAGATATTATCATTTTTGCAGAAAGAAACACCAGAAACTATCAATCGTTTTCCTTCTGTAGAAAAGTTATTTTACTTGTTTTCAGCTTCAAATTTTTTCATGAATTCAACAAGCTTTTCAACACCTTCCATCGGCATTGCGTTATAGATACTTGCTCTCATGCCACCAACGGTTCTGTGGCCTTTTAAGTTTTCAAAGCCTGCAGCTTTTGCTTCGCTTACGAATTTTGCATCGAGGTCAGCATCGCCTGTTACAAATGGTACATTCATGAGAGAACGATCTTCCGGAACAACAGTTCCTTTGAATAATTCACTCTGATCAAGGAAATCGTAAAGTATCTTGGCTTTCTTTTCGTTTAATTCCTTCATTGCCTGAAGTCCGCCCATCTTCTTTAACCATTTAAATACCTTGCCGCAGATATAGATGCCATAGCATGGAGGTGTATTGTAAAGTGAATTTGCATCTGCATGAGTCTTATATTTCATCATGGTTGGTGTTCCCGGAAGAACATCTTCTGTGATTAAATCCTCGCGGATGATTGCGATTACAACACCGGCAGGGCCGGTATTTTTCTGGACACCGCCATAGATCATGCCATATTTTGTAACATCGACAGGTTCTGATAAGAAGCAGGATGATACGTCAGCGATTAACGGCTTGCCCTTTGTATTTGGCAGTTTCTTGAACTTTGTACCATAAATGGTATTATTTTCACAGATGTAAACATAGTCGGCATCTTCCGGAATGTCCAGATCAGAGCAGTCCGGTATGTAAGAAAATGTTTTGTCCTCGGAGGTAGCAACTTTTACGGCATCACCGTAAATCTGTGCTTCCTGGTAAGCCTTCTTTGCCCACTGTCCGGTTACAATATATGCAGCCTTTTTGTGTTTCATGAAGTTCATAGGGATCATTGCAAACTGTAAAGATGCTCCGCCCTGTAAAAATAATACTTTGTAATTATCCGGAATATTCATTAAATCCCTTAAATCCTGTTCCGCATCTTTGATAATCTTATCATAGACTTTGGAACGGTGGCTCATTTCCATTACGGACATGCCACATCCCTGATAATCCAGCATTTCTGCTGCTGCTTCTTTTAAAACTTCTTCCGGCAGAACGGCAGGTCCTGCTGAAAAATTATAAACTCTTCCCATCTTAAGAGTCCTCCTTAAATATATATTATTCTAAGGAACTAATCACGGGCAGTTACGCTGTTTGCCGGTGTGATTAGTTCCGAGGAATCAAGATTATTTATTGTCCAGGTCTTCCTGGCTGAATGCATCTGAGATAGCAGCACCAGGTGCAACCATTGGAAATACCTTGTCGTCGCTGTCGATCTGGCAGTCGATGACAACAGGTGCATTTAATGAGATGGCTTCCCGGATTGCCGGTGCAACATCTTC
>FR900163.1:29275-33433 GCA_000437755.1 Roseburia sp. CAG:303
CAACATCTTCCTTCTTTGTAACGCGGATTCCCTTTGCCCCCATTGCTTCTGCAAGTTTTACAAAGTCAACCTGATCGTTTAAGGTTGTATTAGAATAACGCTGTCCGTAGAAAAGTGTCTGCCACTGGCGTACCATTCCGAGTACATGATTGTTGATAACAACCTGGATGACCGGAATATTATATCTTGCGGCTGTGGCAATTTCATTCATATTCATGCGGAAACATCCGTCACCGGCAATGTTGAATACCAGTTTGTCCGGACGTGCAACTTTTGCACCGAGGGAAGCACCCAGACCGTAGCCCATGGTACCAAGACCGCCGGATGTAATAAGCTGTCTGCCTTCTTTATATTTGTAGAACTGGGCAGCCCACATCTGATGCTGTCCTACTTCTGTTGTAATAATCGCATCGCCGTTTGTTTCATTGTAGATCTGCTCGATAACATATGGACCGGTCAGGCCTTCCTGATTATAGGTAAGCGGATACTGCTTCATACTTTCCTTTATTTCATTCATCCATTCGGATTTGTCTGCGATATCGGCTTTTTCGAGTTTTGCATTTAAACGCTTCAGAATCTCTTTTGCATCACCGATAATGCTTGCATCTGTCTTGATGTTCTTGTTTACTTCCGCAGCATCAATGTCGATCTGGACGATCTTTGCATTGGTTGCAAATTTCTGCGTATTTCCTGTTACTCTGTCGCTGAATCTTGCACCGACAACTATGAGTAAATCACACTTGGAAACTCCGAAATTAGATGTTTTTGTTCCGTGCATACCAAGCATTCCGGTATAATTATCTTTTCTTCCGTCGTAAGCACCTTTTCCCATCAGGGAATCGCATACCGGTGCACCGGTAAGTTCCACGAATCTGGCAAGTTCGTCCTCGCAGTCAGAGATAATTGCACCACCGCCAACGAAAATATATGGCTTTTTGGATTCACAGATATAGGATACAGCTTCATCCAGATCTTCTTCGCGGATGGTATCGGTAACCGGAGCGATTTCTTCCGGTTTCACCGGTGTATATTCGTATTTATTTGCCGGTGCTGTTACATCCTTTGTAAAGTCTACCAGTACCGGTCCCGGTCTGCCTGATTTTGCAATCTTAAAGGCACGTCTGAGAGTCGGTGCAATGTCCTTGATATCCTTTACGATAAAATTATGCTTTGTAATCGGCATTGTCACTCCGGCAATATCGATTTCCTGAAAAGAATCCTTTCCAATCATGGTTTTTCCAACGTTTGCGGTAATTGCAACGAGTGGAACGGAATCCATGTATGCAGTAGCAATACCTGTTACCAGATTTGTTGCACCAGGACCTGAAGTGGCCATACACACACCTACTTTTCCGGTAGCTCTTGCATAACCGTCTGCTGCATGGCTTGCTCCCTGTTCATGGGAAGTCAGCACATGTCTGATCTCATCGGAGTGCTTATATAATTCATCATACACATTCAGGATGGTTCCACCCGGATATCCGAATACAACGTCAACACCCTGCTCCTTTAAACATTCAATGATTATTTCTGAACCAGATAATAACATATCTTTTCCCCTTCCTTTGTTCTATTCTTTCGTTTTGTATTTTATTATTATTCTACGGATTTTAATACAGCACCTTTATCGGCTGATGTAACAAGAGCTGCATATCTTGCAAGATAACCGGATACTTCTTTCTTCTTCGGAGTCCAGTTCTTCTTTCTCTCTGCAAGGACTTCATCGCTGACTTTTAAGTTAAGGCTGTGGTTATCAATATCAATGCTGATGATATCGCCTTCTTCGACAAATGCAATCGGTCCGCCGAGTGCAGCTTCCGGAGATACATGTCCGATGGATGCTCCTCTGGATGCTCCTGAAAAACGTCCGTCTGTAATCAGGGCAACGGTAGAGCCGAGTCCCATACCTGCAATGGCAGAGGTAGGATTTAACATTTCTCTCATACCTGGTCCTCCCTTTGGTCCTTCGTAACGGATGACTACAACGTCACCTGCAACAATCTTGCCGCCCTTGATGGCTGCAATTGCATCTTCTTCACAGTCGAATACTCTTGCAGGGCCTTCATGATTTAACATTTCAGGAGCTACTGCAGAACGTTTTACAACTGCTGAGTCCGGAGCAAGGTTACCGCGTAAAACAGCGATACCACCGACTTCACTGTATGGATTTTCGATTGGACGGATTACTTCTGGATTCTTATTTACGCATCCCTCAATATTCTCTCCGACTGTTTTTCCGGTTACGGTCATACAGTCAGTATTTAACAGACCTTTCTTATTTAATTCGTTCATAACAGCATAAACTCCGCCTGCTTCGTTCAGTTCCTCGATGTAGGTATGTCCTGCCGGTGCGAGATGGCAGAGGTTTGGAGTCTTTGCACTGATCTCATTTGCTATGTCGAGGTTAATGGTTACACCTGCTTCATGTGCAATGGCCGGAAGATGAAGCATACTGTTTGTGCTGCATCCCAGTGCCATATCTACGGTAAGTGCATTACGGAAAGCCTTCTCTGTCATAATATCACGCGGACGGATATTTTTCTTTAACATTTCCATAACCTGCATACCTGCATGTTTTGCAAGCTTGATTCTTTCGGAATATACGGCAGGAATTGTACCATTTCCCTGTAATCCCATACCAAGTGCTTCTGTCAGGCAGTTCATGGAGTTCGCGGTATACATACCGGAACAGGAACCGCAGGTCGGACATGCATGTTCTTCAAAATCTTTTACTTCTTCTTCTGTCATCTTGCCGGCTGCATAAGAACCTACGGCTTCAAACATACTGGAAAGGGATGTCTTGCATCCTTTTACATGACCTGCGAGCATTGGACCGCCGCTGACAAATACGGTCGGGATATTCAGTCTTGCCGCAGCCATCAGAAGTCCCGGTACATTCTTATCACAGTTTGGAATCATTACCAGGGCATCGAACTGATGTGCCAGTGCCATACATTCTGTGGAATCTGCAATCAAATCTCTTGTAACAAGGGAGTATTTCATACCTGTGTGTCCCATGGCAATACCATCACATACTGCGATGGCAGGGAACATAACCGGATTACCTCCCGCCATTGCAACACCGAGTTTTACGGCATTTGCAATCTTATCTATATTCATATGTCCCGGTACGATCTCGTTATAGGAACTTACGATACCTACCAGAGGCTTCTTTAATTCTTCTTCTGTCATTCCCAGTGCATTAAACAGGGAACGGTGTGGTGCCTGCTGCATACCTTTTGTTACTGCGTCACTTCTCATTTTGTATTCTTCCTTTCTTTTCCTGACGAAATATGAAATAATTCAGGGGACAGGAATTCTGCCCCTGATAGAAATTAAATACGTTCACAGATGGCATCGCCCATTCCGGAGCAGCTTACCTGTGTACATCCTTCGGTCATAATATCAACAGTACGGATACCATCTTTTAATACCTGTTTTACGGCATTTTCAACGGCATCTGCTTCTTTATCCAAATCAAAGGAATATCTTAACATCATGGCTGCGGAAAGAATGGTTGCAATCGGATTTGCAATATTCTGACCTGCGATATCAGGTGCAGCACCATGACTTGGTTCATATAATCCGAGTTTTCCTTCGCTTAAGCTTGCGGAAGATAACATACCGATGGAGCCTGTTACCATGCTTGCTTCATCGGAAAGAATGTCACCAAACATATTCTCGGTTACTACGACATCGAACTGTGCCGGATCTTTGACTAACTGCATGGCACAGTTATCAACGAGCATGTCTTCCACGGTCACTTCCGGATAATCTTTCGCAACTTCTGCAACAATCTTTCTCCAGAGTCTGGAAGAATCCAGTACGTTCGCTTTATCAACACTGGTTACTTTCTTTCTTCTCTTCATGGCAATATCGAATGCTTTCACAACGATTCTGCGGATCTCGTTCTCTGTATAGGTTAGAGTATCCTTTGCAGTCATAACTCCGTCGATTTCTTTGGTTTCTCTTTCTCCAAAGTAAAGCCCGCCGGTAAGTTCTCTTACAATGATCATGTCAAATCCGGCATCTGCAATGGATTCTTTCAATGGGCATGCCTGTTTTAATTCCGGATAAAGATAGGAAGGTCTCAGATTTGCAAATAATCCTAATCCTTTACGGATGGCTAAAAGTCCTGCTTCCGGTCTTAAATTCGGC
>FR900164.1:0-6498 GCA_000437755.1 Roseburia sp. CAG:303
GCAGTCTTATTGTGTACAGGCTGTGCAAAAGCAGAAAATGTTCATTATAATTCGGTAGAGGAAACTGTCACAACGGAGAGTCATGCAGTGCCGACAACAACAGAGGCTGCAGAAGGAGAAACAATGGATCTGTATGAATTAAGATACTTTGTGGATAAGGATAAATTCTATGATACGTCAGAAGAATTGAAGTTTTACGATATAGCGAAGAACAACGAATATGGAATTGTAATAAAAAGTGCACAGGTGTCTGATAATCTGGAAGCATTTGGAGGCTCATTTGCAGAAGAAAAGAATAAAGCAGAAATAGATGAAGCAGTAGAATTTTGTGAAAAAAATAATTTGAGCAATGGGCAGACGTGTAAGTATCTTTGTGTAGAAGCAGAAGTTACAAGTTATGCGGCAGAAATGACCAGTCCAAGCCTGCGAAATTTTATGGGACTATATTTGTGTGTGGCGGATGAAAGGGGAAAACAATATGGATTGTCTGAGACCAGAATAAAAGAGGCATCGCTATTTACAGAATTCTGGGTAGATTCTGCAAAACAGCAGGAGGGGATAAAAAACGGATATTTTATAGATATAGAACCGGGGGAAACTGTACCGGTAAGATGCCTGTATATTATATCGTCGGAAGTGCTGGAAGAAGATCTTTACATGGAATTGTATTATGAAAAAAAATACGATACAAAACTAAAATGTGAAGTGTCATCAAACAGTCCGGATATAAAGTTTTTGAAACTGCCGCAGATAGAGGAAGTATATTAAATAGGAAAAGAGGGGATTAAATTGAAAAGAAAACTGATCATGTTGTCTGCAGTCTTATTGTGTACAGGCTGTGCAAAAGCAGAAAATGTTCATTATAATTCGGTAGAGGAAACTGTCACAACGGAGAGTCATGCAGTACCGGAAACAACGTCTGTCATATCGGGGGAAGAGGAAAATTTGAATAAGGATGAATTAAGTTCTTTTGTAAAAGAGGATTGCCTTTACAAAGAAAATAAAGAAGAAAAGTTTTATGATAGTTATACAGATGCGGAGTATGGAATTTTTATAAAAAAGGTGCAGGTATCTGATCATCTGGAAACATTTGGAGAGCCATTTATGGAGTGGCAGAGTAAAATAGAAGAGGCGGTTCGGGTTTGTGAACAGGAGGTATCATATACATATAATGGTTCGCCGCTCATGTATCTGTGTGTAGAGGCTGAATTAACAAATTATGCGGATGAAACAGAAAGTCCCTGCCTGTTTAATTTTATGAATTTAAGGAAATGTGTGATTGATGAAAGAGGAAAAAATTATGGATTACCAGAAACGAAAGTAGAAATAGTAATGCCATATACAGAGTTTTGGGTGGATTGTACAAAACAGCAGAATCAAGGAAAACAAGCATATTTTATAGATATGGAACCGGGGGAAACTGTGCCGGTAAGATGTTTATATATTATACCACAGGAAGAATTAAGTGAAGATATTTATATGGAACTGGTGTTTGATACGATGTATGATGCAAAGAAAAAATGTCAGTTGGCAACGGACAAGGTAAAATTGTTGAAACTGCCGCAGATAGAGGAAGTATAGGAGGAAAATAACAAATGAAAGAGGGAATTAAATTAGAATTATACAGGGCATTTCACAGCAGGACATATGTTTTTGCACTTGTTATAGCCTGTCTGATAGCGATTGCCCAGGTGATTGCGGAGGCAGTGCCGCTGATCGGGGGATATGCGGGTGAAGCCGATAATATAACCTACCCGCCATCCCTGTATAATACATGTCTGATGCTTAATTTTGCGGGATTTTATGGATATTTGTATTATTATGCGTCGATTCTTCTGGGAACGATAGCATATGGCATCTCTTATTATACGGATTTACGAGGGGGATATATCAAAAATCTGTATACAAGAATGAACCGGAACGGATATCTGGCTGGCAAGTATCTTGCCGTGTTTCTGAGTGCGGGAAGCATTTGTGTAATACCCCTTGTTTTAAATCTGTACCTGACAGCATTATTGATTCCGGCATTAATTCCACAGCCGGGAACAAGGCAGTTTGCAATAGTGGCACAGGCAATGTTCAGTGATATATTCTATTCACACCCGATGGTATATATAGGAATTTATCTGCTGATAGACTTTTTTATTGCGGGATTATTTGCATGTATGGCACTGATGGTTTCAAGACTGCTGTACAACAGGTATGTGTTATATTTTTTCCCGTTTATCCTGTTTATATTATTGCAGACCATACTTGGGTATACAAAATGGAATGCAGCCGGTCCATATACTATTATGCAGCCGGTGCAGCCGGATTTGGAAAATTTCGGAGTTGTTGTGATTGAGATAGTGGTGCTGTTTGTGGTAAGTGTTGGCGGTTATGTATTGGGAGGAGGAAGAAAACATGAAGCATTATAAGGGTTTGTTGTGTGGACTGGCAGCAGTCGTGCTGGCACTGGGAGCGGTGCGGATTGTCAGCCTGAATAAAGCACTTCCGGGTCCGGAGGATAAGCCGGTTACTGCTGGTGAAAAATTCATTTACAAGGGACTGGAGGGAACTGTGGGGGATGTGGAGATATATAATAAGGAAGAAATGCAGACAGCATATCCAGATATCGAACTGGAGGTGGACGGTCTGGATGACAGTCATATCAGTGATTCGACCTACATTGTGGCAAATGTGAAAATGACAAATAACACACAGGACACTGTTTATATGGGAAAAACAGGCGTGGCACAATGGATACTGGAAGCCGGATTAAATTCCAATGGTGTGGATGCGTATATATTTTCCAGTCTTAATCCGGATTACAGCAGGACATTTCAGGCGGGGGATTCAGAAGAGATAAAACTTGTATACACAATATGGAGCGATTATATGACAAAAGAAGAACTGGAAAAAAGTCCGCTAAAAGTGGTATACTCATATTATCCGGGTAAAAATTATATTTATTATGAAGGGAAGAATTAGGCTATGAAAATAGAAGTAATGGATTATACAAAAATTATCAGAGGAGTTACGATTCTTGACCATGTGAATCTGGTGTTTGAATCAGGAAAATGTTATGGACTGAAGGGAAAAAACGGTTCAGGAAAGACTATGCTGATGCGTGCAGTCAGTGGGCTGATATCGCCAACAGAGGGAAAAGTAGTGATAGACGGGGAAACACTGGGAAAAGAGATTTCATTTCCGAGAAGCATAGGAGTCCTGATAGAAAATCCGGCATTTATAGCGAATTATACAGGATATAAGAATCTGGAACTGCTGGCATCCATCCAGCACAAAATAGGAAAAGAAGAAATCCGCAAAGCTATGCTTGATGTGGGACTTAATCCGGATGATAAAAGAAAATACCGTAAATATTCACTGGGTATGAAGCAGAAACTGGGAATCGCATCTGCATTTATGGAAAATCCGGATATTATTATACTGGATGAGCCAATTAATGCGATTGATGAAGCCGGTGTGAAAAATGTAAAACAAATGCTGAATGAGGCGAAAGAAAGAGGAGCAGTTATTATTACTGCGTGTCACGATGCAGAGGAACTGCAGGAACTTTCGGATGAAATCATTCAGATATCGGAAGGAAGGATAATAAAGG
Organism: Roseburia sp. CAG:303; assembly: GCA_000437755.1. Lineage (GTDB taxonomy): Bacteria > Bacillota > Clostridia > Lachnospirales > Lachnospiraceae > CAG-303. Next base: position 3,602 of record FR900164.1, read on the forward strand.
ATGATAAAACGGGCGATTAAGGAATTATGTACGGAAAGAAGGCTGGTACTGGGTGGTGTGTGTGCCTGTTTTGCCTGTATATATGCACTTTCTGTATTGGGAACGGGTGCCGGTTTATGTACTCCCTGTATTATGGATGCATTTGCACTTGCTTCAAGACGTATGACAGGCACTGTTGGAATTATTACAATGCTTATTATATTTGCAGCAGGAAAAGATAATTACCGGGCAGATCGGGTGGTGCGGCAGAAAAGCTTTCCGCGGATATGGAATTACATAGTAATAAAAACGGGAATTGCCGCTTTGTTTTTTACAATCTGTGTATTTGTGGAAACACTGGCGGTAGGGAGAATATTGTCGGATAAGCTGTTTGTGTGGAATCAGAAAGACAGTTATATGTATTTCCTGGCAAATAAAACAGTGGACAGTATAGATTATGGGATGATTTTTCTGACGTATGCGGCAGAATGTTTTTTTACCATCTTTATAGCGGCATTGCTGGCACAGCTGATTCAATGGTATACAGGAAGCGGATTGGCAGGAGTTATCATTGTGGCGGCACTTTGTCTGCAGACAGATGTTGCAATGCTGTTTGCCGCTGACAAAAGAAATGTATTCTATGGAAATATATATGATGGAATTGATGTAAGGTATCAGTTTTTTCTGCCGGCGGCGGCAGCGGTACTGATAGCGGTGATTGGTCTGATGAAAGGAAAAAGAGATTTCCTTATGAAAGAAAAGCAGGTGGAGTGATGGGAAAATTAATACATTGTCTGCGGTATGATCTGCGGGAGGGAACAGTAAAAATGTGGCCGTTGTATGTATTGGAGGCGGTTTTTGTTGCAATTATTGCAGTAAATGAACTTATACCGATGAAAATGCAGGGCTTTCTGCCGAATGTATCGGAGTTATCGGTAAAAGTATTTGAAGGTTTTGAAAAATATGAATATGTAGAGGGTGGAAAAGTATTTCAAATCCCCATGAAATATCTGCTGTTTACATTGCTGGCAGGGATATTTGCGGTCTATTATCCGAGAAGAGAATGGCGGCTGCGGGGAAATATGTATTTGTCCAGATATCGTTCCAAAAATCTCTGGTGGCTGTCAAAATGTCTTTGGTGTGCTATTCAGAGTTTTTGTGTTTATCTGGTGGCATATGCTGCCATCTTTGCGGTGGCTGCGTGTATGGGAACGGGTGGATTCGCAATCAGGGAAGAATTTCTGCCATTCTTAAAAGCACCTCTGCTTATTTCTGATGATGTTCTTATTATGTGTTATATCTGGATTCTCGGATATGTTACACTTCTTGCGTTGAGCCAGTTTCTTGTGCTGTGTCAGATGTGTCTGTCTCCTGTGGCTGGATATGTTGTATATATCGCAGTAATTACAGCTTCGGCATATTATGTTAAATGGTTTATGATGGGAAATAATTTTATGCTGCTTCGTACCGCTGTGTTCCGTCAGGATGGAATAGAACTGATATTCGGTATTGTATTCTGCGGAATCCTGTGGGGAATCGAAGTGTTAGCCGGGAATATTATTATTCGGAAAAAAGATGTGCTGGGGTAGGACGTTCAGGGGTTTGTCTTGTTTTTGTCATCTTCATATGGTACAATTTTTTTAGAAATCAGCTGAAAAATATGTGATATTAAAAAGGAGTGCAGGGATGAGAAAAATAATAAGCATTGGAAATCAGGGTTTTGAAGATATTCGGGTAAATGATAACTTTTATGTGGATAAAACAGATTTTATCAGGGAATGGTGGGAATCAAGGGATATTGTAACTCTGATTACCAGACCTCGTCGTTTTGGAAAAACTTTAAATATGGATATGTTGAAATGTTTCTTCTCCAATAAATATGCAGGACGGGCGGATTTGTTTGAAGGGCTTGCTGTCTGGAACGATGAAAGCTACCGGAAGCTGCAGGGGACATATCCGGTAATCTTTTTAAGTTTTGCGGATGTAAAGCAGACGCAGTACACAGATGCAATACAAATGATAAAGAGTATTCTTTCGGATGTTTTTAAAGAGAACAGAGAAATTATGGAGAGTGATATATTTACAGAAGCAGATAGGAAGCAGTATCAGATGGTAAATCCAATGATGGATCATGTTACGGCACAAAGAGCATTAAAAGATCTGGGAGGTTATCTGGAACGTTATTATGGTAAAAAAGTGATTATTCTTCTGGACGAATATGACACTCCGATGCAGGAAGCATATCTGAATGGTTACTGGGAAGAATTTACCGGATTTATGAGAAGCCTGCTTAATGCTGCATTTAAAACAAATCCTTATCTGGAACGTGCAGTTATGACGGGCATTACAAGGATTTCAAAGGAATCCATGTTTTCTGATTTGAATAACCTGAATGTCGCAACGATAACATCAAAAAAATATGCAGCCTGTTTTGGATTTACAGAAGAAGAAGTGTTTCATGCACTGGACAGTTATGACATGTCAGAAGAAAAACAGCGGGTAAAAGAATGGTATGACGGGTTTGTGTTTGGACCGGTAAAAGATATCTATAATCCGTGGTCAATTACAAATTTTCTGGATAAGAAAGAATATAGGACTTACTGGGTTTCGACAAGTTCTAAACTTGTACTAAGGAAGGACCCAACGAAGTTGGGAGGATTCCTTAGTACCTACGCAGACGCTTGCGAACAAAGTTCGCTTTTAAATGCGTCTGCTTCATTTGAAATGGTAAGCAGGCTGATTCAGACGGCATCTCCTGAAATCAAAGAAAAAATGGAAGAACTGATCCATGGAAAAGAAATTGTGGAGAATTTTGATGAACAGATTGTATTTCACCAGCTGGATCGGAATGAAGGGGCAATCTGGAGTCTGCTTCTGACAAGCGGCTATTTAAAAGCGGTCGATGTGGAATACAGGGG
>FR900164.1:6565-26301 GCA_000437755.1 Roseburia sp. CAG:303
GAAACAAGCAGTATGTTTTTTAATCTGTTCCGCGGATGGTTTGAAGTTGTGCGTCAGGAATATAATGAGTTTGTCAATGCACTGCTCGCAGGAAATGTAAAAGCCATGACTAATTATATGAATGATGTGGCACTGGAAACATTCAGTAATTTTGACACGGGCAGACGTGCTTCAAAGCGGACGCAGCCGGAGCGGTTCTATCATGGATTTGTATTAGGACTTCTCGTATCGCTGAGAGACGAATACCAGCTGAAATCCAACCGGGAAAGCGGGTATGGCAGATATGATGTGATGCTGATACCGAAGAGCCGGGAAAAAGATGCTATCGTAATGGAATTTAAGGTATATGATGAGGATGAGGAAAAAGGACTGTCTGAAACTGTGGCGGCAGCATTAAAACAGATTGACGAAAAAAATTACGATGCAGAGCTGCTTTCACTTGGCATGGAAAAAGAGAGAATCCGGCATTATGGATTTGCATTTGAAGGAAAAAAAGTATTGATTGGAAAGGTATGAAAAAATACAATATCAGGTGGTATTTATGGACATTAAACTGCCATATATGAATGGACTGCAGGCAACAGAATTTTATAAAATTATTTTCTTGACAAGATTATACAAAATATGCTATCTTTAAAGAGGAAATGAATTTGATGAGGGCAAACATGTGGAAACATATGGACGCAAAGTTGGGAGTCTAAGGGGATAAAGATAATAAGACATTATATAACGTATTTAGAGATATTTCTAAGATAGTCCGACCGCAATGAAAGGAAGTAATAACCTGTATCATGTGGTCGGGCTATTTTTATATTTATATATGCCGGACAGTAGTGGGAAATTACTTTACATCAAGTTTGATTTTACAAAATAACAAGGTAAGGAGAACAAAGATGAGAAAAAGTTGGAAAAGGATAGTAGCAGCAGGGTTGGCAGCTGTTACAATGTGTACGTCCGTAAATCTACAGGCATTTGCAGAAGATGGCACTATTTTATCTGCTGAAGCGAAATGGGATGGAGTAACAATGACAAACAGCTATGAAGGAGATGGTTACACTGTTACTTATACGTTGTCAGGATATTGGGAAGGCGGTTATAATGCAAGCATAAGAATTGACAATGTAAGTCAGGAAGCCATTCATAACTGGTACTTACGGGTAGATTCAGAAAAAGATCTTTTTAATATCTGGAATGGTTCGATATATGAGGAAACCGAAACGGGTTATGTTATTAAAAATGCTGGTTGGAATCAGGATATTCCAAAGGGTGGATATGTGGAATTTGGAATCAGCGGAAATAAAAACTTCGATGGATTTCCGGAGAAATGCGAATTGGCGGGCGGTATCCAGCAAGAAGATACGCAGTGTTATGCAGTGAATTACCACCTTGATAATGATTGGCAGCTTGGCTTTACAGCTACGATAAATATAGGTGCAAAATCAGATAGAACGATAGAAGACTGGATATTGGAGTTTGATTATAATAGAGAAATTACATCTGTTTGGAATGCAGTTATAGAATCGCATGAAGGGAATCATTATGTGATACGAAATGTTGGATATAATGCAAATATTTCAAATGGACAGGATGTGTATTTTGGATTTCAGGGAACTGGCGGAACATCTTTAGAAGAACCTCAAAATTACAATTTATATTCTTATGCTTATAATAATAATATTGTAGAAGAAAAGAGTATTGTATTTGATGTTTGCGGAGATGATGTTAGTAACATACCAGGAGTACAACTGGTTTGTGCAGGGGAATACGCACAAAAACCAGAAAATCCGGTTCGTGAGGGCTTCTATTTTACTGGATGGTATACAGATGAGGATAAGAAACAATTATTTGATTTTGATAATACACAGATACAGGATAATATTACTTTGTATGCAGGCTGGTTGGATTATACTAATACAACCGATACTGATGGGGATGGAATCGTTGATGAATTGGAAATTGTAATAGGTACGAATCCTAATAGTGTTGATACAGACGGAGATGGGTTAAGTGATTATGATGAAATAGAGAAAGTGTATACTAATCCATTGAGAAGAGACTCTGATGATAATGGTATTGAGGATGGGGATGAAGATTATGATGGAGATGGTATAACAAATAAGTTTGAAATAACTCTAGGTACAGACCCGACTTTAAGTGACACAGATGGAGATGGGCTAAATGATTATGATGAAGTGAATAAGTATGGTACAAATCCTATTTTAGTTGATACAGATACTGATGGTGTATCTGATGGAAGGGAGATTGAATTAGGTACAAATCCACTTGTATATCAAGCCTTATTTATGATTACGGAAACACTAGATTTAGGCGATAGTGTTCTTCCATCAGTGACGCTTGAACTTACTGGTAAGCAAGTAGAAACATTAGATATTAATATTGTGGAAGATGAAATACTATTTCCTAATACTATTCCGGGGTATATAGGTGCGGCATATAATTTTAGTGTTGATGGAACATTTAAAGAGGCAGTATTAAGCTTTCAGTTTAATGAAAAATTGTTAGAAGATGAAACATTTGATCCTGTTATATACTATTTCAATGAACAAGAACAACAATTAGAGGAACTTGAAACAAGCATTAATGGTAATATTGCTAGTGCAAAGACCAATCACTTTTCTACATATATACTGATTAATAGAACAGTGTTTGAAGAATCTAAAATATGGATTGATGTATGGGATTCACAAGGTTATTCTGGTGTGGAGGTGATTCTTGTTATTGATGATTCTGGTAGCATGACATGGCATGATGGTTATAATAAGAGATTAGAAGTTGCTCAAAGTTTAATAGAAAATTTGCCAAGTAATAGTAAAGTAGGTGTTGTAAAATTTGCATCTTCTACAACAGTTTTGACATCGAACATAACATCGGATAAAGAAGTAGCTAAAAATTATTTGACAACTAATTATTTTCGTTCATCGGGTGGAACATATATGTATAATGCAATTAATAGTGCATTCTCACTATTTGAAACAACAGAAGACAATATTTTAAAAATGATGGTAGTGTTAAGTGATGGGGAAACATCAGACATTGGTAAGCATTCATCAATAATTAAAACAGCTAGCAATAAGGGTGTTAAGATATATACCGTGGGTTTAGGAAACTCTAGCTCGAGTTATTTTACACAATATTTAAAGCCGTTAGCAAATAATACAGCAGGCACATTTTATTTAGCATCTGATGCAAATCAATTAGAGGATATTTATAGTGATATAAATGATAAAATTGACATTGAAACAGATAGTGATAATGATGGCATTGCAGATTATTATGAAGATAATATGGTTTTATTTAATAATGTAAAAATAAAGTTAGACAAGAATAATCCCGATACAGATGATGATGGATTAATGGATGGCCAAGAAGTTGTCGAGTTAAGGTATGAATATAATGAAGATAAAACGAAAGTAAGAGTTACAGGGAAGTTATTATCTAGTCCTATAAATGCTGATACAGATGGTGATTTGGATATTGATTCGATTGATCCTGAGCCATTTGACTATCAGTTGAATGATTTGCTGTGTTATAATATATCAAAATTAAATGATTTGGCAATAGCGTATAAAAATCAGAACAAATATAGTTCAGCAGAATATAATACAAAAGTTGAAGATTGGTTAACTTTTATGTTTATCAGACAATTTAATAGTAGTTATATTGGGGGAAATTGGAATGGGACAGGAAAGGACATTGATACAGGATTTGTTAATCATGTAAAAGCTAAAGATGCAGAGTTATATGCATATTTTGAAAGTAAAACCGATTATTATGCAACTGCTACTGGAGAAACAGGTGATTTGTATCATTTAGCGGCAACAGCAACCGGATATATATATAATTCTGATTTAGGAGATGGATTACAATTTGGTCTTATGCCAGAATACCATATCAACAATTTATCAGGTTGGGCAGGAGATCTGCAAACTGCTATGAATGATGCTATGGTAATAACAAATAAGTCAAATGATTATAATGTATTTAAAAAAGTAATGTTGAATTTGATTGGTTATAATGCAGAAGTGGATGATGTATATTCCAACTACAGTCATACGTTTGATATGGATGATGTTTATGCTGATACAGATGCATATAATGTATATAAACTATTAAAAAATGGTAAAACAATGGAAGAAGCTTTGGATAACTATTATAAGGGTGGTTATCGGAATCGATATACTGAGTTTACTAATAATTGGAGTGAAGCAAAGGTAAAAGATACTGCATATATTTATACAAAAAACAAGTATATGGGGGTAATTCGTTGGCCACTGTTTAAATATGACTTCAAAGCAAATCAATCCAAAGCAGCACGGGATGCATTTGTGGAATTTGTATTAGAAAGGAGAAAAAGTGAATAAAAAGGCTTACATAAGTATTATTATTGTTTTATTATTTTTGGTGCTGGTTGCAGGCTCATACGCTATAATGCATTGGCTTTGCAATTATTCGGCACGAGAGTGGTTTAGGGAGAGTATTAATGGTGGGGATTATGTGATTGTTGGTGAAGAGATAGGTAATACAATGTTTGATGGTGACACTCAGGTTGAAATCTCTATTTTTGACCATATTAATAAAGTTCATATGATTTCTTTTAAGACAGGAATTAGTAACCAGGGAGAGAAGTTGTCGGATGAAAATTATATTATTGAATGTACTGAGGAATATATAAAAATTGAGCTAATTAATTTTAATGGTCAAAAAAAAGTGGCGTATCGATTTTTCTTTGAAGATTTTAAGTATTAATGATTTTTGAAAATGATGAATATTTGAAGAAAGGAATTGTATGGAATTAGAAATTGTAAGTACCATAGCAGTAATTTACTGCTATGGTTATGTAATCTATTATAAACTGGAATTTTTTGAATGGACAGCGATATGTCTGGATTATAGGGTAGGTCGCTCAATGACATATTATCCGGAATATGTATATGAACTGGTTGAGAATGGAGAGACAGTAACATATAAAAATCGTGGATTTGCAGTTGGATTTCCGAGAAAAGGAAGAAAACATCGCGTGTTGATAAAGAAAAAAGATTATAACAAAATAGTGGGTTATAGTGAGTATATCACATATAAAGTGCTGGGAACATTAATGCTGTTTCTGTTTGATAAGATTCTGTGTTACAGTGAAATGTGTGATGCCTATATAAATGCGTTATTTAAAGTGATTGATGAAGAAGAGAATGGAAAATATTATGTATGTGAAAAACGGGAAAATCTGATAGATGTTATGCGATATATGGAAAATCTGGCACAGTTAAGAATACTTGGCGAACAGGAATATTATGCATATATCGAAAAAACAGGATTGATAGGTGGAATAGTAAATGCTTTTAATAATATTGAACAATTAAAAATAGATATCAATAATTCAATTTGGGATATAAAAAAATGTGCAAATCGGTTAGGACTAAGGCTGTCTAATAAGATTAGTTATGAAGTAGAATAGCACATATATTCAGGTAACTGCGAAATTCCTAATATCTATTCAGAAGATACCGATATTGGGATTTCGCAAATACCACCTATATATTTGCAGAAAGGACGTATATGGATATAATAATTTTATATTTAATAGCAGTAATTTACTGCTATGGTTATGTAATCTATTATAAACTGGAATTTTTTGAATGGACAGCGATATGTCTGGATTATCTGACTGGTCGCTCAATGGCATATCATCCGGAATATGTATATGAACTGGTTGAAAATGGAGAGACAGTGACATATAAAAACCGTGGATTTGCAGTTGGATTTCCGAGAAAAGGAAGAAAACATCGCGTGTTGATAAAGAAAAAAGATTATAACAAAATAGTGGGTTATAGTGAGTATATCACATATAAAGTGCTGGGAACATTAATGCTGTTTCTGTTTGATAAGGACATTAATGCTGATTTTAATGATTTTTTAAATAATTTGCAGAAAGGATATATATGGAGTTAATAGTTGCAAGTTTAATAATAGTGTTTATTTGTTGTGGTTGTATAATATATTATAAACTGGAATTTTTTGAATGGACAGCGATATGTCTGGATTATAGGGTAGGTCGCTCAATGACATATTATCCGGAATATGTATATGAACTGGTTGAGAATGGAGAGACAGTAACATATAAAAATCGTGGATTTGCAGTTGGATTTCCGAGAAAAGGAAGAAAACATCGCGTGTTGATAAAGAAAAAAGATCATAACAAAATAGTGGGTTATAGTGAATATATCGCATATAAAGTGGTGGGAACATTAATGCTGTTTATTTTTGTATTAGAAATAATATGTGAGATGAGATAACGGATACAAAACTCGGAAGTCAGGAGGAGAAAAATATGTCGAGATTATTGATAAAAATTATTTGGTTTATTTTGGGGGTAGCAGCATTATTTTATGGTATAAAAGGAATATATTTCTGCTTTACAGGAGGAACAGTAGAAACACTTGACTCTTCCAGCGATGGAGTCGGTGGATTTTTTGGGCTGCTGTGGTGCTTTTATTATATCGGAATTGGATTGTTTGTATTAATCGGGATAAAAGAGATAAGAGAGAAAAAAAAGAATAAAAATGAAACGGAGGAAAATAAAGCGGAAGAAAAAGAAGAAGAGAAAAAGAAGGAAGAATCGTTGATGAACTCTCCGTACTGCAGATGGTGGAAGGATGATTTGGGATATCACAATGAGCATCATCCATTTACCGGATATGTGCAGGGATCGTGGGATGGAATCTGTCCGGAATGTGGAAAGAAAATAGAATATCTTAAAGTGAAATAAAAGAAAAAAATTCCTATTGACAGAAGCATAAATTAGAAGTAGTATATAAGAAGATAAAGTTCATAAACATATTCTTTCTTATTCAGAGCGGTGGAGATACAAGGATCTGTGAAGCCCGGCAACCCCGATAGGAAGGTGCCAACCTGAGCGAGATATACTGCAGCAGCAGTTCGAACAATAAGAGGATTTTGATTGCCTTGAAGTCAGGTCCGCATGTCATGTGGGCTTTTTCTTTTGTTTCACAGGCAGAATGAGTCTGCCATTAACACCACATTTTATGTAAAGGAGATACAATGGAAAAGAGATTATTTACATCAGAATCAGTAACAGAAGGACATCCGGATAAAGTCTGCGATGCGATTTCCGATGCCGTTTTAGATGCAATTATGGAGCAGGATCCGAATGGCCGTGTAGCATGCGAAACATGTACAAATACAGGATTTGTTCTTGTAATGGGTGAGATTACAACATCAGCAAATATAGATATTCCTGCGATTGTCAGAAAGACCGTAGAAGAGATTGGATACACAGATGCAGCATATGGATTTGATGCGAATACATGTGCCGTTATGGTATCACTTGATAAGCAGTCAGCAGATATTGCACTTGGTGTCGATAAAGCACTGGAAGCAAAGGAAAATCAGATGACAGATTCTGAAATCGACGCAATCGGTGCCGGTGATCAGGGTATGATGTTCGGTTATGCAACAAACGAAACCGAGGAATATATGCCATATCCAATCGCACTGGCTCACAAGCTTGCAAGAAAACTGACAGAAGTAAGAAAGAACGGTACACTTTCTTATCTTCGTCCGGATGGAAAGACACAGGTTACTGTAGAATACGATGAGAATGGAAAGCCAATCCATCTGAACGCAGTAGTATTATCTACACAGCATGATCCGGATGTGACACAGGAACAGATTCATGAGGACATTAAGAAATATGTATTTGATGAAGTTCTTCCGAAGGAACTTGTAAATGAAAAGACACAGTTCTTTATCAATCCGACCGGACGTTTCGTAGTAGGCGGACCACACGGAGACAGCGGATTAACAGGACGTAAGATTATCGTAGATACTTACGGCGGATATGCACGTCACGGCGGCGGGGCTTTCTCAGGAAAGGACTGCACGAAAGTAGACCGTTCCGCAGCTTATGCAGCAAGATATGTTGCAAAGAATATTGTGGCAGCAGGACTTGCAGACAAGTGCGAAATCCAGCTTTCCTATGCAATCGGTGTAGCACATCCTACTTCAGTCATGGTAGATACATTTGGAACAGGAAAACTTGCAGATGAAAAAATCGTAGAGATTATCAGAGAGAACTTCGATTTAAGACCGGCAGGAATTATTAAAATGCTGGATCTGAGAAGACCGATTTACCGTCAGACAGCAGCATACGGACATTTCGGCCGTGTGGATCTGAATCTGCCGTGGGAACAGATCGATAAAGTAGATTTATTAAAGAAGTATCTGTAATCAGAATTCTGTAATCCGAAAATTACAAAATGCATGAATGAACATGAAAATAACAGCCTGCCGGCAAAAACGGCAGGCTGTTGCAGTATTCCGTTATATTTTTAATTATTTTTCAATTCATCATCGGACTGGATGACGGTCAGCGCATCGATGGAGATTTTCATAAGTTCTTTTACTTCATCGGTACTGAGGGCAAGCCGTTCGCAGAGTTCTTCCAGTGTGGCTTCACGTCCGAGTTCTTTGGCAAGCTCGGTGCTGGCATCGTTTAACGCATTGACCTGATCTGCGAGATGGTTTGACACACGGTTGCTGCCGATTTCGATATTCAGGGCTTTCTGAAGGGAATCGTATACCTCTTTGTCCAGAAATGCCTCGAAGTCGGACAGGTCAGTGCTGGTCTGTGTTTCCGGATAGGCAAGAATGGCTTCGTATAATGCGAGATTTCCCTCTGCGACCAGATCACTGTGTGACAGACCGAGATCATCGAAGCGGTCGGCGATCCGGATGACGAGCGGAAGATAATGCTCGGTGATTGCACTGACGGAAGAAAGGTCTCCGGAGACCAGATCCTTCAGAAAGCCGCTAATCTGTGAATCTTCATGCTTTGTCAGGGCTGCAAGCTCGTCCAGATACATTTCATGGAAGAATAAGGCTTCATTTGATTCCGGGGTTTTCTGTTTCTGGCTGCCGGCTGCCGAATCTGCCGGATCTGCATCATCCGGAATATCAGTGGTGTTGGCGGAAGCATCCTGATTTTTCTGCTGTGGTGCATCAAATCCTTCCACATTGATTTTTGCATCTGTCAGATAACCATAGATCAGTGTATACATACTCTCGTCCGTAACCAGATCCTGAAAATAGCGCTGTACGTCCTCTTTGGTTACACAGTTTCCGGAAACTGTGGCATATTCGATCAGTTCTGCCAGTGTTTCGTGAAAAGCTTTCTTTTTCTCATTATTATCCATTGTATTATACCTCACTTAATTCTAATCTTCTGTTAGTATAATGGTTCGGAAAGAAAAATACAAGATTTATAAAAATTTCTTTGTACAATGCGGGAAATAGTGCTATAATGGATAGGCAAATATAGTAAGGGAAAGAGTTCACGATGAATAACTATACCAGTAAAAAAGATCGTATTGAAATTATGGTTATGAAAATAAAATTAAACATACAGAAATTCATGAAGACAAAATTTGGAGCATATCTCTGGCAGATCGTCAGTTCCATACTTATTCTTGCGATAGCAGGAGGAATCGGTGTGTTTGCGGCATTTGCAAAGACGGAAGGATCTTCCATGACATATGCAAAGACTTATTTTAAGTATTTTATGACACATAGCTGGAGTCTGATGTATGGGGAAACGGATTTGGATACTTCCAAATACATAAATGAGACTTCGTTTGGAGAAATGATGAGTAATATCGTTCCAAACCGTGGATCTGACAAGTATAAATTCGTAGATCGCGGAACGGACGGAACTTATAATATTATTGATGTGGTCTATCAGGAGACGGGCAGCGATGTAAAGCAGACCATGACATTGAAGCTGAAGAAGAAGGAAGAGAAAGAACTTCTGATTCTGAATCAGTGGGAAGTGTGCCTGAGCAGTGAGATTCTGCGGGATTGCACGGTTACGGCACCGGCGGGAATGAATCTTGCACTGGATGGCATCAGCCTTTCCGATGCGGAATATACCGATGATCCGGATACCGGACTGCGGACGTACACACTCGGACAGGTGCTGGCGGGGAAACACAGGCTGGAAATCTCCGGAGTACAGACAAAGAGTGTCTATGAAAGCTTTATCTGGGAGAGCAGCAGGTCAGGTTATACGGTGCAGGCAACGGATATTCCGCTGAATGATGATGTGATAACACTCAGCTCCGATAAGGCGATCGATATGATTATCGGAATGTATACAGGTGTTCTTACCAATGCCGGCTGTGATTCGGTGAAGGAATATATGACTACGGATGAAGAAAAAGCCGGAGTGGATGTGGTATATGCATCACTGATGTCACAGGTAAATAGAGATGATGGAAGTACATTGATTTCCATGACATTTGACAGTTATAATACAGAAGTGATAGATTATGTATATGGTCAGACATTCGGTGTGAGATTTACATTTGGAACAACATTTACAGCGAAAGAAGCCAGAACCCAGATGTCGGGTGTGCGTAAGAGTTATAACTCGAATGCACAGGGCGAAGCAGTGGTAAGATTCGTATGCAGGGACGGTCAGTGGGTTCCGTCATCGATAGAGATGAATTGTTTTGATTACAGCAAACCGGCAGAAGCACAGTAAAAAAGAAGGGACGTTTTAACGTCCCTTCTTGTGATTTCGTACACTTTCTGTCAGGAGATATTCTATCTGACCGTTGATGGATCGGAAATCCTCTTCCGCCCATGCGGCGATATCATCCCAGAGTGACGGGGAAAGACGCAGAAGCACCTGCTTCTTCGCCTTTTCCTTTTCTTTTATGGCTTTTTCCCGTTTTTTAATTTCCGTTTCCAGTTCAGTGATTTTCTTTAAGCGTTCTTCCAGATGGGCTTCTTTTGCGTTTAAATCTTCTGGCATAGGCGGTATTCTCCTTAATAAATACTTCCACTGTTTACAATCGGCTGTGCATCTTTGTTACCGCATAATACAACGAGAAGGTTGCTGACCATGGCGGCTTTGCGTTCTTCGTCGAGAACAACGATTTCTTCCTCGCCAAGCTGGTCGATCGCCATCTTGACCATGCTTACTGCACCTTCCACGATCTTCTGCCTTGCGGCAATGATAGCGGAAGCCTGCTGTCTCTGCAGCATGGCGGCGGCGATTTCTTCGGAATAGGCAAGGTGTGTAATACGGACTTCCTGAATCTTAAGACCGGCATTGTCCACTCTTTCCTGAAGTTCCTTCTTCATAATATCGGCGATTTCCTGTGAGCTTCCGCGCAGTGTCTTTTCATCGGATTCCACATCGATATTATCATAAGGATAAAGTCTTGCCGTGTTACGGATAATGGAATCGCACTGTACGGACAGGTATTTGATGTAGTTTTCCACGTTTAAAACGGCTTTGGTTGGGTTTTCCACATTCCAGATAACGATAGCACCGATAATAATAGGATTTCCGAGGATATCGTTGACCTTCTGCTTTTCATTTGTCAGAGTCATGGTCTTTGTGGATACTTTCTTGCTTGCCGCCGTGGAAACGGTGGCGGAATTGGTGCTGATGGACAGGGAAGCTGCCTGGGTTGCAGCAGGGTTTACAGATACCACGAAAGGATTCACATAATAGAATCCAGGGCTGGTGAGTGTTCCGTAATAATTACCGAAAAGGGTAAAGACAACGGCTTCGTTTGGTCCGACGATCTTTAATCCGGCAAGGGCGATACAGTCTGCAATAAAAAGGATGACAGATATTGCAAGCAGAATGCCTCCGCTGACGTAAGCGTGATTACCGAGCAGGATACTGCCGCCCACCATGCCGCCGATGGTAATGAGCAGTGCACATAGCAGAAGGATAAGCATAAGTCCGCCGCTTGCCGGTTTCAGGATTTTTTCGGTTATATTGTTTTTTTGTTCTTCGTTCATAAGTATTCCTCCTTAAAATGTGATATCATTTTGATATCATTAAGATACATCGATATATTAAAATTGTCAAGTGAAATTTTGGAAAATAAAATATAAAAACTATTTGCGTGTTGACTGTAAATGTGTTAGTATTATGTATTGGCTTAAATAAACACAAGATTTTTGGATAATAGAAATTGCTGTTGAGCAATAGATGAGGAGGCATATGCGTTACATTCCGATTGAAAAGACAGAACAGGATATGATATTGGCACGATCTGTTTATGATAATACAGGCAGAGTTTTGCTGAGTTGTGGAACTGTACTTACAGACGAATATATTGATAAGCTCTATGATCGTGGCTTGCCGGGAATTTATATTGAAGATAAGCTTGCAGAGGATATTGAGATTGAAGAAGCGATTTCGGAAGAACTGAGAAATGAAGGTGCAGAAGCATTGCGCAATGGTGATGTGGATGCAGCCATGGGTGTGGGAAGGAGAATTGTGGACGAGATTATACAGAATCCAAGAGTTACACTGGATCTGATCGATCTGCGGTCCTATGATGATTATACATACAGACACTCTGTGAATGTTGCTGTAATTTCTACCGTGATAGGAATAAATATGCAGCTGAACAGGCTGGCACTGGACGAACTGAGTATTGCGGCAATCTTACATGATATAGGAAAGAGAAGGATTGATCCGAAGATTATAAATAAGAAGGGTAAATTAACCCCGGAAGAATATACAGAAGTAAAACGCCATTCGGAATATGGATATGAGATGGTAAAATCAAGAATTGATTTGTCGGCGAAGATAAAGAATGCGATTCTGCTGCATCATGAAAATGAAGATGGCAGCGGTTATCCGAAGGGCCTGAAAGGAAATCAGATATTTATCTATGCAAAGATTATTCATGTGGCAGATGTGTTTGATGCACTGACTGCAAAACGTCCATATAAGAAAGCTTATGCACAGTCGGAAGCGGCAGAGTATCTTATGGGAAGCTGCGACCGTATGTTTGACCGCGAAGTGGTAAAGGCATTTTTACAGTGCGTATCCCTGTATCCAAAGGGAACGCAGGTGCAGCTGTCAAATGGAAAAGAAGCCCTGGTTGTGGAGGCAACAAAAAGCCCGCTGAGGCCAAAGGTGCGTATTATCGAGGATGGTACGGATATGGATTTATCAAGCCTTTATGAGTACCGCAATATTACGATTGTACCACCGCATGATGGAGATATATCGTAGAAGAACATGGCACTCAAAGGAATCGGCTTGCATAATAAAGCAGATTGTAATATAATGGATACAGTAGATTCCGTGTAAAAAACTGGAGAGGAGCCATAACATATGAGAAAGAGGAAGGTACTGGTTGTAGAGGATCAGAAGCTCAACCGGGCGGTTTTAAAAGAAATACTGGAAAGTGAATACGATGTCTTATATGCAGTAAACGGAAAAGAAGCATTGGACATTATGAACCGGGAAGGACGGCATTTGAGCCTGGTTCTTCTTGATATAGTTATGCCTGTAATGGATGGATACGAAGTGCTGAAAGCCATGGAGCGCAGGAAACTTCTCGAACAGATTCCTGTGCTGGTGGCGAGCCAGCGTTTTGGTGATGATTCGGAATTACAGGCATTATTGCTGGGTGCGGGAGATTATGTGTCAAAGCCTTATAATCCTGCGGTACTGAAGAGAAGGATTAAGAACCAGATACGGATGCATGAAGCATTGATGCAGGTTACGGTGCTGGAGAAAGATCCGGTAACGGGATTGTATAATAAAGTGTCTTTCAATAACCGGGCGGTAAATATTTTTGAAAAGTATTCTGAGAAGAAATTCGATGTCATTGTAATCGATATTGAGCATTTCAAATTGTATAACAGTTATTACGGATTTGCAGAGGGGGATAAGCTGCTGCGGCATATTGCAGAGAAATTAATCGAACTGTTGTTTGATAAGGTGTCGTTGTGTGCGAGGGAATATGGGGACAGATTCCTGATTATCTGTGAGCGGAAGAAGGACTATTTTCCGAAATTATACGAAGGACTGACGAAGGATATGGAACAGTATCCTTCTGATATTAAGATCCATCTGAAATTCGGAGTCTACGAGATTACGGACTATACCATGGAAGTGACCGGAATGTGTGACCTGGCTGTATGTGCCATGAAACGTGGAAAAGGTGTGTATGACCGGAATGTTGTTTATTATGACGAGTCCATCGAGGATGAACTGTTCTGGGAACAGCAGATTACGGATGATATGGAACCTGCACTCCACAATGGGGAGTTTCAGGTATATCTTCAGCCAAAATACGACATTTTCACAGAGAAGATGGCGGGTGCGGAGGCACTGGTACGATGGGTACATCCGGTAAAAGGAATCATTCCGCCGGATAAATTCATTCCGATTTTTGAAAAGAACGGATTCATTACCGAACTGGATATGTATGTCTGGGATAAAACCTGTGAACTCATTAATGAATGGATACGGGAAGATAATAAGTATGTACCGGTATCGGTCAATGTCTCCCGGAAGGATATATACAGACAGAATCTGCCGGAGGTATTCCTGAATTTATTAAAGAAATATCATCTGAAACAGAAGTATCTGCACATCGAGATTACGGAAAGTGCATATACGGAAGATCCGGAACAGCTGATCAAAGTAGTGAATCAGTTGAAAGAAGCCGGATTTACCATAGAGATGGACGATTTTGGAACCGGATATTCTTCCCTGAATATGCTGGCAAAACTTCCGATCGATATCCTGAAACTGGATATGAAGATTATACAGAGTTACGGGCAGCAGAACGGAACCAGAAGTATTATAAACTTTATTATGGGGCTTGCAAAATGGATGAATCTGTATGTAGTGGCAGAAGGTGTGGAGACGAAGGAACAGCTCGAACTTTTAAAGAGTATGGACTGTAATTATGCACAGGGATATTATTTTGCAAAACCGATGCCGGAAAATGATTTTGGTGATAAATTGCAAAATGCGGAAGTAAGCCATATGCCGGATGCAGAGGAAATTACCGGGGATGATGTACAGATTCTTGTGCGGGATTACGATAAAGACCAGATTATGCTGGTTATCGATGATCAGTCCATGAACCGGGCAATTCTGGCGGATTATTTCAAAGACAGT
Organism: Roseburia sp. CAG:303; assembly: GCA_000437755.1. Taxonomy (GTDB): domain Bacteria; phylum Bacillota; class Clostridia; order Lachnospirales; family Lachnospiraceae; genus CAG-303. Next base: position 21,555 of record FR900164.1, read on the forward strand.
TTTTCTGTTGTAGAGGCAACGAATGGCGAGAGTGCATTGGATTATTTTAAACGGGGCGGCAAGGCGGATATCATTATGCTGGATATCTATATGCCGAGAATGGATGGATTTGAAGTGCTTGCGAAGCTGAAAGCGGACAGCAGCACGATGGATATTCCGGTTATCGTGGCATCACAGGCGGATGATTCGACAATTATCCGGGCAATCCGGGCGGGTGCGACAGACTTCGTTACCAAGCCGTTTACCAGGGAAGATGCATTCCACTGCGTAAACCATGTGCTGGCAGATCTCAGCAGCAGAATCAAGAAAGAGGATGAAGAGATCCGCAGCCGTATGAGTGTCATTGAGAAGATGGCGATGACAGACTTCCTGACCGGACTGTGGAACCGGGCATATTTCGTAAAACAGGTGGAGACTTATCTGAAAGAATATAGTGATAAGGAATGTAGTTTTGTTATGATTGATATTGATAATTTCAAATTAATCAATGACAGAATGGGACATCTGACCGGCGACAGAGTGTTACAGCATATCGCAGATAAATTAAAGAAATGTTTCCGCGAGGAAGATCTGCTCTGCCGTATGGGCGGGGATGAGTTTGCAGTCCTGCTGAAAGCCGGCATGAATAAGAAAGAACTGATGGAACGGCTGGATGCCCTGCATAATAGTATACGTTTTCGGGTGGGAGATATATGGATTACCTGTTCGAGTGGTACGGCAGTATGCCCGGCGGACGGAACGGATTTTGTGTCGCTGTACAAGCATGCAGATAAGGCATTGTTCAAGGCAAAGAGGCAAGGTAAAGATCAGAACAGGATTTATATAGAAGAAAATTTGTAAAACTAAACAATTTTACAGAGTGTGTTGCTTATTGGAAAATGTACAAAAAATCTGCCGAGAAAGTATTTATAATTAATATTTTCACTGATTGACATTTTTTTCACACAGACTTATAATAACCCTAGCCATTCGGAGGGAGAACTTCTGCATGGTAAATACAAAAAGAAAGGATGTGGAACATACGGGTAATTTAGGCGAAGCCCTGATGGAAGAACTGCAGGTGGAAACAACCCTGACAATAGCGGGTATTCCGATTTATGAATCTGTAGTAGTAACATGGATTATTATGGCTGTAATTGTAATCGCATGTATTCTTCTGACAAGGAATCTCAAAGTTGAAAACCCAGGAAAGGTTCAGCTCTTTCTGGAGTCAGTCTTTAGTATGGGATATAAATTCTTCTATGATATTCTCGGTGAGAATGGCAAACAGTATATCGGTTATCTGATGACGGTTATACTTTACATTGGCATGGCGAATATTATAGGTATCTTTGGATTTAAGTCACCGACTAAGGATCTGAACGTCACGATAGCACTGGCTTTGATGAGCATCGTACTGATAGAAGTATCCGCTTTGAAACATAAGGGTGGAAAGAAGTTCCTCAAAGGTTTTGCAGAACCTATCGCGATTGTAACCCCGATTAATATCTTAGAGTTAGGTATACGACCGTTATCGTTGTGTATGCGACTTTTTGGTAATGTATTGGGAGCATTTGTTATTATGGAACTGTTAAAATATATTTGTCCATTTATTTTACCAGTACCATTCTGTTTGTATTTTGATATATTTGACGGTCTGATTCAGGCATATGTATTTGTATTCCTGACATCGTTGTTTATGAGTGAAGGCCTTGAATAATCAGAATGTTTTTGTTGTAGGAAATGATATGATTTGCAAAAGTAAAAAATTATAAGTTAAAAGGAGATTAAGATTATGACAGCAGCAATTGGAGCAGGTATCGCAGTATTCACAGGTATTGGAGCAGGTCTTGGTATCGGACTTGCAACAGGTAAGGCAGTAGAAGCAACAGCAAGACAGCCGGAGGCAAGCAGCAAGATTACAACAAACCTTCTTTTAGGATGCGCACTTGCAGAAGCAACCGCTATTTATGGTTTCGTTATCGGATTATTATTAATCGTAATGTAATTACCGGAGATAACGTAACGAAAGGAAGGTGGTAAGAGTGATTAGTATAGATTTCTTTAATATACTCGCTACCGTAATTAATATTCTGGTACTCTTTCTGCTCATGCAGAAGTTTCTTGTGAAGCCTCTGATGAATGTAATTGAGAAAAGAGAAAATATGATCGATTCCCAGTTTAAAGAGGCAGAGGCAGCAGAGACGGAAGCAAAAAGCCTGAAAGCGAAGTACGAGGACAGTCTGAAAAATGCTCATGATGAGTCTATTTCCATCCTGAATAAGGCAAAGATAAATGCCCAGGCAGAATATGACAGAATTGTCGGTGAAGCAGATGACGAGGCACAGAAGATAGTGTCAAAGGCCCGTACTGATATGGAACAGGAAAGAGAACAGGCATTAAAAGAAGTGAAAACAGAAATCGGAGATCTCATTGCACTTGCGGTTGATAAAGTGGCAGGAACAAAGGCATCAGCAGAGTCCGACAAGGAATTGATTGACCAGTTTCTTTCAGATGTAGATGCAGATGACAAATAAACAGCCATAACTGTTTGTGTGAGAACCTGGAGGTAGAGATGACCCAGACTACAAGAAATTATGCGAAGGTCTTATATGACCTGAAAGTGCCGAAGGAAGCGGTGGAACAGGCAAAGGATATCTTTGGAAAGTCACCGGAACTTCGGGAAACACTTGTAAATCCGGTAGTCCCAGTAAAAAGCAAGAAAAATATCATTGATAAAATCTTCAGACAGGATGGAGATTTTCCGCAGATTTTCGTGAACTTCTTAAAACAGGTATGTGAAAATCACAGAATGAATGACATTATGGATATCCTGGACAGTTATACAGTATTTTATAATGAAGACAATGGTATTGTCGTTGCAAAGTTTTACTATGTGACCATGCCGGATGAAAGACAGATAACAAATATGAAGAAATATCTCTGCAGGGAATTTCGTGCGAAGGAAGCAGAGATTGTCTTTGAAAAGGATGAGTCCTTAAAGGGCGGATTCCTGATAAACGTAGATAATACTGAATTTGATTACAGTATGAAAGGGCGTTTAAATCATTTAAAACAAAAATTGACCTGGAGGTGAGCTAATTGAGTTCGATCAGTTCAGAAGAAATCATTTCAGTATTAAAAAGTGAAATTGAGAATTATGAATTAGAGACAAAAGGCCAGGAAGTAGGTACCGTTATCTGGATTGGTGACGGAATTGCCACAGTATACGGATTAGACCATGCAATGTATGGCGAAATCGTAGTATTCGACACTGGCGTAAAAGGAATGGTACAGGATATCAAGAGAAACGAAATCGGTATCATCCTCCTTGGTAAAGATACAGGATTAAAAGAAGGATCAAAAGTATCCCGTACCAAGAAAAAAGCAGGTATCCCGGTAAGTGATGCCTATATAGGAAGAGTAATTGATGCCCTCGGTGCTCCAATCGATGGAAAAGGAAGTATCGACGCGGATGATTACAGACCAATTGAAAATGATGCCCCTGGTATCGTAGACAGAAAATCGGTAAATCAGCCACTGGAAACCGGTATTTTAACAATCGACTCCATGTTCCCGATTGGACGTGGACAGAGAGAATTAATTATCGGAGACAGACAGACAGGAAAGACGTCTATCGCAACAGATGCAATCATTAACCAGAAGGGTAAGGATGTCATCTGTATTTATGTTGCGATCGGTCAGAAAGCTTCTACCGTAGCGAAGATTGTAAATACATTATCCAAACAGGGTGCAATGGATTATACAATCATTGTATCCGCAACAGCAAGTGCACCGGCTTCCCTGCAGTACATAGCACCATATTCCGGTACTTCCCTTGCTGAGTACTTCATGTACAAGGGCAAAGATGTACTGATCGTATATGATGATTTGTCAAAGCATGCTGTAGCATACCGTGCATTGTCCCTGTTGCTGGAACGTTCCCCGGGACGTGAAGCATATCCTGGTGATGTATTCTATCTGCATTCAAGATTATTAGAGCGTTCTGCAAAGTTAAAAGATGAACTGGGCGGCGGTTCCATTACTGCACTTCCGATCATCGAAACACAGGCAGGTGACGTATCTGCATATATTCCTACTAATGTAATATCTATTACAGATGGTCAGATTTTCTTAGAGAGTGACCTGTTCAACGCAGGTCAGAGGCCGGCCGTAAACGTTGGTCTGTCTGTATCCCGAGTAGGTGGTGCTGCACAGACAAAGGCAATGAAGAAAGCTGCCGGAAGTATCCGTATCGACCTCGCACAGTACAGAGAAATGGAAGTATTTACCCAGTTCAGTTCTGACCTGGATGATGCAACCAAAGAACAGCTCCAGTACGGAAAAGGTCTGATGGAATTGCTGAAACAGCCGCTGACACATCCATTAAGCCTGCATGAACAGGTTATTACACTTGTAACGGCTACAAATAAGGTGTTCGTAGATGTGGATGTGAAGTTTGTTAAGAAATATCAGGCTGATATGCTGGCATGGTATGAATCCGCACATCCGGAAATCGTAAAGGAAATCGAAGAGAAACAGGTGCTGACAGATGAACTGAAGGCAGCTATTTTAGATGCGGCAAAGGAATATAAAGGCAGATAGGAGGGCTTTCTATGGCTAATATAAGAGAAATTCAGGACAGAATAAAGAGCATAAATGATACAAAGAAAATCACAAATGCCATGTATTTGATTTCCTCTTCCAAATTAAAGAGAGCAAAAAAGTCCCTTAGTGATACAGAACCATATTTCTTTGCACTCCAGTC
>FR900164.1:26311-27967 GCA_000437755.1 Roseburia sp. CAG:303
TTGCACTCCAGTCATCCATTGCCAAGATTCTTGAGCATACGGACAGCACGCAGGTAAGACAGAAGTATTTTGAAGAAGGTATGACAAAGCCGGAAGCTGAACGAAAGAAAGCATATATCGTAGTGACTGCGGACAAAGGTCTTGCAGGTGCGTACAACCACAATGTCATTAAGATTGCTGAGAAAGAGATTGAGAAACATCCGAACAGTAAGATTTATATCATTGGTCAGGTCGGTATGCATTACTTTGAACATCGTAATGTTGAGTTCAGCCACAGCTTTAAATACACGATTCAGAATCCTACCCTGAGCCGTGCCAGAAGTATCGCAGAGACATTGCTTGACAGCTATCTGAGAGATAAGGTCGATGAAGTGTATATTATCTATACCAAGATGATTAATTCTATATCCAGTGAGGCGGAAATGCTGAAATTACTGCCGATGGATAAGGGAGACTTTAAAACAGATGAGCTTCTGGAGACAGGAGAGAGAACGGAATATGAATTCATGCCATCCTCTGATGTCGTATTTGATACAATCGTACCAAACTGGCTTTCCGGTCTGGTATATGGTGCTTTGGTCGAGGCATACTGCAGTGAGCAGAATTCCCGTATGATGGCGATGCAGTCATCTACGGATAATGCCAACGAGATGTTAAGAGACTTAAATGTTGTATACAATCGTGTCAGACAGGCGGCAATTACTCAGGAAATTACTGAGGTTATCAGTGGTGCAAAAGCACAAAAATCGAAAAAGAGTTAATATAGAGAGGAGGATTTCCTCACTACAGTGAGATTAAATGCTATGGTAAAAGGAAAAATAATCCAGGTTTCAGGACCTGTAGTGGATGTGGAATTTGAAGATAACAATATTCCATTTATAAAAGATGTCCTTGAAGTAGACAATAATGGCAAGAGATGTGTGATGGAAGTTGCCCAGCATATGGGAAACAATGTCGTAAGATGTATCATGCTTTCTGCCANNNNTAAGATGTATCATGCTTTCTGCCAGTGAAGGTCTCTGCAGGGATATGGAAGTCACAGCTACCGGAGCAGGTATCAAAGTACCTGTTGGTGACAAGACTCTGGGACGTCTGTTCAACGTATTAGGCGATACCATTGACGGCGGCGAACAGTTAGACAAGGAAGAACACTGGGAAATCCACAGAGAAGCTCCTTCTTTTGAAGATCAGAGTCCGGTTGTTGAAATCCTTGAAACAGGTATTAAAGTTATCGACCTTCTTGCTCCTTATGCAAAGGGTGGTAAGATCGGTCTGTTCGGTGGTGCCGGTGTAGGTAAAACCGTACTTATTCAGGAATTAATCAGAAATATTGCAACCGAGCATGGTGGATATTCCATCTTTACCGGTGTAGGAGAGCGTTCCAGAGAGGGTAATGACCTTTGGACAGAAATGTCAGAATCCGGAGTTATTGATAAGACAGCACTGGTGTTTGGACAGATGAACGAGCCACCGGGATCCAGAATGAGAGTTGCAGAGACAGGACTTACAATGGCAGAATACTTCAGAGATGTAGAACATCAGAATGTGCTTCTGTTCATTGATAACATCTTCCGTTTTGTACAGGCAGGTTCCGAAGTATCCGCCCTGCTTGGACGTATGCCTTCTGCCGTAGGTTATCAGCCTACCCTGGCAAAT
>FR900164.1:28012-30237 GCA_000437755.1 Roseburia sp. CAG:303
ATCGCTTCTACAAAGAATGGTTCTGTTACATCTGTACAGGCCGTTTATGTACCTGCCGATGACCTTACGGATCCGGCTCCTGCAACAACATTCGCACATCTGGATGCAACTACCGTTCTTTCCAGAAAGATTGTAGAACAGGGTATTTATCCGGCCGTAGATCCGCTGGAATCCAATTCACGAATCCTTGAGCCTGATGTAGTAGGTGAAGAACATTACAATACTGCAAGAAAGGTACAGGAGATTCTGCAGAAATATAAGGAATTACAGGATATTATCTCTATTCTTGGTATGGAAGAACTGTCAGATGAAGATAAGATGACCGTATATCGTGCAAGAAAGATTCAGAGATTCCTTTCCCAGCCGTTCCATGTAGCTGAGAACTTTACCGGTGTTCCTGGAAAATACGTTCCATTAAGTGAGACAATTAAAGGTTTCAAGGCTATCGTAGATGGCGAGATGGATGAATATCCGGAATGGGCATTTTTCAACGTAGGAACGATTGAGGATGTAAAGGAAAAGGCAAAGCAGGCTGAGAAATAATAGGAGGCTGTGCTTATGAGCAATACATTCAAATTAAAAATCATGGCGGCAGATAAAATCTTCTATGATGGAGATTGTACCAGCCTGGTAGTCAACGTATCAAATGGGGAAGTTGGTATCCTGGCAAATCATACCGCAGAAGTTCTGGCTGTTGTGCCTGGTGTGCTTAAATTCTCCGTGGACGGGGAAAACTGGACCGAGGTAGTAAACGGAAGCGGATTCGTGGAAGTAGCCGATAATCAGGCAAAACTTCTCGTAGACACCGCAGAACGTCCGGAAGATATCGATGCGATCCGTGCAAGGGAAGCATTAGAGCGTGCAGAAGAACACATGAAACTGCAGCAGAGCCAGAGAGAATATTTACATTCCAAAGCAAGTCTTGCAAGAGCTATGGCGAGATTAAAAGCGACAAGTAAATATATGTAATTATAAAAAAGACTGCCATACTCTGACAGTCTTTTTTCTCGTGGAAATGGTCACGGATGATCGATGATATATGGCAGATAAAATGTTGAATTATCATTGACAATAACGGGAGAAAATGATATATTCTAACAAGGATATGAAGTGGTATCGGGGAAAAAGATACCAGGTGTGATTTTTGTAAAGGATAAAAATGATATGAATAAAAAGATACTGGCAGTCTGGTTTGTGCTGCTTATTATTTTATTTTTCTTTCTAAAATCCGGTTTTACTTCTGTAAGAGTCATGCGATTCAGCGAAACACAGGAGACAAAAGTAAGGGAACTTACGGACTGGAAAGTCAGTTCTTCGGGACAGAAAGATGAGAATGGAAATTATATAAGCACATACACAATCAGGGTGCCTCTGATACATAACAGCAGTGAGACGATGATGTTCTACACGACACATTCCGATGTGTCTGTTTACGTTGAAAAAGAGAGGATCTACACGGTATCAACGAACCTGTCAGAGAATACCTTCCAGGCAGTGCGGTCGAACAGATGGGACCAGTTCTCTGTAGAAAAAGCATACGAGGGCAAGCGGCTTCGGGTTGTCTTAAAGACCCCGTACAAATCCGTGGCAGAACGGGCACCGTTATTTTTGCTGGGAAATGAACTGGATATTGTTATCATGGAATTAAAAGCGGCATTATTATCCATATTCCTTGCTTTTGCAGTGTTCGCCTGCGGTATTGCCATGTGTATTTATTATGTATTTTCCGGAAAAAGCCGTCTAAAGAATTACCGTACTATATATCTTGGCATTTTTTCAGCATTTATTGGCTTCTGGTTTTTGATCAATATTCCGATCGTACAGTTCCTGATCGGAAATTATATGATGCTGGAATATATATCTTATTTGATTTTCGGCATGCTGCCGATTCCGTTTATTTTGTTTGAGAAACAGATCGTAGCTCAGAAGTTTGGCTGGCTGTTAAGTCTGATTGCTGTATATATCATGCTGGTACAGACCGGAAGAGTTGTATTGCAAATGACTGGTTATATGGATCTGAAAGAAAGCCAGACTATTATTCATGTGGTTATCCTTTTGTCCATTGCCATGTTTATTCTGCTGGGAATTGTAAATATGTACGTCAACAGAGAAAGTGAAAAGAGTTTGATTAGCAGAGTTAATGTCATATTTCTGCTGGTTATAGCTGCCGGCAGTGGCATCGATATTCTGACCTATTATATATATCCACAGGGGGGGAAAGAGTT
>FR900164.1:30253-49732 GCA_000437755.1 Roseburia sp. CAG:303
AAAGAGTTTAATTGTTCCAAATTCGCACTTCTCCTATATATTGTCAGCCTTGTTTACGCCACAATGAAAGAGACAGAAGAACTGGTGCAGAAGGCACAGGACGCAGAACGACTGGCTTATACTGATGAACTGACCGGACTTAATAACCGCACCGCATACAATGAAGCAGTGGAGAAGATAGATTTAACCAAGGGTGTTCATACGGTATTTATGTGTGATTTAAATAATTTGAAGAAATGTAATGATACCATGGGACATCACTGGGGAGATACTTATATCAAGATAAGTGCTGGAATCATACAGGAAAGTTTTGACGATATAGGCAGGGCATACCGGATCGGCGGTGATGAATTCTGTATTATTTCGGATGTGGATGATCCGGAACAGATTCAGGCAGCATATGACAAGCTTGCGTACAGGGTGGAAGAATATAATACCGGCACATCGGTAATCGAGATAGGAATTGCAGTTGGTTATGCAAGGTATGATGCAAATATCGATAAAAACCTGGAAGATACAAGGATTAGAGCCGATCAGCGCATGTACCTGAACAAGGAAATGATAAAAAATAAAAAAAATTGAAAAAAGTATTGACAAATGCCAATACTATTGTTATAATACTGCTTGTGTTTCGACGAACGTCGACAAGCCCAGTTAGCTCAGTTGGTAGAGCAGAGGACTGAAAATCCTCGTGTCTCTGGTTCGATTCCGGAACTGGGCATTTCATAAGAATTCTTATGAACCGTTCCGTTTGAGGCACAGACAGTTGAATATGCGCGAGTGGCTCAGTTGGTGGAGCACGACCTTGCCAAGGTCGGGGCCGCGGGTTCGAGTCCCGTCTCGCGCTCTCTTAAAGAAAAGAAATAGGAAAGTCTTATTTAAGGCTTTCCTGTTTTTTTGGAATGTTGGAAATTAACAGATATTGCTATGAACATGATTTGACCGCTTTTCATTTATTTCTAAAAAGTAATGGCAGTTTTGGAAAAACTATGTTATAATCAGAATAGAAATGTATGAGAAATTTTCAGGTTAAAATAGTATGTGTGGAGGAAACTATGCATAGTACAGGTAGTGGGTGTACTTATGATGATATGAGAAGCATGAAAAATCAGAATTATGACGGGATAGACAGATTGACGGGACTTTACAATGGTGAGTATGCGTTAAAAGAGATTCAGGCATATATGGAGCAGAATCCGGAATGTACCGCAGCAGTTTATATTATGGATATTGATAATTTCCGGACGGTAGATGAAACATTGGGAAGATTATTCGGAAATGAAATTATGAAGGAGATTGCGGCGGCAATTTGTCAGGTATTTAGAAAACAGGCAGTGATCGGAAGAATCGGTGGTGACAAATTCCTTATTTTTGAAAAGAACTATGAATCCGTGGACAGAATTAGAGAAAATGCGGAGGAACTGTGCCACAGGGCAAGAAGTACTTTTAAGGGTGAGGATCAGAACTTTGTAATTTCACTCAGCATAGGAATTGCCATCATGCCGGATGATGGTTATGAATGGAAACAGCTGGCACAGCATGCTACGCAGGCATTGACATATGTGAAGAACCATGGAAAAGATGGTTATGAATTCTATAACTCTGAGATGGACACAGTGGATGAACCGGCTGATGCATGGATGCAGAAAAACAAATCACTCTATATATCGGGGGAACGTGGTGCGGATACGGAGAGATCCTTTGACAGTTTTGGATATGAACTGATGGATCTGGCATTCCAGCTGATTGAGGATACTGCGAATGTGGCAAATGCGATTAATCTTCTGATTCGTAAGGTGGGGCTGCATTACGGTATGAATGCGGTGGCGGTGCGTGAACTGATCAATAAACCGCGGACCCTGCGCTATATGTATGAATATGTGGATTCGAGAGCGATACCAAACAGGAAAGATTCGGAATGGCAGTACAATATGGAAGAGTGGAAAACATTCAAAGACCATTTTAAAACAGGTTATTACCTGTATTATAACAGCGAAGGAATTGACTTTGATATTCCGGAGATACAGAGCAAAGATTTTCTGTTTCAGACATTTTTGGAAGTGCCGGTTATCCGCAACGGAGAGATAGTGGGCTGCGTGGACTATATCGCATTCGACCGTGAGATTCATTATTCGGCACAGGATTTAAGCACACTTAAGATGTTTACCAAACTGATATCATCTTATTTGTTCAATGCAAAGAGTGCGTATCAGGCAGATTTGAAGATGGAAGATCTGAATGACCATGATATGCTTACCGGACTGATGAAGTATATCGTCTTTAAGAAGAAGCTGAATGCAGCTTTGAAGAGTCTGGACAGGCAGTCGAATATCGTGATTATTTACAGTGATTTAAGACATTTTAAATATATCAATGATACTTACGGATATGATGTGGGAAATAACCTGCTGAAGATGTTCTGTACCAAGGCGATTCGGGATGTGAAAGGACTGATCGGTGGTGCAAGGGTGTATTCCGATAATATCGTCATTGCCGCACAGTATCCGGAGTGGTTTGCAGATGAAAGAATATATCAGGAAATTCTTAAGAAGAATAATCTTCTGAACAGTGAACTGCAGGATGCGTTCATGGATAATAATATCAATATCTGTACAGGTATCTTCATTGTGAAGAATCCGAAGATAGATATGGAGATTGCCCTTTCCAATGCGAACATGGCAAGGAAAGAGGCTAAGAAGAAAGAGAGAAATACCGTAGTTCTCTTTGATGATGAGATGATGCAGTCGGTGGTAAGGCAGATGCAGCTGAATGCAGAATTGCCAAATGCTCTGGAGAATGGTAATATCAAAGTATATTACCAGCCGAAGATAGAGAGTGGCACCGGAAAGATCGTCGGTGCAGAGGCTCTGGTCAGATGGCAGAAAGAGGATGGATCATTTATTTATCCGGATGAATTTATTCCGGGATTTGAAGAAAACGGCATGATTGTAGAGATGGACTACTATGTCTACGAGAATGTGTTTATAGAGATTAAGAAGAGAATTGATGAGGGACTTCCGTTAGTGCCGATATCCATGAATATCTCGAGTGTACATTTAAAAGAAGGCGAATTGATGGATTACATTAATTACCTTTTTGATAAATATCCGATTCCGGCGAAATATGTGGAGTTTGAGCTGACAGAGAGTATTTACATCGAGAATCTCGAAGCGGCACTGGAACTGATTAACAGTCTGCGTTCCAAGGGAATCCGGATTTCGATGGATGATTTTGGATCAGGCTATTCTTCCCTGAATTTATTAAATAACCTGCCGATTGATATTCTGAAACTGGATAAGATATTCTTAAACGGAGATGACCTTACGGCAAACCAGAAGATTATCATATCCTGCATTATAGAGATGGCAGCGAAGCTGAATATCCGTGTGGTCTGCGAAGGTGTGGAAACCAGTGAACAGGTGAATTTCCTTACGGTCACCGGATGCGATATGATACAGGGGTATTATTATGCGAAACCAATGCCGCAGGATGATTTCAATGTATACATGGATGAGCATATCAAGGTAAAGCCGACGGTAGTCTGCTTCCCATTTGACGGGGATTTGAAATCGACGGACGGAAAGTTTGAGGCACAGTGTCTGGGCGGTACTCCGGAGTATTGCAACGGAGTATTCTGTGGGAAGAAGGCACTCTGCTTTAAGGGCGGGGACATTATGCAGAATGTAATCAGTGTTCCGACGAAAGTATACACAAACGCAAGTTATACCATGTCCTGCTGGATTCAGACGGATAATGTCAACCGCTGGTCAACTGCCGTTACCATGGAATTTGAAAACGGATTTAACAGTATTATGCCAAATGCAGGCGATTTGAAAGCTGATTTCAGAATTAAGCTGAGCAATGAGAATGAAGATATTTGGCATGATACCGGATGTGAAATCTATCCGGATGTAAAATGGCATATGTATACAGTTACTTATAATGCACAGACAAAGGTGGCAATCCTGTATATCGATGCAATGATTGGCGGATATATGGAATCTGTGGATATGTTAAATGGAATCAACAGGATTCTGGTGGGTGGCGATATCTATACCACACCATTAAATGGGAAAGTAGCAGAGTTAAAGTTCTATAACCAGTCGCTTTCCAAAACAGATGTCGGACAGCTTTACAAAGAAGAATGTGCCAGCAGATAGAAGAATAACAGACAGTTCATTTGTACCTTCCTGTCTTAAAATAAAACCGGGACTATTAAAGATTCAGAGATGATTATTTTTAATAGCACCGTGTCTGCGGTGCTATTTTTTGAATAGAAAGGAAATCTAAATGTATATATTAAAAACAGAACAGAGTTTTGATTCTGCCCATTTTCTGGGTGGATATGAAGGAAAATGCAGAAATATCCACGGACACAGATGGAGAGTGGTGATAGAGGTAAAGGCCGATCAGTTGGAAACGGACAGCCAGCTTAGGGGCATGCATGTGGATTTTGCAACCTTAAAGGCAGATCTGGCAGGGGAAACGGACAGACTGGATCATGCATTTATCATGGAAAAGGGAACGTTAAAGGAAAGCACCGTGGCGGCTCTGTGGGAAGAGCAGTTTCATCTGATTGAGATGGATTTCCGTCCGACGGCGGAAAATTTTGCCAAATATTTTTATGAAAAGATGCAGGTACACGGATATCAAGTAAAATGTGCAACCGTATATGAGACACCGAATAACAGTGCCGCTTATTGCGAAGACTAAGCACAGGGAAAAGAGGGAATGCAGTGGAATATAAAGTAGTAGAAAAGTTTGTGAGTATCAACGGGGAAGGACAGTGTGCCGGAGAACTGGCGGCGTTTGTCCGATTTCAGGGATGCAATCTGAACTGTTCGTACTGTGATACCAGCTGGGCGAATGAGAAAGATGCCCCATACCAGGTAATGACGGAAGAAGAAATCTGTTCCTGGATTCAGCAGCAGAATGTGACCAATGTGACACTGACCGGGGGAGAACCTCTGCTTCAGCCGGGAATGGACGTGTTATTAAAATGTCTGTCTCGGGAAAATCTTCGTATAGAGATAGAAACAAACGGAAGTGTCGGCCTTGCCGGGTTTGTGGGAATCGGGGAAAATATCCGGTTTACCATGGATTATAAGCTGAATGTAAGTGGAATGACAGAACATATGTGTGTAGATAATTTTGCCCTGCTTTCAAAGAAGGATACGGTCAAATTCGTGTCCGGCAGTCTGGATGATCTGGAACAGGCAAGGGAAATCATAGAGAAATACCACCTTACAGAAGTGTGTAAGGTGTATATCAGTCCGGTATTCGGGCAGATCGATCCGGCGGATATTGTGGACTATATGATAGAGCATCATCAGAACGGAGTGCGCCTGCAGCTGCAGCTTCACAAGTTTATCTGGGATCCGCAGCGCAGAGGTGTGTAATGTGAATGGAAAGGAAGAATAGAGATGGCAATAGATAAAGAGGCAGTAAAAGAACATATCAGAGGATTGCTTGTCGCACTGGGAGAAAATCCGGACAGAGAAGGTCTGAAAGATACTCCGGACCGTGTGGCAAGAATGTATGAAGAAGTATTTGAGGGAATCGGCTACAGTAATCATGAAATTGCACAGATGTTTAATAAGACATTTGAGGATGAGCTGGAATTTGAAGATGGCGGCCAGGATATGGTTATTGTCAAGGATATCGACATTTTCAGTTATTGTGAGCATCATCTGGCACTGATGTACGACATGAAAGTAACCGTGGCATACCTTCCGGCAGGAAAAGTCATCGGACTGAGCAAAATTGCAAGAATTGCGGACATGGTATCCAAAAGACTGCAGCTGCAGGAGAGAATCGGATCGGATATTGCAGATATTATTACCGAAGTAACCGGTTCAGAGGACGTGGCTGTACTAATCGAAGGCTGCCATAGCTGCATGACGGCGAGGGGAATCAAGAAGCCGAATGCAAAGACCTATACGACAACATTCCGCGGCAGGTTCCGCACCGATTTAAGCCTGCAGATGAGGTTAAAGTAATGTTTCATTTGCATATGTATTTACAAAAATTTAAGCGTTTCGCAATTAACTATTAAAGTAAAGAAGAAAGGATGAATAAAATGAAAGCACTGGTTTTAGTCAGCGGCGGACTGGACAGCACAACAAGTCTTGCCATGGCAATAGACAAATATGGAAAAGAGAATGTAGTGGCATTGTCCGTGTATTACGGACAGAAGCATACCAAAGAGATTGAGGCGGCACAGAAGATTACGGAGTATTACCAGGTGGAACATATTTCGCTCGATCTGACCCCGATTTTCCAGTATAGTGACTGCTCCCTGCTGGCACATTCTGATAAAGAAGTACCGCATGAATCCTATGCGGAACAGTTAAAAGAGACGGACGGAAGCCCGGTATCAACCTATGTTCCGTTCCGGAACGGACTGTTTTTATCTTCCGCAGCCAGCATTGCATTGTCAAAAGATTGTGGTGTGATTTATTATGGTGTACATGCAGATGATGCGGCAGGAAATGCATATCCGGATTGTTCGACGACTTTCCACGAGGCAATGAAGCAGGCGATTTATACCGGAAGCGGAAACCAGCTGACCATCGAAGCACCGTTTGTCAATAGGACAAAGGCAGAGGTTGTGGCTATTGGATTGAAGCTGCATGTGCCGTATGAACTGACATGGAGCTGCTACGAGGGCGGCGATGAGCCATGCGGTGTATGCGGAACATGTCTTGACCGGGCAGAGGCATTCCGCCTGAATGGAATTGAAGATCCGGCATTGAAGAAGAAGGAGGCATAATATGGAAGGAAGAACCGAAAGCGAAAAGCAGGGCATCAGCCTGCTTGGAAACCAGGGAACAAAATATCCGCAGGATTACGCACCGGAGGTACTGGAAACATTTGTCAACAAACATCAGGACAATGATTATTTTGTCAAATTCAACTGTCCGGAATTTACCAGTCTGTGTCCGATTACCGGACAGCCGGATTTTGCGACCGTGACCATTTCTTATGTGCCGGATGTGCGCATGGTGGAGAGTAAATCGCTCAAACTCTATCTGTTCAGCTTCCGCAATCACGGCGATTTCCACGAGGACTGCATGAATATCATCATGAAGGATCTGATTCGCCTTATGGATCCGAAGTACATTGAAGTCTGGGGCAAATTCACCCCGCGCGGCGGTATTTCCATCGATCCGTACTGTAATTATGGCAAGCCGGGAACAAAATGGGAGCAGGTTGCATGGGACCGCATGGCAAATCACGATATGTATCCGGAGAAAATAGACAATCGCTGAAAATAGGTTGATTTCTCACGCGTTTTGGGTTAAGATATAAAGACAGGAAAAGACTTTGGTCAGATAAATTTGGAGGAAGAAGCTTTGGCAAAAATAGCGATTGTAACAGACAGTAACAGCGGAATTACCCAGAGACAGGCAGCGGAGCTGGGAATATCCGTAGTACCGATGCCATTTGATATAGATGGAAAAACATATTACGAAGATATCAGCCTGACACAGGAAGAGTTTTATATTAAATTAAACGGAAATGCCGATATATCCACGACACAGCCGTCCCCGGAAAACGTGATGGATATGTGGAGAAAATTATTGGAAGATCATGAGTCCGTGATTTATATACCGATGTCATCCGGATTATCCGGATCCTGCCAGACAGCCATGGTATTCTCGATGGAAGATGAGTTTGACGGCAAGGTTTTTGTTATTGATAACCAGAGAATTTCCGTAACACAGCGTCAGGCGGTTCTGGATGCAAAACTCATGGCGGATGAAGGAATTGCAGTGGAGGAAATCGTAAAATATCTGATGGATACCAAGATGGAATCTTCCATTTATATCATGGTTGATACCCTGAAGTATCTGAAAAAAGGCGGAAGGGTAACACCGGCGGCAGCGGCACTCGGCACGATTCTGAAATTAAAGCCGGTATTGCAGATTCAGGGTGAGAAGCTGGATGCATTCGCAAAGGCGAGGACACTCACACAGGCGAAGAATATTATGATAAATGCCGTGAAAGCGGATGTGGAGAAGAGATTTGGTGGAAATGTCAATAATGTGCATCTGGAGATAGCACATACGCATAATCTTCAGGAGGCATTGAACTTCAAAGAAGAGGTGGCAGCAGCATTTCCGGAATATCAGGGTCAGATTTATGTAGACCATCTTTCGCTCAGTGTATCCTGCCATATCGGACCGGGTTCGCTTGCACTGGCGGCAACAAAACGAATGTAAGAAAGAAAACAGAAAGCACCAGTCTTTTCCGGAGATTGGTGTTTTTCACTTTAAAAAATCAGAAGGGAGAGACTGATATGAAGGATTACAGTGTGTTTGCAGAGGAGAACAGGCAGGAGTATGTAGATGTCTTACAGGCACTGACGGAGAGACCGTCCCCGTCGTACAAAGAGAACAGGATTGCAAAATGGATCAGAGAACTGCTGTGTGGATATGCGGAGAAGTCTGGATATGACCAGGTGCATATTTATGAGGATGATATCTGCAATGTGTACTGTGAACTGGGAGAAGCATTTGAGCCGGGAAGTGAGTGTTTTGCGGTGACTGCCCACACGGATACGGTGTTTCCGGATATGGAAGGACCGCTTCCGTTTGAGCGGGATGGAAGCGGCAGGATATACGGTCTGGGAATCAAAGACAACAGGGCGAACATATGTTCGTTACTATTCTGTGCAAAATATATTTTTGAAGAGGGGATTGTGCCGGAGAAAAGGCTCTTATTCGTATTCAATGTATGCGAAGAGGGAACGGGCAACCTCGCAGGAAGTAAGAGAGTGCTGGAGCATTATCCGGAAATCTGCCGCTGGATAGCTTTTGACCTGGACTATACGACGATTTTCTGTAAGGCACTGGGATCGGTCCGGTATAAAATCACCATCACGGGACAGGGCGGACATTCGTACAATGATTTTGGCAGAAAAAATGCCATTGTGGCGATGAGTGAACTGATCCGGCTTTTTTATCAGATCAATCCGGAAGAGTACAGCGGAGCGGTCACTTACAATGTGGGACGGATACAGGGCGGAACAACGGTAAATGCCATTGCAGAAGAATGTCAGGCGGATTTTGAAATCCGTTCGGACGATTCGGAGAGCCTTGAAAAATTGCAGGAATATTTTGATACCCTGTTGGAGAAAACCAGACAGGAAGGTGCGGGAGAACTGGAAGTGAAGAAAGATATTCTGGGCATAAGACCTTCGATGGGTGGATTTTCAGAGGAGGGCATGGTGCAGCAGATCGGACTTGTGGAACGGATCAGCCGGATAATACGGGAAATAACAGGAAAAGCACCGGATGTAAAAAGCGGTTCTACGGACTGTAATGTTCCGTTGTCGCGTGGAATTCCGTCTGTCTGCATTGGAACGTGTCTGGGTGCGGGAGAACATACCAGGCAGGAATACATTGAAGAGGCATCTCTGAAAAATGGTCTGATCATTGCCCTAAAAACAGTACTGGAGGGAATCCGATGAGTAAAAAAATATTACTGGCGGCAATCAATGCAAAATACATACATTCCAATCTGGCAGTATACTGCCTGGACGCATATGCCCGGAAATACAGCGAAGCGGTGAAGGACGGCAGGGTATCCGTTATCTACCGGGAGTTTACCATTAACCAGCAGATAGATGAGATACTGGAAGAAATCTACCGGGAGAAGCCGGATGTGATCGGATTTTCCTGTTATATCTGGAATATTTCCTATGTCATGACACTGATAAAGGAGTTAAAGGTACTGCTTCCCCATACGGATATCTGGCTGGGTGGTCCGGAGGTGTCCTATAATAGAGAGGAAATTCTGCAGGAGCATCCGGAGATCACTGGAGTCATGTGCGGCGAGGGCGAACGTGTCTTTGCATCTCTGTGTGATTATTATGGAAATGATACAGAAGGGGAATTTGACAGCACACCGCCGCAGCCGATCGATTTGTCCTCGTTGCCATTTATCTATGCGGACGAAGCGGAAACAGAGCAAGGAACGGAGCTTGTGCCGAATGCATTATTTCAAAGTCTGAAACATAAGATTCTGTACTACGAAACGAGCAGGGGCTGTCCATTTTCCTGCAGCTACTGCCTGTCCTCTCTGGACAAAGCGGTGCGTTTCCGGAGTATTGATAAAGTATTAAAGGAGATACAGTTCTTTCTGGACCATCAGGTTAGTCAGGTCAAATTCGTGGATCGTACCTTTAACTGCAATAAGTCACATGCAACTGCCATATGGAAATACATTGCACAGCATGACAATGGTATAACAAACTTTCATTTTGAAATCGGAGCGGATCTGTTAGGCGAGGAGGAACTGGAGATTCTGAAAAATATGCGGCCAGGGCTGGTGCAGCTTGAAATCGGTGTGCAGTCCACAAACGACATTACCATAAAAGAAGTCAGCCGGAAGATGGACCTTGTGCGGTTGAAAGAGGTGGTGCAAAAACTGCGTGGTTTCCAGAATATTAATCTCCATCTTGATCTCATTGCGGGACTGCCCTACGAGGATTTTGAAAGCTTTAAACATTCCTTCAACGAAATCTATGCCCTGTATTCCGACCAGCTCCAGCTTGGCTTTCTCAAGGTGTTAAAAGGTTCGGCGATTGCAGAAAAAAGTGAAAAATATGGAATTGCCTACCGCAGTTATCCGCCCTATGAAGTATTGTATACAGACTGGCTCAGCTTTGATGAGATATTGAAATTAAAACAGGTCGAGGATATGGTTGAGCAGTATTATAACAGTGAGCAGTTCACCTGCAGCCTGCGATATCTCCTGACCTATTTTGATACTCCGTTCGCGATGTTTGAAAAGCTGGGTGAATACTATGAAGTGCATTTTGAGAAAAATAAAAAACACGCAAGAATTGACCGCTACCGTATTTTATTGCAGTTTTTCCGGGATTTTTTTGCGGAAAGACCGGAGCTTCATACGGAAGAGCAGATTCTTCGTGAGCTTATGACTTTCGATGTGTACCTGCGGGAAAACATGAAAACAAGACCGGATTTTGCACCGGATGTACAGGAGTACCGCGATTCCTTCCGTCAGATTTCCAGAGAAATGGGACATCACGGCGAACATATCGAAGCATTGTCCAGACGTACCTGGAAGCTGATCCGGGATATGGGAATTCCGGTGCAGACATGGAATACACAGGCGGAACTGCCGGAAAGTGTGCAGATAGTGGGATTTGATTACAATGAGAGAAATCCGCTCAATTACAACGCAGCGGTATACCAGATATAGGAGAAGATATGTTAAGAAATTATGTGATTGTGGATTTGGAAACGACGGGACTCCGCCCGGCGGATGACCGTATCATAGAGGTTGGAGCGATTCGTGTGATGGAAGGGGAAGAAGTGCAGGTGTATAACCGTCTGGTTTATCCGGGCAGACCGATTCCACCTGTGATTACGGAGATTGTAGGGATTACGGATGACATGGTGGCGGATGCACCGCAGGAGAGGGAAGTAATGGAAGAATTTCTGGAGTTTGCAGGGGATCTGCCGTTGCTGGGACATAATCTGCGGTTTGACTATAGTTTCTTAAAGACGGCAGCATTGCGGTACGGATATTCCTTTGAACGGCAGGGTGTGGATACACTGGCAATCGCAAAGAAGTACCTGCCGGGACTGGCGAGCCGGAAACTCGATGATTTGTGCAGCTATTTCGGGATCTCGGATGAAAATCACCACAGAGCATGGAACGATGCCCGGGTGACCGGGGAATTGTACCAGATTCTGTGTGAGCGGTTTGAACAGCTGGGAGACAATGAGAAGGATTTTGCGTCCCTGCCGCTGCATTATACGGTAAAGAAAGAAAGTCCGGCTACGGCAAGACAGTTAAGCTTTTTACATGACCTTGCAATACGGTATGGCATTGCCCTGCAGGTTAGTCCGGACAGCCTGACAAAGTCCCAGGCATCCAGAATGATTGATAAAATTCTGTCAGAATATGGTAGGTAAAAGAAAAAACATTTTTTTTGTAAAATTATGACAAAAAAGGTAGAAAAAATTGAAATTTATAGTATAATAGTGTGATAACAATGAGAGTGTTACACAAGGGGATAATATAATGAATCAGTTTTTTACGAAAAAAATGGCTGCAACATCATGTATCATAATGAATACGTTTTTGTTGCTGATACATATCGGGTTATTTGTTTTTTTTGTCTATTATCACATCAGATATATGTATATCTTCAATGTATTCAGTATGGTATTTTATGCATGTGGATATTTTTTTGTCTGGAAAGAAATGCTGTCGCAGTATTTTCAGCTTGTGGCAGTAGAGGTTATGCTGCATATGGTGCTGGCAACGATCTGCCTGGGGTGCGGCTATGGCTTTCAGTTATGTCTGCTCGGTATGGTTCCTGTATATTTTTATGGAAATTATTTTTCCATGCAGGTACAGAAGAAGAAAGTACATGGAATATTTCTGGGAATACTGAGCATGATATTGTATATTGTGGTCTATGCAAGGGAGCATTTCAGAGGGCCGTATTATGTGATTGATGATAATGTGCAGTTTGCCATACGAATCTGTATGGGTGTGATTAATTTTGCCATTATTATTTTGTGCATGAGTCTGTTAATCCGTCATGTTATTGCTTCAGAGAGTGAATTGCTTCGCAAAGCTGATTATGATGCACTGACGAAGCTGCCAAACCGTTATTATATGCTGGATCGGCTGGAAGACATTTATAATGGAAAGAATAAGAACAATCACTGGGTAGCCATGATCGATATTGATGATTTTAAGAAGGTAAATGACAGGTATGGGCATAATTTTGGAGATTATGTATTAATACAGGTGGCTGATATTCTGATGCATCTGGACGGAATCGATGCCTGCAGATGGGGTGGCGAAGAGTTTCTGCTGACCGGAAAACTGGACGATACGCATGATATTCCGGTGGATAAACTGGACAGGATTCGTGCAGACATTGCAAAGATGCAGTTAAAACAGGGGGACATCCATACTTCCGTAACGATTACCATCGGTGCTGCCGGCTGTAAGGACGGCTTATCCGTGAAAGAGTGGATACAGCTTGCAGATAAATGCCTCTATGTGGGAAAATACAATGGAAAGAACAGAGTAGTAAAATAAAAATCCGGGTTCACAGTCAGAATATATGTGATCCCGGATTTTTCTATTCAGGCTTCGGCAGGGAAATCGAGTAATTTTAATATTTTATTTTTGTTCAGGGAGTCCAGGGTACGGGCGGTTTCCCTTAAATGTTCTATTTTCTCCGGCTCGTTTCTTTTCTGATAAAGCTCCGCCAAAAGCTTGTAATTACTGCTTATATCTGTTAAAATATCAATGCCGGATTCGAGAACGGCAATGCATTCGTCGTCGAAACCAAGCTCGTGGAGCCTTGCTCCGTAGGCAGCGATGATTTTGACAAGTTCGGTGTAGTTCATATCACATTTATCCACATAGGAAAGGTTGGTAATACCATAGGTTTCTTTCAGTTCGGTGGACGTCTTTCCGGTCAGGTTCAGGATTTTTTTCTGGCTGAGTTTTATGAGGGAATCCTCACATTCCGATAGTACGTCATCATCGTGCTGTCCCAGTGGGTAATTCTCCAGTGGAATGGTGATATAGGGGAGAGCATCCAGATCAATCCGTTTTACCTGATTGGCGGCAGATTCTTTCTGCCAGAAATCGCTGGTGGAAGAATTGGATCTCCGTTCGGATTTTTTTACCTGGTGAAAAAATACACCGGAAAACAGAAGAAAGCATCCAAAGATGCAAAAATAACGAATCATTTTTTCCTCGCAGTCTGCCTGTTTACAGGCCAAAATAAAATAAATCAGTAGTGTATCCGTCCGGATAAGGGACGGGATAAAGGAGGTATATATTATGAATATCTGGAATCCAAAGACTCAGAAGAAGATAGCAGCTGCAATTGCAATCGTGCTTGTTCTGGCAATGATTGTTCCGATTTTGTCCTATTTAGTATAATGGATAAATCGATATTCGTCAAGGAAAGCTGGAAGGTAGAGTAGTATGCTGAATGTTGGAAAATTATCAGAGCTGATACTGAAGAGATCCGTTTTGAATAAGTTCAGAAATAAACGGGAAGAAGTACTAAGCGGTGCAAAAGCCGGAGCGGATGCTGCGGTTATGCTTGTGAAAGGTCAGTTAGTCACGGCTGTCTCATGCAGCAGTGTGGAATATGAAACCCTGCTGGATGCTAAGATTACCATGACACGTGCGGTGAACAGTGTCGCTGCGGAAGGCGGCAGTCCGTTTGCCGTCCTTGTGTCCATGATTGTCCCGCCGGAGACGGAGGAATCACGGATCAAGAGTATTATGGAAGTGCTGGAAGAAACGGCATCGTCGTTAAATGTACAGATAGCCGGAGGTCACAGCGAGGTATCGGATAAAGTAAATATGCCGGTATTTTCGGTTACGGCATACGGAAACTGTGCCGGAGAGCTTCTGGACAGCCGCCGGGAGAAAGATACCCTGCACGGGCAGGATATTGTCATGACCGGATATATGGCACTGGAGGCTACGGGAGTGGCAGCAGTGCAGCACCGGGAAGAATTATCATTTGCACCGGGATATCTGGCAGGTGCGGCAGATTACCTGCAGGAGCTGTCCGTTGTAAAACATGCACAGATTGCACTGGAGCATGGAAGTGCGGTTATGCATGATTTATCGGAAACAGGCGTATTTGGCGGATTATGGGAATTAGGTGAGAAGATGCAGGCGGGAATGGAGATAGAAGCAAGAAATATTCCGGTGCATCAGGAAACCATAGAATTAAGTGAACAGTTGGAACAGAATCCTTATACCATGCAGTCGGCAGGCTCTCTGTTAGTCGTAACAAGGGACGGAAACGGTCTTGTACATCAGTATGAGAAAGAAGGGATTCATGCTGCCCTGATTGGGAAAGTAATGCCGGGTCATGATAAGGTTCTGCTCAACAGGGACGAAAGAAGATTCATTGAACAGCCCCGTGGAATGAAAAAAGTGAAAGGAAAATAGAAGATGGTGGAATTAACAGAACTTAGAAAGCTGATTTTGGGAGTGATAGAAAAGAATAGCAGAATAGATGTGCATGAACTTGCCATACTGTTAGGGGTATCGGAAGTGGAAGTGGCAAATGAACTGGCAGAGATGGAGAAGGAGAAGGTAATCTGCGGATACCATACACTGATTAACTGGGATAATACAAGCGATGAGCGCGTAAATGCCATGATAGAGGTGCAGGTAACTCCGCAGAGAGGTGAAGGATTTGATAAGATTGCGGAAAGAATCTATAATTTCAGCGAAGTAAAAGCCATCTACCTGATGTCAGGCGGCTATGATTTCCTTGTATTGCTGGAAGAGAAAACCATGCGTGCCGTGTCACAGTTTGTTTCGGATAAATTATCCACGATAGAGGCGGTCCGCGGAACAGCGACCCATTTTGTGCTGAAGAAATACAAAGATCATGGAACTGTGCTTGCAGAAGAAAAAGTTGATGAAAGGATGGTAATTACACCATGAGAAATCCCTTATCAGATGTAGTAGTGGAGATCCAGCCGTCTGGAATCCGTAAGTTTTTTGATATTGTAAGCGAGATGAAGGATGCGATTTCTCTCGGTGTGGGCGAACCTGATTTTGATACTCCGTGGCATATTCGTGAGGAAGGCATTTATTCCCTGGAAAAGGGAAGAACATTTTATACCTCAAATGCAGGCCTGAAAGAACTTAAGGTGGAGATTGCTGCGTATCTTGCGAGAAGATTTGATTTGCACTATGATTATAATCATGAGATTATGGTAACGGTGGGAGGCAGCGAAGCCATTGACCTGGCGATTCGTGCCATGATTAATCCTGGCGAGGAAGTGCTGATTCCGATGCCGAGTTATGTTTCCTATCTGCCATGCGTGCAGCTTGCCTATGGTGTACCTGTGGTGATTAACCTGAAAGAAGAGAATGAATTCCGGCTTACAAAAGAAGAACTGCTGGAGCATATTACGGATAAGACAAAGCTTTTGATTATGCCATTTCCGAATAATCCGACCGGTGCAATCATGCCTCGTAAAGATTTGGAAGAGATTGCCAAGATCTGTGTGGAAAAAGATATTTTCGTCATATCGGATGAAATTTATGCAGAATTATCCTATTATGGGGAACGTCATGTATCTATCGCAGAAATGCCCGGAATGAAGGAGAGAACCGTTGTCATCAACGGATTTTCCAAAGCATTTGCCATGACCGGATGGAGACTCGGATATGCCTGTGCACCGGAACAGATTCTGTCGCAGATGCTGAAAATCCATCAGTTTGCCATTATGTGTGCACCGACCACAAGCCAGTATGCGGCTGTGGAAGCATTGCGAAACGGTGATGACGACGTGGCAAAGATGACACAGTCGTACAACCAGAGAAGAAGATTCCTGTTAAATGCATTTCAGGAAATGGGACTCGAATGTTTTGAACCATATGGTGCATTCTATGTATTTCCGAATATTAAGAAATTCGGCATGACATCGGATGAATTTGCAACAAGACTGCTGGAAGAGGAGAAGGTTGCAGTTGTTCCGGGAACGGCTTTTGGTGCGTGCGGGGAAGGATTTGTCCGTATCTCCTATGCGTATTCACTGGAACGTCTTAAGCTTGCACTCGAGAGAATCAGACATTTTACAGAGAGACATCAGAGGTAATAGAAATGATAAATATTGTACTTCATGAGCCGGAGATACCGGCAAATACCGGAAATATAGGAAGAACCTGCTGTGCGGCGGGGGTAAAACTCCATCTGATTGAGCCGCTGGGATTTAAGCTGGATGAGAAATCCGTAAAAAGAGCAGGACTTGATTACTGGGAACATCTGAATTATGAAGTTTATGAGGATTACGAGGACTTCCTTGCGAAGAATCCGGGTGCAAAGATTTACTATGCAACAACAAAAGCTCCGTATAAATATTCGGAGGTTCATTACGAACCGGACTGTTACATCATGTTTGGAAAGGAAAGTGCAGGCATCCCGGAAGATATCCTGTATGACCATCAGGAAACCTGTGTGCGGATTCCGATGAATCCCGATATCAGATCCCTGAACCTGTCCAATTCCGTGGCGATCGTACTGTATGAGGCACTCAGACAGAATGACTTTGCAGGGATGCAGACTGAAGGACATCTGCGGACGCATGAGTGGAGAACATAGCGGATACCTATACATAAATAAGATCAAAAAAGAGGAGGCTCTATTGACAGAGTCTCCTCTTTTTGCATATGCACTTACAAAAATTTAAGTGTTTCGCAATTAACTATCTAAGTACTGGCCTAATTTTCCAGCAGTTTGAATACACCAACGAGGTCTTTTAACTTCTCTGCCTGTGCAGCTAATTCTTCGCTGCTTGCGGAGCTTTCTTCTGCCATGGCGGTGTTTTCCTGGATAACTGCAGCGATCTGGCTTGCAGCTTCGGAAATCTGATCCAGTGCCTGTGCCTGTTTGTCGGAAGCGGCGGAAATTTCGCCGATATTTTCTACTAATGCATCTGTCTTAGATACGGATGCAAGCAATGTCCTGGCTGTCTCATCAACAATAGATTTTCCTTCATCTACGGCATGCATAGCTTCCAGAATAAGTTCGCCGGAGTTCTTTGCTGCTTCAGCACTCTGTGCAGCCAATGTACCAACCTGTGTGGCAACGACCGCGAATCCTTTTCCAGCCTCGCCTGCTCTTGCGGCTTCGATGGAAGCATTTAATGCAAGAAGGTTTGTCTGGGAAGCAATATCATTAATCGTACTGATAATACCGCTGATCTGCTGTGAACTTTCACTGATGGTTTCCATAGCAGCAACTACTTTCTGCATCTGGTCGTTACTGCTTGTAATTTCAGTGCCAACGACTTTTGCTTTTTCATTTGCATCATTTGCATATTCTGCATTTTTCTGAACCTGTTCGGAAACGTTGGTAATAATGCTCTGAAGTTCTTCGATGGAGCTTGCCTGATCGGTTGCACCTTCGGTAAGAGCCTGTGCACCTTCGGAAATCTGGTCTGAATTTTCGGCTACGGTTTCAGCTGTTTCATTGATTTCCCTTAAAGTATTGGAAAGATCTGTAATAACTGTTGTTAATGCAGTTTCAATGGCTTTGAAATCACCTACATTTTCTGCTTCCGGTGCAATGTTAAAGTTACCGGATGCCATCTCTGTAAGACCTCTTGTAATGTCTGTGACAATCAGCCTGAGCCGTGCAGCCATCTGGGAAAAGGTATCGGCAAGCTTACCGATTTCATCATGATATACAGCTTCTACGGAGACGGAGAAATCACCCATGGCAAGCTTGTCAGCCACAGCCACAACATCATTGAGCGGATGAATGTAATTACGAAGCAGACGGGTACTGATGATGATGATTACAATCAGGGTAATAAGAGTGCAGAGAATCATAATCAGAACAAGCTGGACGGTAGACTTTGATAAATCCGCCTTTGATAATGCGCTGGTTGCCCACCAGGTTTCGCCCACAGCATCGATAGGTGTGTAATATCTCACAATGGAAGAACCGTCATCTTTCTTTGTGCTGACAGAGAAACGATCGCCCTTATCAATACCGCTTTGAATCTTCGCATATTCTTTGGAAGAAATCAGGCTGTCCAGCCGGGTTCCGATATAATCAGAAGATTCACTGTCATAAATGATCATACTTTGATCATTTACAATATCTACATACATATTTGGATACTTGGAATCGGTAGTACGCAGATTACTGAACTTCTCAATATTAATATCTACAAAGATAACACCCTGTGTTTTTCCATTGTATACGATTGGGAAAGAAGCAGAGAACATTTTACTTCCCTGATCTTCATAAGGATCGGTAAAGCTTGCTTTCTGGCTGGTTGCGGCATTTTTGTAATAATCCTGTGAGCCGTAGGATGAATATGCACCATAACTCTGTGCAGTTCCTTTGGCAGCATCATCTGTGCTGACATAGACAGTATAATCTTTGATCGCCGGGTCAAAAGCATCCGGTTCAAAGAAGACACCGACACCATCGATCTGATCGTTATTTTTTACGGTAGAACTTGCAATACTAAGCAAAAATGTTTCGATCTGTTTATTCATTTCCTGAAGTTCAACATCGTATATAGCACTCTTTTCCGTAGCACCACTGTAGCCATTCTTTTCATAATCGGCATATTTATCCAGTAGATAACTCTGAATCGTATCAGCAGTATTTGCAGCAGTATCAATAACCGCCTGGACTTTCAGACCATTCTCGGTAGCAATTCCTTCAAATTCCCCGCTTACTGTGTTGCTGAGAGACTTTCCGGCGATGGTTGCACTGATGACAATCATAACAGTTAAGCATATGACAAGTAACAGGCTGACTGCAACAGAGATCTTATAAGAAAGATTTTTGTCACGGAATTTGGTAACCTGGCCCTGCTGGTTCTGTTGCTTCTTTGTAGTATCTTTTTCTTTCATAATACCTCTCCTTTTTCTAAAATAAAAATTTAGTTAATTGCGAAACTCATA
>FR900165.1:0-17805 GCA_000437755.1 Roseburia sp. CAG:303
TCTTTTCGGTTGTCAACAACTTTTTTTATTTTTTATCATTCAGCTCCAACGACAATTTACACTACCAGGTAACTATCATTTTCCCTCTGATTAACTCTCGCTCTCAGCGACAGCTTGTATATAATAATACATAATTTTGCTTTTGTCAACAACTTTTTTTATTCTATTTTCGAAAATTACAAATTATAAGCATCTGGTTTATAAGCAGAACTCTATAGACATTTAAAAACTGCTCTGACACATATGCATTCCTGATAAAAGCAAAAAAATTTATATTGGAAATTCAGAGCGGAGAAAGAGGGATTTGAACCCTCGCGCCGCGCGAACGACATTTTTTTCACCTTTTTTAGATACCAGTGTGAAAGCCTTCAGAATATGCCCTGATATAAGCATCAAAGCCGGGTGTTTCTCCGCCCGACAGTTTATTGCAAAGAGAAGAACCTTCTTGTGTATTTTTACATGGGAAGGTTCTTCTCTTTCATAATGATATAAAATCAGGGCGAATCATAAATTCTAATGCTCTATGTATCGTTTCCCCCGATATCCCCACAACACTGCCGCAATGCCAATTACCATTATAATAATTTCCACACTGTAAAACAATGTTTCTGATACATTAAGACAATTAAGTACAATGCCTGCTATGGCAGATACAATAAGATATACTGCCGCAATCACTACGATAGCAAGATTCTGCATGATATTCTGTCTGCTGTCCAATCGTGCTGCGATACCAAATAAACTGAACAGTACCGCCGGAATCAGAATAAAGAGCCATGTTACAAGAAATCTTCCCGTAATTTCTGCAAGTTTTGCGGATATCAGAAATGCACCCACAAAAATAATACTATGTATTGCTATTGTAAGTCCTATATTTACCTTCTTTTCTTCTATTACATTTTTCTGCATATGTCTTTCTCCTATATTTTCTGTCCACATTCCTGACAGAACTTCGCACCCGGTGTGATTTCACTGCCACATCCCGGACAGCATAATGGCTGTGCCGCACCACATTCAAAGCAAAACTTTGCATTTGCCGGCAAAATTGCACCACAACTGCATGTTCTGGTATGATTTTCGCCGGACTGCTGTTCTTTTCTTGCAGCTGCTTCCTGTACCTGTGCTGCCGGCTGCATTTGCGGTGGAACTGCTGCTGAGATCCCAGCCATACCCTGCGTGGTATTCATGGCATTTTCTACCATGCTTCCAACACTGCTGCCAATACTTCCGCCAATTCCAGCCATCATTCCCATACCAATTCCCATATTGGTAAACTGACCGACATTTTCATTCTGTGCCACTTTTTCTGCCACGTCAAAGCTGCGTTCTTCCTGATAGGTATATCATTCTATTTTACGTTTCTCTGCTACTGTGCTTCCATTATACGTTTCTGGGCATCTGTCTGCATCTGAATCATATCTAACTGCTGCTGGGTCTGTGCAGCAAATACATCTGTATACCGCTGCTGTTGAACCTGTTTTAATCGTCTGTAGCCTTCATCTTCTTCTGGTCTTACTACTGTAGAAATAAAAAATTGTTTTAATTCAATACCATATTCGCCAAAATCAATAACAAGCTTTTCTTTAATGGCATCTGACAGGATATCTAACTGACTGTCTATCTCGAATATATTAAGTTTACGCTCTTTTATTGTCCTTGCCAGATAGGATTTTACCCTGGTCATCAGCAATGCCCGAAAATATTTGGTAAGTCCTTCCGGTGTCAGCGCGGTTTCTGTTCCTACCAGCCGTATCAGAAATGAAGCGGTATCTTTGATCTTCAGACTCATTTCACCGCTTGCGCCTATTTCCATAGGGAAGTTATATGTTGGTTCTATGAATTGCACTTTATGATCTGTTCCCCATTTAAGTGCCATATTTTCCACTTTATTTACAAAGTAAACTTCGCAATGAAATGTACTTTCTCCCCCTGTCGGAAGATTCATGATACGTCTTAAAACAGGTATGTTTTCCGTTTTTAAAACATATCTTCCTGCCGGGAACACATCTGCCACCTGTCCATTTTTAAAAAATACTGCTTCCTGTGATTCATGTACTATCAGTGTGGATGCTGTATTAAAATCCTCTGCCGGGTGTTTCCACACAAGCAGAGCATTATCCTGCTCGCATTTTATTACATCTAATATTTTCATATGCTATCTTCTTTTGCCTCCTTAATATATTCATTTTTTATTACATCCGGGCAATTAATTGCTCTTTCATTTCTGTAAGAGGTCTTAATACCACCAGATTTTCCTTTCCTATTAATGGTTCATAAGTTTCCTTAATTTCAGATATAATCCGTGCCTGGGTTGGTAAAATAACTTCTTTCTCGTATACCTGATATTCCTTATATGCACTTTTTCCTTTTATTAATTTGATTCGGCAAAGACTAAAATAGATGGTCAACACTATTCCAGATACTAATATAATATATTTTGAAAATGTCAGTTTTTCTATCAAAAGTCCCAACTGTTTTGAAAATTCACTTAACGTATGCCAATTATTGTATCCAACATTAATAGCATAATCATCCGACACCTGTTTTAATTCCTCAAGACCGGTATTTGCTACTGATTCATATTTCATGTCATATTTATAAATCATTTCTCCTTCAACATATAAAATAGTTACAAATATAAGCAATGTTACGCTTATTCTGCCCACTTTTGTTCCAGCCCTATATGTCATAACACAATTACCAATAAATAATACAATGCCTGCAATAATAAATATCAAAATCATACTTTCCACTCGTTGTATCTGATTTTCTACCGGATTTAATTTTTCACCTACTTCTTGTCCAACTTCGCCAATTACACGCATTGGAGACTTATTACTAATATAAGAAACTTTATATGCTTCTTCACACTCGGTATATGCATCTTCATATTTTTGCCACAATATTTTCCGTTCACTAATCTGAACTACCAACACTATGCCAATAACAACTGTAACTATACTTACTATCAATTGCAATGTAACTTTAGCTTTTTTTAATCTGGAATATTGAGCATTATTCTTCAACATTGTTAGATATCGATTCAATTTCTGTGCATGATTTTCTTTAAACTGAGCATATACATATTCTGTTCCATCTCCTACTTTTCCTTCGTATTCTTCCAGATTTCTTTCAAACTCTATTTGTTTTTTTCTTGCACTTTCATCCATTTCTTTTCTTTTTTTACACTCTGTTAAAAAAGTTTCACTGTCACGATAAGAGCGAATGGTTTCAAATATATTTATTGCATTATCATACTCCTTATTTTGCATATATTTATATGCAGTATTATATTGCTTCTGTGTTTTATGAATCTTCTCAAATTCTTCCAGTAGCTCTTTTAATTCCTTATCTGCATATTGTGCTGCTCTTTTATAATATCGTGTTGTCTCCCAGTCATTGTCAGCATATTCTGTAACTAATTTTTTCCAGTCACTAATATTATTTACTGCTAACAACTGATAAAAATATGCCCAGCCATTTCCAGCATCTATATCCAGTATTTTCCCTATAATCCCTAATGCTTCATTGTATTCCCTATCTTCTATTGACTGCTTTGCCCTTACTATTAAATTTTTTGTTGTGACATACCCCTCTGTACTATCTGTTCTATTTGCCACATTTTTTCCGGTCAGCTTCAAAACACCCCTGACCAAGTCCTGCATTGCGCCGACTTTTCCCATATCCTGTCCCTGCACCATCGGGATTTCCGGCGGAAAATCATAGGGACTCATTCCGGAAAACACCGGAATAATGGATTTATTCTTATCTTTATCCATCATGGCAAGGTATCTGCTCCACTCATTCTGCACCCATCGGGATGTAAGATGCTCCGGCTTTGTTGCCACTACGAGCATAACCCTCGCCGAATGTAATGCCGCGAAAATATATGGTTCGTATTCCTCACTTAATTTATCTTCCAGTGTAATTCTCGAGAAAAATACTTTCAGTCCTTTTTCGGTAAGCTGTTCGTAAATATCCTGTGCTATGATGCTTCCCTGCGTCCGCTCCCCATTTTCTTCCGTTGCTTTAAAGCAGATAAATACATCATATGGCTGTTCCTTTCTGGATATTTCCAGATAACGTTCCTGTATTTTGGCTATTTTTGCTGCTTCTCTCTGATAAAGTTCTCTGGTACGTCCCTCAGAGTAGTTTAATGCTTCAAGATAGTCCCTGTCCTCCTGAAACGGTTCAAAACTGACTCGGCTGCAGGTCGGCTTATATTCCCCGCTTCTCGGATCTTTGACATATTCTATTCCATACCGGCATAATGCCAGACACCAGTGTGCTTCGGCATCCTGTCCGTCCTCAGCTATGATATGTTCATAAGCAGAATATGCCTTATCAAATTCTCCCCTGCTGCGGAAATGATTTCCCCTGTTGTACATCTCCGCTCTCCGGTCATCATCCAGCTTTGGCAGAGTCACTTCACAGCCACAGCTGTCGCATACTCCATGGCTTTCCCCTGTGATTTCTATGTTTCCCCCACACATCTTACACTTTAGTATCATCATATCGTTCTTCTCCTAGTAACTGCTATCATTATTCAGCGGACTCATATCCACAGTCTGTCCTATTTTGCTTCCCAGATAACCAGCCAGCACATAGCATCTCTTCCTTGTCCACTCTTCGCCTTCTGTATATTCTGCCAACGGTCTTGCACTTCCGCCTTCCCACATCAGTCCGGCCTCTTCGATGGCGGCTTCCTTTTCCTGTATCCAGGCTCTCTGTTCTGCAAGATAATTGGTATGTTCTTCTTCTGTCAGAAGCGGGGTAAGTCTGTCCCAGAGAACATTCAGCTCATCATCCCAGATGGTATAACACCGTCCGGCAGCCCGGTTCATATCCATCTGCGTCATTTTTCCGCTGTTCAGTTCATCCATGACAGTCTGGCACTGTGCCTCAACACCTGCAAGCTCCTGATTCAGATCATATCCGGCTGCTGCCGCCTGCACAGTCGCAGGCTGTGTTTCTGCCTGTGCATTCTTTACCGTTATCATGCAGGTTGCATTCATTTTTCCAAGTGATGCAGTGATCCCGGCTTTTCCCTCTTTTACAGCGGTTACTTTTCCAGTGCTGTCCACACTGATAACTTCTTCGTTCTTAGATGTCCACTTTACCCCTGAAATATCCACATTTTCCGGAAGAACTTTTACACTAAGCTGTGCCTCTCCGCCCGGTGTCAGTTCAATATCCTGTTCTGCTATCTGGAAGATTGCAGGCTTTACTTCTGTTTCTTCCTCTGTGGCTTCTTCCGTTACTTCTTCTATGGTTTCTTCTACGTTCTGCTTTGTTTTGCTTTCCGTTGCCTTTTTTGCCGACTGTTCCTCTCCGGTATCCTTGCTGCAGCCTGCCAGCAATGCCGTACATAAGCATAATCCCAGCCAGGTCATCCATCTTTTCTTCATATGTCCTCTCCTTAATCTGTTTATTTTTCTCTATTTTATCAAACCTCCCTGTAAACGCAAGATGTGACAGCACTGCTCCGAAACCGGAACAATACTGTCACACCTGTTAAAAATAAAAAATATATAGTTGTTATTAGAGATAACAACAAGCAGCATTTTGAACTGTTCTTTTCCATATACGACATGTTACAAATGCATCTGCCTGTGTGATAAAGCTTTTCCACCTGCCAGTCATTATCTGATATCTACCACTATATTCAGATCAGCTTTGCCAGAAAGTCCGCCACTACATTGTGGTTATAAATCCAGCTTAACAGACTATTATCATTAATCTGGACAAACACCTGCTGTGCCCACGGCTCGCTGCCACAAGCCTGCAACAACAGGCAAATCAGCCACAAAAACACCAGTCCTTCTGCCAGTCCGAGCAGGAATCCCGCCAGATGGTTTAATTCCCGGATAACCGGAAGCCTTGCTACTATACCAAATGCTCCCAGCACGATTCTCAGCGCAAGATAAAGCACAATGTTAAGGCATACATAGATTAACGCATTAAATATCTGATCCGTAAGCGAATTTGTTACGAACTGTTCAAAATCTTCGATTGCAGCAGCCGGTGTTCCAATCTGCCCGATCATTGCTTCTGGAAACGGAAGTTCTTTCAGCGACTCCATGTCTGCAATATTATGTTCACTGATTACCTGCGCCACTGACTGGTTAATATTTGAATAAAGCGATGTGTTTTCCTTTACCAGATGGCTTACCGGTTTTAACAAAAATCCTGTCAGTACAATCGTAATTACAAGCGCAGCAACATATAATATCATCCGGATAATACCGGCGCGATACCCCCGGTATGCAGCAAAAACCAGTACGATTCCTGCCACAATCATTGCAATATAATTCATATTTTTTCCTTTCACCGATTCTGTTTTTCGGTTATTTTAACTTAATTTCTTCTGCTTCCTGATTTGTTATAATCAGATATCTGTTTTCGAGTTTTCCTGGAATTACTTTCTGTATTCCCTCCTGAATCGTTCCGTTGTATTTTAAGATTCCATCAACCGAGATTATATACATCTGTTGTGTATTGTTAAATATGAGCAGATTATCCTTCATCTGCAAATCCGAATACTGGAAATCCATGGTTTTATCCAGCATTTTCTTCCCATTCAGATTATAGACATTTAAAATGTACTGATTCAGGATACTCTCACTTTTAAATACAAAACCAATGTATTTTTCATTATAACAGATACTCTGTATCTCCTGGTTTATCTTGATTTCATTTGCCTTTGACGGTTTTTCTTCCATGCTGTAAAAAGTTACAATATCATCCCCTATGGCAGCTACCATATCATTGGTAACAAATTCCACTCTGGATATAATACTGCTCTCATAATCAAAGCCGCCTACAATTCTTCCGGCTTCATTTTTTCCAACTTCCGAATAATTATAAAATACGACCCTTGTCTTTGCCGCACCATTTTCAAGATACACATAGGATACTGCCAGCTTCGTTCCGTCCTCGGAAAGACTGATTGCAACCGGGCATCCGTCCCCTGACAGCACCGTCTGTCCTTTTGCTATGTTTGTCCCATCCTTATCATAAACCTCGATCTGATTGGCTATATCACTCTTTGTAATGGCTGCTACTACACCCTGTCCGGCAACCTCGATATCCAGAATCGGATATTCCGTCTGGATTTCTCCCTGCTGTCCGTTCTTATCATAGATATAAACCGTAGTCCCTTCCAGGTCTGCGATCGCCATATAATCCGCACACATATCCACGACCGGCTGTTTCATCTCAAAAGCCTGATTCCAC
Organism: Roseburia sp. CAG:303; assembly: GCA_000437755.1. GTDB lineage: Bacteria > Bacillota > Clostridia > Lachnospirales > Lachnospiraceae > CAG-303. The sequence continues at coordinate 7,237 of FR900165.1, forward strand.
ACGGTCTCATCCCCTATCATATAGGAGATACCATCATTACTGTAACGCAGGACTCCGTCCCCGTATGCATAGAATTTACACTTCTCGACCTCACCCATTTTAATGATTTTTGTCACTTCATAATTCTCATATACTCTTTTATCCAAAAATATCTTTACACACACAACCGCCGCCATCGCCACAATCACAAGAAATATTACCAGTACAACCATACGTCTTCTGTGCTTTATCAGCATATGTTCATAGTCTTTTTCTTTCTCAGCAAAATTAAGATTTTCTCCGGTCTGTGTTCCTTTTTTCTTAAAAAATGCCATTTCATCCTCCTGTTCCTGCTTCCCTATCATAACATATCCATTGTAAAATGTCATTATTTTTTAAGGAATTATCAATGTTTTTCCATAAGTGATATTGTCCGCACTGCTTAAATTGTTTAATTCCATGATTACCTTGACATTATCCGTACTTCCATATAATTTCCGGCAGATTTTATACAGAGTATCCCCTTTCTGCACTTCATAATAGCGGGTATTTGCAGGCAGTACACCGGCTGTTTCTGTCTCCGCTTCTGTCGTCTGCGGCTCTGCCTGTGTCTGGGCTTCCGTTTCTGTCGGGGGCTGTGTGGTATTCTGTGCAGCAGCTTCTTCTGCACTTTCTCCTTCGGTCTGCAGGGTTGTCTGATCCCTCTGCGTTTCCTGTGCCCCGGTATCCCCGGTTTCGTCATCCCCGTCCAGAAGAATGACATTATCCAACTCCGATGTGTCCCCCTTATTCATAATATTGGCAACCACCGCCTGCATATCCTGTGTCAGATGATTGAGCTGTCCCTTCTGGTACATCATTCCGACAAGAAATACGATCGTGCCAACCGCCACAAACGAAACTGCTTTTCCTACATAATCCGCTTTTTTGGTCAAATCCGTTTTCCTGTTTTCCATGGGTTCTTCCGGACTGGCATCCGCAGTTTCCCTGAGTTTCTCCCCGTTTCGTTTCTGTTCCTCTTCCTCTTCCTTTTCCTTTTCTTTCCGGCTTTCTTTTTTTATCTCTGCCGCTTCCGCCCTCGTCACGATACTTTTCCGCTTGCTGCTGAGGTGGTAATGTGTATCAAAAATATAATTTTCCAAATCCGGATTTTTCTCATGATAAATATGATAACAACTGATAATCTGTAAATCTCCATTCTGATAGACATAGAACTCCAGTTCGTTTTCCTCTCTGTCGATATTCAGAAATACCTTGTCATTTCCGGCAAAATGATCGAGATGCATTTTCCTCATATAGAACAGATCCCGTTCTTTAAAATTCTGTGCAGAATAATACCAGCCGACGATTTTTTCCGAATGATAATATTTCTTTATCTCATCATAGATGCCTGTCCACACATCATCCCCGAATAAGAGTGTATTGTCAAGCATATCCCGCACTTCCACAACCGAATGGATAAAGAGATAGACCTCTCCCCTTGAAAAACGGGCATTTCCAAGCAGTATGCCATAACGTATGTTTTTCTCGTTTTCCGGCAGAAGCTTCAGAAATTCGGTTACTTTATCTTCTATATAGATATGATATTTTCCTTCCCCATCTCCGATCTGATGTATATTTTTCGGTATTTTCACCGGTTCTTCCTCATTATTTTCACCATTATAAATTGTCTCTATCATAACATCCTCCATTTCATTCCTGATACTGCACTTAGTCTGAATGGAATTATTTTACACCATGGAATCGTTATAATTTGTCATATTATCTGATTAAATTTTATAACTTATCGACATTTATTTTGAATAAAGAATCTGCTTTCCGGCATATACTTCATAATAAACAAAGAAAGGATGCTGCAGTTTTGTCATAACTGTTACCAGATTAACATGAAAAATATTTTTTATTATGATGCTTTATCAGGGAAAAATGCTTTGAAATTCGGTCAGAGATTACAGGAGATGATGCCTGATAGAAAAGAAAACGAACTTGTTCTGCTGTGTATCGGGAGTGATCGCTCCACCGGTGACAGTCTCGGTCCGTTAGTCGGGCATAAACTGTCAAAAGCACTTGCCGGGAAGCTTACGATCTATGGCACGTTAAAATCCCCCGTCCACGCAGTAAATCTCACTGACACACTGGAGCAGATTTACCGGGTTCACGATAATCCCTTCGTGATAGCTGTGGATGCCTCCCTCGGCACACACAACCACATTGGGTATGTAACCTTATCCGATACCCCTTTAAAGCCGGGGCTGGGGGTAAAAAAAAGTCTCCCGGAAGCGGGAGACGTAAGTATTACCGGCATTGTGAATCTGTCAGGAATTATGGAAGGAATGTTGCTGCAGTCTACCAGACTCCATACGGTGATGTCGCTGGCAGATTTTATCAGCTCCGGCATCTTTATCGCCGTTCATTCCTGCATATCTTCTTCTATTACCTGTATTTCAAGATAATCAAAGTCAATATCATCAATAAAATTGTCTTTATTAAAACGTACTTTATCATGCTTTTTGAATTCGGCAATATTATTATCCAGCCAGATAGGCCGGCTCAGGTCGAATTCATTACATACCTCTTCAATTGCCGCAAAGATCTTTCGTGTACGGTTTAATTCTTTATCCTCATTGCATACCACCATATCTTTCCGCATATGCCCGGATTCCCATATTTTTGCCCAAAGTCGAAACACAATTCCTACCTCCGGTCTATATTCCCTGCCGCACGATATCTGCAAGCAGTTTTACGGAATTTTCAGCCGCCATAGCCTCAAATTCAGGATAATCCATAGTCGCACTGTCGTCTGCTTTATCCGATATTGCACGGATAATCAGGAACGGAACATGATTCAGATATGCTGCCTGTGCAATGGCTGCACCTTCCATCTCCGCACACAGACCTTCAAACTGGCTGGAAAGCCATTCTTTTTTCTTCTTGTCTGAGATAAACTGATCGCCGCTGACTACTCTTCCGGTAAACACCTGGATATCCGGGCAGACTTCTGCACAACATTTCTTTGCAAGTTCTATCAGCTTCTCATCTGCCTGAAAATCTGATACTTCCATCTGCGGAATTACACCCGGCGCATAGCCGAATCCCTGTGCATCCATGTCGTGCTGGATGGCATCGGTAGAAAGTACAATATCCCCGATGTTGATTTCATTCTTTAAAGAACCTGCAATTCCCGTATTGATAATGGCATCGGCATGGAAGGTATCGGCAAGAATCTGTGCACAGACAGCCGCATTTACTTTTCCGATGCCGGAACGTACTACGACAACATCGTTTCCATTCCATTTCCCTTCAAAGAAACTCATTCCTGCCTTGTCCGTTACAGATACATCCTCCATCTGTTCTTTTATTCTGTTTACTTCAATTTCCATTGCTCCAATAATTCCAAGCATTTCTTTCCCTCCATGTTACTCCGGATAGATCAGTCGTTCATCCGAAATGTGATCCAATACTTCAGTTAAATATTTCTTTGCAAGATAGTTTGCCATCGGCAGATTCATGTCGAGATAATTGCCGCAGTCCCTTGCGGATGCTCCCGGCACTTCATCCTTATAATCACGGATAAATTCAAACATTTCCCGGATAAGCGGCACGATATCCTTTGATTCATAATCTCCGGCAAGCAGCAGGTAGAAGCCGGTTCTGCAGCCCATCGGCCCGAAATAAACGCATTTTTCCTTATACTGCGGATGGTTTCTTAAAAATGTAGCCGCAAGATGCTCGATGGTATGCACTTCTGCCGTATTCATGACCGGCTCATAATTCGGTCTTGTCATTCTTAAGTCAAAGGTAGTAACCGTTTCCGCACCGATTTTATCCTTCCTGGACACATAGATTCCCGGAAGAAGCTTTAAATGATTGATTGTAAAACTTGCTATCTTTTCCATCTGGATAATTCCTCCTATAATGATTTTAATGCCTGTGCCAGCTGATCCGGACATGAAGTCGGTTTCATTCCGCAGCGGATTCCCTCTAATTTCTCTATGGCATCTTCCACCCTCATTCCTTTTACCAAAGCGCAGATTCCTTTCAGATTACCATTACATCCGCCGGTAAACTGGACACTCTCGATAATGCCGTCATTTACTTCTATATCGATTGCTGTTGAACATGTTCCTTTTGTCTTATATGTCATTTTTCTCTTCCTCTCTCTGTGCATTACTTCTTGTCACAATCCGTCATCTCTGTCCGGATATCTCCATGTATTATACTACATACAGGGGTATTTTGTCGAACTGTTTTTCTTGCCATTTTTATCATAATACAGTATAACAATCTATAAGAAAGGGGTTTTGTTTATGTTATATTTTAAGTATTCTATCGTTACTTTATTTTCACTCAGCCTGCTTTTTATCCTGACCGGATATCTGCGGCTTCTCAGATTTTATTATGCGGCTAAGAAAATGCAGGAAGTCCGGCACAAGCTGTTAAAACAGATCGTGCTTCGCTTCACCAACTGCTGCAGGCTGAATATCGCCATATGCAATACCGGTGTTTTTGTAAAAAAATATATTGCGGATTATTCTGTGGCAGGCTTTCATTATCACACCTTCCTGCTTCTGTCAAATCTTTTTACCGCACTCGGCATTGGTGTGAATTTCGCAGGTGTTTTTCTCTTTCAGGCTGATTTTTATCCCTATGTGATTTATTCGGTTCTGTACTGTATCCTGTATCTTTTTGTCTGTGGTTTATTCGATCTGTACAGCCTGTCCGACAAATGTGCCACACTGGTTACGGATTATCTCGACAATACACTCAGGCACCGTCTGTCCATGGCAGAAAGCAGTGCATTACAGGCCGCACCTGCCTCTGAATCTCCAACGCAAAATCCGGCAAAAGCCCCGGAAGTTTCTGACAAAAATACGCAAAGCAGTAAAATTAATGATACTAACAGCGATGAAATTATTTTTTCAGTAATTAATGATTTCCTTATTTAATTTTTCTGTATAACGTGATATAATAGTTAGAAAGAGCCGCATTATTTATGCGGAGGAAATATTTTGTGAAGGAGAAAAGAATTATGGCAAAAGTAACATTTGACTATTCTAAAACAGCAGAGTTTATTTCAAAAGATGAAATAACTTCTATGAAAAAACTTGTATTAGATGCAAAAGAAACTCTTGTATCAAAAAACGGGGCAGGAAATGATTTCTTAGGATGGATTGATTTACCTGTAGATTACGATAAGGATGAATTTAACCGTATAAAATCAGCCGCAGAAAAAATCAAATCAGATTCCGATGTACTTTTAGTAATCGGTATCGGCGGTTCTTATCTCGGAGCAAGGGCAGCGATTGAATTCCTGCGCCACAACTTCTACAACATGGTGGACAAGAGTGTCAGAAAGACACCGGAAATCTATTTTGTTGGAAATAATATCAGCAGTACATATGTAAAACACCTGATGGATGTTATCGGTGACAGAGATTTCTCTATTAATATTATTTCAAAATCCGGTACAACCACAGAACCAGCCATTGCATTCCGCGTATTCAAGAAGATGCTGGAAGCAAAATACGGCAAGAAAGAAGCTGCAAAGAGAATCTATGCGACTACCGACAAGGCTAAGGGGGCATTGAAGAATCTTGCAACCGAAGAAGGTTATGAATCTTTCGTTGTTCCGGATGATATTGGTGGAAGGTTCTCCGTTCTTACAGCCGTCGGTCTTCTCCCTATCGCAGTCAGTGGTGCGGATCTGGACAAACTCATGGAAGGTGCTGCAAGTGGAAGAAAACATGCACTGGAAGCAGACTTTGAAGAGAATGACGCACTGTTATATGCTGCAATGAGAAATATCCTTTTAAGAAAGGGCAAAAATGTTGAAATCGTTGCAAATTACGAACCGAGCCTTCACTATGTATCAGAGTGGTGGAAACAGCTTTTCGGCGAAAGCGAAGGAAAAGATCAGAAGGGTATTTTCCCGGCTGCTGTTGACCTTACAACCGACCTTCACTCTATGGGACAGTTCATTCAGGACGGTGCCAGAATCATGTTTGAAACCGTTATCAATGTAGAAACTCCACAGTGTGAGATTACTATTGAAGAAGAACCTGTTGACCTCGACGGATTAAATTATCTTGCTGGCAAGACCATGGATTTCGTAAATAAAAGTGCCATGAACGGAACCATTCTCGCCCACACAGACGGAAATGTTCCAAACCTCATGGTAAAAGTTCCGGAACAGAACGAATTCTATCTTGGTGAATTATTCTACTTCTTTGAATTTGCCTGCGGTGTATCCGGCTACTTACTCGGTGTAAATCCGTTCAACCAGCCTGGTGTAGAAAGCTATAAGAGAAATATGTTTGCACTCCTCGGCAAACCGGGATATGAGAAAGAACGTGAAGAATTATTAAAGCGACTTGACTAAAAACGGTCTGTTAATATTTGATAAAGGCTTATAAAAGGAACATCCCCATAAGCGGTTATGGGGATGTTCCTTTTTTGTTATTTTATATTAATGAAAAAATTTCTGAATTGCCAGTGCCACACCATTTTCATCGCAGGATGAAGTCACATAATCGGCTGCCTCTTTCACTTCATTGTGGGCATTTGCCATCGCAACACCCATTCCGGCATAGCGGACCATCGTAATATCGTTTCCGCCATCACCGCATGCCACGAGTTCTTCACGGTGCAGTCCGAGCTGTTTCAACAGATAATCCAGGGATTGTGCCTTATCAATGCCCAGAGACACAACCTCTATGAAGAATGGTTCGGACTGGAATACATTCAGTCTTCCCGCAAAATGCTCTGCCATCTCCTTCACTGCTTTTTCCAGCAGTTCCGGTGCACCCGTTACCAGGAATTTATTTACCGGAAAGTCTACTTCCGCTTTGAGATTTTCCACTTTTCTGACCGGCATTTTTACAACTCTGGATTCTAACTGGACATACTGCTCCTCCGGATTCTCCGTAATGATTTCTCCATCATCATAAGTCAGTACGGCAGCCTCCGGAATATGGCTTTTTACATAGTCAAGAATTTCATCATTGTATTCGATTGGAATTGTTTTATTGTATACAACATGTCCGGATTTGAATTCCGTAATCTTTCCGCCGTTAAATGAAAGCACGAATCCGCCGTACACATCCATGCCGATTGCTTTCGCCACATGGCGGATTCCTTCGTGCGGTCTCCCGGATGCTATCATGACCGGCACAGATTCTTCCTGCAGCCTTCTCACTTCTTTTAATACTTCCGGTGTTACTTCTTTCTTTGTATTCAATAATGTTCCATCGATATCCAACGCTATTGCTTTATATTGACTCATATTTTCTCCACTTATAAACTACTCAATTACTCAATGACATGTAAGGTAAGTGTTTGTGCCTCAGAACGGTTTCCATCCGTATCACTTACACTGTATACAAGCTGGTATTCACCCACTCTATTTGTATTTACATTACCGATTCCGTTAATTACAATTCTGTTGGATACACCTTCTTTGTCATCCAGTGTAGAATTTACCATATCAAGTGCTTCTACTGTTCCAAAGGAATCTCCTGCTTTGATGACATAATCCGTATATTTCAGCTCAATCTGCGGAACACCGGTAGTTTTTACCTTTTCCTGATCGATTTTAACCGGAGTTCCACTGCCACCCGGCTGTGTCAGGTCAGGACCTGCCGTCGTTGTTTCCTGCGGAACGGTTTCTTTCTCGGTTGTTGTTTCCTGTGTCTGCACTTCTGAATCATCTTCCGTTACCGAGACATTGATAAAACTCTTTGAGCCGGAATATTTAATCTTGGCACTCTTCTGTGCCACATTATTATGTGAATCTTTCGCCGCATATGTAACCTTGATGTATTCTCCATTATCAAGCACCAGTACGTTTAATACGGTTACCGAATCCGTTACATCGCCATCTCTGTCATCATATGCCGTTACTCCTGCCAACAGCTCCGAGGTATCCATGTCATCACTGTATTCGCTGACCATTCCTGCCTCACCGAGTGTAATCTCCGGTGCTTTCCTGTCGGAAACCACAACACTGATCACACAGCCTGAAAATATAATAATTACGAGTACTATTAACAGAAAATAGATTTTTTTACTCTCCATAACCCATCCTTTCTCAACGGGATTTCTCCATTGTGTATCTTATCAAAAATTATTCATCCCCATAAGAACCATAGTTGCCATAATATTTACCATAATACTTACCGTAATATTTTCCATAATAACCATTTCCGGCGATTGGTACTTTATTTAATACAGCACCTAATATCTTGCAGTCGCATTTATCGAGCTGCTGCTTTGTATTCTGTGCCAGTTTTACACTGATTTCCGCATGGGAAATAACCATGACTGCACCGTCACACTGCTGTGCCACAATAACACCGTCGATAACACTTCCTACCGGAGGAGTATCAATGATAATATAATCGTAATTCTGCTTCAAAAGGCTTAACAGCATTTTGAATTTATTCCCGCCAAGAAGTTCTGCTGGATTTGGAGGTACAGGGCCTGAGAATATCATATGCAGATTTGGTACGTTTGTTTCGTATGCCACTTCTTCATATTCACTGAGACCGGATAAATAATGGGTCAGACCTTTGATTGCATTCTTAATCTTATAACGTCCAATCAATACGGATTTTCTTAAATCGCAGTCCATGAACATAACCTTCTTGCCTGATTCTGCCATAGAAACAGCCAGATTGAATGCCACAGAAGATTTTCCCTCGTTTGGGATATTACTTGTTACTGCAATTACTTTAATATCGCTTCCGCAAAGCTGAACATTTGTTCTAAGTCTTTTATAAGATTCATTTACCTGATTATCAAGTTTTGACATTTTGTTAATATTAATCGTAATCATTTCTGTTCCTCCTTTCCTATCTCTTTACCTGTTTTGCAGGTGCCTTATGGTTACTGCTGCTTTTGCCGGATTTTGAAGAACTGATCTTTTCTCCATCCCACTCAGCTTCCGACATAACCGGAATCGTTGCAAGTGTGCTGATTCCCAGATATTTCTCGATATCATCCGGGGATTTAATCGTATCATCCGTGATATGTCGGATAATAACTACTGCCATGGCAAGAATAATGCCTAATGCACCACCGATAATCATATTCTTGAATACGTTCGGTGATACCGGTGATGAACTGAGACTTGCAGGTTCTACTACATTAACGTTCTCAATTCCCATTACTTCTTTAATCTTAACCGCACTGGTTGCTCTTACTGCATCGGCAATCTTTCTTGCACGCTCCGGATTGGTATCCGTAATTGTAATCGCAATAATACGGGTATTTTCTTTATTTTCTACTGTTATCATACCCTTTAATGCCCCGGTCGAAAAGTCAAGATCCAAATCGGCGATGACCTGTTCGAGTACCGGACGGCTGGTAATGAGCTCCTGATAGTCCTTTGTCATGTAGTTACTCGTTACATAATCATTTGCACTCGCTGTTGACTCTTCATTTTTACTCATAACATAAATTGACGTTTCGGACTGATACTTTGGTGTGATAAATAATTTTGTCCCAAGAAATGCCAGACCTGCGGCAAGAACTCCCACAAGCAATATAACCAGTAATTTGTCAAGAAGCACGAATAATATTTCTCTTAAGTCAATTTCAACTTCATCATTATTCTGCACATTAACGTTCGTTTCCATCTGTAACCTCTTTCCTTTCCATTCTTTACATTAAATATATTCGTTATGCACCATTTTCTCCGGATTATCAATAAAAAGCTTCTTTACATAGTCGCTTCCCAGCTTTTTCTCAATATATCTGATACATTCCTCTAACTGCGGTGCTCTTGAACGATTGGAATGGGCATCTGTTGCCACAAAATGCACTAAACCCTTTTTCATCATTTTAATGATCTGACGTTTTACACCGCCGCCAAGCCTGCCTTCCACACTGGATGCATTGACCTGGATATATGCCCCGCCCTCTATAATCTGTTCAATCATCTTAATATTCTTAAACAGGTCCGGATATCTCTCGATGTGAGCAAGAACAGGGGTATAACCAGCATTCTCAACTTTATAAAGACTCTGCGCAATATAGTCTGCCGTTGCTGTCGGGTGAAATTCAATCAATGCATAGTCCGTCTCGTTCAGGGTACTGACAACATTTTCCTGAAGCAGTTCCGCAATATCCTCGCCAAAAAAGATTTCTCTTCCCAACATGAATTCTATATCTGGAAATTCGTCCTGCACTTTGGCCAGAAACAGCCTGTACTGGTCATATATTTCATCCCGCCCCTTTTCAAAACGTCCGATCATATAATGAGGGGTTAAAATTATATGACGGATACCATTTGCATATGCAATTCTTAACATATCCTTTGACATGGCAGTTGAGCGTGAACCGTCATCTACATGTGGAAGAATATGACAATGAATATCATAATAACCTTTTGCCATTTATATTTCACCATTCCCTATTTCTCTTTTTTTAAGCATACTTTGGAATTATATCACAACCCTTTATTGGATTGCAAGGACTTTTCAACGATTCAACAAAAAAAGCTAAAAGACTTTAATCCTAAAATCTCTTAGCTTTCTGACAACGTCCATAAGAGGATTCGAACCTCCGACCCCACGCTTAGGAGGCGTGTGC
>FR900165.1:17837-27359 GCA_000437755.1 Roseburia sp. CAG:303
CCTGCTGAGCTACATGGACTTTTGCTTTGGAACAGCTTATAATTTTACAAGCCATCTATTCTATTTTACCAGAAAATATCAGTTTGTCAATTAAATTTTACAACTCCCTGAAGCCAGAAACTCCCTTTAAACCGCCGTCCTGCCTGTGGCTCTCCCAGCAAATCCTGTTCATTGATGTAAACCGGCAGTAATATTCCGTTATAGTTCAACAGCAGCTTCCATATTAATTCTTTTGTATATATATTTTTGATTTTCTGAGTTTCTACAATATCTGCTACAATAGAGTATAACTCACATTCCGTTCCATATGGCATAAAGGATGACTCTACAATGGTAAACACATCTTCGGTCTGTATTCTGCGTGAAACTTTGGTATAAATATTCATATCCTGGAATGCCAGTTGTTCCATCGCCTTCTCATTGCCTTTCTTCGCTTCTGCCATCAGTTTTATCCGATATCTCTGTTCTTTCTGCTTTCGCTCTATTCCATCCCTGCTCTTTGCTACCGGAAAAAGGATCGTTCCATTCAGTGACAGACCGACAAGTGCCACGAAAACAGACTCGTTCTGTGCTTTTCCATCTTTGCAGTGATTGAGATACTCTACCGCATTTGCCAGGTAGAAGATGATGAATACTCCAGTCTGCGTTTCCTCAAAAGCCCCGGTATACTCATGCCCCGATATCTTTTCCTCAACACTCAGATTACGGGGAGCAAAATATGTACTATATGCCACCGGCGTACACCGCTCGCAGACCAGTTCGTCCTGAAATTCAAATCCACTCCACAATATACCTGCCATATCGGCATTTTCCCGGTTTCCGTCCACCGGCTGGCAAATTTCAAACATACGTTCATTCTGCCAGTTACTTCCCATTCTGTAATATTCCCTGTGTTTTCCCAGCTCCAGTAACATTCTTTCAAAATCTTTTATGCTGTATTTCTGAAAGCCAATCGCTCTCATATATTTATTCATATCCTTCTGTACCATACCTTTCCGGCGATCTTCGGGACATTTTCCGCCCGGCTCGCTGAATATCCCGCCTGATGGGATAAAAACATTCTATTTATTACTTTATCATTTGTCAATACTATTTTTTTATGCTATAATGTTTCTTGGATTCTGAATCTGAGTCCCACCAAAATATGTATTGGAGGATTGTTATATTATGGAAGATAAAAATTTCAAACAGCAAAAAGCAAAATTTAATTTTGTAATTATATATATTCTGGGATTTGTAATCTCTGCTTTCTTTGAATTCTACTGGATCAGTTATTATCCTTATGATTATTTTATGCTTGCCGGCATCGGAATAATTTTATGCATTTTGGGGTATCTTTCTATTGATGGAATCTTAAATATCATACATTCCGCTGAGCAGAAGCGGGACGAGCAGGCAGAAACCCTGATCAAAGCCGGTAAAGCGATTTACCTTACAACGAAAAGAATGGCACTTGAACAGTCCCATACCTTACCAGAAGTTTCCGATGTTCCGAAGGATCTGAATTCACTGGTAAATGATCTTGCGAAAGCAAATGAACGTCTTTCCAAAGAAGTAGAACATGCCATCTCTATCCAGCCGTTACTCCAGGAGAACCAGAAACTGGTAAATTCCGTTCAGAATACTTTAAATGCCGACGCCTCAGCCGCTACGGAAGAGCCAGTCGTGGAAGATATTCCGGTGGAGCCGGCGATGGCGGAAGATTCTCCTGTTGTGGATGAAATCCCGGAGGTTGCTGTGGATGCACCAGCAATGGAAGAACCCGTAGTTGAAGACATTCCGGTGGATTCCGAACCGATTACAGATGAAGAACCTCCGATTCCGGAGGCAGTTCAGGATGCCCTGGCTGCGCAGAATATACCGACTGCTGTGGATACACCAGCAATGGAAGAAGCCGCAGCTGAAGACATTCCGGTGGATTCCGAACCGATTACAGATGAAGAACCTCCGATTCCGGAGGCAGTTCAGGATGCCCTGGCTGCGCAGAATATACCGAACGAAGAGCAGATATTATCTTCAGAACCGACCCCGAAAACAATGACACAGGATGAGATTGCAGCGATGTTTGCAGACTTATAATACACAGGTGTTTTTGACACCTTAATCTAATCTTAATCTAATATAGAAAGTGCAGGACCTTATCATGAACTACATAGTGCTGGATTTAGAATGGAATCAGGCCGCAAACAAAAAAAACCGTTATGCAAAAATTCTTCCGTTTGAGATAATTGAAATAGGTGCAGTCAAATTAAATGACGGTTTCCAAATCATAGATACCTTTCAGGAAGTGATACGTCCTGTCGTTTATCCGAAAATACATCATATTTCACGCGAAGTAACCGGTTTTACCTCTGCCGATCTTCAGCAGGGGGGACATTTCCCGGAGGTTCTGAAACGTTTCTTAACCTGGTGCAGCAGTAGTGAATACCGCTTCTGTACCTGGGGACCGCTTGACCTTACGGAGCTGCAGCGTAATATGAACTACTACAAGATTCCGCTGTTTCCCAGCCCCCTGTTTTTCTATGATATCCAGGAAGTATTCAGTATTATCAATGGCGAAAGTGCAAACAGACGTTCGTTGGAATATGCCGTCGAATTCTATGAAATTGAAAAGAAAAAAGATTTTCACAGGGCTTTAAGTGATGCTTATTATACGGCGCTGATTATGGCTGCCATGGGGGCAGAAAAAATTCTTCCAAATGACACGGTGGATACCTACCAGCAGCCGGCAGGTCCGGACGATGAAATATATATGCGGTATGATACACATTCCCGTTATATCTCAAGAACTTTTCCCAGCAGGCATGAAGTCATGGAAAACAGTGAGGTACTGTCAACCCGCTGTTGTATATGCGATCGCAGGCTTCGCAAAAAGCTCCGCTGGTTTTCCGATAATTCCAAAAATTATTACTGTCTGGCTTTTTGTAAGAACCACGGATATCAGTCCGGCAAAATCCATATCAAGAAGAATGATAAAGAACGCTACTATGCGATAAAAGAACTGACCATGACCGATTCTGAAGGTGCGGCAGCTCTCTATGAGAAACGTGTGGACTATACCAAGAAACATCGTACAAAACGCCGTCAGAAAGCATCTGCCGCCAAATAGCTTTTTACACCAACTTCAGGAGGAAAAATGAATTATTTTAAAACAGAAAAACGGACTGCTTTTATTGCAGTTCTTCTTATCTTTGTTATATTTCTGCCGTTTTCCGTTCATTCTGCCTATGCAGATGACGCTGAAACAGTAAATTCATGGCCGCAGGCACCTTCCATCTATGGTGCTTCCGCCATTCTTATGGATGCCGACAGCGGTGCTATATTGTATGCCAGCAATGCACACGAACGCTTATATCCGGCAAGTATTACAAAGATTATGACCGGTCTGCTCGCCATCGAGAACTTAAATCTGAATGATACGATTACTTATACAAACCAGATCTTAATTACCATTCCGTCCGATGCCGCCAAACTTGGTCTGGTAGAGGGCGAAACAACAACGATACGGGATGCTTTATATGCCCTGCTTCTGCGCAGTGCAAATGAAGTTGCCACCGGTCTTGCTTTCCAGGTTTCCGGATCTGAAAGTGAATTTGCAAAGCTTATGACTGAGCGTGCCGCCCAGGCAGGTGCTTTGGACACCCATTTTGCTAATGCTTCCGGACTTCATCAGGAAGATCATTATACGACCGCCTATGACATGGCGATGATTGCAAAGACAGCCATGGCAAATCCTGAATTTGCAACGATATGGGGTTCTGAAAATTACACCCTTGCGGCTACGAATAAGAGCGAATCCTTCCGTATCTGGCACAGACATGCACTCCTGCTGTCCACGTCCCAGTACTATTATCCTTATGCCATCGGCGGAAAAACAGGATATACCGATGAAGCAGGACGAACTCTTGTTACCGCCGCCGAAAAAGATGGGCTGAGATTAATCTGTGTCATCATGAAATCTGACGATGAGCATATTTTTTCCGATACCATCTCACTTTTTGACTATGGATTTAACAATTTTACCAAAGTAAATATCAAAGACGCAGAAACCCGCTTTGGTTCAGGTTCCGGCTCAATTCCGGTAATCGATAAGTTATACGGTCAGGCCTCCGGTATTTTTTCCGTTTCCGGAGATTCCATCCTGCTCCCTTCCAATGTCAGTCTGTCAGAAATCCCATATACCCTGGAATTTCTTGACGAACCCCAGAATAATATGGTTGCAACCATCACCTATGAATACGAAGGAAATTATCTTGGTAAGGCATCGCTCATCATGAACCTTTCCGATTCATCCGACACGATTTCCTCCGGACCTGTAAAAAACAGTGATTCATCCAATACCAAAACCGATATCCGTGAAACTACTTCTATTAATATATATCTTTTACTGGGTATCGGACTTGGCAGTGCTGCTGCACTTGTAATTATTGTTAAAGTGTTCCTTCACCGCCGCGAAATGAAACGCAGAAAAAACAGACGAAAAAATTTATTCTAAATGAAAGGATACTGAAATGAGATTAAGAAATGTGAAAGGCTCAAGAGAAGCCATTGTTGACAGCCTTTATACCATAAACGAGCCAGCCTTCATGAAAGGAAAATGGGCTGAACACTTCGGAAATAACCATCCGATCCATATCGAGGTCGGCATGGGAAAGGGACGTTTTATTACGGATTTGGCACGTCAAAATCCCGATATTAACTATGTTGGAATTGAAAAGTATTCCAGTGTACTGATTCGTGCCATTGAAAAGTTAGAACAGCTAAACAGCAATTCTGAAATGCCGGTAAAGAATCTTATCTTTATCCGAATGAATGCGGAAAATCTCTGCGACGTATTTGAGAAAAATGAAGTCAGCCGGATTTACCTGAATTTCTCCGATCCGTGGCCAAAAGACAGACATGCCAAAAGGCGGCTTACTTCCAAAGAATTTTTTGCCCGGTATGACCAGATTCTTATCCCGGACGGTCAGGTGGAATTCAAAACCGATAACCGTGATTTATTTGATTTTTCGTTGGAACAGATTCCGCTTGCCGGCTGGAAATTATCCGCCTGCACATTTGACCTGCACCATGATGATGTAATGAATCAGGGAAATATCATGACCGAATATGAGGAACGTTTCTCTTCCATGGGAAATCCCATTCATAAATTAATCGCCATACGTTAAGTAAGCTGTCAAAAGCTCCCGTCAGTAATCACTGACGGGAGTTCATTTATGCTATATTTATTTTATAAATCCACGCGCTCTTCTTTGAATATTCCTCATGAACGTTACTCTTACAGTTAACTCAGTCCAGGCACCCTCACGGCACATGAGAGGTTTCACTTAGTGCTGCTCCATTCCTGACCTGACACGATTCATGAATTCCCATTGCGTAAGACCCAAACGTCAACGCCACTTATAAAAGGCTGCTTCACAATAAAATACCCTGGGAAGAACATCACCCCTGCTAGAGCGGATTGCAGGTACAGGACACCGCTAACTCCCCGGCTGCGTGGAAATTTTATGACTATGAAACTCTAATAGTATAACTGATTTCGTTTTAATTGTCAAATATAAAAGTCTGATTTAATGGATTTCTCCCTTTTCCCAGTTCCAGACACGACATCGCCGCCCCATTCACATAGGTTTTTGCTTCTTTTACACTCTCGTACAGGCTGTCGCCCATTGCAAGATGACATGCTGCCGATGCCGATAAAGCACATCCTTTTCCCAGCGTCCTTTTCTCTGACTCACAACTGTCCGAAAGCCAGAAGATTTTTCCATCATCAAAGAGCATATCGCCCTTCTCGGTTATTTTATGACCTTCCCTGAAAAATATACCTTTTACTCCGTATTTCTGCGAAATAATACCAGCTGCTGCTCCCATATCCTCTATGCTGTCAATCTTTATCCCGCTCAGGCTTTCTGCCTCTGAAATACTCGGCAGTATCAGCGATGCCAGTGGAAATAACTCATTTGTGATAATCATTTCCGATTTGTTTCCTACCATCCGCCTGCCACTGCTTGACACAATACTGGTATCCAGCACGATATTCGCCGCCTTATACTGTTTCAGTTTATCAGCTATCACTTCTATCAGTTCCTCATTTGATACCATGCCTATCTTTACAGCATCCGGATAAATATCCTCAAATATGCAGTCCAGCTGTCTGCCCAGAAATTTCGTTGTAGACTCTTGAATATCATAGACTCCTGTGGTATTCTGAGCCGTCATGGCGGTAATTGCAGAAGTTGCATATAATCTATGTGCGGTTATCGTTTTAATATCTGACTGAATTCCTCCTGCACCACCGCAGTCGCTGCCAGCTATTGTAAGTACTGTCTTCATGGCTTTTACCTCTTAATAAATAGTCTCGATACTTATATCATACCATTTATTAATAAATATTCAAGTCGTTGTTTCAGATTTCTTTTAAATAATCAGACATTCTGCACGCACCTGCCGCACCCGCCTGTATAACGGAAGCTTCATTTGCTGCATGGATTCCACCCAGGGCATACACCGGTATGGTTACTTTTTCGCATATTTCATGCAGAAAATCCAGCCCCCGCGGTTCTAAGCCTCTCTTACAGTCTGTTGCAAAGATATGACTCGCCGTAATATAATCTGCTCCATGCTCCTGTGCATATAATGCGTCATCCAGAGAATGTGTGGAAACTCCCTTTTCCGCAAAATCATCAAGATCCTTCTGCCATCTGACAAATTCCGGCATCGGAAGATGAATCCGGCGATGCCCCAGTCTTCGTGCAGCACCGACATAAGTATGCAAGATCAGTTTTTCCTGAGTTTCTTTCCACCCGTCTAATACAAGCCTTGCAAATTTTTCATATTCCGCTTCTGTCAGATCCTTTTCCCGCAAAATGACATAATCTAACTTTTCTGCGAGTCTTCTGATATACCCGGCATATTCTTCACTGTTCGCACCCGGATGATATTTCCGGAAGATTTCCCGATTTGTAATTGCTATTTTCTTATACGAACACATAATCATTCATAACCGGCTGCAATCCTCTTTCTTTGATTGCCGCTACTACTTCCTCTACATTTCTTCCGTCCGCGATTTCAAACTGGTCATCGCCCTGCTCTTCTTCCTCTGTATGGCTTCCGATTCCTGTACTTACTCCGGCTGAAATCTTGGTTGCAGCCAGTCCGATTACATGATTTCTAAAGTCCGCCCTTTCTCTGGTTGATATCGTCATTCCGGCAAACGGCATGAACAGACGGTATGCCAGCATAACCTGCAAAAGCTGTCTTTCATGTACATCCATCGGATTGATCTTATCATTGTTTACAATCGGACGCAGACGCGGGCAGGAAAATGAGATTTCTGCATGAGGATATTTTCTCTGTAAAAGCCATGCGTGCATACCGGTTGCAAACGCATCTTTTCTGAAATCATCCAGTCCCAGCAGTGCCGCAAATGCAACCCCTCTCATTCCGCCGCGCAATGCCCTCTCCTGTGCATTGACACGATACGGGAATATTCTCTTATGTCCTGACAAATGCAGGGTTTCATATTTATCCGAATTATAAGTTTCCTGAAATACCGTGACATAATCCGCCCCACAGGAATGAAGATATGCATATTCATCGGAATTCATCGGATATACTTCCAGTCCGACCATTTTGAAATATTTCCGGGCAATTTTACAGGCTTCCCCTATATATTTCACATCCGACATCTTCTTGCTTTCGCCTGTCAGAATCAGAATTTCTTCCAGCCCGCTCTTTGCAATGGCTTCCATTTCTTTCTCAATGCCTTCCATATCCAGTTTGGCACGTTTGATTTTATTATGGCAGTTAAATCCGCAGTAAATACAGTAATTTTCACAATAATTCGATATGTATAATGGGGTAAACAAATATACGCTGTTTCCAAAATGCTTTCTGGTTTCCAGCATTGCTTTTTCCGCCATTTCTTCCAGGAACGGATCGGCTGCCGGTGAAAGCAGTGCCGCAAAGTCTTCCGGCCCTTTCTCTTCTTTATCCAGTGCACGTCTTACCTGTGCAGCCGTATATTTGCTGTAATCATACTGGTTCATCGCCGAAATAACCTGATCCATAACGGTGGAATCCTCCAGCACTTCCATATCGTCCATATATTTCATATGGTCGACTCGCTTTTTTTTCATATCCTCTAATATTTCTTCATTTAAAATACTTTCGTTTATTTCCTTTGGCATAATTCACAGTTTCCTTTCCTAGTCATTTAAAAATCCCGTCAGCGGAGATGATGCACTTGCCTTGTCTATCACTCTTCCAAGTCCTGCAAGATATGCCTGTCTTCCTGCCTGAATTGCATTTTTAAATGCTTCTGCCATTGCCGGGATATCTCCTGCTGTTGCTATTGCCGTGTTTGCCATGACAGCCGCTGCTCCCATTTCCATTACTTCACAAGCCTGGGATGGTCTTCCAATTCCGGCATCTACGATGACCGGAAGGTCGATTTCTTCGATCAGTATTTTGATAAATTCTTTTGTTGCAAGCCCCTTGTTAGAACCGATCGGTGCTGCCAGCGGCATAATTGCGGCTGCTCCTGCATTTGCCAGTTCTCTTGCTACATTCAGATCCGGATACATATACGGCATAACAATAAATCCTTCTTTTGCAAGCATTTCTGTGGCTTTTACGGTTTCATAATTATCTGGAAGAAGGTATTTGCTGTCATGAATTACTTCGATCTTTACAAAATCCCCACATCCAACTTCTCTTGCAAGTCTTGCAATTCTCACTGCCTCTTCTGCGTTTCTTGCCCCCGAAGTATTTGGAAGAAGTGTTACACCCTTTGGAATATAATCCAGTATATTTTCTCCGCCCTGTGTATTTGCACGACGCAGTGCCAGTGTAATAATCTCTGCCCCTGCATTTTCTACTGCAGCCTTGATTAAATCAAGATTATACTTTCCGGAACCCAGAATGAATCTTGATGAAAACTCATGCCCACCAATTACTAATTTATCTTCTTTCATGTTTTTTACCTCTTTTCTAATTTTCCAGTATTAACTCTATTACTTTATTTGCCTGATGTCCGGCACATATGCTGACTCTTGGTGCCATCAGTCCGGTCTGTGCCGAATCGGTACTTCCATCTCCGCACACATACAGATTCGCAAATGCTTTTCTGGTAATGATTTCATTCGATCTGCCATAGCCCGCCATTCCGGAACCCGATACCATCTGTATTTCCGGTAATTTTTCCAGCAGACTGTTAATCAGCATTGCTTTCTGATCTGCGCGGTCAAAGGCTTCACATACAATTTTTTCCTCTTTAAATATTTCCTCCGCATTATCTCCGGTCACTCTGACCTGATCGGTAATAATATGGAGAAACGGATTAATCTTTAATAATTTTTCTTTTAAACACTCTGTTTTCGGCTTTCCGATATCCTCGACATAGTATTCCTGCCGGTTAAGATTGCTGATATCCACATAGTCAAAATCAATCAGATGAAGTGTTCCGATACAGCTTCTTGCCAGCATGACCGCAATATGCGAGCCGAGTCCTCCCAGACCGGC
>FR900165.1:27369-45185 GCA_000437755.1 Roseburia sp. CAG:303
CTCCCAGACCGGCCACTGCCACCCGCGACTCCCGCAGTTTTTCATAAACCGCTGTGCCAAAACGCTTATCACAGATCTGATTGTATTCTTCCCTCGTCATCTTGAGCCTCCGCCGACAAAATGAACAATCTCCAAAATATCCGTATCCTTCAGCATACATTCCTCATACATTGCCTTTGGCAGAATCTTTTCATTCAGTTCTACTGCTATTCGTACTGGATTATAACCATTCTGCTGTAAAAAATCGCTTAACCGGATTTCCTCTTTTAATACTACTTCCTCACCATTTACTCTCATATCAGGTGTTTCCTTTCTATCTGTATTATGTTTAGTTAATTGCGAAACTCATAATTTATCTTTATTGTATATGCAAATTAAACAATTACTAAGAAGGTACTATGAGGTAGTCGGCACTTAGATGCTGTATTTTAGCATCTTAGTACCGCTACCAGCCGAATGTAGCGAGAGCGTGCCTTCGTGTAATGTTTCATTTGCATATGCACTTAACAAAAATTTAAGTGTTTCGCAATTACCTATGTATTATGTTTCCTGAAATGCAAAAAGGTCACACGAAGAACGCTACACCCGCGGTGGTGTACCCCTTCGTGTGACCTGCACACTCTGACTGTTATGTTAACAGAGGTTTTCCTTTTTGTCAACCTTAATATTTATTTTTGTAAATATCGGCCTATTCTGCAGCTGTTGTCGTTTCTTCTGTTTCTTCTACTTCCTGTGTTGTTACATTTGCATTTGAAACAATGTAATTCATGGCATACTGTGACATCACGGATGATTTTACAAGGCTCTCTCCATATGTGGAACTGAATGTAGCCGCATCCATGTTATAATTATTTGCCAGATCATTCAGAATGGTCTGATATTCTGCATCAGCTTCTGATAAACCGGCATCCTGTGCAATTGCATATACAACCATTGCAACCTGTGCGTAGCTGACAGCCTGCTTCTGTTTCTGATTCTGATACTGAGATTCTGTCATTCCCTGTGCAGCCAACAGTTCAGAGAGTGATTTTCCATAAGCAGATGCATAAGCATTTAAACGTTTCTCATACTGTGACTCTCCCTGTTCTATCAGTGACTTATAATATTTCTTTACTGTAGAATTTGATATGACCTGATCCAGACCGGAAGATTCCAGGGTATTGCTTGCAGTTGTTTCAGCAGCATCTTCCAGTTTCTGTTTTGTTTCTGCAGCAAATTCTGCCAGTGTTGCATAATTTGTATTTGCTGCCAGCCATTCATCATTCAGCTGTGGTTTACGTTTTACACCATTTACCGTAACGGTAAATACAACATCTTTTCCGGCAAGTTCCGTACTCTGATAACTCTCAGGGAAAGTCAGGTTCAAATCAACGGTATCACCTTTTTTTACTCCGATCAGTCCGTCTTCAAATCCGTCTATAAAAGATCCGGAACCAATTTCCAGTTCATAATTACTTGCTGTTCCGCCATCAAAAGCTACTCCGTTGAGTTTTCCAACAAAATCAATGATAGCTGTATCTCCATCTTCGACCGTTACATCAGAACCCGTTAACTCTACAGCCTTACTTTCCATCTCATTTGTTACATCATCATCGGTTACCTTTGTAATACTTTTTGTCAGTTCGATTCCTTTATAATCTCCCAGGTCTACATAATCAAGTATGTTAAGATCTCCATTACTGTCATCTACCAGATCTTCTTCGGTATATGCCGGTTCTGTTGCTTCTGAAGTACCCGACTCTGTTTCTTTTGTATTGTCGTCTTTGGAAGCTCCACAGGCGAACATTGTCATACCAAGGCAGACACACATTACCACTGCCAAAAATCTTTTTCTCATTCTATTTTACCTCTTTTATGGTTATTCTATAATGTCTCTGACATCATTAAATTTTATTGTATCACACTTAAACCATTACAGCAATGTCAAAATTGTGACGTTTCTATGTTTATATATCCTTATATCACGTGGTGTCTGTGCCATTTATCTCCTTTAAATCTGTGGATAAACAGAATGGAACGAATTGCCCAGTCTGAAAACATACCAATCCATACTGCGATTGGACCAAATCCAAAGTATTTAATAAGGATACGGCACAGTGCAACCCTGCACAGCCACATACTGAGTGTGGAACAAATCATCGTATATTTTACGTCACCTGCTGCCCTTAATCCATAAGCAGGAATAAATGCACCGTCCCATACAATCGGTTTGATAATGGTGATCCATCCCATCATATACAGACACATTTTTGCACTTTCAGGCTCCATTCCCGCAATCCAGGTAATCGGTCTTGCTATGACATATGCCAGTGCACAGCTTACAATCAATGCAATCTCACCGTAAAACATCAGTTTCTTTATGTAATACTCTGCTTCATCTTTTCTGCCTGCTCCGATACACTGGCCAACCAGCGTGGTCAGACCGATTCCGATTCCAATCGCCGCAACACCGTTCAGGTTTTCCAGAATTACTGTCATGGCCTGTGCTGCAATCGCCGCTGTTCCAAGTGTTGATACAGATGACTGGATAGCAAGCTTACCAAACTGAAACATTCCGTTTTCTATTCCTGAAGGAATTCCGACTGCCAGAACTTTCTTTATAAGCGAAAAATCCGGTCGTATTTCTTTATAGTTATTGATCACAATAATCTGCTTCGGTTTGCGCAGGGAATAAATCACTACTACTGCGCAGAATATTCTTGACACGAGTGTTGACAATGCAGCACCAAAAACCCCCCAGTGCAGCCCAAAGATCAGAAGGGCATTTCCTGTAATATTCATGACATTAGATATCACAGAAATCATCATCGGATATCTTGAATTACCCTCTGCCCGATAAAAAGCGCCACCAACATCAAACAAACCGATAAACGGGAAAGATATTGCCGTAACATAAAAATATATAACCGATGCATCCATAACATCCTGTTCCACTTTTCCGAAAATCAGCCTTAACAACGGATGACAGAACAGAATACAAAATACTGCCATAACTATGGATATCACCACCGTTGACAGTAATACCTGCCTTGCCGCATTATTACTTCCTTTTGCATCCTTTCTTCCCAGATACTGGGAGCAGACGATCGTTCCTCCGACCGCCAGTGCGGACAACAACTGTATCACCAATACATTAATCGAGTCAACCAGCGACACTGCGGAAATAGCAGCACTTCCTACATTACTGACCATGACGGTATCGACCATCCCCATCATGGAATTCAGAAGCTGTTCTATCATAAGCGGGATCAGTAATTTTTTTAAATCGCTTTTACTAAATAAATGTTTATTTTCTATTTCTACTGCCTGTTTCATTTTTACACAATCTTTCTGAAGATATCTATCTGTTTTTTACCAGAAGATTTGTCAGTTCTGCAAACTGTTTTAATGAAAGCACCTCTCCTCTGACCGTCTGTGACAGCTGCATCTCCTCGAGTGCTACCACTACCTGCTCTTTAGAAAAATTCAGATCTGCTGCATTGTGAATACTGTTCTGCAATGTCTTTCTCCTCTGGTTAAATGCTGCCCGGATAATTCGGAACATAATTTTCTCATCCAGAACCTCTACCGGACATTCTCTATGCCGGGTAAGCCGGATTACCGCTGATGCTACATTCGGTCTCGGCATAAAACAGTTCGGTGGAACATTCGCAACAATCTCTGGATCTGCGTAGTATTGCACAGCAAGGGATAATGCGCCATAATCTTTCGAACCCGGACCAGTCTGCATCCGATCTGCCACCTCTTTCTGCACCATAATCGTAATGCTCTCCAACGGTACATGGCTTTCAAACAATCCCATTATAATCGGTGTGGTGATATAATACGGCAGATTTGCAACAATCTTGACTGGTCTGCCGTCATTTTCTTCTTCCACCAGCTTATTGATATCGAGTTTCAGGATATCTTCATTAATAATCGTAACATTGTCATATTCCGCCAGTGTGTCATTTTCCAGAATAGGAATCAGATTTTTATCAATCTCCACAGCAATTACTTTTCTTGCACTTTCACACAGATACTGTGTCAGTGTCCCAATTCCAGGCCCGATTTCCAATACCATATCATCTTTTGTAATCCCGGCTTCCCGAATAATTCGTTCTAATACATGTGTATCAATAAGAAAGTTCTGTCCATATCTTTTCTGAAACACAAAGTCATATTTCTGCAATATCGCAATCGTATTCTGCGGTATTCCCAATGTAGCCATATTCCTTTTCCTTCCTTTCTTTATGCAATCCGATACACATCGTTTCCATTTTTCCATACAGCATCCATCACTTCATCCGTACTAAGTCCCTTTATCTGTGCAAGTGTCCCAAGAACATATTTCAGATTTGATGAGTCATTTCTTTTTCCCCGGTTCGGCTCCGGTGCCATATATGGACAGTCCGTTTCAATGACAATCCGATCCAATGGCACATATTCCGCTACCTCTTTCAGTTTTCTGGCATTTTTAAAGGTAAGCACACCGCCAATACCTATATAAAAACCTTTATCAAGATACTTTCCTGCCATCTCTTTTCCATAAGAAAAACAATGAATTATCCCACCTGTGTTTTCCGCCTGCATCTCTTTCATGATATCAAAGGTATCTGCCGCAGCATCCCGTGAATGTATAATGACCGGCTTATTCATTTCCGCCGCCAGTTCAAGCTGCATCTCAAAAACTTTCTGCTGAATCTTCCTGTCCGGATTATCTTCGTAATGATAATCCAGTCCGATTTCACCAAGTGCAACCACTTTTGAATTCTTCAGACATTCCGTCAGTTTCTGATACGCATCCGGAGCACATAATTCTTCTGCATGTTCCGGATGCACTCCTGCCGCACCATAAATAAAATCATACTTTTCTGTCAGTTCTACAGTGCGAACCGAAGTATCCACTGACGAACCAACATTTACCACTCTTTTTATCCCGTTTTGCTGAATATGCTGTAATACTTCTTCCCTGTCCGGATCAAAAGCTTCATCTTCATAATGAGCATGTGTATCAAAAATCAGCATTATCGAATCTCACTTCCTGCAATCATATCTCTATCAACGGTAAGTACGGATAAATTACCCTCATCATCTCCTGCTGCCAGAATCATACCCTGGGATTCCACTCCGCACAGCTTAACCGGCTTAAGATTTGTAATAACAGCAACTTTCTTTCCAACCATTTCTTCCGGTTTATAGTACTGTGCAATGCCGGAAACGATCTGGCGGACTTCTTCCCCGATACGGATCTGTGAAACGAGAAGTTTCTTGGATTTCTTTACCGGTTCACACTGAAGCACTTCGCCCACACGAATCTGTACTTTTGCAAAATCATCAATGGAAATTTCCTCCTTTTCTTCTACCTGTGGGTATTTAACTTCCGGTTCTCCCTTCTGTTTCTTCTGAATCTCTTCCACCTTTGCCAGAGTTTCTTCCATATCCAGTCTTGCAAAGAGGATTTCCGGTGTTTCTGTTACCTTTGTTCCGCTGACATATTTTCCAAATTCACCAAGTTCTGACAGTTCTCTCTTCTGTGCATTAAGCTGTGCCAGTATTCTTTCAGATGTTTCCGGCATAAATGCTTCGAGCAGGCATGCACCGATCGAAATACTCTCGACCAGATTGTATAATACAGTTGCCAGACGAGGCTTGTCCTCCTCATTCTTTGCCAAAGCCCAAGGCATTGTTTCATCGATATATTTATTGCATCTCTTAAACAGGTTGAAGATTTCCGTCATGGCATCTGCCACACGCAATCTGTCCATCTTGTCTTTTACCTTATCAACAGCCTGTGTAACCACTACTTTGAGCTCCTCATCCACATCGCCTGAAACACCTGTATTTTCCACTATGCCATCAAAATATTTATTTGACATGGAGATAGTTCTGTTTACCAGATTTCCTAATGTGTTTGCAAGTTCTGAATTTAATCTTTCTACCAGAAGCTCCCATGTAATGACTCCGTCATTTTCAAATGGCATTTCATGGAGAACGAAGTATCTTACGGCATCGACTCCGAACAGATCCACCATGTCGTCCGCATAAATAACATTTCCTTTTGATTTACTCATCTTTCCGTCACCCTGAAGCAGCCACGGATGTCCGAATACCTGCTTTGGAAGCGGCAAATCAAGTGCCATCAGCATGATTGGCCAGTAGATGGTATGGAATCTTAAAATATCCTTGCCAATCAGATGTAAATCTGCCGGCCAGTATTTCTCAAACAGTGCATCACTGTTTCCGTCACAATCGTAGCCAAGTCCTGTGATATAGTTTGTCAGTGCATCAACCCATACATATACCACATGCTTTGGATCAAAATCAACCGGAATTCCCCATTTAAAAGAGGTTCTGGATACACACAAATCCTGCAGTCCTGCTTTTAAAAAGTTATTCATCATTTCATTTTTTCTTGATTCCGGCTGGATAAATTCCGGATGCTCTTCGATATATGCAATCAGTCTGTCCGCATACTTACTCATCTTGAAGAAATATGCCTCTTCTTTTGCCGGCTGGACTTCTCTTCCGCAATCCGGACATTTTCCGTCTACTAACTGAGAGGCAGTAAAAAATGATTCACAAGGAGTACAATACATTCCTTCGTAATGACCTTTATAAATATCACCTTTGTCGTACAGTTTTTTGAAGATTTTCTGTACCTGTTTCTCATGATCCTTATCTGTTGTACGGATAAATTTATCATAGGAAGTATTCATTAAATCCCAGATTCTCTTGATCTCACCGGATACATTGTCTACAAATTCCTGTGGAGTAATGCCGGCTTCCTCTGCCTTCAGTTCGATCTTCTGTCCATGCTCATCCGTTCCTGTCTGGAAACGTACATCATATCCTTCCTGTCTTTTAAATCTTGCAATGCTGTCTGCAAGAACAATTTCATATGTATTTCCAATATGAGGTTTTCCTGATGTATATGCAATCGCTGTTGTAATATAATAAGGTTTTTTCTCCATTTCACAAATCTCCTGTCTGTCAATAATATTTTTCGGCTTCTCACAATTTAAAATCCGGATCTGCCATTAACTCATTATAATATAGCAGTTTTTTTCCGTTTCTACAAGTATTTTTAATGTGTTCCATATACCTTACTTGTATTTTTTAGCATACCATTCACTTCATATATAATAATATCTCCACATCGAAGCGGGACATCTTCATATTTATCCACAGAAAACTTCTCCTTTTTCCACATATTGCAATAACCATATTTTTCATTTTGTGCATTTTCATAAGATAGTTTTCTGCCATTCTTATCCGCTGCATAAAGATCGACATGAATAATAACCGTCTTATCCCTGAGAATGTAATCGCTCAGCATACTGATATCCGAAATATCCCTGCCTTTTTCCACAACAACAAGATTCGCCGGCAGTTCAAAATCTGTGGTATACCGGTATACTCCCGGTCTGATGCATTGGCAGTCAGATGCGGATAGTACCATTTTCTCCGGCAATTTTTGCAAATCTGCAGCAGAGAACTTTTCATCCACAGCAGAATAAAGATCCACTTCTTTCCGTATAGTACCGCCTTCCTGCCGATCCATAACAGCATATGAAATATCTGCTTCTATCTGTTCGTCCGCCTCATCTCCGATTCCGGTTGTATAAATACCTATCTGCATGCCTTTCTCCGGACGTTTTTCAAAAGACAGCTCCGCAGGAAGATAATACCCCTGATCTTCAAAAGGCTGCGGCAATACCGCCGCTGTGCCTGTCCGGTACAATGCAGGTCCGTTTTGAAGTGTAAAACCATAGATTTTACCGATTACATTAATTTCCACGCTGTCCGTGGCACAGTATTTTGAAAGTTCGAAATTCGCCTTTTCCTGGGAAAGACTTTCAATTTCCTCTGTTTCCGGCAGATTTACTGCTGTTACCCTGCACTTTACCTCATATTTTCCTTCGGATACATAAGATAGCAGCTGGAACTTTCCCATACTTTCTGTCATCCGGATCCAGGTATTCGCCGGATAGGATTTCGTCCGGTAATTTACGGCAAATGGAAATTTGACATAATAATTATCCGCATAAACAGCATAATTTTTTTCTCCATATCCCATAATTTCTCTGTGTTTTCCTTTTGCAGATATACTTACCAAAAACCGCTCCCCTGCTACGACATCATTTGACTGCGGCACAATATTCTCATTATTTGTTTTATCCCCGCAGACTTTCAATGCAGCTGCAACCGGAGTATGCACCTTTATTATATTTGTTCCTGTGTTTATGGTTTTTTCCGATCCATCCGATGCTCTGTATACAACCGACAGATTTCCGTCATATTCTCCATTCCCTGCATATTGATCAATCACTATCCCCTCCCGGTACAGCTCCTGCACCGGCACAGATCCATACGTTCCTACAGTATCTGCATTTTCTATATACCTGTCATCCGACAGCAATACCTTTTCATTTACCAACACCTTATCACTCCAAACATGAACCGCAGCCAATGCACTCTGTGCCAGTCCACTCTGATCCTGCTCCGGAATATCCGGTCTCTGGTTATTCATGCTTTGCACCGTAACAATCCCCGCAGAAGCCGTACATCCCTTTGTCGTTGCCATATGCTTCTGTGCATTGCCATAATTTTTCACAGTGATTCCACCGGTATCATTCTCCGGACTGACCGTAATTTCAGAAATACAGTTATTCTTAATCTTTATACTTTGCAAATCATATTTTTTTGCTCCGGTTACTTTGGTATAAAAAAACGGTTTTGTGACATAATACCACCTCTCCACCGCCTGATCTTCCTCGCAGAGATTTCCCGATGTGTCATACCATTTGAGATGATATACCGTACCGACCTTCACTGGTATATTTACTACTCCGGAAATTTCCTGTACACTGATATCATACATGAATTTCTGTACTTTCCCACTCAGATATACACTCTCTCCGGACGGAATTCCTCTTGCAACATCATACCTTTCTTCTCCGGGACGCAGCGAACCAAATCCTGCCTCATTCTCCGCCTGCACTGAATAAGTCTTATCCAGAATTGCCGTAATTGTTGTAATTTCCTCTAATGCTCCGGACAATGCAGGATACTTAACTTTCAATCCGAAATATACCGCCAGCCTGTCACCATCCGCCCATTCTCTTGCATTCCTTATCCCCCCGTAAGTATTATAGATTTCCCCATACATCGTCCCATCATCCGCAATATTTCCCATTGGAACTCCATCCTCTGTAACTGTCATAATACTGTCCACATACACATAACCGCCATATTTATACAGCTGATTTCTCCACTCAGCAGAAACATCTGCGATCCTTTTCAGAATTGTTTCACTTGCAATTACAAATGTCGTGTATACATAATCCGGATTGGACGGATCGGTAATTTCGTAAAAAAATCCCGACCTGGGAAGATTGACAGAATACTGTCCGGATGCCCCGATGCTGTCCTCATACCGTTTAATTACCCACCCCATTGTCCTGTAACGGATACCTCCTGATGCTCTCTTATCATAAGCGGAAAAAATCATGTCTCCCTGGTTATTAAAATACAGTTCTTCCGCTGATACACTCCTCCTTCCCATCAGCAATAAAAACATTCCCACTGTAAACATAAATCTTAAGTATTTGTACAATGTGTTCATAAAAGCATATCCTTTCTTTCTCCCTGGCGTCTGCTCTTTATTAAAGATATATTAACACATCTTTATACTTATTTCAAGTGTATTTATTAATTTTGTAAATTATATTTTATAACTTTTTTTGCAAATCTGGTGTATTTTACTGTATTTTTTGGTATGATATCATTATAATGAAACAGCCCGACAGACATGGGCAGAAAAGAGGTCTTATGAATTCTATACCACATAACCGGAAATACCTCTCCTTTATCTTGTCACTTATCCTTGTTTTATCCATGCTTTTTTCTGCCGGATGTTCAAAAAAGGATAACACACCTGATAAGGAGAATACCGGTGATACTTTTGTAGAAGAAACCACGGACGAACCCGACACCAAAAGCACGCAGGCAGATGCCACAGCCGTTTCCTCACTGTTCAATTTTGCCTTATATGACAGTTCTGTTTCCTATTCCAAAGAAGATTTGACCATCCAGAAAAATTTTGAAACCTTCCTTGCCAGTCTGTTCGCTGAGGCATACGCACAGAATTCCATCAATATTAATTTTCTGATTGAATCTCCTGAAAAATACGGAATCGAAAGAATCCCTTCTTCCTGGCCTTCTGTTGATATCGAAACGATAAAAACTTACTACCAGAAGGAAAACGGATGGTTGGAAGAATTAAAGAATTTTTCCTATTCCTCCCTTACTTACGAACAGCAGCTTATCTACGATATGTTGAAAACCAGCTTTGAAGATGATGCTGATATTGATGATTATCTGCTTTTTGAATCCCCATTTGGATCGAACGGACTGACTTCACAGCTTCCGCTGATCCTTACAGAGTATTCTTTTTACCGGAAAGAAAATATTGAGGAATATCTCGGACTTCTTGAAACCTTACAGGAATATGTACGTCAGGAACTTGACCTTGAAAAATACCGTATGTCCCAAGGATATTACCTGTCAGATTATGCTTATGATACAGCAATCAGCCAGTGCGAAGCTTTCCTGAATCAGGGCAATGATTATCTGAGCCAGATTTTCAATGACAAACTGGCAGATTTTACAGAGCTGAGTACGGAAGAAATCGAAACTTATAAAAACCGAAATTCTGCTGCCATTACAGCCAGTGTTATACCGTCATACCATTTAATGATTGATACATTAACAGCATATAAATCCGAGCATTCCGATAATACCGGACTTGCCGCAAAAGAACATGGAAAAAACTATTATTCCTATCTGTTAAAATCAGAAACCGGAACAAGCAAAACACCGGATGAACTGATCCGCATAATTGACAAAAAATTAAGCACTTATGTTGCAGAATTAACCGCTCTGGTAACATTAAATCCAGATATTTATGATAAAATGAGCAATCCGGAATATAAATATTCCGATCCGGATGATATCCTGTCCTGGTTTTCCGAACAGCTGAAAGAAGATTTCCCGGAGGCTGTTTGTACCGATTATACACTAAAAGAAACGGATACTGCCATGTCAGATGATTTGGTCGTTGCCTTTTACATTTTATCTCCGATTGATAATTTTAAAAACAATACCATTTACACCAATCCAGATCATATCTCCGAAGGAAATGACCTTTTCCCAACCCTTGCACATGAAGGGCTTCCCGGACATATGTACCAGCACAATTACTTCTGCAACCTGAATCCTCACTATTTCCGGACATTACTGAATTTTACCGGCTACAGCGAAGCATGGGCACAATATGTCGAAATATACAGCTATGACTGGAGCGGTATGGATAATGCCACTGCCAAAGCATTAAAAATCAATTCACTGTATACCGATGCTCTCTCCTGCCGGATTGATCTCGGTATTAATTATGAAGGCTGGACTCTTGATGACACTTCAAAGTACATGAAAAAACTGGGAATTACAGATGATGATACTATTAAAGCATTTTATAATACATTAGTCAGTTCGCCAGCCGTATTTGCACCTTATTACGTCGGCTATCTGGAACTTGAAGATTTAAAAAGCAGTGCAAAAAAAGCACTGGGAGATGATTTCTATTTAAAAGATTTCCACAAATTCTATCTGGAAATCGGTCCATGTTACTTTGACCTTATACAGGATCGCATGAATGACTGGATTGACAGAATAAAAGCACAATAAACACAGAACGAAAGCCTGTATATCCCTGACCTTCCCGGATACACAGGCTTTCTATATTAATCCATCGTTCTTCTGCTTTCTTCTGCAATCTTTCCTACTACTTCGTTTAACTGCTTCAGAATATTCTTTATCGTTTTATTTACATCGCCTGAATTCGATGCAAGATTTCCTACTTCATTTGCAACCACTGCAAATCCTTTTCCCATCTCTCCGGCACGACCAGCTTCAATCGAAGCATTTAACGCAAGAATTCTCTGTTTACTCTCGATTTTATCCAATGTTCTGGATTTATCATTAATATCCTTCAAAAGGCTTGAAACTTCTTCTATATTAGAAGTAACCACTTCTATTAATGTACCATTCTTACTGTTCACATACTGATGGTTTACAAACATATTTACTGTGCTTTCCAACAGTTCTGCTGCTGCCCTTATCGCATTCTCAGGACGGACTGCCACACGCTTCGCAGCCTGATAATATTTATCCGGATCTACACCTATCTGCCTTGCAACTTCTTTCATCTGCTCTTCTTCCGGTTCATGTGGAAGTACCTGTCCACCGATGATTTTTCCTACCACTTTTCCTTCCACCTTGATGTCCATGGAAAAATCCATCAGTCCGGTATGACAGAAATAAACTCCTTTTCCTTCTTTGTTGCACTTATCACAGCGGTTTCTGCCCTCCTGTGTGCTTCTGGTATATTTGGTACAGAAATCCGTCATGCCTATTTCTTTTGTAATGTACTCTCCATCACTGTCCAGAGCAACTGCGGACATCCCGGTAGCCTCACACCACTGCTGTAAGATCTGCTCAAACATGTTCATATCACAAAACTCTCTGATTTTCATAATTCCATCACTCCTTATCTTTATAAATTTATCCATTTGTCATATTATAGCATTGACGTGAACTTTTCACAACCTTTTTCTATTTACAGAATAATTTTTAGGCAAATCTGACAATTCAATCTTTGCATTTTTTTTCTGTTTTCTCATACAATGTAACAATCCCATTACTCATTTCCCGGTGTTTATGAATATTCTTCTTTATTTATCTGAAATCATTATTCCACTGACTGCAGCCTATATCGTAAGCTACGGTCTTTTTAACCATTGCCATGTATTTGAAGATTTTACCCACGGAGCTGCAGATGGCATCAAAACCGCTGCCGGACTGCTGCCTACCCTGATTGGGCTCCTGACAGGCATAAAAGTTCTTCGTGCCTCCGGACTGCTGGATTTTCTGTGCGGCTGCATCGGACGCCTCGTCCATTTTTTCGGTATTCAGAATTTCCCGGAAGAACTCCTGCCCCTTGCATTGATTAAATTAATATCCGCTTCCGCCTCAAATGGTCTGCTCTTCGATATTTTCAAAGAATACGGAACGGATTCCTTTACCGGCATGGCAGCATCCATCATGATGAGCTGTTCTGAAACCATGCTCTACTGCCTGAGCATTTATTTTGGTTCTGTACATATCACAAAAACCCGGTGGGCGATACCGGGTTCTCTGTGTGCCATACTGGTTGGTATGGTTGCCAGCTTTGTTCTTGCTGACATTCTTACCTGATATTATTTTTCTTCTGTACTGCTGATACCCTGCAGGTAATTGATAAACTGCTGTGCTGTTCTTCCTGATATACCGCCGTGGCTCAGTTCCCATTTATTTGCTTCTGTCTTTAATTCCTCTTCCGACATGGTAATTCCGGCTTTCTCTGCCAATCCTGTCACGATAGAGAAATACTCCTTCTGGCTTGGTTTGGAATAACTGATGGTTACACCGAAACGGTTGACCAGTGACATCTTTTCTTCTATCGTATCGGAACGATGGATTCCGTTATCCGCTTCCACGTCATCCCTGTCTTTCCAGGTCTCCTTAATCAGATGTCTGCGATTCGAGGTCGCATAAATCAGGATATTTTCCGGTTTTGTTTCCACACCACCTTCAATGACCGCTTTTAAGAATTTATACTCTATCTCAAATTCTTCAAAGGATAAATCATCCATATAAATAATAAACTTATAATTCCGGTTCTTTACTTCCGAAATAACCGTGGACAGATCCTTGAACTGGTGTTTGTATATCTCAATCATACGCAGACCGTCATCATAAAACTGGTTGACAATCGCCTTGATGCTGGTTGATTTTCCTGTTCCGGAATCACCGAAGAGCAGTACATTGTTTGCCTTTCTGCCTTCCACAAAAGCTTTGGTGTTATCCACCAGTTTCTTCTTCTGGATTTCATAACCAATCAAATCATCCAACATAACTTTATCCATATTATTAATTGGGATAAACTCCACGCCGTCTTCCTTTGATTTGATACGGAATGCTTTGTTCAGACCAAACATTCCGACTCCGTACGCCTTATAGAAATCGGTTACATAAGTAAAAAATTCATCTGCATTCTGTGCAGTTTCCAGTTTTTCACTCAATGCACGCACTTTTTCACTGACATTTTTATTGTACATCAGTTCTGGCTTCTGAATTGCCTTATAATTAGAAATTCTGGAGAAGCAGTCTATTCCCAGTGCATTTTCAATCCATGAAAAATCATAATTAAACAGATACATATATTCCTGAAAATCATTCTTAACCAGGTCATTGATACTTCCATCGCTGGCTCCCACCTTCTCGCAGGTAATACTGAATGGATTTTCATCTGTAATCAGCAGGAATGTAAGATAGTTGTGCCACAGATTCTTATCAAATGCATACTCTGTCGCAACCACAAGAATCCGCTTAATCTGTTTGTAAATTCTTGTCACCAGAACATCCCTGGACTGTGTGTTATCTCTCAGATTTGTACAGATATCACTTAATTCCATTAAAATGCTGTCTTTTGGCATATCGCCATACATTAACATCTTCGAAGTTATATGATCCATAACTTTTGCCTTCTTTCCCAAGTAATAATCTACATTATATACTTTTTTTCCGGCTTGTCAATCATGGATACGGATTAAAATTCTACAGTTACGCAGAATACATCACCATCTACTTCAACATTCATTGAACCGCCGGAAACCTCGATAAAGCTCTTAGCAATGGACAGTCCCAGTCCGCTTCCTTCGGTTGTTCTCGACTCATCACCGCGTACAAAACGTTCTACGATATCTGCACCGGTAAACTCCATTTCGTAAGATGCAATGTTTTTGATTACCATCTTTAACTTTTCATCACTTACACCGGAAGATATGTAAATACGCGTACCTTCCATGGAATATTTCAGTGCATTATCCATCAGATTCTGTAATGCCCGGTATAATTTTTTTCCATCACCCCGGATAAAGAACGTATCCGGCTTAATATCAGTTTTTACTATTTTTCCTGATCTGACAATCGTATCATTCATATCCGCAAGAACCTGGTTAATCAGCATAATTCCGTCAATCGTCTCTATTTCAACATCCTGTCCACTATTTGCCTTTGCGATATCGAATACATCGGATACAATATTTTTTAACTGATACGATTTATCCTCCAGAATTTTAACATAGGCAGAAGCCGTATCTGACATTTCTTCTTCCTTTAATAAATTAACATAACTGATAATAGAGGTCAGCGGTGTTTTCAAATCGTGGGAAACATTCGTAATTAATTCCACCTTCATTTTTTCCGAAGAAATTCTCCGCTCCACGGCCTCTTCCATACCATTGGAAAGACTGTTTAATTTATCAGTTACATCATATAATATATCAGTTTTCTCCAAATCACGAATTGCATAATTTCCCTGATAAATATCATCAATCTGCTGATACACCTCATTCAGACGTTTCAGAACCAGATATTCATACACACTGAACACACAGTACAGAATCAGATAAACAGCTATGAAGAACACAATCCATCCTCTGGAAGTCTGATGAATATATCCTACTTCCGGCTCGTACCAGCTATCTCCGGCATTCCATATAACAAATGCTGCAAACATGATATAAATCAGTGTCAATATCAGAAATGCCGTTTTCCGGAATGCCAGTTTTTTTGTTAAGGAAAAATCCTGATAATTGCTTTTCTTTAAAATAAGTACAAAGAAGTTTTTACACTTTCTTCCAATCCACCAGATAAGCCTTACAATCAGACAATCTCGGAAAAATTTTCTCTCTTTTATCTTTAGGATACATTCCCGGAATGCCAGGTAAAAAATCATTACGACCGCTGCCGTTCCAATAGTAACCAGTATTTTTATATTCTGGCTGTAATATTCAAAACTATCCCACAACATAGCAAGTACAAAAACAAAACCAAGGATATCCGCAAACATGATAAGAAGTGGTATTTCCGTAACGATCTGCTTTTTTCTCTTCATTCCGTTTTTTGTCCTGACGGAAACCAGTGCTGCCATAAGCAGACATACCGCTGAAATCCCAAACACACTTAAAATATATACCGGATTGTAATCTGGCAGGCTGTCCATAAACTGCAGCCCCGGATTCATTTCTTCATATCTGTCCCAGGTAAGCCATGTGTATACACAGACATCCGAATAACCATAAGTGGTAGCCATTTTTGAAATAGCGGTATCCATACTTTGCAATTTTGTTTTTGCAGTATACTCCTTTACATCCCCATCCGGGTATTTTACATATGCCGTTTTTCCATCATAGCAAAATGCTGCTGCCCGCTCCTCAAATATACTATCTTTTGTCAGACTGCTGATTTCATTATATTTTTCCAGTAAATCCCCTCTGCTCTGATATTTAAAATAGCTGTCTTTTGTTACAACGCACTGATCTAACAGATAAAAATCCGAATAATCCATTTTCTCTGCATCTGTTCCCGATGCCATTTTTACCGTATCCTCTAAAACGGATACTGCCGCCTGTGCCAGGATTTCATCCGTATCTTCCTTATCCTGCATATATCCGGAATATTCCTGATAAGTTTCACTCCGGTGTTTTACCAGCCAGTCCGCTCCCCGGTATGCACCATATGCGGAAGCGACCAGCATAATAATCACAAACAGAACAGAGAATACATACCGAATATAATATCCTCCCGACTGTTTTTTTTCTACTTCCATGTCCATTTTTAATCCCTCTGCTTTCCATCAATTTTATAACCAAGTCCCCACACCACTTTCACATAACGCGGTTCTTTTGGATTTATCTCTATTTTTTCCCTGATATGGCGGATATGCACCATAACCGTATTTTCGACTGCATATCCATCTTCTTCCCATACTCTCTGATAAATTTCCTCCGCCGAAAAAATCCTGGACGGATTATTCATTAACAGCTCCAGTATTTTGTATTCCTTCGCAGTCAGTCTGACCTCCTCTCCATCCACCGTCAGCTTTTTCAGGCTCGTATTCAGCTCCAGTCCGCCGATTACAATCACATGCTCCTTGTTTTCCGGTCCTGTGCTTCCCATTGCCCCCAGCCTCATGTATCTTCTCAGATTTGCCTTTACTCTTGCCGTAAGTTCCATTGGATTATAAGGCTTTGCGATATAATCATCCGCTCCCATGGATAACCCCAGTACTTTATCCGTATCCTCTGATTTAGCAGAAAGAACAATAATCGGTATATTATTTTTTTCCCGGATCTTCATAATGGCAGACAGACCATCCAGTCTCGGCATCATAATATCAATTAAAATGAGCTGGACACTGTTGGAAACCAGTTTGTCTATCGCCTGTAACCCATCATATGCCTTTATTATGTTATATCCTTCCCTTTCCAGCAGTATTGCAATCCCCTCCACAATATCTCTGTTATCATCTACTACTAAAACAGTTGCATTTAATTCATCCATATTAAATCTCCACTTCTAAACTACCGGTCGGCATTATAATATAATACAAACCTTAAAAATATATCATCTTAATTCTTAAGTATTTCTTAAAAAAGAACAAAGCACCAAAAAGCACTTTGTTCCACTAATCGACGAAATTCTTTAAATTGTTCTTTTGTTTCACATAGCCTAATAGAAACAACTTTATAGTACCATTTTGTAGTTTTTGTGTCAAGTACACAGTTTTTACTATCTTTTATTGCATTTTTTCCTTCCTTATGGTATTTTCTTATCTGAAATAAACTTACCCGCTTAAATAAACACTAGGTAATTGCGAAACTCATAATTTA
>FR900165.1:45202-58150 GCA_000437755.1 Roseburia sp. CAG:303
ACTCATAATTTATCTTTATTTCATATGCAAATCAAACAATTACTAAGAAGGTACTATGAGGCGGTCGGCACTTAGATGCTGTATTTTAGCATCTTAGTACCGCTACCAGCCGAATGTAGCGGGAGCGTGCCTTCGTGTAATGTTTCATTTGCATATGCATTTACAAAAATTTAAGTGTTTCGCAATTACCTATAAATAAACACGCACGAAAGGAGTTACTATGGAAGGTGAAACACGGCGTGAAGCCATTCTGGCTCATCTGGAAGCCGAAAACAAGCCTGTCAGCGGCAGCCGGCTCTCCCAGTTATTTGGAGTCAGCCGTCAGGTCATTGTACAGGATATTGCACTTATCCGGGCAACAAACAAGAATATTCTCAGCACGAATAAAGGATATGTCCTGTATAAACCGGAACATATTTCCACAAAGTGCAAAAGAATATTCCAGGTTTTCCACACAACCAAACAGATAAAGAAAGAGTTATACACCATTGTTGATTTAGGTGGAACCGTTCTGGATGTTATCGTGGAACATGATGTCTATGGCATGATTACGGTAGATCTGATTCTGAAAAACAGAACCGATGTTGATGAGTTTCTGGATAAACTTCACGAAAGTCATTCCCAGCCACTGAATGTCCTTACAAATGGTTTTCATTACCATTCTGTTACAGCGGCTTCCGAAGAAATCCTGGACAAAATCGAACAGGCACTTCAGGAAAAAGGATTTTTAAAATGAAAAGAGGGTTACTTACTAATGGAAAATTTTAAAGCTTTTTTAAAGAAAAAGGATATTGAAATATCCGCAAAAAGATACGGCATTGATGCTCTTGGGGCTATGGCACAGGGACTCTTTGCCTCACT
The DNA here is from genome assembly GCA_000437755.1 of Roseburia sp. CAG:303. Taxonomy (GTDB): domain Bacteria; phylum Bacillota; class Clostridia; order Lachnospirales; family Lachnospiraceae; genus CAG-303. The sequence goes on from FR900165.1 coordinate 46,064, forward strand.
CTTAATCGGCACAATTATCGCAACCATTGGTGAACAGGCTGGGGTAAAATTTCTTGTTGAAATCGGAACATATGCGAAAGCTTCAACCGGTCCAGCCATGGCGATCGCCATCGGCTATGCCCTGCACTGTCCGCCCCTCGTGCTGTTTTCTCTTGCCGCCGTCGGTGCTGCAACGAATACCCTCGGTGGTGCCGGCGGGCCTCTCGCGGTACTGATTGTTACCATCTTTGCATCCGAACTTGGCAAGCTGGTCTCAAAAGAAACAAAAATTGATATCATCGTAACCCCTTTTGTTACCATTACTGCAGGCATTCTGCTCGCAATGTGGTGGGCCCCGGGAATCGGAAAGGCTGCCAGTGCCGTCGGCAATGCCATCATGTGGGCAACCGAACTCCAACCATTCTTCATGGGTATTATCGTTTCCGTTATTGTCGGTATTGCACTTACCCTTCCTATCAGCAGTGCTGCAATATGTGCCGCACTCGGACTCACCGGACTGGCAGGCGGAGCTGCACTTGCCGGATGTTGTGCCCAGATGGTCGGTTTCGCAGTACTTTCATTCCGTGAAAATAAATGGGGCGGATTATTTGCACAGGGAATCGGAACAAGTATGCTTCAGATGGGAAATATAGTGAAGAATCCAAAAATCTGGCTTCCCGCCATTCTTTCCTCAGCAGTACTCGGTCCTGTGTCAACCTGTATCTTTAAACTCCAGATGAACGGAGCTGCCGTATCTTCCGGTATGGGAACCTGCGGACTCGTCGGACAGATCGGTGTATATACCGGCTGGGCTGCCGATGTAGCTTCCGGTGGGCTGCCGATGTAGCTTCCGGTGCAAAATCTGCCATTACCGCATTTGACTGGATCGGGCTGCTGCTCATCTGTTTTATCCTGCCCGGATTACTCACCTGGCTTTTCGGATTATTCTTCCGCAAAATAGGCTGGATCAAAGAAAATGATTTAAAACTTGATTTGTAATTATAATTAAAAGAAAGGATTTTACTATTATGGCTAAAGATTCAACAAAGAGCATGACAGAAGGAAAACCCTTTTCATTAATCATGGGATTTGCCCTTCCTGTTTTTTTCGGTCTTTTATTTCAGCAGTTTTACAGCATGGTAGACACCATGATTGTCGGAAAGTTTCTTGGAGAAGATGCCCTTGGGGCGGTAGGTGCTACCGGATCTTTAAACTTTCTGATCATCGGATTCTGTACCGGTGTCTGTAATGGTTTTGCCATCCCGGTCGCACACCAGTTCGGTGCAAAAAAAGATTCCAATCTGCGTCGCGTCGTTGCCAACAGTGTCTGGCTCTGCCTGATTTTCGCCGCTGTCATGACCGTTATCACCGTTATTTTCTGCCGCAATATTCTTACATTTATGAACACACCGGCAGATTTGATTGATGATTCCTATAAATATATTGTCATTATTTTTGCAGGTATTCCTGCCGTATATTTATACAATATGGTTGCCGGCATTATCCGTTCCCTCGGAGACAGCCGGACCCCTGTATACTTTCTTGCACTTGCCTCCATTATCAATATCGTTCTTGATGTTGTATTTATCTGCCTGGTTCATACCGGTGTGGAAGGAGCTGCTTTTGCAACTGTTATTTCACAGGCGATATCCGGTATTGCCTGTGTACTGTATATGAAAAAGAAATTTCCAATATTAAAAATATCAAAGGAAGAATGGAAATTTGACTCCCACTGGGCAAAAACGCTCTGCAGCATGGGTATTCCCATGGGACTTCAGTACTCCATTACCGCAATCGGAAGTGTTATTCTCCAGACTTCCGTAAACAGTCTTGGAAAACTTTATGTCACTTCCGTTACTGCAGCACAAAAACTTGCCATCCTTTTCTGGTGTCCATATGATGCACTGGGAACAACTATGGCAACCTATGCCGGTCAGAATGTCGGGGCAGGAAAACTGGAGCGAATCGGTCCGGGTGTAAAAACCGCCGTAAAAATCGGGCTGGTATACAGCATATTCTTATTTGTGGTTTTAAACCTTTTCTCATCAAAATTACTGCTGTTATTTGTAAATGCAGACAGTACCGCCGTAATAAAGAATGCCGGCACATATATTTTATTTGGAAGCAGTACCTACTTCCTTTTATCACTTGTAAATATTATCCGTTTCTCCATCCAGGGACTCGGATTCAGCCAGTTTGCTATTCTTGCAGGACTGTTTGAAATGATTGCCAGAACGATTGCCGCCTTTGGTCTTGTTCCATTTATCGGTTACTATGGGGTATGCCTTGCCGATCCGCTGGCATGGATTTTTGCAGACTGCTTCCTGATTCCTGCATTTTTCCGCTGCATGAGAGTCTGCCGGAAACGGATGGGACAGAATATTTAATCCCGTTTTAGTTTACACATTATTTTACAGAACAGGATTGCTGTCAGGGTACTGATAAGTGTAGCTATAATCGCAGGTGATGTTACCGCGGCAGGATGGACACTTCCATACTGGCTGCGGTATGCCACCATGCTGATCGGGATAAGCTGCAGAGACGAGATATTAATCACTAAAAAAGTACACATTTCCTTACTTGCAGCCATTTCGGCTGCATTTTTTCTGCCTGCTTTTTGCTGCCCGTCTTTTAATTTCTGTAATTCTTTCATTGCTTTTATTCCCGATGGTGTTGCCGCACCGGACAGCCCGAATATATTTGCTGCAAAATTAATCGAAATATATTTCAGTGCCTTATGATCTTCCGGAATATCAGGAAACATAAATGTTACAAATGGTTTTAATATTTTTGTAATTTTCTTCATTAGTCCGGATTTTTCCGCAATTTCCATAAGTCCGCACCATACACCCAGAATTCCTGCCATTGTAAGTACAAGTCCTACAGCTTCCTCTGCTCCTTCCATCAGACCTTCACCAGCTGCCTGCGTATTTCCCGTCAGAATTGCATACACCGTACCGGCTACAATCATACTTCCCCAAATCCAGTTTAACATAAAAGACCACTATGCTTTTTTTTATTCTATTCTGTTTTCCCTGTATTCATAACCTTATACCCTTTTATAATTCTCCTACTTTAATGACATTTCCCGACAAATCAATAATCATATCCTCCGTTTTTTTCCTTGTTGCAAACCAGACCGGATTATCCTTTATCTGCACAAAATTATTAACAATATAAATATACCCACATTTCTCCTCCATAAGATAAAATGGTAATATCTTTTCAAACCGTATCTTCGCCTCTGATTCTGACACTGTATAATGGATGACTTTCTGAATCCTTATTTCAGTGCCATTTAAAAACTCCTGAATCTGCATGATTCCAGAAAAATTAATGACAATGTATTTTTTCTCGAGTTCGTTTTTCTTTATCTGCGTTTTTAACAGATTCTTCATTTCAAAAAAACACTCTTTTCTCCTTGGAAACCAGAAATTATCAATCAGACCTGTTTCACACATTCCTCTTTCATCCACCATATCATATGCTCTTGCCCGATGATTATACATATTCTTATATCCCTTCATGGTAATTCTCATGGTAAGCTCTCTTCCCAGCCATTCTTTGGGAAAATTACTGTTAAAGCCTCTTAATTCCTCAAATACCAGCCGGTTTACTGCCATCAGTGATGTGATCAATGCACTTCTCTCAAATGATTTATTTACAATCTCATCCTTTATCTGCCTGTTCTGAAGTGCATGCCCCGTACTGCTTTCGGAAAATACATATCCCGTACTCTTTACCAGTGCTGAATGAAATTTTATAATCATTGGCTGCACTGCCAGCACCCTGTCCTCTTCCAGGGATTTCATCATCTCATCCAGGCATCCCTGTATCAGCACCATCTGCATATCCATGAAGATCAGTGCGTCTGCAGTTGCCAGTCGCGCTGCTGCATTATATACCCTGCCTGTATTTCCGACCTCCTCCATTGGATAATATACGGGCTTTAATTTCCCCAATACCTGACTGCTGATTATATTGATGTACTCTCTCTGATCCTTCTGGTATGCCAGTATCAGCTCATAATTCTGTATGCCCTTATACCCTGACAGCATATACAGGAAATTCTTCACTTCCATTCCCTCAGAGTCCAGTAATATAATAATGCTCCCTTTCTTTCTCACTGCCCCATTTTCCTCCTGATAAATTTATTTAAGGTTTTCTCTCAGCCTTAACAATATTATACAACAAATTTCTTCTTTTTTTCAAAATTGTTGCCTTTTATCACATTTTTGTATACTTTTGCAAAAACCTAACTTAATGCAAGGATTTTTCCTTTTATATAGTATTTATTTTTTCCAGATTTTTACATAAACTATGTTACAGGGAAAAATTCCAGAATAATTTCTGCCGGCTTGAAAGATTCTGGTCTGACAGCCCTCACTTATATCTTAAACTATTAATAAATACAAAAGAGGTTATATGAAATTTAATTATTTTTATGAATTTAAATGCACTGGAAAAATGCTAAAATCCATACGAGCATCAAAAGAATTATCACAGCTGGAACTTGCGGAATTATGTGACCTTTCAGACAGCCATATCCGGAATATAGAAAACGGATCCGCACATGCAAGCCTCGATGCATTAGTAAAGATATGCAATGCTCTTGATGTTCCTTTTGAACGATTGATTACCAATACTTCAGCAGAAAATTCGCTGTCCCTGTCCCAGATAGATATTATAAATGGGTTGGATGAAGAACAGCAGATTTCCTGCATTGAAATATTAAACAGCTTTAAACACCAGAAAAGGGGGAATGAGTTTTGAACGAACCAACCATTAACTACAGCCTGTTAGGAAAAAACATTAAAGAATGCCGCTTACGCAGAAATTTTACTTATAAAGATCTCTATAAAATGTCCCACGTTAAAGAAAAAACTTTAAGAAATATAGAAAGTGGGAACTCCAGAATATCACTTCTGAATTTAATTAATATATCAAATGCATTAAATGTGTCTATTGACTATCTTCTCATGGATTCTCTTGAAAATAAAACCACAGCCATACAATTTATGCTAGAATGTGTTTTTGACGGACTTTCTCCCGCAGAAACAGAAGTTCTCACAGAAACCGGGAAACTTATTAAAACACAGCTTTTAAAATTCGATTCGGCGGACTGATGTTATCTGTAGCAATATGTGACAGCAGTGCATCTGTCTGCTGCCAGTTAGAAAAAGTGATCCAAAATACTTTCCGTAACTGTAAAATTAATTTTGAAGAATTTTCCAATGGTGCAGAACTTTACCACAGCTTCTGCACCAATAATTACTTTCACATTATTATCATGGATATTTCCCAGAATAAAGAAGATGATTTGACCGCGATATCTTACATCCAGAATCACAGCAGTCGGAAAACAGTCATAATCTATCTTTCCTCCACACCTGAACATATCGAATATGCAACCGCATTTGTTGATACCCATCCATATGCCCTACTGCCTAAGCCGATTGATGAATGTCATTTTACAGAAAAAATAATAACAGCCTGTCATGAACTGTTATATTATCACAAATGCTTTTCTTTTAAAAGCAATGGCTATACCTATCATATTCCGCTGAAAGATATTCTGTACATTGAAAAAAGCGGCCGTATTCTGAAAATCTATACAGATACGAAAGTCTATACCACCTATTGCAAAATTGAAGAGGCATATCATGAACTTCAGGTGCTTTCAAATGCTTTTATACGCATACAGTATTCGTATATTATCAATATCCATCATATTACCAGATATTCTTCCAAAACAGTCTGCATTAATAATATTGAAATGAATATTTCAAAGCCATACCGGAATGATTTGTTTGAAAATCTCCATTCCGGACTTCCACAGACGCAGCCTTCCATGTAACAGGAAAACAGGGCGGAATATGCCCTGTTTTCTACCTACTTTATATTAATCTGTGCATATACATCACGTTTAGATATTCCTCTGTCTTTCGCGACACATTTCATAGCTTCCTTCTTGTCCATTCCCTGGTCAAGATAGTGCTGCATATGTTCTTCCAAACTGATGTCACGGTATGCTTCCTGCTCCTCTTTTGCAATTTCCTCGAACGATTTTCCCTGAATAACCAGGACATATTCGCCTTTAACATCCGTTCCCTCATACTTTGCAATCAAATCTTCGATTGTAGATTTTTCTGCCTTTTCATGAATTTTAGTCAGTTCCTTGCACAAAGTCATCTCCCGGTTTCCAAGAACTCCCAGCAATTCTTTCATCGTCCGGATTAAATGATGCGGTGCTTCGTAAATAACCATGGTTCTTGTTTCATCTTTTAATGTCTTAAGAATCTGCTGTCTCTCTTTTTTATCTGACGGAAGAAATGCTTCAAAAGCAAATCTTCTGGTAGATAATCCGGACATGGTCAATGCTGTCACACAGGCCGCTGGCCCCGGAACGGAACTTACCTCTATGCCTGCTTCATGACACTGACGCACTATCTCTTCGCCCGGATCGGATATCCCCGGAGTTCCTGCATCCGTAATAATTGCAACATTTTTTCCTTTTTTCATTTCTTCTACCAGATATTTTGCTTTTTCAATTTTATTATATTCATGGTAACTGGTCATGGGTGTTGCAATATTAAAATAATTCATCAGATTAATGCTGTGTCTGGTATCTTCTGCACCGATCATATCCACTTCTTTTAAAATTCTTAATACCCTGTATGTAATATCCTCCAGATTACCTATCGGTGTTGCACACAAATACAACTTTCCCTGCATATCCCTTATCCACCTTTCTAAAATCCATAGATTTGCTTAATTTGTTCCGTATATACATTTTTTTCCTGAAATACAATCAAAGGACGTTCTAACTTCAACATGGATTTACCACCCCTTACTGCTTCTATTAACACCATATTGGCTTCCCTGTCCTGGTAAGGATGTACAAATTGCATCCTTTTCGGCTCTAATTTATACCTGGTAAGGCCTGTAATAATCTCTATCAGCCGGTGCGGTCTATGAACCATATACAGCCTTCCACCGGGTTTTAAAACTGCTGCACTCTCCCTGATGACATCCTCCAGTGTGCATAGCACCTCATGCCTTGCAATCGCTTTCGGCAAATCCGGATTCTTCAATCCATGACAGTCATTCATATAAGGGGGATTACAGGTAACAAGATCAAATTTTGCTTTTCCAAAAATCCCGGAAGCCACTTTAATATCGCCGCAGATAATATCGATCTTATCTTCCAGACTGTTTAATGCAATACTTCTTCGTGCCATATCCGCACTTTCCGGCTGAATCTCCAATGCAGAAAAATGCTCTGCCCTTGTCTTTGCCGTCATCAATATTGGCAGTATACCGGTTCCTGTTCCAAGATCCAGCACAGTTTCTCCGGCTTGTGCCCTTGCAAAACCGGATAGCAGCACCGCATCCATTCCAAAACAGAATTTCTCAGGATTTTGGATAATCCGGTATCCATTTCTTTCCAAATCATCAATTCGCTCACCCGGTTGCAGATTAATCATCAAACTTAGACTTTCCTTCCTTTTTCTCAAGCTCTTCCAGCTGTTTCAGCTCTTTATCCTGTATCTTTTCATTATCATGTTTCTTTTTCTTCCTAAATTTTAAATCCTCTACCTTATATTCACGGATTTCCTTTTCGCCATTAACCTCCACGATAACTTTAACCAGCTGCTTTAATACACTGACCGTTGATACCTCACCTTTCAGCCCCTCCACAGTTGTAACGTATTCACCAATATCCGGAAGTTTTGAGTTCAGATACTCATATGCATCTTCTTCATTTTTCAAACAGCACATCAGTCTTCCACACATACCCGATATTTTAGTAGGATTCAGGGATAAATTCTGTTCTTTTGCCATTTTTATGGATACCGGTACAAAATCTGACAGATACGAGCTACAGCACAATGGTCTTCCACAAATACTGATTCCGCCCAATACCTTCGTTTCATCTCTCACACCAATCTGTCTTAATTCAATTCTTGTCTTAAATACGGATGCCAGATCCTTTACCAGTTCACGAAAGTCAATTCTTCCATCCGCCGTAAAATAAAACAATACTTTATTATTATCAAACGTATATTCCGTACCGATCAGTTTCATATCCAGTCCGTGTTTTTTTATCTTTTCCAGGCAGATTTCAGAAGCTTTCTTCTCTTTTTCCTTATTTTTCAGTTCCTGCTCATCATCTTCCGGTGTTGCAATTCTTATCACTGATTTTAAAGGCTGTACTACCTTATCTTCTTCTACGTCTTTCGGACCGAATACCACACTGCCATACTCTATTCCTCTGGCAGTTTCCACAATGACATGCTGCCCACATTCTATTTCATATTCAGCCGGACTGAAAAAATAAATTTTTCCGGCTTTTCTAAATCTTACACCAATAATTTTAACCATAAAATCTATCTGCCTCCATATGCAAAACTATCTCTGATGTTAATAAACATCATTTCCAATGCCAGTTCAAAATTAACATTTGATTTTATCTGAAAGCGTACTTTGTCAATACTCTCAAGTATTTTCTCAATTCCCTGGTACTGCAGTTTTTCCGCCTGTTCCTGTATCACTTTCTCTTCTTTCTGAAATAATAATTCCTTGTAATTTTGCGACACCTTATATATTAACACATCTCTATACCAAAGTTCCAGCAAATTTAAATAATTTCCTATATTTTCTTTATACTGCTTTGCCATCTCCTTCACATATGCCGTCATATCAGCAACATTCATATAACAGGTATTTTTCGCCATTCTCAGCACTTCTTCCTTAAAGGCAAAGAAATCATCAGATGCACACATTTCCTTTGCTTTTCCTATATTTCCACCCGCAAAAGCAGCAGCTTCCCTTGCCCTGTAATCCACAATTCTTTCCCTCTGTTTCAGATATTCTTCTATTTTGTCCGCACGCACAGGAGCCAGGTCCATCACCACACATCTTGACAAAATCGTCTGCAGAAGCATTTCCTTATTCGACGTTAAAAGAAGAATCACCGCATATCCCGGTGGTTCTTCAATCGTTTTCAATAATGCGTTCTGCGATGCTGCCGTCATTTTTTCCGCCTCATCTATAATATAAATCTTTCTCTTATACTCATAAGGTTTAATTACGATATCATTATTTACCTGCATGCGGATATCTTCGACCGAAATGGTGGCTGGTTTTTCATGCTTTACCCATCGGATATCCGGGTTGTTTCCGCTCATTGCCTGTTTGCACGAATGACAGGACATACACGGTTCATCTGCCCCATTTTCACACTGTACAGTCATTGCAAAGGCCTCTGCAATCATCTTTTTTCCCATTCCCTGCTCTCCATTCAGAATATATGCATGGGAAATTTTATCATAACGAATTGCATTCCGGAAATGCTCCACTATCTTTTCCTGTCCTATTATTTCTCGAAATCCCGCCATTTGTACCTCCTAAGTAAAAATATCAAGCAGCAGACCCTGTATTTCGCCAATCTTGCTTAAAATCGAAATATTATCCTGTTCATCCTTCATTAATTCCTCAGCCAGCTCATCCAGATTCTTATCCACCAGCCTGATAATACCATAAACCCTGTGCCGTCCTCTCCGGTCGAGAAAATTCTCTCTGGAAAATTCATGGGAGCGATAAATAACTTCATTTAACAATTCCTTTATCAGTTCCCGGTAACGTCTCATATCCCGGATATCTTTCTTTTTGGAAATCTTTTTTCCCTGTTCATCAATCTGCGACATGAGTCCGCCTATTTTCTGCTGTAATTCCTGTTCTGCAATATTACTTACCAGCATAAATTTAAACGTATCATCCCCACTCTGGGCGGTTCTGTCAATCCTAGGGTTCGGATTTGTCAAAATTTCTGAAATTTTCATATTATCCATAAAATCACACCTCCCGCACTATTTTTTATTTTTTTTCATATAATTATTGATTTCCTTTATGCACTGATCTGCGTTATAATTGGAGAATCGCTGCTCTATCCCGCACTTTTGTATATTTTCTTCACAAAAATCCTGGCTGTCCGCAAGAAACCTCCGGCATAGTTCTTCGTAATTCGGCTTTTTCTGTTGCATTTCCCTCTCTATCGCCCTCTTTAGACGTATTCCGTCCTCCACCTCGATATACACAGGAAATACGCGTTTTTCTCCATAATACTTCTTTACCTTCATATAAGACTCCAACGTGCCTATTAAGAGGTAATCACAGCCGTTCTCCTGTATCTGGCCATCATCAGCGGTAAAATAACTCCAGTCCCCATAAATCGTGTGATAAACTCTCTTTTCGATTACGATTCCCTTCTGCTCCATCGCTTTCATTTCATCTTCCGTTACAAAAAAGTATTCTTTTCCGTCCGTTTCTCCCGCTCTCTGCGGCCTTGTTGTATAACTTACGATTCCCTTCAATAACCGGTTCTGTTCCATCAGTTTTCTATATAAGGTATCCTTGCCGGATGAACTTTTCCCCATTAGATAAAAAATATTGCTCATAATTCCTCTAAATTTCCTTTTTTCTATGTTTAAATGTGGATAACTTCAGAATTTCACCTGTCCAAAATCTACCGGTTTCCAGTTTTCCCTGACAACTCTTATCGTCTGACATTCCTCGTCCGACATTCCCTGGACATTTAATCCCATCTGATGGTATCTTAATATGTCTTCTATAATTTCTCCCGTAATAATTTCTCCGGGAGCAAGAATCGGGATACCGGGCGGATATAAATATACAAATTCCGCAGATATCTTTCCCCTTGCCTGCTTCCATAACATGATATCATACTCCTGTTCCGATGCCTCCCGAATATTTTTACATACAATCGCTTTTCCGGATTTCTTAACCGGTAATACAGATTTTAAACTTTTGCTCTCATTGCAATCCGTACTTTTTTCCTGCTGATCTTCGTACAAAAATTTATATTTTATCGAAAACCGTATTTCTCTTTCCAATTCTTCCAATGCTGTATACAGACGTTTAAATCCATCCTCGGTATCGCCAATCGAAGTCATTGCTATAATATAGCGTTCCGAAGCCATCTCCATTTGCAGATGATATTTATCAAGCAATACCTGATACAGCTTTCTGCCATTATAATAATGCAGATCCGGAATAATTACAAGTTTGGATTTATCATAATCATACATCCCATATCCTGCATTAAACTGCAGAAGTTTGAAATATTTGAACTGACCACATTTTTCCCGGAATGCTTCCAGACTTTCAATGTATACCTGAAACAGATTTTTCCTTCGTTCCTCATCCATCATAAGCTGCATACACCGATCGATTCCTGCCATCAATACATAGGACGGACTGCTTGACTGATAAATAGCCAGATATCTTTCCAGTTTTTCCGAATCAACCAGACTACCCCTGCCAATATGAATCATTGCCGTCTGCGTAAATGCCGGCAGTGTTTTATGAAGGCTCTGTATTACCAGATCTGCCCCTTTGTGCAAAGCCGATTCCGGAAAATACGGATTCATACTAAAATGGGCTCCATGTGCTTCATCTACAATCAGCGGAATTCCCCATTTATGCAATATTTCGGCGATTCCTTCAATATCAGACACCACTCCTTCATAAGTAGGCGAAGTAATAAAAAATGCTGCTATTTCCTGTATATTACCATATTCTCCCAGGAATTTTGCTACATTCTCCGGTGTGATACCTCCGTTAATTCCATAGTCCGCAATATAATCCGGATATATATACTCTGTTTTTAAATTTAAAAGGAAAACTGTATTATAAGAAGATTTATGAGAATTTCTGGCAAGAATAACCGTCTTTTTCTGTTCTGTTACTGCAGATATGGCAGACATTATTCCACAGGTGCTTCCATTTACCAGATAATAACTTTTCTTAGATTTATAAAATTCAGATACCTGTTCTAATCTCTGTTTAATGATTTCTTCTGGATGATGCAGATTGTCAAATCCATCAATCTCTGTTATGTCATATAAATATGGCGACAAATTAATTTCTTTAAAAATTGTTCTTTTATGTCCCGGCATATGAAATGGATAAAAATCAGATTTACTGTACTCTTCTAACTTTTCATATAAAGTCTGCTGTTTATCCTCTTTTTGTATATCCATATGCTTTCACCTTTTCACTTTCTATTTCTAAAAGTTTTTAGAT
>FR900166.1:0-5245 GCA_000437755.1 Roseburia sp. CAG:303
TCTTTTCCTTATACTGCCGCTTTGACACCAATGCATCAAAAACGTCTGCAACTGCCATAATTCGTGCTTCCAGCGGTATCTGAAGTCCTTTTAATCCATCCGGATAACCGGAACCGTTCCATTTTTCATGATGATATGACGCCATATTTGCCGCAATTTCAACAAAACGTCTGTCCGCCAGCCGTCCCATATTTTCACGGATTAATCTTCCGCCCTCCGCGGAATGGTGTTTCATAATATCATATTCTTCCTGCGTAAGGCTTGCCGGTTTCTGCAGAATAATATCTGTAATCGTAATCTTCCCTATATCGTGCAGAGGAGCTGCATTCCGGATATATTCCGTGGTAACAGAGTCCAGTTCCTCTTTATAAATTCCCTTTTCCACAAGTCTGTTTAACAGCATATTAACGTAAATACTTGCCCGTTTTACATGTTCTCCTGTCGTTCCGTCCCTTCCTTCGATCAGATTCGCCATCATCATAATAATATCTGCCTGCATGGCAGTCACCCGCTGAAGTGTTTCATGTTTCACTGATTTTCCCTCCCAAAACATTTTCTTATCTAAAAGTCAGTAATGCCTGCAATCCGTCCGATATTACGAAACGAATTACAAGCATTACATAGTTTACCCGATTTTGACATTTTTTACAAGGGAAGAGGAGAATTTTTTAACTCTTCTCAAGTCTTTTTTTCTGTATTTTATCTGTCCGGTTCATCCGCTGATTCTCCATCCGGAACATAACATCCGTTACTGCCATGGTTGACCTTCTATGCGAAACAAGAACAACAGTTCTTTTTTTCCTTTCCTCATCGAGTGATTTCAGAATAATACCTTCGTTCAGACTGTCGAGATTACTGGTCGGCTCATCGAGCAGCATAAGCGGAGCTTCATGAAGAATGGAAATCAGATTTCCCTTTTACGGATATGAAAAACCGGACTTCTATACTCATAAAAGTCCGGTTTTTTCTAAAGTCTATGACTGCGCACAGAATACCATAACGGTTCTCGGGGCAATCTTAAATTCTTTTGTATAATGCTTATATTCCAGATCTGTCTGTGAATCGATGGTATTTACCTTCAAAGACCAGTTCATATATTCCGGCAGTTCCGGAAGTGTAATCGTTAATTCCTCCCAGTAGCTGTTAGATGCAATATAGATAATCTCCGGCCGTTTTCCCGGTACCTGTCCTGCAAACATAACACCGACATAGCGATCGTAGGAATTATACTGTTCACACCACGGCTGTACACCATGAAAACTGATATCCGGAAATCCAAGTGTACATTCACTGATATTTTCACGCAGAATCCGATGTTCTTTTCTGAAACGAATCATAAATTTGAAAAATTCAAATAATTCATGGTTCTTCTCTAACAATGACCAGTCAAGCCAGGAAATCTTATTATCCTGACAATACGCATTATTATTTCCAAACTGGGTGTTTCCGAATTCATCCCCTGCAAGGAACATCGGAATCCCACGGCTGCACATCAGTAATGTACAGGCATTACGCATCATCTGGAATCTCAGCTTCATGACTTCCGGATCATCGGTGTCACCTTCCACACCACAGTTCCAGCTGTTATTATCATTTGCACCATCTGTATTATCCCAGCCATTCTTTTCGTTATGCTTCTTATTATACGAATATAAATCATACAAGGTAAAGCCATCGTGACAGGTAATGAAGTTTACAGATGCATTCTTTCTTTCGTTCGGATGATACATATCTACAGACCCTGCAATTCTGAATGCCGCTGCTTTCGCAACTCCCTCATCGCCCTTTAAATGTCTGCGGATATCATCCCTGTATTTTCCGTTCCACTCTGCCCAGCGGTTCCAGGAAGGGAAATTTCCAACCTGATACAATCCGCCCGCATCCCATACTTCTGCAATCAACTTTACATCGCCGAGAATCGGATCAAATGCCAGCGACTGTAAAAGCGGCGGTTTCTCCATCGGTGCTCCATCCTCGTTTCTTCCCAGAATAGATGCAAGGTCAAAACGGAATCCGTCCACACGGTATGTCGTTACCCAGTATCTCAGACAGTCCAGTATCATCTGCTGCACGATCGGATGATTACAATTTAAGGTATTGCCGCATCCGCTGAAATTATAATAATATCCTTCCGGTGTCAGCAGATAATAAATATTATTATCAAATCCCTTAAAGGAGAAAAACGGTCCTTTCTCATTGCCTTCCGCAGTATGATTAAATACCACATCCAGATATACTTCGATGCCATGCTGTTTAAACAGGCTGATTAATTTCTTTAATTCATTGCCTTCCCTGTTATATTCATGACTGGATGCATAGCTTGTATTCGGGGCAAAGAAACTGACCGTATTATATCCCCAGTAGTTATACAGCTTTTCACCATCGACTTCGCGGTAATCAAGCATCTCATCAAATTCAAAAATCGGCATAAGTTCCACGGCATTTACACCAAGTTCCAACAGGTACGGAAGCTTCTCCGTTAATCCGGCAAATGTTCCCGGAAATTTAACACCGGAAGAGCTATCTTTTGTAAAACCTCTGACATGCAGTTCATAAATAATCAGATCCTGCGGTGGAATCTGCAGGGAACCACCCATCGTTTCCCAGTCAAAGTCATCCTTTACCACTCTTGCCTTATAATGCTGTCCGCTCACGGACGGAACACCCCATTTACTCTGACCGGTAACGGCCTTTGCATAAGGATCCAGCAAATATTTGGTCTTGTCAAAAATCATGCCCTTCGATGGTTCATACGGTCCGTCCACACGAAACGCATATTCAAATTCTTCAATATTAAGCTTAAATACTATCATGGAATACACATTTCCGATACGGTAATGGTCCGGAAACGGCAAGATAGCATAGGGTCTGTCCTCTCCACGTTTAAACAGCAACAGTTCGATTCCGGTTGCATTGTGTGAATGTACCGTAAAATTAACACCGCCCGGAATTGCAGTTGCACCGTTAATCTCATAAAATCCGGGACGAACCTCAAATCCAGCGATTGTATCCATCGGAATCAGATGAATCGAACGTGGCAGTCCGACAACCGGTGCAGCATTGATTCGTTCTCTTTTTTCCGTATCTATCAAATTCGTCTTCTGTTCCATAAATACTCCTTCTTCTGTCCTCTCACAAATGATGTTATTTTAATCTTATTATACTTGATTTTTCTGAAAAAGGCAAGGACTTCCGGAAGTATTCTTATTATTTTGCATAATCTTATCCTGTTTTTTACGTAAAAAGAAAACGCAGATTCTACACCGCATTTTCTTTTTATGAACTTATATTTTAAACTGTTTCATATCTTTGAAAAGCACATCAATATCCTGTGAAAGTTCATTTACCAGTTCAGATGAATGTTTTACGATTTCTTCCAGTTCAGATGACATCTCCGTTGTTTCTTCAGCCGATGCTGCATTATCCGCCGCAAGCTGCTTTAATGTATCAATACCATCCGTAGCTGCTTTTCTCTGCTTATCAATTAGCTTCATTTTTTCATTCATTGTCTGTACAGATGAAATACAGGAATCAAGTAAGGTTTTCAGTTCTTTAAACATATCTCTTGTATTTGCCAGTGCATCTGTCTGTCTGGATGAGGCACTGCTCATTTCATTCATGATTTCCATGGATTTTTCTGAGTTATTACTCAATTCGCTGATAATAAGATCTATTTCATTTACTGTATCAGCTGATTGCACAGCGAGACTTCCTATCTCCTGGGCAACCACTGCAAATCCTCTTCCAGCTTCTCCGGCTCTTGCAGCTTCGATTGAGGCATTCAGGGAAAGCAGATTTGTCTGTGATGCAATTTCGCTGATTAATGCAGCCGCCTGACTGATTTTTGAAACAGAATCATTTGTCTGTGAAGTCTGGCGATACATTGCATCAATATCCTCCTTTGTCGCAGAACTTACCTGAATCAGTTCGCTTAATGTCTGCATGGAACGTTCCGAACAGTCCTTCATCATGGATGCATTTGAACTAAGGAAATCCATTTCGGCTGAAGTCGCCTCTATTCCGGCTCCGATCTCATTCATACTGTCTGATGCATCCGAAGTAGCTGATGCCTGTGAATTTGTATTATCTGATATCTCACCGATTGCTTTTGAAACATTTCCGATAAAATTATTCATATCTTTAAAATTGTTCTGAAATTCAGTAACGGCATCTTCAAGATGTTCCGTTACCGTACCTATCTCTGAAACAAGTGAAGCAATCTCTGTCTGTGCCCGGTTTAATGCCTGTGATGTCTGTCCTAGTTCATTTCGGCTCTTATCTTCCAGTTTACTGGTTAGATCTCCTTCTGCAATTTTTCCTGCAAAATTTTGTATATCTGTTAAAGGTCTGCATATTTTTATTCCAAAAATTCTGGCTACAATAATTGCCACTACTGCTATAGCAATACTTACAGCTATAATAATCAAAATCATAGCATGGTATTTTGCACTGACCTGATTCTCAGAGGCCGCAATCTGTTCGTTCATATCATCAACATAATTTCCGGTTGATACTACCCAGTTCCATGGCTTAAAAATCTGTGAATATGCTACCTTAGGAGCAACTGTTTTTCCATCCGATTTTGTATAATAAAATTCATTATATCCACAACCTTCGGAACTATTGGCCACTTTCATAATGTTCTGAATAATCCTTGTACCATTCTGATCTTTTATATTATCTCTTTTCGTTCCTTCCTGTTCTGCCAGAATCGGATGCATAATCAGGGTAGAATCCGTCGCATCTATCCAGAAATAACCATCCTGCTCATCACGATAACGCATATTTCTTACAATTTCACAGGCTTCCTTCTTAGCCTCATCCTCTGTAAGTTCTCCCTTTACGGACTTGTCATATTCGGACTGCAATATACTTATAACTGACTGAACCTCAATCTTGATCTGCGTATTATAACTTTCCTCCATATCCGCCTGATGGTTTTTGTTTGCAAGAGATGTCATAATTCCAATATTATAAATTGCTATACTCCCGATGACAACAGCTGACACAAGTACAAATGCCAGACACATGACTGTCAATGAATTTTTAACACTTTTCCTTCTCATAATGGCTTTCTCCTTCCTCGGTTGCAAATATTTAATTGTATCTTTTTTAGTTATATCACTATGTGCAAAAATAGTCAACATTTTCAAACAAAACGTTGACTATTTTGCGTTTATCTGCCAAATACTACAGTTAAAATAATCGGAAGCAGAACTAAGGTAAATCCTGCCAGCCGCCGGTT
>FR900166.1:5271-8620 GCA_000437755.1 Roseburia sp. CAG:303
GCCGCCGGTTCATATGTGCGAGAATAACCGAGATAACAGCTCCCGCTACCGCGGATTTTTTTCTCGTTTTAGTCATTTTTAATCTTATTCCTTTTTGTTATTTACAACTTATCTTAATCCACTCAGAAAATTTCTTAAACAGACCATCTATCGTTGCCGCTGTAAATTTCCGGTACAACAGTTTTTCTTTGATTGCCTTCTTCGCTTTTGCATCCTTCCATGCCCCTTTTACCCAGCTTTTTGTCTGGGTACGAATTGTGTTGTACGGTCCCCAGTAGTCAATCCATGCATCATAAAAAGCCCTTAACAATCGTTCTTTGTCCTTCGACTTTGCTGATTTTAAATAAAATTCATTAAATCCTCTGTCATCAAAAAAATCTGGCATAATATCCTCCTGTTCTTTCGTTAAACTTCAATCTGTGGAAAATAAACAATTACATCCGTTCCATATACCTCGTAGGATGTTCCTTCCAGGCTGAAGTCCGTGTCGTCAATTCCATGATCATCAAAATATTCTGTGAGCCGCAGTAAAAAATCCATAAAAGAATCCTCCTGCCGGACAATCACACCCAGGCATCCCCGGTGAAAAGTTCCATTCCTGGTGCTTTCGTCATAGATTTCATATTGTCTGTTCTCTTTTACAAAATCTCTGATTCCTTCTTCTACTGTCATGTTTTCCTCCCTGTTTTTTAAATTGTATCATAAACAGATATGGGATACAAGTAATTTAAAGAGAGAATAACACCACTGTGTTATTCTCTCTCTTTGTGGCTAATTTTAGTGTTGTCCGCCAACGGTCAATCATTTGCTTCTTCTGCGATAAGCAGCAATAATTCTAATGTCAACGTATTTCCCATTCCGCAGCAAATATATCCAAAGCATGACATTGGGATAAAATGACATCCCTATGATTTTTTTATACAGCGGCAGACATCTTTTTTCGTCCTCATTCAAAGAATAGTTTCTCAATATTACTTCCATAAGGAGTTCCTGCTTTTCATTCATTTTATCATAAAATCTTTTATAAAGAATGCTCATTTTGGCTTGTACTATTTACATTCTGACACCAAATTTTTTCCAATCCGATATCCCAATTCAAAAAGCTCTCGGATTACATCAACATCGTTAATTCGATATTCATAATTATTTCTGTAATCTCTATTTCTAGTCGCATGAATACAGGTTGGTAAATGATGTAGATAAAGTCTTAATTCTAATCCCCACTTATTTGCATCTTCCTCTAAAGGGATAATTCCTTCTGAGTTATCGTTAATACTTGAATTATACTTACTATTGTATTCAGCATAAAAACTTTTCAAGCGTGAAGGTCTTGCTTCTGCTTCAATAAACACATCATCATTATTACTTTTAATGAAATAATCTAAATCCTGTGCAATTCCCATATTATCACCTCAACTATCTCTTTAATTCTCTTCTTAATATTTCTTCGGATACTTCTGCATTAAGAACTTGTTTTCCCAGATATATTGCATCTTTATCGCAAGTTTCAAAACAAGATTTAATCCAATTGACATTTTTATTCAACTTAATATAATACATTTTACCACTTACAGTATCATGACACAATACCGAATATGGTATTGCATTACCGTCAAGATAATCAAAGAAATCTCGTTCCATTAAGAACTTATTTCCTTTACCATATAAATAAAGAATGTGCAACTTACCATTTACTTTTACTATTTTAAGTCCTTTATCCTCATCTATTAATTTATATGGTATGTTTTCGTTTTTTAATATTTTTTCTATCATTCTTATTAACTCCTATATCTTCGGAACCATTGAACTCAAATCAACTGTGTTCTTCGTAACGTCCCAAAGTGCAATCTTCATTTTTTTTATTTTTTTACCATTTCCGAAATCTAGCAAGTCCTCTCTTCTAAAAGAATTAACCAGCTTATTTAAGCTGCCTAATCCTGCAGATGAGAATAGAAACGCTTCTTCTGGATCTACTAATTTGCAATAAGCCCAAAGTTGTCCTAAATCTCGAAGTGTCAATTTTGTCTTTTTGGCTTCGATAAAAAATAACTTAACAATATTTTTCTTTCTAGCAATTCCTAAAACATCAATTTGAATATCCACACCTGTAGCCATTTCATTTACTATATCGTATTTTGTTAAAGCTCGATCCAATCTCTCTTGAGATGTATCCACAGTTATGATTTCATATCCTTTATAATTGTCTTTCAAATATTGTTCCAACCAACACCTCATCGGTTCATACAATTCATTCTCTAACATTTTATGAATCCTCACTATATCCCATATCTTTTGCTATTTGGCTCCAAGAATCATAATGCTTTCCTCTGATTACTGCCGGTATAAATTCATCATTTTCTCCTGGATGAGTAGGTTTTTCTCGAATTCGTGAAACCAATTCCCAATAGTAACGATGGGTCACATCAGCTACCTTTGTTTGTCTTTCACCTTCTATATGAAACCTTTGTTTATTTGCAAAATAATCAAGAGCCTCCTGTTTATGAAGTACTGCAAAACCAATTGACTGAAACTCTACCGCCCATACTTTGACTTGATGCTCTTTTTTCCAAAAGTCTGGTTTACCCTGATTATATTTTTTCAGATTTCCGTCTCTCATATTAGGATGTGCCCAATCGATGTTCTGCACTGGAATATCAATACTTTTAAGTAAATTTGCAAAATCTGCAACCAACTCCCAGTTATGTGGTATTTCAAAATATACACGATAATTAGGCTCAGTAAATGCATAATTACTTCGCCGAATATATCCCGTTACATCTGCAAAACCTTTCACAAACTGTTTTCTTTCATCCCTAGTAAACACAAATACTTCTGGAGAAATCCTTATCGTATCTGATGATGAGGCACTTCCAACATATCTCATAATCTCTCTCATTAAGTAATCCTCATTCGGTTTTGTAAATGAAAGAATAGAAACGTTGGGATTTTGAATAAACTTTAAAGCAGTTCCTAAAAGAGGCTCTAATATCTGCCGTATATCAGTAATACTTGCCTTTAGATAGATTCCTACATCCTTCTGAAATTCCGTCTCTAATTTTTTGTGCGGTACATCAATGGATATGGTAGTTGTTGTTGTTCCTCTCTGAATTTCTCCATTACCGGTTATCATACCAAGCAAATAAGCCATTTCATTGTTCATCTTCTCATCTCCTTCTACATCGAATATCCTCTTTCAAATGCCTCTAAGAAACCGCGTTCTTTAGCAATGTATCTTATTACATCTACATCCTGATACTCACCAAATCTAAACCCATACTCTTGAACAATCTGAATAACAAATTTAGATTTATTAATTCTTGCAACGCAAGCACTATTTCCCTTTCCCATA
>FR900166.1:8656-10932 GCA_000437755.1 Roseburia sp. CAG:303
CAGCTGGACAGTTTCTCAAATTTCCAAAATTAATTCTAAACTGTGGACTCAGTTTATTTGGCAGTCCACTTGGCGTATTACCCATTTCAATTGGTCTATATTTCTGTCCTGGAAACAATCTTTCAAATACGATATCTCGTCCATCCTTTGGAACTTCAGCTTCAATAGAATTAATCCGGCCAGGAGTCGCCATATATCCAATGATTTCAAACATTTCTTCTTCAGAATAAATATCTATTCCTTGTGCATGTGATCCTATTAACGGATTATTTGACCCTAAATTTGTATGTCCAAAATACTGTTTTGTTGTGGAGACTGATCTTTTAACTTGCGAAAAAGGTGCTTCTATTTGATTCATTGTCTGCGTTACATTATTAGTATTTACTCTTCTTTTTGCATTATTGATTTTCGAAATCAATTCAGAATCCTCTGTACTTAAAAATTTCTCAAATGCTTGTGGAAATTGAAATTTTTTATCCTGACCTTCAAATGTAATAATTATATAGTCTGAATCTAAATATTTTACTATTCCATCTCCATAAACTCTGTGCTTTACTTTCATGCAATTATCCTCTAATATTTCAATCCAAAACTTTTGGAAATCTGATCAGCAATAGCTTTTGCTAACAAAGGCGGAACAGCATTTCCAATTTGTTTTCGGATGTAAACCTTTGATCCTACAAAAATAAACCTGTCATCAAACGATTGAATTCTGGCTGCTTCCCTAGGAGTAATTGCCCTGTGTAAAAACGGATGATTATTTGTTCCATTGGAAGATGCATCAAATCGTGTGTCTATTGTAGGAGATACTTCATCCCATTTAAGTCTTCCCCAAGTAGTCTTAAATTTTTGATTTCCTAATAATTCCTGTGGCAAATATTCTTTTCCTTGCTCAGGCGGAATTAATTTTAACTTATCAATTGCAATTTGTTTATGATTTGAAGCTTTATGATTATAAAGTTTTGTACTTCCTTGTCTGCATCTTACTTGATATGTTGATTTTGCTTCCGTAATATAATCCTGTTCATAATCTCCTTCACCTGACTCTAAATATGCCAAATCCTCAATTGCATCTTTTACCGTTGTTCTTTTAGTGACCGTAGGTTTAGGCAACTCAATTGCTTTGTTTTTAGAACAGATAAAAATTGCACGTTCTCTTGATTGTGGAACTCCAAAATCTGCGGCATTCAGAACATCTACTCTTACTTGATATCCTAAATTTTCAATAGTTTGTATAATTTCCTTTTTAAACCAGCCATTTGCAGATAGAAGCAATCCTTTAACATTTTCTATTACAAATACTTCCGGTTGTAATTTTTCAACTAAATCCAGGTATTCTCTAAAAAGAAAATTTCTCGGATCATTTAATCCAAGTTTTTTTCCCTTCATAGAATATCCTTGGCAGGGTGGTCCACCTGCCAACATATTTACACCTGTTTTTTTAGCTAATTCTACAATTTTTTTCTTTACTGCAGATTGTGTAATATCACCGACAACGACCTCTGTCTCAGGCATATTCTTTTTAAATGTTTCTGCCGCTTTTTCATCAAAATCTAATGCAACTGTTGTCTTAAAAAATGGATTTTTATGAAACCCCCATGAGAGGCCTCCAGCTCCACAAAACAGATCTAAAACACAAAATTCTTTTATTGTCTCATGCTTCTTTTTTCTAATAAGAATTCTTTTAAAAAGCTCCTTTCCACCGATTTTGGGCTTAAACAAATCAAACTCATTATCCGATCCATGGTTGGCTTCTCCAACGATTTCAAATTGTGATTCATTATGGTACTTCAAATAGGTAATAGGCACTCCCATAATACCATCATAATCTATGGGGATTTCTTTCACTTTGCAAACATTTATACCATCAAAGTTATCGTATTTTGGATATTTTTCAGGAGTATAATGTTCTGTCAAAGTCAATTCTTGATGTCTTCTTTTGGTATCTAAATTGGTAAGCCACATTGCATTGCCAAGGCTTCTCCACTTTTGTCCATTCTCATCCACCCAATAGCGAGTCTTTCGTGGCATCGTATCAGCTGGAACTTTAAATGCCATATCCCCAAATCTATAACCAACCCACGCTTTATTTTCCTTAATATATGGAAAGATTTCCTTATATGTGATGGCATTCTGATTTCCAATTATGAGATACTGCTTATTGTATTTAACTATTAAAGAAAACAATTCTGAAAATAAACTAAACGGTGGATTAGTACAGCATATATCACATTCTTTTAAATACTCTATACATTCTGGTGAACGAAAATCACCAT
>FR900166.1:10986-23182 GCA_000437755.1 Roseburia sp. CAG:303
TTTTTTCTAATATTTCCTGAATTACTTTATCGTTTATCTCTTCTCCAATCATTCCGGGCATTTTTGTTACTATTAGTACATATCCCCTGTCAAACAAGACCGGATCGCCATCTGTATCAAACAAATCTAATGTCAGTTGAAAATAATCCTGAATCTGCTCGATTTTTGATCCTGAATAGGAAGTACATATCAATTTTTTTAATTTTAGTTGATTAAAGTGTTTTAGAAAATAGTAACAAAAATTAGATTCATATGGATCATCACAATTGCAAAGTACAACTTTGCCTTCAAATTGATCTTGATAATGTGACAATTCTTCTGCTACAATATCATAAGTAGTATACCACTCATCTGTATTGTCAGTAGAATATTTTGCATTATTTAATATCGAATTTCCTTTTTTTTTCCTTTCTTCTTGCTTCAGATCATTTGCAACGATCATAAACAGATCTCCTCTTTTATCAAAAGTCTTACATTTCATCATCTAGCTCTTTAAACCTCTTTTTCTTTTCATCGTAATCATCTAAATAGGCTTCTTAAAGCTCTTTCAACTGCCATAGTTTTTTATTTGTCCAGTATCAAAACACATATCATATCTTCCATCCTTTCATAGACTACAGTGTCAATACACACATTTAAATAAGTTCCGCTCTTTTTTTGGTCTTGCCATTTTTTACCTCACTTCAACTAGAATTCTAATAGCTTAATTATATTATACCACGATTAACTACTTAATTCAACCAATCACTACTTAATAATATTCTTTCACTACTATAATATACTTCCATTGTGAACTCTTCAAAAAAGTTCACTAAACACTATCATGGACCCAAAAACGTCATAAATTTCAATAAGCAGTTTTGAAAGCTATTCCAAAAAATTATGTTAAATTTTCAAGATACAAAAAATTAATATATTATAATAGGGATTTTTGACATTCTAACAATAATAAAGATGTTTTGTACTTTCAGCTTGCTTCTTCTGCGATAAGCAGCAATAATTTCAACACCTTGTCAACATATTTTCCATTCTGCAACAAATATATCCAAAGCATGACATTTGGATAAAATGACATCCCTATGATTTTTTTATACAGCGGCAGACATCTTTTTTCGTCCTCATTCAAAGAATAGTTTCTCAATATTACTTCCATAAGGAGTTCCTGCTTTTCATTCATTTTATCATAAATTTCTTCTTCGGATAATTCCACAAAATCTTCTTCCTGCAGAAAATATGCGGTTTCATGCAGGAAATTGTTGATATTCACTTCCGTTCCTGCCATATTAAAATCAATCAGTCCCTTAAATTCTTCTTCATCATTAATCAGCACATTTGTGAAATTCAAATCGCCCTGATAAACGCACCTTGGCAGTTTCCGATACCATTTCTGAAGCATCTGTCTGGCTTTTTTATTTTCCCGCTCCAGTATTTCTATTTCCTTTTCCCTGTTTTTTTCTTTTAACACTGTTATCAGGCGGTTTAAGTTATCCTGACTCTCATCCACTTCTTTGTCCAGCGGATGCAAATCAAGAATGGTCCACATCGAAGGAGTCTCCATCAGGTCAACACCAGAATATTCCGCTGCCAGTATTCCGATATGTTCCATCATCTCCCGTTTCAGCTTGTCTTCGTCTTTCACATCTTTTGCAATCTTATAGATGGCATATTCCTCCACATAGACATAATATGTCCTGCCGTCTATTTCCATTTCCGCAAGAAATTTGCCATCCGTTTTTCTTATCAGCCGCGGCACCCAGACTCCGATTTTCCGATAGCGTTCTATCACACGGCTGATATCGTCCAGAAATTTTTCTGAAACAAGTGCTGCCGTATTTAATTTCATGACATAGGAATGATTAATAAGATACTGCTGCCGTATATCTTCATCATTTCTCGATGTATCATCCAGTTTTTCGATAGAATCCCCCACAATATCATACTCTTTGAGTATCTGTCTGATGAATTGTTCCATAATATGTTCTCCTGGTGTAATTAGATGTAGCTGGCAAAGCTACCAGGTTAATATGTTTCTACGTTGCCATTAGCATACAAACACTCTATCAATTAAAATGACCACTTGCTTTACATTCCCCTACGGATTTGTGAGTTTCTTCATCCATACACATACATTCTTATCATCAATTCTGGTATGTGTAGCTGACACATCTTCCTTGATTCTATTCCATGTAAAATTCTGTTCATCCGTTATATGCAGGGTACAGCCAGCTAATACCGGCTCACAATATTCAATCGTTGTAGACGAATCTCCCATTGGTTTTATATTCATACGAACATCTTCTTTTACAATGTTCTTAGTGCTAACACCTGCGACGTTAACAAACAAACCTCCAAGTGCTACAGCAATCCCCTCAAGAACAGAAGTTTTTCCAGCTCCATTATCACCAATCAGCAGATTCACTCCTGGTTTTAAATCAATATTTAACTCTTCAATTGCTTTATAATTCTGTATATGAATTTTTTCTAAATACATCTATTTTACCATCCTTTTCTCTTCCCTAACCATAAATTAAGATGCAACTTAACATCCATGATTTCCTTTTGCGAATCTCCATTCGTACATTTTATCTGTCATCCGATTTATCTTATGATACTACTAAAAAATTATACCATAACACCCATTATTTTTCATCCATATTCTTGACAATAGAGTAAAAAACTGTCTATATTTTATGCAGAATAAAACACAGACAGTTTTTCCCCAGTCTTTGAGCAACAATCAAAATATAAATAATTGTTTATTTTATTGCCCATGGAATTTGGCATACCTTACATATCCTATAATTTTAATTGAAACGCATCTTCCACCAACGAAAATGTCTCATCTATCGTCCTTTTTTCATCTCTTAAAATCACATGAAAACCAGAATTAAGGAAACGATTATATATCTCTTCGGAATTAACTCTTTTTAAGCACTCTCGAAAGTTTTCTATTGCTTCAGCAGGATTTTCCTCCTGCAGCAGCAACTGGTATAGAAACTGTTTTTCTTTATCCGGTCTCTCGAAAAACCGCTTAACTGATATGTCTGGCTCTGCCAGCATAATTAAAACATGGCCTTTATCTGATATCTCTGCCAATACTTCTACCGGAATATTAGTATCAACAAATATCGGTTTCTCCTGCTTAGACAATTTCTCTAAAATTCTCATTTCCAAAACCGTACATTCTTTCGTTGTCTGCTTAATCCAAGCCTCATATTCATCCGGAGTCCTTCGAATAAAATCACTCCAGTCCTGTAAGTCTCTCATATAAGTCAAACCCGGAAATTCCCTGCTATCTAAACTATCACTCAGTTCATCGTGATAATTTTCTTCACAGGCTATGCCATTATATTTTTCCGCCAGTAATTTTATCATGGTGGATTTTCCTGCGTATGCCGTTCCGTTTATAAAATACACATTATCAAATTTCATTTCTTCAATCCCTTTTAAATATATTATTCTCCAAAAAACTACTCCTCACAATCAAACAAATCCCAAAAATATTTTTTATTCGTATACTCTGATAAGTCTTTAAATGTTATGCTCTCATTATCATTGTCCGGCAAAACCGTACTGAAATCTTTATCATATATTTTCACAGAGCTGCCGGAATCTCCCGTCCAGTCTTTTTTTATCTTTTCCATGTTATTATAAATATTTTCTACTGCCGTTTTATCATAATCAGAGGCATGAACGAGATACAACTGTAACTGGTCATCTGTTTTTTCGTACGAAATGCTCTCCATACTTGCACCACTCTCTCCAGAATGGTCTATCCATTTCATAGATGAGTTCTCATCCTCCTGCTGCTTACATTCAGAATCCTGATAATAATCGATCATCTGATTCATGTCCTGTTCAAAAGTGTCAGAA
The DNA here is from genome assembly GCA_000437755.1 of Roseburia sp. CAG:303. Taxonomy (GTDB): domain Bacteria; phylum Bacillota; class Clostridia; order Lachnospirales; family Lachnospiraceae; genus CAG-303. The sequence goes on from FR900166.1 coordinate 14,860, forward strand.
AAACTACTTGGGACTTTTACAGTATAGTTCAACGCAGAAGTTCTCTCCGGAGAATCGCCAATAACACTGCCAAATTCCATATTCTGCAGCTCGAAATCATTCAGACGATAATACCGAAAATATGTCTCTCCCATGCCATTCTCTTTCATAGATGTATTTCCACAAAAAGTTCCTGTTTCCGGATAATAAGTCAGGATAGTACCTTCATCATAATCAATACTATTTTTCTCACGTTTGAATGAAATCTCTCTAATCTCATTCACACAGTATTCCCCATCTTCCCCTTTTTCAAGATAAATCACAGAATAACTTTTATACTTATTATAATACAGGATTTCAGGGATGCCATCATTATTAATATCCCTGCAGACATATTCAATGTTATAATATCCATCCGGTTTTCTGTTTTCATATTGTTCCTTTAAATATTCGCGATATGCTTTCGTCATCGCCGTCACTTCAGCCTTACTCCATTTTCCGCCCGCTTCTGTTGTCTCTTCTGTCTCCGAAACGGTAGTTTTGTTCTCCGTTACTGCTTCATTTTTTGACGAACTTACGACATCCGTCTCCTCTTTTGCTGCACATCCGTTCAATAATATTCCTGCCACACAAACACCGGCTATCCTGCCACACAAACACCGGCTATCAGGCCTGCAAATTTTACTTTCATCTTAATCTCCATTTCTCCAAACAGAACTAAGGACCAGTTACATTGAACAAAGTCAACCTAACCGGTCCCCACCTCAAAACTTTTATCTAAGCTTATTTCTTATCTGATTTCTTAGAATTTACCAGCCTTAGCTGCTTCTTCAATCGCTACGGCAACTGCCACAGTCATGCCGACCATAGGGTTGTTACCTGCACCGATTAAGCCCATCATTTCTACATGAGCCGGTACAGAAGAAGAACCTGCGAACTGTGCATCAGAGTGCATACGTCCCATAGTATCTGTCATACCATAAGAAGCAGGACCTGCTGCCATATTATCCGGATGAAGTGTACGTCCTGTACCACCACCTGATGCTACGGAGAAGTACTTCTTACCCATTTCGATACATTCTTTCTTGTAAGTACCTGCTACCGGATGCTGGAATCTGGTAGGATTTGTTGAGTTACCTGTAATAGATACATCAACTTTTTCCTTATGCATGATAGCAACGCCTTCTGTTACATCATTTGCACCATAACAGTTTACTTTTGCACGAAGACCTTCGGAATAAGACTTTCTGAAGATTTCTTTTACTTCTCCTGTCTTGTAGTCCATCTCTGTCTCTACATATGTAAATCCGTTAATTCTTGAGATAATCTGAGCTGCATCTTTTCCAAGACCATTTAAGATAACTCTTAAAGGTTTCTTACGAACCTTGTTTGCCTTCTCAGCGATACCGATAGCACCTTCTGCTGCTGCGAATGATTCATGTCCTGCAAGGAAACAGAAACAATCTGTCTCTTCTTCCAGTAACATCTTACCAAGGTTACCATGTCCAAGACCTACTTTTCTCTGGTCAGCTACTGAACCAGGGATACAGAAAGCCTGAAGTCCTTCACCGATTGCTGCAGCAGCATCTGCTGCTCTCTTGCAGTCCTTCTTGATTGCGATTGCTGCACCTGTAATGTATGCCCAACAGGCGTTTTCAAAACAGATTGGCTGGATACCTTTGATCATGTCATAAACATTAAGACCGGCATCCTTTGTAATCTTTTCAGCTTCTTCGAGAGAAGCGATTCCATAGCTATTTAAAACAGAATTGATTTTGTCAATTCTTCTTTCATATGATTCAAATAAAGCCATTATTAGTTTCCTCCTTACTTAACCTCTGCATCTGTTCTAGGATCGATAATCTTCACTGCATCAGCAACTCTTCCGTACTGACCGCTTGCCTTTTCATAAGCTGTAGTAGGATCATCACCCTTCTTGATAAAGTCTGTCATCTTACCAAGGCTTACGAATTTGTAACCGATGATCTGGTCATCCGCATCAAGTGCAATACCTGTTACATAACCTTCAGCCATCTCAAGGTAACGAGGTCCTTTCTGAAGTGTACCATACATAGTACCAACCTGTGAACGAAGACCTTTTCCTAAATCTTCAAGACCTGCACCAACCGGAAGACCTTCTTCTGAGAATGCAGACTGTGTACGTCCGTAAACGATCTGTAAGAACAGTTCTCTCATAGCTGTGTTAATTGCATCACAGACAAGATCTGTATTTAATGCTTCCATAACAGTTAAGCCCGGAAGGATTTCTGCTGCCATAGCTGCTGAATGAGTCATACCTGAACATCCAATGGTTTCTACCAGTGCTTCCTGAATGATACCTTCCTTAACATTCAGTGTCAGCTTACAGGCACCCTGCTGAGGAGCACACCAGCCTACACCATGTGTAAGACCTGAGATATCCTTTACTTCTTTGTTTTTAACCCATTTTCCTTCTGTAGGAACTGGAGCAGCGCCATGATGAACGCCCTGTGCCACTGGACACATATTTTCTACTTCCTGTGAAATAATCATTTTGAATCTCCTTTCAAATAAAAGTTTTTCTCACTCTGACATTTTCTCATAAATTCAAAAAATAGTCTACCCATTTTTTGTATTTTTTTGTAAATAATATTTTAAAATTATGTTTTTCTGTCGAAATCATTTCTTCACATTTGAATTATCTTACACGGTTTCCGCAATGCGGGCAGATCGTTTCCCCTGCCTCCACGGCAGAACCGCAGTTCAGACAGATTGTTCCGCTGTCATGCTCATGGTAAGTTCCATTCAGGTTATACCCCTGTTTTTCTTCCTCATTCTTATTTTGAGGGTGTATATTCATATCTACCGGCTGGTTCTTCTCGCCATTTGCGGAACGCACGACCATAATAATCGCCACGGCAATAATTCCATAAAACCCAAACAGTCCCAGCCACATAAAATGCGGGGACATTCCTGCCGAAGCTGCCATTGCCCTGCATATCACAATCATAATGCCGGTCACACCAAGCAGTCCGAATAAGATATATTTTTTCGGAAGCTTTGAAGCACTTGTAATAAGAAAGCATACAAGCAGGCTGACAAGAATCATCCCTGCGAAATATAAATAGAACATCTTCATAATCTGCGGATTATTCATAAATTCAAGAATTTTCTGTACATATTCTTCTGAAGTCATGTCTGATTCACCTCCATATCCCTACTATCTTACTACAAAAAATCAAATTTAACAATATACATTTTTCTTTCCTTGTGTTATAATCAGAAAATAAAAAAGAAAATATCAGCAATCGATTTATATATCTGGGAGGTACTTATGTTTTTTAGGAGTTCAAAGAAAAAATCTCAAAAGAAATTAGACGAGTTATGTACGCAGGCGGATATTTTTATTCAGGTTCATTTTGTCCGCGAACGCAATGGGGAACATTATAAATTCAATACCTTGTCTTTAAAGGATGATCCGGAGTGGACTGCCGTAGAAAAATTGTTAGCGGAAAATGGAAATCCGGAGAGTTTTTCGGATACCTGCCAGCTTTTTCTTCGCAGAACAGGAAAGGATGAGACTATTATTGCAGACCGTGCAGGTCTTGAGAACGGTTATTTTACAAAATTGCAAAACACTGATTTTTACAGGCCATCGAAGCAGGAAACAGTTCTTTTATGTCTTGCCATGCGTCTGAATATAGAAGAGGCGAGAGTATTATTAAAGTCTGCCGGATATACCCTGAGTAATTCTGAGAAATCAGATCTGGTCATCCGCTATTTTCTTGAAAACCAGCTTTATAAAACTTCAGATTTAGACTATGTGTTAAATAAACTATGTGAAACGGATCTTGCTTCCATAGGATAAAAAGAAACTGCCGCATGTCATGCGGCAGTTTCTTTTTATCCGGTTCCGTTTCTTTATTTCCTGTATTCCTCTATGCAAGCAGGGAAAATTCTTCCAAATTCCATACTTTATCCACCAGACCATCATAAAATTCTGGCTCATGGCAGACAAGCAGTACCGCACCTTTATATTCCTGCAAAGCACGCTTTAATTCGTCCTTTGCATCCACATCCAGGTGGTTAGTCGGCTCATCCAGTAATAAAATATTGGTTTCATTGTTCAGTAGCTTGCACAGTCTGACTTTTGCCTGTTCCCCGCCACTTAACACTCTGACCTGGCTCTCGATATGCTTCGTGGTCAGTCCGCATTTTGCCAGTGCGGAACGCACTTCATACTGGGTATAGGCCGGGAATTCTTCCCATATTTCTTCGATACAGGTATTACTTCCCGGCGTCATTTCCTGTTCAAAATATCCTTTATACAAGTAATCTCCCAGGGTAACTTTTCCATCCAGTGCCGGAATTAACCCAAGCACGCTCTTTAAGAAAGTACTTTTTCCTATACCATTTGTTCCTACCAGTGCGATCTTTTCTCCTCTCTCCATTCTGAGATTAATCGGCTTTGATAATGGAGATGATTTCTCATAGCCAATGACCAGATCCGACGTTTCAAAAATCACTTTTCCGGCAGCCCTTGCCTCTTTAAAATGAAATTCCGGCTTCGGTTTTTCTTTCGCAAGCTCTATGATATCCATTTTATCGAGTTTCTTCTGTCTGGACATCGCCATATTTCTGGTGGACACTCTTGCCTTGTTTCTTGCTACAAAATCCTTTAATTCATCGATTTCCTGCTGCTGTCTTTTATATGCCGCCTCTAACTGGCTCTTCTTTACAGCATAGACTTCCTGGAATTTATCATAATCTCCGACATAGCGGTCCAGCTTCTGGTTTTCCATATGATAAATGATATTTACAACACTGTTTAAAAATGAAATATCATGGGAAATCAGAATAAATGCATTTTCATATTCCTGCAGATAACGTTTCAGCCATTCAATATGATTGGCATCGAGATAATTCGTCGGCTCATCTAAAAGCAGAATGTCCGGCTTTTCCAGAAGAAGTTTGCCAAGCAGAACTTTTGTTCTCTGGCCGCCGCTTAATTCCGTTACGTCCTTATCCAGTCCCAATTCCAAAAGTCCCAATGCCCTTGCGACTTCCTCCACCTTTGCATCAATAATATAAAAATCATGGTTGGTCAGAAGATCCTGTATTGTTCCCAGTTCTTCCATCATCACTTCCATTTCATTTTCATCCGCAGAACCCATTTTGTCGCAGATTTCATTCATCTTTTCCTCCATCTCAAAAAGATAGGAAAATGCAGATTTCAATACTTCACCAATGGTCATTCCTTTTTCAAGGACTGCATGCTGGTCCAGATAACCTGTCCTTACGTTTTTGTTCCATTCTACTTTCCCTTCATCAGGCATCAGCTTTCCGGTAACAATATTCATAAAAGTGGACTTGCCTTCGCCATTCGCGCCGACAAGTCCAATATGTTCCCCTTTTAAAAGGCGGAAGGACACGTTATCGAAAATCGCTCTGTCACCAAATCCGTGGCTCAGATTCTCAACATTTAATATCATATCCGATAACCTTTCCTGTAATTATGCCTGTTTTGGTTCAATATATCCGAGTGCTTTTAACATCTCTGCAGAAAGAACTGCTCCGCCTGCTGCACCTCGTAATGTGTTATGAGATAATCCCACAAACTTAAAGTCATATACTTTATCTTCTCTTAAACGTCCGACAGAAATGCCCATACCATTTTCATAATTTACATCCAACTGTACCTGTGGTCTGTTATCTTCCTCGAGATACTGGATGAACTGCTTTGGAGCACTTGGAAGCTCTAATTCCTGTGGAAGTCCTTTGAAGTTTACTAATTTTTCGATTAACTGTTCTTTGGTTGGCTTTTTATTAAATTTTACAAATACGGCAGCAGTATGTCCATCTGCGATTGGCACTCTGATACACTGCGTTGTGATGACCGGAAGTTCGGCTTTTTTGATTACACCGTCTTCGATTTTACCCCAGAGTCTTAATGGCTCCTGTTCACTCTTTTCTTCTTCGCCACCGATGTAAGGAATGATGTTTCCTTCCATTTCCGGCCAATCTTTGAATGTTTTTCCTGCTCCTGAGATTGCCTGGTAAGTAGTAGCAACAACTTCTACCGGTTCAAATTCTTTCCATGCATTTAATACCGGTGCATAACTCTGGATGGAGCAGTTTGGTTTTACGGCTACGAATCCTTTCTTTGTTCCAAGTCTTTCTTTCTGGAACTTGATTACTTCATAGTGTTCCGGATTGATTTCAGGCACTACCATCGGTACATCCGGTGTCCATCTGTGTGCACTGTTATTGGAAACGACCGGTGTTTCTGTCTTTGCATATTCTTCTTCTATCTTTTTGATCTCTTCTTTTGTCATATCTACGGCACTAAAAACAAAGTCCACAGAAGATGCAACCTTTTCTACTTCATTTACATTCATTACAACCAGCTTTTTCACTGCTTCCGGCATCGGAGTTTTCATTTTCCATCTGTCGCCGACTGCTTCTTCATATGTCTTTCCTGCAGAACGCGGACTTGCAGCAACTGTAACAACCTCAAACCAAGGATGATTCTCGAGCAGGGAAATAAATCTCTGTCCTACCATACCTGTTGCACCTAAAATACCTACTTTTAATTTCTGACTCATTTTTTAATACCTCCACATAGGGTTTTATCTTTTTTCCATATTTTATGCTCGCACTGTTCGCCTTGTGCGGACATTTGTACGTCAACATGACATCTACTATACCATACAATCAAAAAATTGCAAGTGTTTTTTTCAAAAATTTTAAATTTATGATTGACTTTTTCACTTTTTTGGATTATTATATACAAGTCAAACATATGCTTCCATAGTTCAAAGGCAAAACAGGTCACTCGTAATGTCCAGTTATCGGTTCGATTCCGATTGGAAGCTTTTTTCAAACAGCGGTCAGTGACTGCTGTTTTTTGTTTTAATTTTAAATACTGTAAGAAAATGGGGGGAATTCTGATTCCCCCCATTTTCTTACACGATTAAATTAATATGATATGATAATTCCGCCATCACAGGCATACATGGAAGAAACTCCAGCCGTATCCAGTATGATGACATCTTTAAACTGTCTGCCTTTTAAAATTTCTTCTTTGACAGATTCCGCTCTCTGTCTGTTATTCACATGACTGATAGCCAGAATCCGTTTTTCTGAATCTTTCGCTGTCTCCACGATATGGGCTGCAAGCTTTGCAAGTGCTTTTTCCATGCCCCTTGCCTGATCCAGTTTTGCAAGCATGCCTTCTTCCGTTCCATACATAATCGGCTTAATATTCAGTACGGATGCAACCATTGCCGTCATACCGGTCAGTCTTCCATTTTTCCGAAGTGTTTCCAGCGATTCAATTACAAAGTATGTACTTCTTCCTTTACGGAACGCAAGTACTTTTTCTACAATTTCTTCATAGGTGCAGTCATTCTGCGCAAGTTCCATGATTTTTAATACCATGAGGGTTTCACCTACGGATGCCGAACAGGAATCAAATATATAAATCTGTTTTTTATCCTCTGGATGCTCCTCATAGTACATGGTTCTTCCAACCTCTGCACTGTTATAGGAACCGCTCAGATTAGCAGAAAGCGTTACTACAAATATGCAGTCATAATCACCTTCATATGCTTCCATATAGAGGGATGGGGATGGGCAGGATGATTTTGGTTCTTCGGTGGCTTTTTTTACTTTCTGGATGAATGCATTCTGATCAAAAGTTTCATCATCTACGATATCCTCTCCGGAAACAGTCAGTGTCAATGGTATCAGTTCTATATTTTCAAGAGATTTAAATTTATCTTCTAATTCACAGCAGCTATCTGCGACTATTTTAAATTTCATCATATCCTTCTTTCCTCTTTGTTTCAAGATGTAGTTTTCATTACTACATAATACCATCTTTATCTACACTTTGTCAATAGATGGAATATGATTTCTATATTTTTTATCTTTCTTTCAGAAATCTTTCATATAAATCCCTTTGCCGGTCCTGCTTTACCGGAAAATCCTTTCTGTACGAAGCAGCCAGTCCCGGAGTAATCTCTGTGATTACGATTTCCTCTTCTGTCCCTCCTGCTATGCGGTGTCCAAACGGATCATATGCAACAGAACTGGCACAGTAGTGTAAGCCTCCTGTCCGGTTAACTCCCAGAACATAGGCCTGATTCTCCACCGCACGGGCATTCAGCAGGATATCCCACTGTCCAATCCTCTCCTGCGGCCAGTTTGCAATAACGAAGAGCACTTCTGAACGTTCAGAACTAATCTGAAAAATTTCCGGAAAGCGCAAATCATAACAGATAAATGCCCCGATCGGAGCTCCATGAAAAACGGTGGTCACAATCTCACTGCCGGACTTATAATGCATGGATTCCCCACCGTA
>FR900166.1:23194-35395 GCA_000437755.1 Roseburia sp. CAG:303
TGGATTCCCCACCGTAAGAAAATGGATGAATCTTGCGGTATTTTAAAATAATCCGGTCCTGTTCGGCGATTTCCAGAAGATTATAATACCCATCCTGCCGTTTTTCTATTCTTCCGAACAGAATGGCAATCTTATATTCCGCGGATAATTCGAGAAAGAAGTTTTCCGTGTTGGAATTTTCCTCCGGTTCCGCAAATAATTCCGGCCGCATGGTAAATCCGGTCAATGTCATTTCCGGAAATGCAATAAGCACCGCACCTTTTTCTTTTGCCGCGGCGATAAGCCTCCGGCACGTTCTCTTATTCTCTTCTTTTGCTTCCCATGAAATATCCATCTGTGTCAATGCAATTTTCATTCTGAACACTCCTACCTAATAGGTTCGTATTGTATCATCTTCTGTATCCGTTGTATTTTCAATCGCTTTGATTACGATATAGAATCCTGCGGTATCTGATATCTTTACCTGAACACGGTCCCCGGCCTTATGTCCGAGGATTGCTTTTCCGATTGGTGATTCAATGCTGATCCTTCCATCCAGAGAATCACCCCGGATAGAGGTAACTAACTTATAGACTTCGGTTTCGTCATCTTCTTCAAAATAAAGCGTAACCGTATTATTAATTCCCACTTCATCCTCTTTGGATTCATCTGAGATGATTTTTGCGGTTTTCAGCATACGCTCCAGATAACGGATACGGCTTTCATTTCTGTTCTTGTCACGTTTTGCCGCATAATATTCAAAATTCTCGCTCAAATCGCCCTGCTCCCTTGCCACCTTCACAGCTTCAATCGCTTCTTTCCGGACTATCGTCTTTCTATGTTCAAGTTCTGCTTCTATCTTTTCCACATCCGCATTTGTCAGTTCTTCCTGTGCCATGATTAGTTCCTTTCTGCTGCCTTCCAGCCGGTCTGATCCCTCTTTTTGAGTTTCAGGCTGCGCAATTCTACTTTTACTCCGTTTGCCTCCACTTCCAATGTATCTCCGGCATCCATAACATATACCTTTTCTACTTTATCATTTTTCAGAAGCTTCATTCCCCGTACACCGACTGCCCCCTTTTTCTTCTCCGGAATCTCTTCCGTCTTAAACCGCAGGAATACCCCCTGTTCTGTCTGAAGTACCACGATATCCGAAAATGCCATATTTTCTTCCGACATCAGAAAATCATCATACCCCTTATCCAATGCATAAATACTTACAATGAGATCCCCCTCGGCAAGTTTTGTGGATGCAACCGTCCGTTTGGAAACTTCAAATTCTGACGCATCTACAAACTTCATCATCGCCTGTGTGGTTGTAAAGAGGAGCTTTTTATTCTTTAACTGTCCCGCTGCACTGATGAATACAATGTTTTCCCCGCTGCTGTCGTAATTTCCAAGATTGTCGAGCGGAACACCCTTATCCCGGAATTTCTTTACCGGTACATCCAGTGCCTTGATCTGGTGCAGATAGCCATTGTCCGTGAATACACATATTTTATCTGTATTCATACAGGAAAAGATATATTTATTTTCGAGTTCTATTGTTTCTCTGTTTCTTTCATAAGAAGCCGGATCGATTAATTTGGCATATCCGAACCGGTCCATGACAAACACATATTCTGCTTCTGCCACTTTTTCTTCTACATAGACTGCTGCCGTTCCGTCCTCAATTACGGTCCGGCGCTCTGTTGCATATTCCTTCTTGATTTTCTGCAGATCCTTCTTGATTACCTTTGCCATAGATGCCGTATTGCCAAGAATATCTTCATATTCCGCAATTCTCTTTAATAATTCATTGTATTCTTTCTCCAGGGCGAGGATTTCCAAACCGATTAATTTATACAGACGGAGTTCCAGAATCGCCTGAGCCTGCTTCTCCGTAAAATTAAGCTGGGAAGCATAGAGACGTGAGGAAGGATTCTTAAAACTGATATTTTCCGTATTTCCATCGATCAGGCACTGCTTTGCAGCTTTCAGATTCGGTGCACCACGCAGAATCTCAATGATGAGATCAATAATATTACATGCCTTGATCAGACCTTCTTTGATCTCTTTCTGTTCCAGATCCTTCTGTAATAAATAAGTATATTTTCTGGTTGCCAGGTTAAACTGGAAATCGACATGGTGTCGGATAATTTCTTTCAATCCCAGTGTCTCCGGCTTCTGGTCAACGATCGCAAGCATATTTACTCCGAAGGTATCCTCCAGTTTTGTCTTTTTATAAAGGGTATTTTTAATCTTCTCGATATCGGCATTTTTCTTTAATTCGAGTACGATACGGATTCCCTCTTTGGATGATTCATTGGAAATATCCGTCACATCGTTCAATTTCTTATTTTCAATCAGATCGCAGATATCGGAAATAAATTTTCCAATTCCCGCTCCAATCATGGTATATGGAATCTCCGTGATTACCAGTTTATCCTTTTCGGATTTCTTCTTTGCCTGTTCAAATACCACTTTTCCACGGAGTTTGATTTTTCCGTTTCCAGATTCATAGATCGCCGGCAGTTCACTTTTATTTATCACAATGCCGCCGGTCGGAAAATCCGGTCCGGTTATGTATTTCATAAGATCTGTGGAACTTAACTCCTGTTTTCCTGCAATAGAAGCATCCAGCCATGCGATGACAGCATCCGTAACCTCGCCCAGATTATGCGGCGGGATATTGGTTGTCATTCCAACGGCGATTCCTTCCGCACCATTTACCAGAAGGTTTGGTACACGGACCGGAAGTACAACCGGCTCTTTCTCTGTTTCATCGAAATTCGGTCCAAAATCGACCACATTCTTATCCAGATCCGCCAGATATACCTCCTGGGTAAACTTCTTTAACTTTGCCTCGGTGTATCGCATGGCAGCCGCACCATCCCCTTCGATAGATCCAAAATTACCATGCCCGTCCACGAGTGCCATTCCTTTCTTGAAATCCTGCGACATTACGACAAGTGTTTCATAAATGGAACTGTCCCCATGCGGATGATATTTACCCATGGTATCACCAACGATACGCGCTGATTTTCTATGCGGCTTATCATAATTAAGGCCCAGTTCATCCATTGCATACAGCACTCTTCTCTGTACCGGCTTCAGTCCGTCCCTGACATCCGGCAATGCTCTCGCACAGATGACACTCATGGAATAGTCGATATAGGATTTCTGCATTAATTCCGCATATTCTGTTTTTAAGATCTGTTCTGCCATTTTTTTCTCCTTCTGTTAATTATACGTCCAGCTGTGCATCTTTTGCATGTTCACAGATAAACTGACGACGGGGTGCAACGTCGCTTCCCATCAGCATCTCGGTAATTTCGGATGCCATTCTGCCATCCTCAATCTCCACCTGCTTTAAGATTCTGGTTTCCGGATTCAGTGTAGTTTCCCATAACTGCTCCGCATCCATTTCCCCTAATCCTTTGTATCTTTGCAGGGTAAAACTTCCGCTGTGGCTCTTGCGGTAGGAAGCCAGTGCTTTATCATCATAGATATATTCTTCTTTTCCCTTTTTCGGTATCACTTTATAAAGCGGCGGGGTTGCCAGATATACATGCCCTTCATTGATTAATTCCGGCATAAAGCGGTAGAAGAAGGTCAGAAGCAATGTATCGATATGTGCGCCATCCACATCGGCATCCGTCATAATGATGATCTTATGATAGCGTAGCTTTGTAATGTCAAAATCATTGCCGTATCCTTCGGAAAATCCACATCCAAATGCGTTGATCATGGTTTTAATCTCTGCATTCGCCAGCACCTTATCCATCGTCGCTTTCTCTACATTCAGTATCTTTCCGCGAATCGGCATAATTGCCTGTGTACGTCTGTTTCTTCCCATCTTTGCGGAACCGCCGGCAGAATCACCCTCGACAATAAAGACCTCACATTCTGCCGGATTCCTGCTCTCGCAGTTGGCAAGCTTTCCGTTGCTGTCGATGGAGAAACGAGGTTTTGTCAGCATATTGGTCTTTGCCTTTTCTTCTGCTTTCCTGATCTTCGCTGACTTCTCGGCACAGGCAATTACCTGTTTTAAAATTTCCAGATGTTTGTCAAAAAACAGCACCAGTTCTTCCGCCGTTACATCGGCAGTCGCTTTTCCAGCATCCGGATTATCCAGTTTTGTCTTTGTCTGCCCCTCAAAGCGCGGCTCCGGATGCTTGACCGCAATCACTGCCGTCATACCGTTTCTGACATCTGCTCCGGTAAAATTAGAATCTTTCTCTTTCAAAATTCCCAGTTCCCTTGCATACTGGTTAATGATGGTTGTAAACTTTGTTTTAAATCCTACCAGATGGGTTCCGCCTTCCTGCGTATAGATATTATTACAGAAGCCGAGCATAGTTTCCTGGAATTCATCCACGAACTGAAATGCCACTTCCACTTCGATGCCATCCTTTATTTTCTTAAAATAGATCACATCATGGATGACCTCTTTTCCCTGGTTCATGTCCTTGACATAGGCACAGATGCCCTCTTCCTCATGGTATTCGATTTTCTCTTCCTCTGAAAAACGTTTATTTTCAAAGATAATGGTAAGGTCAGGATTCAGATATGCGGTTTCATGCAGTCTTCCCTTGATTGCCTCTGCTTTAAAATAAGTCTTGTCAAAGATATCCCCGTCTGGAAGAAAACGGACACTTGTACCGGTATCATTCTTCCGGCAGGTTCCAATCTGTTCCAGGGGATACATGACTTTTCCGCGTTCATAACGCTGACGGTATACCACGCCGTCCTTTTTGATTGTAACCTCCAGCCATTCCGACAGTGCATTTACAACGGACGCACCTACCCCGTGAAGACCGCCGGAAATCTTATATCCGCCATCGCCGAACTTGCCCCCGGCATGAAGCATGGTAAATACTACTTCAACCGCAGGCAGCCCCGTCTTTGCATTAATTCCAACCGGGATACCACGTCCGTTATCCGTGATTACCGCTGTTCCGTCTTTCTCAAGTGTGACATATATTTTACTGCAGTATCCTGCCAGATGCTCGTCCACGGAATTATCTACGATCTCGTAAATAAGGTGGTTCAATCCTTTGGTTGAAACACTTCCGATATACATTCCCGGACGTTTTCTTACCGCCTCAAGTCCTTCCAGAATGGAAATACTGTTTGCATCATAATTATTTGTTACCTTTGCCATTGCAGACTCCTTCTTCTCCGTAATTTATTTCAAATACTGTATCATTCCCGGACCGAGATTTTCCGTCGGCCTTCCGATAAATCCAAACTTCTCATAAAACTGTTCCCTGCCCTTCGCACACATCAGGCAGAGCATCATCTCCGACTGATCCATCCGCAGTTCTTCCACATGGGCAATCAGCCGCTCCATCATTTTCCTTCCGATGCTGGTTCCCTGATACTCCGGACGCACAACGAAATCCTGTATATAGCAGATGACTGCCCCGTCCCCGACGATTCGTCCCATACCGATCGTCTTTCCGTTCTCCACTGCCATAACCGTATACAGACTGTTATTCAGTGCTTTCTCTGCCTGTTCCTTCCTTAAAACTTTCCAGTGTACGGATGCCCGTATATCCAGATATGTTTCTACATCTAATTTGTTTTCTACTATTTCTATCATTTTATCTTCCTCTTCTGAACATATGTTCTCTTTATTATCTTAACACATTTCCATTATTTGTCAACTGATTTTCAAACAATCCGCCGTTTTCCCATAAAGTAAGAAATCAGCACGGATAAGTAATTTCTTATCCATGCTGAATCTTATCTTTCGTTTATTACCCAAGCATAAAGTAGGCGAGAACAATGATACCGAGAATAATACGATACCATCCGAATACTTTGAAGTCATGCTTTCTGATGTAACCAAGAAGCATTTTAATAACGACCAGTGACACCACAAATGCCACAATCATTCCAACCAGCAATACTGCTGCTTCCATTGTCATAAAGCCGGAACCTGCCTTGATAAACTTGAAGACCTTCAGGAGACTTGCTCCGAACATAACCGGAATTGCCAGATAGAAGGTAAAATCGGCGGCGGCCTTTCTTGAGATTCCGATCATAAGTGCACCGATAATGGTTGCACCGGATCGGGACGTTCCAGGAAATATTGCTGCAATCAGCTGGAACAGGCCAATAATAAATGCCTGTTTGTAAGTAATCTGGGAAGCCTTTAACGTTGTCGGCTTCATATCTTTATTGTGATTTTCCACCACGATAAATGCAATACCAAATACAATCAGGGCGACTCCGATGACATATGGATTATACAGATGTTCCGTAAGGAAATCATCAAATGCGATTCCCACAATCGCTGCCGGAATACAGGCGGCAAGTATCTTGAACCATAGTACCATGATGTGCCGGTCAATTTTAGAAAGCACTCCGGTTTTTGCATATCCTCTGTCCGGATCATCCGTAAACGGCCAAATATCCTTAAAGTAAAGTACCACAACAGCCAGAATCGCTCCGAGCTGTATTACCACCTCGAACATATCAAAGAAATTCTCCGATACATTCTGGAACTTAACAAACTGTTCCAGCAAAATCATGTGTCCGGTACTGCTGACAGGAAGCCATTCCGTAATTCCTTCTACGATACCAAACAGAATCGATTTTAATATATCCATGTTTTTATTCCTTTCCTGCGGTTAGTTTTAAACTTCTTGATAATACCATATCTTATCATAAGAAACAAGTTTTTCTTTCAAATTATTTTTCTTTTGCAATTTCCAGCATGGAAATCAATTCTTCCGGCTGATCAATGATGCAGGATGCTCCCAGTTTTTCAAGATATTCCCGTCCCCGAAAGCCCCAGCTTACCAATACATAATCCATGCCCGCATTTTCAGCGGTTTCTTTATCAACCTCGGAATCACCCACATACACCGTATGTTCTTTCCTGGAATCCAGAAGCTGCATGGCATGTAATACAGAATCCGGATAAGGCTTTCTCCTGACTCCTGCAGTATCTCCCACGGCAAGGCTTATGTACTCTGAAAAATAAATTTCATTCAGTTCTCTCACGGCATCCATATTTTTATTTGATACAATCGCCATTTTCACATTTTTATCCTTCAGTGTTTTTAACATCTCTTCGATTCCCGGATACGCCTTTGTCTTAATCCGGCAATGGGCGGTATAATATTCCTTAAAGGTTTCAAAGATTGTTTCAAATTCCGGATGGGTTTCTCCTCCCGGAATGGCACGCTCCATCAGTTTTCTGATTCCGTTGCCCACGAACTGGCGAACCTGGTCTACACTATGCTCTTTCAGCCCGAATTTTCTCATGCAGTAATTTACTCCATCTGCAAGATCATCGATTGTATTTAATAAAGTTCCATCCAAATCAAATATTACGGTATCGTATTTCATGCTATTTCTTCCTTTCTTTTTGTTCTGCTTGCGAAATTATATTTTTGGTTTATAATAATAAAGATGAGTTCAGTGGTTATCCACAGGAAAGGAGTATCATTATGGCAACTTCTGTGATCAGTTCTTCCCAGAAAGAATCTATATTTATGAATATGAGTGACGGGGTCATTCTTATGAATGACCGGCACGAAATTACTTATCTGAATCCGGCTGCCGAAGTGATTTTCGGCATTACAAAAACGGATGAAGAAACTATTTCCTGCGACAGACTTACCAGAAATAAAAGCAATAAAAGCTTTAACCGCCTAATGTCCAGTGTATGGAAAAAGAACCAAAAATCAGACACTTCCCTTGTCAGCTATGATAATGGCAGTGAGAAAAAAATACTAAATCTGCGTATCAGCCGCATCCGTCAGGGCAGCGGAATTATGCTTCTGGCAGAGGATGTCACGTCTACACACATGCTGAAACAGCATGAAAAAGACTGTGCTTTAATTTTCGCTGGACTGATTATCTGCATTTGTGTCTATTTATCAGCATGGAGTCTGATAAATTTTACACTGGGGATTCATTTAAAGACCTCAGTCTACACCATGGTCATCGAAGGAATTGCTTTCCTTCTGTTTCTGGAGGTCATTTTCTTCACAAGCCTTACATTCAGTGACATCGGAATCTTTGTCCGGCCCTCAAAATTACTGAAGAGTTTTATCTCTTCCCTGCCGCTCGCAGCCGGTGCCTGCATTGTTATGGTAATGATTAATGTAATTCTCCGCTTCAGCGGCCACCCGATAAAACCTTATTTTATCGGTGGTTCTTTCCAGGGGGCATACACTTATATCTTTACAGCCATTCTGCAGGAATTTCTCTCACGAGGTGTCATACAGACTTCTGTAAAGGCACTTATGCAGGTAAAATACCAGAAGTTCTTCAGTATTTTTCTTACTTCTTTATTATTTTCCCTGATGCATCTTCCATTTGATTTTCCTTTTATGGCAGCAGCATTTCTGTTAAGCATTACTCTCGGTATCGTCTATGAAAAACAGGGCAATATCTGGGGCTGTGCATTTCTCCACTGGAGCTGCGGCTACCTCGCCATGGCAATGTTTTTCTAATAATCTACTTTGATCAGGCAGAGTCCTTCCGCAGGTGCGGTCGGTCCTGCCTGCTGTCTGTCTTTTGCCTCTAATATTTCCTTTACCTGTTCCGGCGGTATCTTTCCCTTTCCAACTTCCAAAAGTGTTCCGACAAGGATTCTTACCATATTTTGTAAAAATCCTGTTCCGTGAAAAGTAAAATAGATATATCCCTTACTTCTGCGTACCTCAATCTTATCCACAATGCGTATCGTTGATTTCTTCATCTTCGGATTTCCGCAGAAACTCTTATAATCGTGTTCTCCTTCCAGATATACGGCTGCCTGTTTCATCCTGTCCACATCCACGGTTTCTATCAGCTTTGTGACATATTTCCGGTTAAATACCGGCTTTACCGGACCGTCATAACAGGTATAACAGTACGTCTTTCCTGCTGCCTTGTACCTGGCATGAAACCGGGGTGAAGCTTCCCTTACTTCCAGAACAGCGATATCATCCGGAAGATACCGATTCATATAATCCCGTATCTCATCCTCTGTTTTGTCCGTTTCAAATATTGCATTCGCCGTCATCTCTTTTGCATGTACTCCGGCATCCGTCCTTCCCGCACCGATGACATCAATAAATGTTCCGCACATAATTTCCAATACGGATTCTAATTTTCCCTGTATGGTATCACGATCCGGCTGATGTTCCCAGCCGTAATATCTTGTTCCATCGTAACTGATGGTCATTTTATAATTCTTTTCCATGTATTCCATATCCATTTCTATATAAAATAAGCCGGCTGCTTGACACAACCGGCTTTATTCTATCATACTTTGTCCTTATTCACAATGGGCACAGCTAACTTCTTTGAATTTTTCCTTATCATAAGGAATACCATTTTTATCGTAATAATCTTTTACTGCTGCCTTTACTGCTTCTTCTGCCAGAACGGAACAGTGAATCTTATGAGTAGGAAGTCCGTCAAGAGCCTCAACAACTGCCTTGTTGGAAAGTTCCAGAGCATCTTCAATCTTCTTTCCTTTTATCATCTCTGTTGCCATGGAGCTGGTTGCAATCGCAGAACCACATCCGAATGTGTTAAATTTAACATCGGAAATCACACCATCATTTACTTTGATATACATTTTCATGATATCTCCGCATTTTGCATTTCCTACTTCACCGATTCCATCGGCATCATCCATTTTACCTACATTTCTTGGATTCTGAAAATGATCCATTACCTTTTCACTATATAACATGTTTTCTTTCTCCCTTCTCTAATTCTTCCCATACCGGTGACATATTTCTCAGATAAGTTACTACTTCCGGTACGCTTTTGATAATATGCTGAATCTCTTCTTCTGTATTGTATTCTCCAATCGAAAGCCTTAAAGAACCATGTGCCACTTCATGAGGAAGTCCCAGTGCTAAAAGCACATGACTTGGATCCAGGGAACCTGATGTACAGGCAGATCCGGAAGATGCTTCGATTCCCTTTGCATCAAGGAGTAACAGGAGAGACTCTCCTTCAATCCCTTCAAAACAGAAGTTTACAGTTCCTGGAAGTCTGTGTTCCCTGTCACCATTTAAAACAGAATGCGGAATCTTGCTTAAATTCTCAATCAGTTCCTCACGGAATGCAATAATCTTCTTCTGGTTTTCTTCCATACGGTCACAGGCTTCTTTGAATGCTACTGCCATGCCGCAGATAGCCGGAATATCTTCTGTACCTGCACGTTTGCCACGTTCCTGTGCACCGCCTTCGATCAGGTTAAAGAGACGGATTCCCTTCTTTGCATAAAGTACACCAATTCCCTTTGGTCCGTGGAACTTATGTGCGGAAATAGATAACATATCAATGTTATCAGCCTGTACATCAATCTTGACATGAGCTGCAGCCTGTACTGCATCAGTGTGGAAAGGTACACCTTTTTCACGACATACCGCACCGATTTCACGGATTGGCTGAATCGTTCCGATCTCGTTATTTGCATACATAATAGTAACCAGTGCAGTATCCTCACGGATAGCATCCTTTACTTGTTCTGCTGTTACCAGTCCGTTTTTGTGGACATCAAGATAAGTAACTTCAAATCCCTGTTTCTCGAGCTTCTTCAATGTATGAAGAACTGCATGATGTTCAAATGCTGTAGTTACGATATGTTTCTTTCCTTTTAATTTTCCTGCTTCTGCCGCGGAAAGAATCGCCTGATTATCTGCCTCACTTCCGCCTGAAGTAAAATAAATATCCTTTACGTCTGCGTTTAAGCAGTCCGCAATTGTTTTTCTTGCCTCAAAGAGCTTCTCTGCTGCTCTCTGTCCCACTGTATGAAGACTGGATGCATTTCCGAAGAACTCATCCATACATAATATCATTTCATTCTTTGCAGCTTCACTTATTTTTGTTGTTGCCGCATTATCTGCATATACCTGCATATCTTTCCTCTCTTTCTGACACTTTCTATATCCTATGTCTTTTATAGGATATAAGATAGCATTAAATTCCCATCTTGTCAATAGGAATTTATATTTTTCTTGACTTTCCCTAAAATATATAAGACAATAGAGTAAATAATAATACATTCAGAAATGAGGATTTTATGAAAACTGTTGGAATTATTGCGGAATATAACCCTTTTCATTTTGGACACCGTTATCATATCAAGCAGGCAAAAGAGAGAACCGGAGCAGATCTTGCCATTATCATGATGAGCGGAAATTATGTGCAGCGCGGCACTCCTGCGTATCTGGACAAATATACGCGTGCCGGGGTTGCCTTAAAAAACGGTGCAGATCTTGTTCTGGAGCTTCCTCTTATTTACGCATGCTCCAGTGCCGAAATCTTTGCAACTGGTGCCGTCTCACTCCTGAATAAAACAGGGATTACTGATTTTCTCTGTTTTGGGACGGAAAATGCCGATACGGATGAGCTGTATCAGGCAGCCGTTCTTTTAAATGAAGAACCTGCTGAATTTAAAAGCCTGTTAAAAAGTGAATTAAAATCAGGTCTTTCTTTTCCTGCCGCCCGTATGAAAGCATTAACCCTTTGCTGTCCGGGACTGAAGCATACACTGTCTTCCCCGAATAATATCCTGGGGCTGGAATACCTGCGTGCCATGTTAAATACCAGAAGCACCATGACACCGCTTGCCATAAAGCGGATATATGCCGGATATCATGATACTGCCGGTGATTTTCCGCAGTACAGTGCCTCCGCCCTGCGTGCTTTAGATAATGTAGAACTTCTTTCTTCCATAGACACATTGTATACAGAACAGTTTCACCAGACATTTCCAGTATACCCGAAAGATTTTGATTTAATACTCGGAGAACGCCTGTTGTCCGCCTGCCATAATAATCTGCTGACGGAATATGCCGATGTCAATATGGATCTGGCTAACAGTATTAAGAATCATATGGACGAATATCAGGGATTTGAAGAATTTATTGATATTTTAAAGAAAAAGCATCTGACGCATACCAGAATTTCACGGAGCCTGCTTCATATTATGCTGGGACTTACACAGGATTCCCTGAAATATGCATTGGATACCCATGCACCGCAATATGTCCGTGTGCTGGGATTTACAGAAAAAGGAAGATCCCTTATCGGAAAATTTTCCCCTGGCATGATTCCTCTGATCAAAACATCAGACTATAAGAATCAGCTTAAGAATTCGACGGATCTGATGATTTTCCGGCAGAATCTTCTTGCGGACGAGCTTTACCGCATGACTGCCGCTTATAAATACCACAGCTCCATCCCGACGGAGTTTACCTATCGAATACAGCC
>FR900166.1:35417-44732 GCA_000437755.1 Roseburia sp. CAG:303
CAGCCGGTCTGAAAAGACCGGCTGTACTTTATGTATGGTTTTAATTTTTAAAGCTGTGAATTGGTGCAGGAATTCTTCCGCCCCTGTTTACAAATGCCTCACAGGAGAATTTATTTACCGGCATAATTGGTGCATATCCTAATAAGCCGCCGAATTCCACGGTTTCTCCGACCTGCTTGCCGATAACCGGAATCACACGCACTGCCGTTGTTTTCTGGTTAATCATTCCAATCGCAGACTCATCGGCGATAATACCCGATATGGTGGATGCACTTGTATCACCCGGAATGGCAATCATGTCAAGTCCAACGGAGCAGACACAGGTCATTGCTTCTAACTTCTCCAGTGTCAATGCACCCTCATTGACTGCATCGATCATACCCTGATCCTCACTGACCGGAATAAACGCACCACTCAGACCACCAACATAGGAAGATGCCATGACACCGCCCTTCTTTACCTGATCGTTTAATAATGCGAGGGCTGCAGTTGTTCCAGGTGCACCGGCTCTTTCAAGACCGATCTCTTCTAAGATCTCGGCAACGGAATCGCCTACTGCCGGTGTCGGTGCAAGGGATAAATCTATGATTCCAAACGGAACACCCAGTCGCCGGGATGCTTCCTGTGCAACAAACTGACCGACTCTGGTTACCTTAAATGCCGTTTTCTTAATGGTTTCACAGAGGACCTCAAAGTTCTCACCACGCACCTTGCTCAGGGCATTCTTTACAACACCCGGTCCGCTGACACCGACATTGATAATGGCATCTGCTTCTGTTACGCCATGGAAAGCACCTGCCATAAACGGATTATCATCCGGTGCATTACAGAATACAACAAGTTTTGCACATCCAAGGCAGTCATTTTCCTTCGTAAGTTCTGCTGTTTCGAGAATTTTTTCACCAAGAAGCTTAACTGCATCCATGTTCAGTCCGGTCTTTGTAGAGCCTACATTGACAGAAGAGCATACCACATCGGTAACTGCCAGTGCCTCCGGAATGGAACGAATCAGATTTTCCTCTGCCGGTGTCATTCCTTTGGACACCAGTGCTGAATATCCGCCTAAGAAATTTACGCCGACAGCCTTTGCTGCCCGGTCAAGTGTCTTTGCGATCGTAACAAAATCTTCTGGTGTCTTGCATGCAGACGCACCCACAAGGGCAATCGGGGTTACAGAAATTCTCTTATGTACAATCGGAATACCTATCTCTCTGCTGATCTCATTTCCAGTTTCTACAAGCTTTGCAGCTTTTGTTGTGATTTTCTGATATATTTTTTCATTTAACTTATCCAGATCACTGTCGATACAATCCAGCAGACTGATACCCATGGTAATTGTTCTTACATCAAGATTTTCATGTTCTACCATGTTATTTGTTTCGTTTACTTCAAATATGTTAATCATTCCGATAAAATCCTTTCCTTATTTTTGTTATGAATTAGATTCTGTGCATTGCTTTGAAAATATCCTCTGACTGCATCTTAATCTGAACACCGATCTCTTCGCCGAGTGCTTCTAATTCATCCGCAAGTTCATCAAACTTCTTTTTTGTATTATTCGCATCTACAATCATCATCATGTTAAAGTAATCCTGTACTATCGTCTGTGAAATATCCAGAATATTGACACTGTTTTCTGCCAAATAGGTACAAACTTTTGCAATGATCCCTACCGTATCTTTTCCTACTACTGTGATAATTGTCTTCTTCATTTTATCAAATTCCTTCCTTGGGTGTATAATATTTTCTGTTATTGTACTGTAAAGTGAAAAAAATATCAATACTTTATTGTGCTAAAATTCAAAACAATCTGAAATACTATCACGTTTTGCCACAGAAATGTGAAAATCTTCTGCTTTATATTCACTCTGACTCATATTCACTTCCACACGTACACTCTCATAGGCGAGATCCGGATAATTATTTTCATTGCTGAGATGTCCCAGAAAGACTCGTTTCATTTTATCCGACAAAATGGCATCGAGCAGCCTGCCGGACATTTCATTGCATAAATGTCCGTATTTTCCCAGAATACGCTGTTTCAGGGAATATGGATACCTGCATGTCTGCAGCATACGGATATCATGGTTTGCCTCGAGCAGAATGACATCGAGTCCCTTTAAATGCTCAATGGTATAATCGTTATAGATTCCGAGATCCGTTGCCACGGCCGCCTTTTTTTCTCCGGATTCCACACAGTAGGCAACCGGATTTGCCCCGTCATGGGATACTTTAAAAGGTTTTACGGTTAATGTTTTTAATTGCAATTCTTCCTCGGCTGCAACCGGATGAAACAGTTCTTCCCCGATATTTCCCAATGAGGAGATTGCTTTGACCGCCTCAATGGTTTCTTTCGTTCCATACATGGGGATATGATATTTTCTTGCCATGACCCCAAGTCCTTTTACATGGTCGGAATGTTCGTGCGTAATAAAAATTCCGTCCAGATCATTTCCGCTTAATTCCAGTTCTTTCAATCCGGTTTCAATCGCTTTCCGGCTGATTCCCGCATCAATTAATATATGTGTATCTTCATCGCCGATATAGATACAGTTTCCACTGCTTCCACTGGCTATACTGCACATTCTCATCTGTCTGTCCTCATTTCCTTACTGACTGCTGAGTCAATTCCATTTTCTATCAGTTTTCTTACAAATCGGTATGTTTTTTCCGTTGAAGCAATGCTGAGTCTTTCTTCCGTTGTATGGATATCATACATCTGCGGTCCGAAAGATATAATATCAAGTTCCGGCTTTTTCTGCAGCAGGTAGCCACATTCCAGACCGGCATGGATAACGTCCACCTTCATCTCTTCCCCATACAATTCGTGGTAAATTTCCTGCATGGTCTTACGCAGTTCGGAATCTGATTTAAAACTCCATTCCGGATATTCTCCTTTGACCCGTATCGTTCCCTGTGCTGCCTCTGCCATATCCTGCAGTTTTTCAACAAGTTGTTCTTTTCTGGACTTTACGGAACTTCTTACAGAAGTACACATATGTATCTTTGTATCATCCGAATCTATGATGCCGATATTTAACGAGGTCTCCGGCAGTTCCGGCAGTTCCTGGCAGTAATGCTGCACACCGTTTGGAATATTATTCAGATAAAAGAGCAGATAATCCAGTGCAGTTTCTGTCAATACCTGTTCTGTCTGTTCTCCCTCCAGCTGATATTCTATCCTGATTTGCGGATCTGAAATGATATATTCTGTTTTTACCATATCTTCAAAATCTTTTAATACAGCATCTGTTTCCCCGGCAGTGCTGTCATGGAACAGAATCCGGCATCTGCATTCTCTTGGAATTGCATTATCCTTGCCGCCGCCTGAGATGCTTATCAGTGAGATTCCGCATGATTTCCGGAGTTTCTTTAATAATCTTCCCATCAGAAGAATTGCATTTGCACGTCCTTTATCAATCTCAACACCTGAATGTCCGCCCCGTAATCCGGTAACACAAAGTTCACTGGCAGTTCCTGTTTTCTGCTCTCTTTGCACGTTGAGGTCCGTATGTATCTTTGCTCCGCCGGAACACCCTGCCGTCATGATTCCCTCGTCTTCACTGTCGAGATTCAAAACATAGTTTCCCATAACATCGGATAAATCTATATTCTTAGCACCATCCATGCCGGTCTCTTCATCGGTGGTAAAGACGGCCTCCAGATGCGGATGTGACAATGTCTCATCTTCTAATAGTGCAAGTCCTATTGCAATTGCAATCCCGTCATCCGCTCCCAGCGTGGTATTCTTTGCCGTAAGGAAACCATTCTCCGTCATAAGCTCCAGTCCGTCTTTGCTGAAATCATGCGTGGAATTGCTGGTCTTTTCCGCCACCATATCAAGATGTCCCTGAATAATGATTCCTTTTTCCTTTTCCCTGCCTGCGGATGCATCTTTGCTTATCACAACATTGTTCCATGCATCCTGTCTTACCTTAAGTCCATGCTTTTCTGCAAAGTCCTTACAATAATCACTGACTGCCTTTGTATTTCCGGAAGCTCTTGGTATCTTTGAAATTTCCTCAAAATAATAAAACACTCTTTCCGGTTTTAAATCCATCCTTATTTCCTCCATTCTGTGCATAATTTTCTGCTTTTCCTATATATTATATTAATACAATATCCGGAATTCAATACATAATTATGAAAAAATTTTTCCTTCCACTTATTTTTCTTTCCCTGTTTGTATTCATGCTGGCTCTTTCCGATACCACATTCCGCGGTGCATTAAATGGATTAAATCTATGGCTTTTTACCGTTCTTCCCTCCCTGCTGCCCTATATGATTATTTCTTCCTTTATGACAGAAAGCGGCACATTCCACTATCTTGCCCGCCTGCTGTCTCCTATGACACGTCATGTTTTTCATCTGTCTGAAAACTGCGGCTATGTGATACTATTAGGTTTTCTCTGCGGTTATCCCATAGGAAGTAAATTATCCGCCGACATGGTCCGAAAAAAGGAGATATCCGTCACGGAAGGACAGATTCTCCTTTCTTTTTGTAATAATGTCAGTCCCGCGTTCCTGATTACCTATCTGATTGACGGTGTAATCGCCCTGCCGGAATACCGGACATTACTGATCGTCCTTATGTTCTCTATCCCGCTGCTGTATGGGATTCTTACTGCCAGATTGCAATGTCATAAGTGCCTGCCGTCCCCTCTACCTGCTAAGCTGACTGCCGCAAAATCAGAACCGGTTTCTCTGGACACCTGTATCATAAGCAGCTTTGAAAACTGCTTCCGTCTGGGCGGATATATTATCCTCTTTTCCATTCTGAATGAATTTGCCGCATCTGCATTTTCCTCTTCCCGGATACAAAACCGCATCTGCACCCTGCTTGAAATCACTTCCGGACTTCATTCCTGTGGATTACAGGCAGATTCATTGTTCCGCTTCACGGAATGTACCGCCCTGACTGCTTTTGGCGGTCTGTGCTGTCTGGCACAGACTTACAGCATGATCCGGGGCAGCGGACTGAAACTCGGACATTATTTCAGGGCAAAGCTTACCATCGCCGCCATTACGTTTTTTGTATGCAGCTTATGCTGGTCTCTGTTGTAATTCCACGCAGAAAGCTACCATGCCCGGTTCATTTTTCACATATATTTTCCCTCTGTGTGAATCCACCACTGCTTTTGCAATGGACAACCCGATGCCATGTCCGCCCGTGGTGCGGTTTCTCGAAGAATCCGGCCGGTAAAAACGCTCAAACAAACGTCCCATTTCTGATTCTTCTAATGGCTGACTGCTGTTGCGTACCTCAAAATGAATCATTTTTCCTGATTTAAACAGCTTGACCTGAACCTTTCCATTCTCCGCACAATATTTTACGGCATTCTCCGTCAATACAGAAATAAGATGTTCTATCGCATCCATATCTCCTTTATACTGGATGTCGTCCTGTATCTCTGTCTCAAACTCTTTCTCTTTACTGATGGCAATCGTGGATAACTGTTTTGCCTTCTCTGCCACAAGTTTGCTGAAATCAAAGTCAGTCATAACTAACTGCTGTCCTTCTTCCATTTTGGAAAGGAATAATAACCTTTTTACCAGTTCGTTCATCTGCGTTACCTGATTCCGGATGCTGTCAATCCATTCATTCTTTCCGGCAGTCAGTTCCAGGACATCTGCATTCGCCGAAATAACAGCAAGCGGGGTCTTTAACTCATGTCCTGCATCCGTGATGAACTGCTTCTGCTTTTCCATATTTTCAATAATCGGATGAATTGCTTTTCTGGATAGCTTCTGTACAATTCCAAACAAAAGAAACATAAGCAGTCCACCGATTCCCACAGAGATAACCCTGATATTCTTCATATTAAAAATCTGCTGGCTCATATCTACAAATGCCGCTGTATATCCGCTGTCCGTCCGTTCAAGCCGGTACCGGTATACCGCATAAGTTCCCTTCCGGTAACTGCCTGATTTTGTTTTCTTAAAGATATGTTTTGCATATGCCTGTGCATCATCTTCACTGACCGCTGCCACATGGGAAATATCACAAGCACTGTATTCCCCGTTTTGATCCATGTAAACCATGAAATAACGGTTTTCAAATTTTGTTTCTACCGTAATCATAAAATCCCCGCCCAGATCTATATAAGTGCCATGCTTATATTCATCCGGATCCGGAAACTCCCCGTCATTTTTAAGCAGAACATCCAGCATCTTATCATATTTCTGATTCATCTGTATATAAGTAAACAGATTAATTCCGCCAATTACAATCAGCATCAGAATCATATATGCCAGCATGACAACCGCTACAAATTTCTGCTGCATCTTACGAATCATACCATTTCCTCCTGTTTCCGTATACTATACCACCAGTGTAAATCCTTCTTCTGCATTTCCATCAATTCTTACATTTGCATGAAGGGATTCCAGTTTATTCCTCAGATAGGAAATATATAGTTCTACCATATTTCTGGTAACTTCTTCCTCATCACTTAACCGTTCCACAAACTGGGACAATTTAATGGTTCTTCCCGGATTTCCCATAAACATGGACAGCATATCTACTTCTTTTCCGGCAAGCCGCAGGGAATTGCCATCCACGGATAATTCCATTCCATCCGCTTTCAGAATCGTATTTCCCACATTATAGGTCTGTACGGAATATTCCCCTCCTCTGCGAACCAGTGCATTGACTCTTGCCAGCAGCTCTGCCATGACAAATGGTTTGGCAAGATAGTCATCTGCTCCCAGATTCAGGCCTTCTACACGGTCCTCCACCTCAGCACGTGCGGTCAGCAACAGCACCGGTGTCAATATCTTGCGTTCCCGGATCTCCTGCAGTACTTCCAGTCCGCTTTTTTTCGGCATCATAATGTCAAGGATCAGTCCGTCATAACTCTGGCTTAAAATCCTTTCCTGTGCCATTTCACCATCGTAAGCAGCATCCACGTCATATCCCTTTAACTTCAGAATCGTCACCAGTGCATTGGACAATTCCTTTTCGTCTTCTGCTAATAATAATCTCATATAGTTCCTTTCCTGTCTGCCTCATTATGATCAATTACCTGCCGGATGGTCTGCATGGTCAAATCTGTCGAAGCCATCTCATCCGAACAGCGCTTTAATTCTTTCTGCAGCAATTCCTGATTTGGTATGGTATGCTTATATTTCAGTTCATGTTCCAATGCCGCCCAGCAGTCCATCGCAATGGTCCGTAGCTGTATCTCTGCAAATAATTCTCTGGTACAGTCCGGCAGATGAACCGGCAGCTTTATAATCATATGGTAACTCCGGTATCCGTTTGGCTTTGGATTTTTAATAAAATCCTTTTCCTTTACCAGAATAAAGTCTTCCTGTCTTTTCAAAATATCAACCATACGATAAACATCATCTACAAACTGGCAGACAATGCGGATTCCCACCGCATCATGTACCTCGTTCAATGCCGCATCAAGGGTAATCGGAAGTCCTTTTCTTGCCAGCTTCTCCTTCATGCTGTCCTCAGATTTAATCCGCCCCTTGCAATGCTCCACAGGATCTCTTTCACCTGCAAGCATCTGATAGCGCCGCAACAGATTCACACGGAGCAGAAGCTCCTGCAAAACACTTTCCAGCAATACCTGTGCATCTTTATAAAAATCATGTGTCTCTTCTGTGTTACTCATTATATCCTCACTTCAGTTTTATGTAATCTTATGCACTACAAGTATAACACACCCCTCTGTTTTTGGCAACTATACATGAAATTAAAGTGTTTCGCAATTACCTGATTCATCTTACAATTCCATAAACAGCATCTTCATATTCTCTTATGGTCTGTGCTTTTTTGAGCTTCTTATACTCCCTGTCTTTCTCCGGAAACATCTGGATCATATAAAACCAGAGTTCTTTCATTTTAAAAAGTGTATTTTTATCCCCTGACATAATCGCGGTATAATCTCTTAATATCTGTTCATGGAACGCAAGAAATCTGTCTTTATCAAACATATGTTCTTCTTGATTTTTTATCTCACTGCCCAATGCCGGGTTTGCAAGGAATCCCCTGCCTATCATGACAGCATTCAGCCTGGGATATTTTTCGATAATCTTCCGATAATCCCCTGCCGTATGAATATCCCCGTTATAGCAGAGAGGAATGCCCAGCCCGGCATATGCCAGATCAAAAGCTTCCAGCCGTACCATTCCCCGGTACAGATCGGTCTGAAGTCTTGGATGAACCGTGAGTTCTGCAATGGGATACTGCCGGAAAATCTCCAGAATTTTCCCGAATTCATCTTCGCTGCTTACCCCAATTCTTGTCTTTACCGATATCGCAATGTCTGTGTTCGCAAAACATTTCTCCAGAAACCGGTTCAGTTCTTCCGGATATGCAAGGAATCCGGAACCTTTCCGCTTCGTGGTCACCGTTTTGGACGGACAGCCCAGATTGAGATTCACTTCTGTATAGCCATAGTTTTGCAATTCTTTCACCGTATCCACGAAATATTCTGCCTGATTGGTCAGAATCTGCGGTACGGTAAGTCCCCCATTATGCTCCGGCAGAATATCATTGCGTTCCCTGTAAGTCATGGCTTTATTCTTTGTCGGGGAAAGAAAAGGGGTAAAATACTTATCTGCCCCGCCATAATATTTCCAGTGTGCCCGGCGGTAAATATAACCTGTAACTCCTTCTAATGGTGCAAAATATATCTTCATGTAATCTTAAATCTCCTTAGCTTATTGTAATTTTTACCGGATAATGCCGTAATACAATCTTATAATCCAGTGAGGTTACATTTTTCCAGTGTTTCTCTGACAGCAACGACTGCGGTATGGAATATGCCAGCACAATATCTTTTTCCTCTCCGGCTTCCAGATACCCATCCCAGTCCCCATTTAAATATTTAAAAAATGAGGCATCTTCTCCATTTGCAAAAGCACCTGCTTCAATAGCATCTTCGGAAAATACTTCAAGATAATGTTTTTTCTCTTTTGCCATGTTCTTTATATGATATTCCACAATGAGAAAAACCGTAGGATACGCCTGATAAACCTGTTCCATCTGCGTATCACTGATCTGATACTTTTCTGCAAGCTGTGCGTATTCCAGAATGTTTTTGTCCGTGAGTGTTACCTGCATTCCATCTGTTACAAAGGTCTCATTTACGGTGTATTCCTGAATCTCTGGTTTTTCATATTTCTCATTTATCCATTTGTATCGCATAGAAACCGCTGCAATGCAGAGCAATAACACTGCTGCAACCATACCTGTCTTTATTTTCTGTTTCATTTTCCCCTCCTAAATATCTAAATTTTTCTTATTCTTCTGCAATATCCAGCCAAACACAAGATATGCCGCAATGCAGCAGAACATCA
>FR900166.1:44751-47775 GCA_000437755.1 Roseburia sp. CAG:303
TCAGCATTGTGACCTGTAAAAGACTTACCCTGCCGCCACAACCATCCATCCGCCGCAGCATAACAAACAGCCGGTTCCAGCCGGATGTGGCATTATATGCGGAATAAATCATTGCACCTGTCATACACAGAAATGCCGGAACTGTGCCAATGCACCATTCGAGAATCTGTATCAGCAAAACCAGACTGACTCCGGCAAATACAGGGGCTATAAACTGCTGCACCTGACATTCCGGAAGCTGCAGTGCCATAAGTACCACACCGGAAAGTTCTCCCCTCCAGTTTCCATACAAAGCAGTCATAAGCAGCCCGCAGAACAGCAGGATTCCATAATAGCCAAGCAGAATCACCAGGCTTAAAATTCCCTTTGACAGCCACCACCGGAACATAGAATTACATTTTATCATTGCCATAAGTCCCATTTCTTTTCTTGCATAGCTGATATATCCGGAAACCAGTATCAGCAGGAACAGATTTACCGCCAGCCAGCAGGCAGGCACTAGAAATTTTTCCCCACTGTGTTCTGCCTCAAGACCTGCAAATAAATAGTACCACCAGTCATAGAAGCCCGGTTTTACCAGCGAAGCATCCCAGTTTCCTGCTGCCTGTGCATCCAGAATCTGATTTTTTTTACACACAACTGCCATGACATAATAGGACAAAATGGCAAAAAGCGGTGGCAGTAAAAACTTCTTCCTATTTTTATTTCCATAATAAATCAGATCGAAAAGAAAGATATTACCATGTTTCATTTAAAAACTCCTTTCTTTCCGCTGTCAGAAATCCTGCGCAGATTCCGCAGACTGCCAGAATAAGATTCAGATATGAAATTCCTGTTTTTATACTGACCAGAGAAACGGCAAGGACCAATATCAGACTAAATATTTTTCTTCCTGTAATCCATTCAGCTGCCAGCAGCAATATGGCATCTGCCATAAAGTATTNNNNCTTCTGCCATAAAGTATTCTATAAAAAAGAATGCTAAATGCAGAATATAGGAAACTTCCTTTCCGGAATCTGCATTTATATGAAAAAAAACTGTTCCTGTCAGAATCAGCACAATCTGAAAAAGTGATATCTGTAATGCTGTAGAAACTGTCCGGAGCAGACCATCTCCCAGGATCTGTTTCCTGCTTTTCTTCCGGATTACGGTCTGAATCCTATATTCTTCTTTTGTCAGCATCAGAACGGACAGCCATAATGGAAGTGCAAAAATAATATGTATAAACTCTGGTTCACCGACAGTAAGCACTGTTATAAGATCCCGGAAATCACCAATTCCATATTCTCCCAGCACACTTTTTCTGTTCTGCATCCAGAAAAACCATGCCGCAGCCAGTTCATACAGGATGTACATAATAATATTATAATTTCTATTCTTCCAGATATTCATCAGTTCTCCCCTTTTTATAATAGAAAATAAAAACTGCGGCACTGGCTGCGATTCCCTCTGCGGCAATAATCATGGCATTTGCCGGCACTGGCTGGGAAGGACTCAGAAAACTGACCGGTGCTATGGAAGAAATTCCCATTGCCAGCACATATAATATCATATGTATGGTAAACGGCAGAATCGTAACTACAAATCTTCCGGACACAAAACAGGTTCCTGCCAGTGCAATACCCGCATAAAATGCCGCAAAAATGCCATCCAGAAGAATGTACAGCAGTATATAAATCCATGGATGTTCCAGAAACAGTTCTGCTCCCATATTTTTATCCATAACATAGAAAAATCCGGTAGAAACCTCAGGCGGCAATGCCGGCAGAGTCATGGATGCCAGCAGCAGGTTGAGAAACAGTGGTATGGTAATCACTGCAAATGCACTGGAAAATGCCGCCCATGCCTTTGCTTTTAAATAACTGCTCTTTTTCGTTCTTGTACATATATTTTTAAAATATCCGCTCTGGATATCCTGGTAATAACTGTCCCCATGCGGCAATGCAGCAAGCACGGGCAGGATAAAGTAGAATAACATCGGCCAGAGTGTATGATATTCCCCTCCTATCCATTTGTTAAAGACCGAATGTGGATAAACCCCTTTTTCCACATCCATTGGCAGATATTTTATCATGGGAAGCACATTCTGGATATACTGACCTATTGCAATCCCACAACCTATAATAAGTGCAATATAAAAATTTCTGTTATGAAACGCACGTTTCATCTCCATTCTTATCATGATAATCCCCTTTCTTAACCTCTTATAATAGTTAATTGCGAAACTCATAATTTATCTTTATTGTATATGCAAATTAAACAATTACTAAGAAGGTACTATGAGGTAGTCGGCACTTAGATGCTGTATTTTAGCATCTTAGTACCGCTACCAGCCGAATGTAGCGAGAGCGTGCCTTCGTGTAATGTTTCATTTGCATATGCACTTAACAAAAATTTAAGTGTTTCGCAATTAACTACCTCTTATAAGATAAAGTCAGTAAATGGGATACAAAAGTATCCCATTTACCATGGCTATTGCGTCGCACGCCTGCTTATATTAAACTACTAAATAAACCGTTTCAAAAGTAGTATAACATACTGATGTAACCGAACTGTCACCTAACTGTCATCTAATTGTAACCTCATAACTTTTCTATCTTTTGTACAATTATTTTTTTCATTTTTTGCTATTTTTTGTTTATTTTGTATAATCTAAATCCTCCGAGAAATGAATCCGGATGATTGTTCCTTCTTTTGGTATACTTTCTATTCGTACCTCACCATGATGTGCAGCCGCTATTTTTCCGGCGATTGCCATTCCAAGCCCCACACCTTCGGTTTTCCTGCCCCGTGCCTTGTCTATCATATAGAAGGGATCTTCGATTTTTCCAATTTCTTCCTGTGCCATACCAATTCCATGGTCTGCAATTTCAATGGTATAACCATCCTCTGTCTGATATGCGGATAACCGTACCTCTCCATTTTCCGCAGAAGCTTTCCGGGCGTTATCCAGATAATTATACAGCATTCGTTCAAACAGATCCTGTTCTACTCTTACAGAAAAATCTTCGGACTGCAGCTGCA
>FR900166.1:47801-49103 GCA_000437755.1 Roseburia sp. CAG:303
CCGATATTGTACTTCTGATATACGAACTGTATTTTCCCACACACCTCCTGCATAAGCTGTTTTATATTTACTTCCTGCCGGTTATATTCGTTTATTACCCCGATACAGATATAATCCTGCATCCTGTCAGACATATTCTTTAACCACTGCCCCTCATCGGCAATAACGGCAGCAAACTGAATCCTCTTTTCCTCCGTTACATTCCCCTGTGTCTGAAGAAGCTGTGCATAACAGATAATGGACGTAAGGGGAGTCTTAAGTTCATGGGCAATATTCTGGATAAACTGCTCCTGTTTCGCAGCCGCTTCTTTTAATGAAATAATATTATCGTTGACTGCCTGTGCCATATCATTAATATTGGCAGCTAATTCGCCCAGTTCATCCCTTCGTTTTACATTCAGACGGTATTCATAACTGCCACCAGCAATACGCTTAACATTTTCATTAATCTGTTTCAATGGCCGGAATGCGATATGAAAGACCAGCAGTAAAATAAGTGCCATAACTGCACCACCGGCAATACCAATCAATGTAATCTGTCCCAGCAGTTTATTCTGGTAATCATAGATTTGTGATATATCCGTGGTCGTAATCATTTTGTACTCTTTATCAAGAAGATTGACTGACGATACCGCCCTGACATATCCTCCGTCCTCCGTCTTATAATATCGGATATAACATTCATCAGATGCCAGGTTTTCTTCCAACAGTTCCGTATCCTGGTTTCTCTTTCCCCAGTTATTGCTTCCTATTATATTGCTATCCCGGAACAGAACAATCTCCCCGACATTGTAATACAATGTGGACTGTACAGCTGACTGAATCTGCTCATCGGAAAGTTCTTCCGTACCTTCGCTTAATATTTTCAGAGAAAGCGCCCGCTCAAGGGCATCGGATATGTATTCCTGATTCTGGATAATCTTTTTCTCTTCACTATGAAAGAGATAATTAATCGTATTTTTCTGCCATGCCGCAATAAATAAAGTCATAATAATTAACACGGTAATCAATACGATAAAAAAAATTCTTACCCATAAATAATGTCTGATTGTTTTCTTTTCCCTCATTGTACTTCCTCTACAGATTCAATTTGAATTCTTCTGTAATGTATTTTTCCAGTTTATTTTCCAGCATCTGCATTCTTCCGGCATCCAGCAGATACTTATTCTGCTCTGCAAATCCGGCTGCCTCTGCCGCTTCCTGCAGTGTTTTTGCGTCGGAATAAATATCGGCAATTTTAAAATCCATATCCCCGCTCTGTCGTATACCGAAGAAATCTCCCGGTCCGCGCAGTCTTAAATC
>FR900166.1:49115-52433 GCA_000437755.1 Roseburia sp. CAG:303
GCGCAGTCTTAAATCCCAGTCTGCGATTTCAAATCCATCATTTGATTTATTTAAAATTTCCAGCCTCTTTTTTGTTTCTGCTTTATCAGATGTACTTATAAAAATACAGTATGACTGTGCTTTTCCTCTTCCTACCCTTCCCCTTAATTGATGCAGGGAAGCCAGTCCGAAGCGTTCCGCATTCTCAACCATCATAACAGTTGCATTGGGAACATTGACACCCACTTCTATAACCGTGGTTGATACCAGAACCTGAATCTCATTTGCGGCAAAGCATTCCATAATTTCATTTTTTCTGCCTGGAGGCATTTTTCCATGCAGATATTCCACCCTGATATCATCTGGAAGATTTTCCCGCAGTATTTCCGCATAGCTTATGACATCCGCCGATTCGAGATTCTCATTCTCCTCTATCATCGGACAGATCACATAGCACTGATGTCCCTGATGCACCTGTTCCGCCAGAAAACGATATGCATTCGGACGGTATTCCCTTCCAACCACACAGTTTTTAACAGGCTGCCGTCCCACCGGAAGCTCATCGATAACGGAAACATCCAGATCGCCATACAGAATAATGGCAAGAGTTCTCGGAATAGGTGTCGCACTCATAACCATAATATGCGGATACAGACCTTTATCCGAAAGCTTTTCCCGCTGCTTTACCCCAAACCGGTGCTGTTCATCCGTGATAACCAGTGCCAGGTTGTAATATCTCACCGCATCCTGAATGATCGCATGTGTTCCGATAATGATATCAGAAATTCCCAGTTCAATTCTTTCATAAGCCTGCCTCTTTTCTTTCGCTTTCATGGAACCGGTCAGTAATTCCACCCGCAGGGGGATATTGTTTTCTTCCAGCATCTTTGAAATACTTTCATAATGCTGCACTGCCAGCACCTCCGTCGGTGCCATCAATGCTCCCTGATATCCCTGAAATGCAATATCCATGAGTCCTGTCAGAGCCACTATGGTTTTCCCGGAACCTACATCCCCCTGAATCAGGCGGTTCATCGGACGTTTCCCGGAAAAATCGTTTCTCATCTGTACAATTACTTTCTTCTGTGCACCAGTTAATTCATAAGGAAGGCTTTCCAGAAATGCATCCGTCCGTTTAAAATCATCGACCGGATATTCATTCAAAACAACACCTTCCTCTTCTTTAAACCGGTGAAGTGCCATAAGAAAAAGAAAAAACTCATTAAACGCAAGCCGCCTTCTTGCTTCCTGCATCTCTTCCTCTGTTTCCGGAAAATGAATTTTCAGAATGGCAGTCTGATATCCCATCAGATGATATTTCTGCAAAATTTCTTCCGCAAGAAATTCATACCCTGCAAATTCATTTTCAATCACCTGCTTTACCGATTTGGTAACGATTTTATTCGATAATCCCTCCGTTAGACGATATATCGGGGAAAGAGCCCCCTGTTTTCCTGCATACTCCTCCGGAAGATATATCTCCGGCTGTTCTAAAGTAATTTTTCCATTATTTCTGTCTTTTCCATAGAAATTATTTTTGGAAACCTTTCCACGGAACACATAATGCTGTCCAATCCGGAATTTATTCTTTAAAAATGGCATATTATACCATTTTACCGTAATATTTTCCCCATCCTCATCCTTTGCATTCAGAATCAATATAGACAGCTTCCGTACCTGCCGGATAACCGGTGTGGTCACAATCACACAATGAAATGCTGCGACACTCTGATTGTCCAGTTCAAAGACCCTTATGGGAGCCTGATACATATCATAATTGCGCGGATAAAATTCAATCAGATCATCCGTTGTATAGACTCCTAATTTCTGAAATAACTTTTCTGTTTTTTCACCGATTCCTTTTACTTCTAATATTCTCATTTTCCGATATCCTGCCGCTTTCCAGATTGTTCCTCCGTTTTTTGCAAAATATGAGAAATGGTGCAGTCTAAACCACACCACAATCCCACTTTCTATTCTACTGATACGATATAATAATAAACTGGCTGTCCGCCATAATTTACTTCACATTCGATGCCCGCATGGCTGGCTGTCACAGCTTCCGCCAGTTCCTGTGCATCTTCTTCACTCATGCCTTCTCCGTAATAAATGCTGACTAATTCGCTGTTTTCATCAATCAGATCATCCAGCATATCCAGTGTTGTACCTTTGATACTCTGGCCGACAGCTGATATTCCGGCATCGCCAATGCCCATAATATCATTCTCTTTAATCACTTTTCCATCTATCTGTGTATCACGGACAGCATAGGTTACTTCTCCGGTCTTTACCTTTGACATTTCTTCCGTCATATTCTGCAGATTCTCATCTCCACTCTGACCTTCCACAAAATTAATCAATGCGGTAATTCCCTGCGGTATTGTCTTTGACGGAACAATGACAACTTCCTTATCTTCTGTCAGTGATGCTGCCTGATTTGCTGCCAGAATAATGTTCTTATTATTTGGAAGGACGTAAACTGTCTTTGCATTGATCTGCTCTACCGCCTTTAAAATATCTTCCGTACTTGGGTTCATCGTCTGTCCGCCTTCGATGACAATATCAACACCCAGTCCTTTGAAGATTTCACTTAATCCCTCTCCGACCGATACTGCGATGAATCCGTATTCCTTTGGTGGCTCTTTCTCTTCTTTTTTCTGCTCCTGTGCTGCTTTTTCAGCATCCTTAATCAGTCTCTCCTGATGCTCTTCCCTCATATTATCGATCTTCATCTTTGTCAGAGAACCATAGGTAAGTGCTTTCTGGATAGCCAGTCCCGGATCGTTGGTATGCACATGAACTTTTACAATGTCTTCATCCGAAACCACGACGATGGAATCACCTATGGATTCCAGATATGCCTTGAATTCTTTCTCCGTCTGTGCAGTATATTCTTTCTCAAGCATAATAATAAATTCTGTACAATAACCAAAGCGGATATCTGCTTCCGCCTTGCTTCCCGCTGTCTGTGCCGGGGATGCAACAGGCTGCTCCACGGTAAAATCCACTTCTTTTCCAAGAAATACATCAAATGCGCCTTTCAATACCTGCATAAGACCCTGACCCCCTTTCAATCCCTGCATAAGACCCTGACCGCCGGAATCCACAACCCCAGCCTGCTTTAAGATAGGAAGCATCTCAGGAGTTCTGTTAAGGACTTCGTCTCCGTACTCAATTGCTCCACGGATAATCACTTCCAGATCATCTGTCTTTCTTGCCAGTTCAACCGTCTTATCTGCAACTCCTTTTGCAACCGTAAGAATCGTTCCTTCCTTTGGCTTCATAACAGCTTTATATGCAGTTTCTACCGCACGTTCAAAAGATTTCGCCAGTACGGTA
>FR900166.1:52446-57736 GCA_000437755.1 Roseburia sp. CAG:303
CCAGTACGGTACTGTTGATTTCTTCTGCATTCTTAACCTCTTTTGTAAATCCACGGAATAACTGCGAAAGAATAACACCTGAATTACCTCTTGCCCCGCGGAGTGAGCCGGTAGAGATGGCCTTGCTTAATGACACAAAGTCAGGATTCTCTATTGCTGCTACCTCTTTTGCTGCTGACATGATCGTCATGGTCATATTTGTACCAGTATCACCGTCTGGCACTGGAAATACATTTAATTCATTGATCCATTCTTTCTTTGCTTCCAGATTTTTCGCACCTGCCAGAAACATCTTCTGTGCAAGTACAGCATCTAACGTTTTAACCACGATTGGTTCCTCCTAATTACTTAATCAATAATTCTTACGCCTTCAACATATATTTGAATCTTTTTTACTTTCAGCCCCGTAAACTGTTCTACTTCATATCTGACACTTGAAACCAGATTGTCAGATACCGTAAAGATGGATACTCCATAAGCCACTATCACATGAAAGCTTAAGGAAACCTCATTATCTTCTCCAATCTCAACATCAATCCCCTTGGTCAGGCTGTCTTTCTTTAATAATTTGACAAGTCCGTCTTTCATGCTGATCGCAGCCATACCTACTATACCAAAACATCCGACTGCAACTGTGCCGGCATACTTTGCTATAACACTTTCATCTATTGTAACATTACCATTAGCAGTAGTGATCGTTCCCTTCATCGTAAGTCCTCCTTTATGCATTATATCGCTTTAATTTTTTTATAGTATAGCATAAAAGAAAGAAAATGAAAAGATTTTTAATAAAATTATTAAAAAAGCTTGCAAAATACAAATAATTCTGTTAGAATACCATATGTTGTGGTCAAATGACCAGGTACTCTTATATCAAGGAGGTGTGAATCATGGCAAAATGTGCAATTTGTAGTAAAGCTGCTCACTTTGGAAATAATGTGAGCCATTCTCATAGAAGATCAAACAGAATCTGGAAGTCAAATGTAAAGTCAGTTAAGGTTAATGTTAACGGAACTGCTCAGAAAATGTATGTATGTACAAGATGTTTAAGATCTGGATTTGTTGAGAGAGCTTAATTTTAAAATAAGAACTTATAAAAGAAGGTGTTTTTACATCTTCTTTTATTTTTTGGAATAAATAGATATTTCAGCAAAGCAAAAAGGACAGCCTGCACGGCCGTCCTTTCGCTTTTCATTTATAATTTGAATTTTCCTACTACTTCATTCAAATCAGAAGCAATACTGCTTGTATCTTCCGACATCTGGGAGATTCCCTTTACATCTTCCGTAACGTCATCTACTACCTGTGTAATGCCATTGCTGATATCCGAGGTTGTCTGGGAAGCCTGGGCAATACTCTGGATCGCTTGAGATACTTCGGTCATAATATTCTTGATACTATTTGACATATCGGAAATACTATGTGCCAGTTCTTCGATACTCTCTGCATCATTGCCATACTGCTGGGCAACTTCCACAAAACTGTCATAATCCGGTGTAACCGTATTCTTTACGAAATCAAGAATACCACCTGCTGCACTGTTCAGATCATCAAATGCCTTCTGGACATCTCCGATTGTATTCTGGATACGTTCGACAGCAGAAGCTGTTCCCTTCGCCAGTTTTCCAATCTCAGAAGCAACCACCGCAAACCCTTTTCCCTGTTCCCCGGCACGTGCTGCTTCAATGGATGCGTTTAATGATAATAAATCAATCTGGTCGGCAATACCTGAAATGACAGATGCAAGTTCACCGATATTATCCACTACCTTTGCATTTTCCATGGTAATGGTAAGCTTCTTTTCAAAATCAACGGAAAGCTCACTTGCGGATTCATATGCCTTTTTGCTGTTTTCGCCAACCTGTTCCGCTCTCTTACGGATTTCTCCGACCATCTTCATACTGTTTTCGGTTTCATCGGTCAGAACATTAATATTGGACAGAACCTCTTCTGCAGATGCATTTACCTCTTCGGTTGCTGCACCTGCCGTCATCATGGATTCATTTACTTCATTCATATTGTTCTGAATCTGACGGAATTGTTCGGTCAGTCTCTGTGCCGCATCAAATAATTCTTTGCTTGAATTATCGATCTTGCTGGAATGTTCTGCAATATTTACAATCATTCCCTTATTGCTGTCATACATTCTGTTCAGGGATTCTGCCATAAGTGCCAGTTCATCGCCGGACTGGATTCTTAACGGTTCTACCGTAAAGTCTCCCTCTGCAAGTACCCCTGCAAATACATTGACTTTCTTAAGACGTTTGATAATGGATGTAACCGCAATAACAATAACTACTGCTGATATAACTATAGCTAACAGGCAGAGCATGATTAATACGACTGTCATCTGGGTTATGGACTGCATGACTTCCTTTTCCGGAATGGCAATCATAATTTTCCAGCCATTACTCTCCAATGTACTATAATAAACATTATACTTCTTACCGCCGTCCGTATATTCTGTTTCGCCGCTGTCATTCTGTACAACAGTTTCACCGGCTTTTGCAAGAGATTCATTCTCCTCATCCACAATTTTCAGGCCCTTGGAAACATTCTTTTCCGTACTTCCTGCCAGATATTTTCCTTCTGCAGAAAGAAGGGTTGCCTTACCATTGTCCCCGATGGCTGCATTTCCGATAAATTCCTTGATATTATCCAGGCTGACATCCACCGTTACACATCCGATAAATACATTATCCGTAAACATCGGCACAATTGCTGTCACCTTAAAACTTCTTGCAGTGATATCATACATCGGTTCTGTTAATATCGTGCTTTTTACTTCTTTTGCCATCATATAGAACTTCTGTTTGAAATAGCTGTTATCCGCAGTACTATACTTATATGTAATCTGAATCTTACCATTATCCCTTATGGCATATGGTCCGACATAATAAATGGTCTCTTCTTCCGATGATTCTTCCTCAGAATCGGCCATTCCCTGTTCTGCCGTAGACACCGTGGC
This sequence comes from Roseburia sp. CAG:303, assembly GCA_000437755.1. Lineage (GTDB taxonomy): Bacteria > Bacillota > Clostridia > Lachnospirales > Lachnospiraceae > CAG-303. Next base: position 55,415 of record FR900166.1, read on the forward strand.
ATTCGCCTCTATTTTTTCGATTCCATTTGTAAAATAGCCGGATTCAAACCAGATACCGCTTCCGATCAGTGCATCATTCTGTGTCACAATATCAACCAGTTCGGTTTCAAAGGAATCCAGATTCACCTGCTGGTAGCTGCTATTTACCGTACTTGCCAGTGTATTGGCAATATCTATAATCTTGGTAAAGTAATTCGTTACTTTATTTCCCTGAACCTGCAATTCCGCCTCCATCTGGGCGGAAATGGCACTGTTAATATTTTTACTTCCATATTGCACACTGATAATAGTCAGTGCAGTCATCGCGATGATCGTAATCGGAAGAACCGTAACCAATATCTTTGTCTTCATGGATGCTGATTTTTTTGCATTTTTAACTTTTTTCGTCTTTCCCGTTTTCGGCATCCTTGAAATTTTCTTTTCTTTTCCGCCTTCGTCTTTTCCCTTTTCCTTTTTCGTTCTTACTTTTTTTACCCGTTCTTTTTTTTCCTTGACCTTCGCAGGTTTCTCCTTTTTTACCCGCTCCTTCTTCTCTTTTTTTACTTTTTCTTTGTTTTCACTCTTCATTTTCCCAGTAAATAAGCTCTTTTTCTTCTTATCTTCGTTTCTCTCCTTTTCCTGTAATGATGTTTCCATGATCTTTCCCTCCTTCTGGATTAATCATACTTTTCTCGTATTTTTACAACTTTTGCAAAATCCGTATTCAGACTCGCAGTTCCCAAAAGTCCGCCGTCAATATCCTTAATTGGGAAGATAGTATCCGCATTTGATGCATTTACACTACCGCCATATAAAACAGTCACATTCTCTGCCACATCACTGCCATAAATGCTCTCAATACTTCTTCTGATTTCCATGCAGCCTTCCTCTGCCTGCTCCTTTGTTGCTCCAATCCCCGTTCCGATCGCCCAGATTGGTTCATAAGAAAAGATACAGCTGCTGACATCTTCCTTCTGTACTCCCTGCAACATCTCCATAATCTGTCTGTGAATATACTGTTTTGCCAGACCATCACCCCGAATCTCAAGAGATTCTCCACAGCATGCCATCGGTACAAGACCGTATTCCAAAGCTTTGATAATCTTCTTGTTTACGATCTCATTTGTTTCACCAAAATATTTCCTGCGCTCAGAATGTCCCAGAATCACATGGGTTACTCCTGCTTCTTTCAGCATCACAGGTGATATTTCTCCTGTATAGGCACCTTTGTCCTCAAAATACATATTCTCGGCGCCCACATGGATATCAGTACCTTCTACGCAATCCAAAACTGTCTGAATCGTAAGGTAAGGTGCACAGATAATGATATCCGTGTCCGTGTCTTTGAGCATCGGAACCAACTCTCCCAAAAGACTCTTTGCCTCACTTCTCGTCATGTTCATCTTCCAGTTTGCTGCTACAGTTTTTTTTCGCATATCTCTTTCCTCCATCCCTTTCCGACTGATTCTCCGTTCAGCCTTTATTAACATATTTTACATCATTTACATAATTTAGTCAAAGGCTTTTATGCATTTCTTACAATTTTTATTTCAAAATCATGCTCCATCAGTGACATTTCTTCTATACTATGTGTAGAAAATAATAAAAGCCGGTCTTTCCTGTTTTTTTTAATATAATCTGCTGCTTTCCTTTTGTTTTTTTCGTCCAGTCCGGTCAGAGGCTCATCCATCAGAATAAGATCCGCTTTCGCACACATCGCAGCCACAATCAGAACTCTTCTTTTCATTCCGCCGCTTAACCGGCTTACCGGAAGTTTCAGGCAATCGGCAGGCAACAGTTTTTTCAGTTCCGTTTCCGCCTGTAATGCACTCCTTCCCGTAAGAAACATCACGTTTGCAATGGCATCCGCACTCTCACACAGCCTGTTTTCCTGAAAAAGGCAGGAAATCACAGGTTTTGTCCGGTTATCTGTCCGGATCTCCCCGCAATCCGGCAGTTCTGCTCCTGTAATCATACGGAATAATGTTGTTTTTCCAATTCCGGACTCCCCGGTCAGTGCGATAACTCTGTGATTTTCAAAAGAAAAACTATAATTTTCAAATACGGTTTTTTTTCCGAATTTTTTGCACAGGTTTCTTCCTTCTATCCTTTGAAAGATGGCGGTTTTATGACGTCTGCCAACCGGTGGGACAAGCGATCGTTTCTGCAGTCGGAGCAGTCGGCAGACAGCCGCCAGAACCGCCTCAAATATACTACCCAGTATAATAATTACCAGAGTCCATGCAAAGACAGCGGCAGTATCGATTGTGATTTTAGAAAGATACAGCTGCTCCCCAAGCGAATTTAACGGAGTTCCGATTAACTCCGCTGCCACCCCGGATT
>FR900166.1:57744-66878 GCA_000437755.1 Roseburia sp. CAG:303
CTCCGCTGCCACCCCGGATTTCCATGCCATTCCGGAAGCTACCTTTATTGCATTGAGCAGATAATCAGACAATGACGGACGGTATACATAAAACCATTTATAATATAGTCTTACCTGGTATACCCTTGCTTCTTCCTCCAACATAGGATCCGCATTTTCATATCCTGACAGGGTATTTTCGTAGATAACCGGAAATACCACCAGAAAGGAGATCCACACGGCCAGATTCCCGGAACCGGTCCAGATTAACAACATCACAACAAAAGATGCTACAGGGATAGCCTTTAATACTGCCAGAAATGGTTTTACCAGATCTTTTAACGGGCGAATAAAAAATGCCAGACTCGCCAGTACAAATCCGGCAAGAAAAGCTGCCAGAAAGCCTTTGCAGATACGGGTAACCGACGATAGGATGATAAAACGGAAACGTTCTTTTTGCACCTCTTCCAGCAGGACCGCAAACACACGCTCCGGTGAGGGCAGCAGAATTTCATTACCTGTTTTAAAACAGGCAAACTGCCATACTGCAAAGATGAGCAGTATGGCAGTTCCTTTCCTTAAGACTTTATTCAGCTTCATAATAGAAATCATCTCCCGGAAGCTTTCCGCCAACGGATTCCGGCTGCATGTCATATAACACGGTGAGATATCCCGATAATGCCGTCTTCATCTCTTTTCCATCGATATAAGTAATACTGCATAATGGCATTGCTTTTTGTGCAATCGCTGCTTTAGCAAGAATTCCGTATTTTACTACAAGTTCTGCCGCAGATTCTGTTTCTGTATTCGCATATTCCGCAGAAGCTTCCTGTTCTTTCAGGAATGTGCTGACTGCCTGTGGATGTGACTTTAAAAATGCGGAACGCACAACCGTCACACCGGTTACCACACTACTGTCTTTTTCTACGGATTTCCATTCTTCTCCGATATCAATCCGTACACCAAGATCCGGATCCTGTATACAGGCTGATGTCGCAAACGGCTGCGGCAACAGACCGCAGGCTTCCTTATCCTGGGAAAGGGCTGCTGCTACTTCTGTGGCTTCGGATTTGTATTCTACAGTAACATCCTTTTCTGTCAGCCCATTTGCCTTTAACAGATAGGAAAGTACATAATCCGGTGTTGTTCCCTTTCCCGGAAGATAAATGGTTTTCCCCTTTAAATCACTGATTTTGGAAATCTTTGAATTTCCAGATAAAAGATACAGCACACTGCCGGTATTAATATCAAGCACCTTAAGTTCCCCATCCATCTTCTGATAAAGGGTTGCCGCAAGATTTGCCGGAATCAGGGCAATATCCAGGTCTCCCTTTATCAGCAGGGGAAGCAATGAGGATGCATCTGTTTCCATTGTAAATTCATAGGAATTTTCTGTCTCAGCACTGTCATTTAAGTCCATAAGATGTACAAGTCCCATGGAAGTCGGTCCTTTCAGGGACCCCACCCGGATTGTTACACTTTCTTCCTGAACAGTTGTTTCCTGTGCTCCACTGTTATTCTTATTTTCCGTCTCCTTTTTTGCACATCCTGCCAAAATCGAAATAAGCAGGATTCCTGTAAGTACGATGGTTAAAAATCTTGATTTTCCAATTAGCCTCATTTTTTATGCTCCTATTACTTTTCTGGCTATTTCTACGGTTTCCCTTGCATCCTTTGCATAATAATCAGCACCGATCTGCTGTGCGTAATCAGCCGTTAATACCGCTCCGCCCACAACAACCTTTGCCGGAACATTATTTTCACGCAGCAGCTTTATGGTTTCCTCCATGGATACCAGTGTTGTTGTCATAAGAGCTGACAGCCCGACAAGTTCTGCCTTATACTCAATCGCAGCATCCACAACTTTCTGGTAATCAACATCTTTTCCCAGATCTATGACATTATATCCGTAGTTTTCCAGCAATACCTTTACAATATTCTTTCCAATATCATGAATATCTCCCTTTACGGTTGCCAGAACGATATTTCCCTTTGCCGCCGGTGCGTTGTCTTCCTTCATCATTTTGTTTTTAATAACATCAAAGCAGGCTGTTGCAACACCAGCTGACAGAATCAGCTGCGGAAGAAAAATCTTTCCTTTTTCAAATTCTGTTCCGACTTTGTCCAGTGCCGGAATCAGAATCTCATTGATAATTTCCATGGAATCTTTCTTCTCTTCTTCAATTAGGATAGACGTATATCTGCTTCCTTCACTTTTTAATCCATTTTCCAATGCATTCTTTAATTTTCCCGCTGTGGAATCATCCTGCTGTGTCTGTTCCGCCGCTGCCTGGTTCTTATTATCGGAAACGGTTTTCATAACGACCCCTGCATAATTTGCCACATAATCCCTTGAATCCCTGTCATAACCTGCAAGTAGTTTATATGCCCGGAATGCTCCCATCATGGATGCAATGTTCGGATTCATAATCGGCAGGGTAAGACCATTTTCCAACGCCATGGTTAAAAATGTATGATTAATCAGTTCTCTGTTTGGCAGACCGAATGATATATTAGATACCCCGAGAACCGTTTTCAGTCCCAGTTCCTCTGTCACCCGCTTTAACGAGCTAAGTGTCTCCTTGACTCCATCCTGCTCCGCACTTGCCGTTAAGGTCAGACAGTCAATAATAACATCCTCTTTCGGAATTCCATATTCCTGTGCTCTTGCAAGAATTCTCTGTGCAATCTCAAAACGTCCCTGTGCTGTCTTTGGAATTCCGTTTTCATCCAGTGCAAGACCAATCACACACGCACCGTATTTCTTTGCCAATGGCAGGATTGTTTCCAGTGACTTTTCCTCGCCGTTTACGGAATTTAAAATCGGTTTTCCGTTATAAACCCGGAGTGCAGCTTCGATAACTTCCGGAATGGTGGAATCAATCTGGAGCGGAGCATCCGTAATTCCCTGAAGTTCCTTTAATACCGATACCATCATTTCTTTTTCATTGATTCCCGGAAGTCCGACATTTACATCCAGAATCTCAGCACCTGCTTCCGTCTGCTCTACGGCCTGATTTAAGATATAGTCAATGTCATGATTCAACAAAGCTTCTTTAAATCTCTTCTTGCCAGTCGGATTAATACGCTCTCCGATAACACGCGGCTCTGATAATTCAACCGTACAGGTTGCCGAGCAAACCACCGGACGGACAATTTTCTGTTTTGCCTGCGGAAATTCTGTCCGGGCAAGAACTTTCTTTAATTCGCTGATAAATGTTTCATCCGTACCACAGCATCCGCCAAAATATTTTACATAATGTACCGCTGATTTTGCCGATTCCTCTGCAAATTCTTCTGCCGAAATATTGTATTCATTCGTCACAGGATCCGGAAGACCTGCATTCGCCTTTAAAATCAGCGGAAGGTTTGTCCATTTGGTCATTTCTTCCAGAACCGTATATAATTCTTTTGGTCCTAAGGAACAGTTTACACCGATTGCTTCCACGCCCAGACCTTCCATGGTTTTTGCCATGGCTGAAATCGACACGCCGGTAAATGTTCTCATATTTTCTTCAAACGTCATAGTACAGAGAATCGGGAGAGAAGTATTTTCTTTTGCTGCAAGTACGGCAGCTTTTAATTCCAGCAGGTCTGTCTGTGTTTCAAAAACAACCAGATCGGCTCCTGCATTCTCTCCTGCCACCAGCATTTCTTTGTAATATGCATAGGCAGATTCAAAGGAAAGTGTTCCTGTTGGCTCTAACAGCTGTCCGATCGTTCCGATATCCAGTGCCACCAGACAGTCACTTCCCTTACAGGCTTTCCTTGCAATCCGTATGCCGGCAGACACAAGCGTTTCCACCGAATATTCGGAATGGCTGAGTTTGTAGCCGTTTGCTCCGAAGGTATTGGCATACACAATATCCGAACCCGCCTGTATGTATAATCTGTGTACTTCCTCTACGATATCCGGATTTGTGATATTCAGTTCTTCCGGAATGCCTCCGATTTTCAGTCCGCGCTTCTGAAGCATTGTTCCCATTGCTCCGTCCAGCAATATATACTTTTTCTTCTGTAATGTTTTAAAATCCACAACGTTCACCTCTCTGTCTAAATTTACACCGTTCCCGCATATTACAGGATATGCATCCTTTCCGGGATGATTTTATCTCGGTTTTACTTATGCCGATAATACATGCTACGGTTTTTCGTGGAAACATGATAAGGCTGTCGCTGATTCCGACTCCGATCCGCTTTTCACTTTCCAGAAGCTGCAATGCAGCCTTTTCCTCCTGAAGCGGAAGATCCCCGTATCCGTATCCATACCGCCATGTAAAATATGATTTTCCATATACTTTTTCATACTCATTCCGGATAATGTCCTCTGCCTTATCGCACACCTGTTCTATAGCGACTCCGGCCATCGCATCCATAATCACAGCCATTGCCATATCAGAAATTTCATATTTCCTGATTAATCTGTCAATCGTATCAGACAGAGTCGCACACAATAAGATGGCATGTTCGCAGCCGTCTAAATGTTCCCGGATGGAATTTCCCGAAAGGTGCAGCGTCGTACCTGCCAGTCCTATCTTCTGTCCATCTTTTGTCAGCTCAAAAATCCGGTATACAAACCTCGGATTTGCCTGCGAACATATCTGTCTGGAACAATCTTCCATCATTGCCTTTACCCTGTCATCCGGAGTGCCTGTCCCATATCCTAAATATCGGGCACCTTCCATGTAATTTAATTCTGTTAATGTAATCTGTCCCACAATTAAGCTCCTGATTTTATTTTCTGCAAAATAAATTAAATCCCAATAATAACATCCCAATAATAACGCAAATCACAAAAAAATTACATTCCATCTGCATTCCGATGACAATGCCGACAGCCATCCAAAATAAAATAAATCCACAAATTTTCTGCATTCTGCTTTTCCTGAAATATGAATTATTATATTATATGCATTACTGGTTATTTTCTTCCTTTGTTACAGCATCCAGGATTTCTTTCTCTGAGAGTTCATCCTTTTCTTTTTCGTTTCCATTATCTTTAAAACGATCGATCAGATCTGGTATCATATCCAGAATCTTGGTAACAGTATCCTGATTTTTAATATTTACCAGCTTGGTTGTTCCATTGTGTATCACAAGAATTGCACTCGGAGACATTTTGACTCCCATTCCGCCCTGTGAGCTCTGGGAACTGTTATCTCTTGTTCCACTTCCGTTTGTACCCTGTACTCCGTTTTTCTTTGCACCGGCTGCCATGCCAAAGCTTACATCTACAAGCGGCAGTATAATGGTATCCCCAATTGTCACAGCATCTCCCACAACTGTTTTCGTTGAAAACACTCCTGACATTCCGCTGAAAAGGGACTGTACGGTTCCGTTAAAATCATTCTTATTTTCTGCCATCTGAACAACCTCCATCTTATAAATTCTGAATCAGTGTTATAAATTCTTTTAATTTCTTATTTCTATAAAAAGATATACCATAGTATATCAGATTTATCAATCTTATTCTTCCTTTGCACCGGATTTCTCCCTCTAATAGCTCGTGTTCAAAATCAGGCTCCAGGATCAGTTTTCCTTCATATTTTCCATACAACAGGCATAACAAGGCATAACAGACCCCGGTTTCATCCGGTTCTGAAAATCCGAATTTTACATCTGCCTTCAATTTTACCGGCATGATATGGCGGAATAATTTCTTACAGGTAAGAATCACTTCGCCTTTTGCCCGCTGTGCTTCCTCGTCTGCCAGAAAATCAAATATCTTTTCTTTTTTACTTTTCAGGGATTCTATTAATTTACTTATTTTTTCTTTCTTCTGTATTGCCCTTTTTATGGCATTTCGGATTCGTAAAATTCTTTTCTTTATTTTTCTGATTCTATTCTGTATTGTATCAGAAATCTTTTCAAATATGCTTTTTCCCGGAAGTTTTCCTGTTTTTTCCTGCAGCTCTTCTGTATTCTGCGGCGGTCCGCTGATTTCCTGTATCTGAAGTGTTTCTTTGTGCTGACTGCTGGTGGTACTTTTTAACCGTTCTTTTGCTTCCGGTGCAGAAGTTTTTGCGGTTTTGTATTCTGTCCGGTTCTTCTGCTTTTTCTGTTTTTTTCTTCCCTGTTTTCTCTTTTCCAGATCTACTTTTTTTCCAAATATCCGGAATTGTATGCCGGGATTTTCTCCTGTTAAAAAAAATGGGCAGCTGACGATATGCATAAGCCATGTGATTTTCCCCTCTGCCACCCGGCAATTCTCCCGGAAACACCCGTAAAACCGGTATCTCACCGGTACAAAGAGCAGTATGCCAAGGACTGCAATGACAATAGCCAACACAATCAGTAATATAATGCCTATTATTTTTAAAATCATTAACAGAATCCCCAACATAACTTTTCCTCAATCAAAAATCTAAATATGCTTTCAAATCAACAGTTCCCGTTTCGTCTATGCAGTCATTTACCATGATCTCAACAAGTACAAGGGCTTCCTCCCTGCCGGAAGCAATTCCGACCACTTTAAACGGAAGCCCCTGATATTCTTTCTGTGCTAATACATATGCCGGATAGATTTCCAACTGTCCGTCTTCCGTCAGTGGCAGTGTAATGACATGAATAAATGGTATAAATTCTGCATTTTGCAGTTTCCTTTCTATTTTTTCCAGTTTTCTGCAAACCATATCATCTGCATAGATACCTTTACAAAATTCCATTTTCAGCCTCCTTATCCGGCATATTCCTTACTCTTCCTGCATCATGGATTCAAGAATCTGTACAACGGCAGCCTTCTCTGCCAAATCGGTGCAGGCATTTAAGGAACGGTATACATAATTCTTAATTTCTTCCACATTTCCAAAGAACACTGGAAGTTCGGAAAGAATATGTGCCATAACCGCACGGTTTACTGGTTTTTCACTTCTGTCAAACAGATCGGTAAGCTGCTTTTCAAGCTGTCCATATTTTTCTTCTATATATTCTAATCCGGCAATTTCGTGTTTTTCGTCCTCGTCATCAAATTCAACAAAGATACTTCCCGAAACAAGTTTTGTGATTTTTGCAAAATTTTCCATCACTGGCATCAATCCAAGCTTTTTCAGTTCTTCCAGGTGCTGTTCTGTCAGCTGATCCGTAAGATATGCATACTTCTGGAACAGACCTGCATATTTTTCCTGTTTTCCTTCCAGATACAGGAAACCGTCTTCTATCTCTTCACAGATTTCTTCATAATCTGTTCCATGGTATAAGAGGTATTCTTTTTCCAGCAGTCTGGTACAGTTATCATAATCCCTGCGATCCTGCAATAATTCATCCTCATTTTCTTCATAAGCCTTTGCCAGCACCGGGCATAACTGTTTTAAAAAGTCCTGATTCGTCAACAACATCACATAGGCATCATTGATATTTTCTGCCAACAGCATATAATGGCTGACGGATTCCTGTATGTAATCTGCCGCAAACTGAAGTTTCTCCTGTAACTGCTGGAATTCTTCCTGTGTCAGTTTTTTTAAATCCGCTTCCGCAAATTTTCGGCAGATCAGACCAATTTCTTCCGATACTTTAGAAGGTGCATCCGCCGTGTCGAGCATGGCTACGGTCCGCAGCATATATAGAAAATCATCAACACTGCCTTTTTCGCTTTCTTTATAGACCTTCATGCCTTCCTTTAAAAGTTCAAAAAAGCGGCCTTTTGTCATACGCAGCGGAAGCTGTCTGACAACCTCGCAGATCTTTCCGTTAATAACCACATTATCTTTTTCATTCAGAATATAATTCAGAATATCACGAGTCACTTCTTCATCCGTCTGCTTTAAGAATCTGCTTCCATCCTGATAGCGGTATTCGATCCTGTTAAAGCAGTATTCGTATATATTCAGAATATCCACGCAGGCAGTAAGTTCTGACATAATCGAGATGACTTCCTGTCTTAATCCGGTAAGCACGGATATCAGTTTTTCGGTATCTCCGCCCTCGAGGATTCCTTTTATAACTTCATGAAATCTTTCTGTCAGCTTCTGCCGCTTTTTATCTTTGCCACCTTCATCCGACATTTCATAATAGGTGAAATAATTCATGGATAATCGCACACAGGAATATCTTCCATAATAATCCATCATCTGAATGACATAGTCGGAAATATTTTTTTCCAGATCCCTGCCTTTTAAGATTTCCTTTTCTATATATTTCATCATAATATTTATTCTACATCCTTAAAAATATCACAAAAATCAAATGTTGCAAGATAATCCTTTACGGTCTCTGCTCTTCTTATCATCTGGACAGAACCATCTTCTTTTAAAAGCAATTCTGCTGAACGTAATTTACCATTATAATTATATCCCATGGAGAAACCATGTGCACCGGCATCATGAATGAACAGATAATCTCCCATATCGATCTTCGGAAGCATACGGTCAATAGCGAATTTATCATTGTTTTCACACAAAGACCCGGTAATATCATATTTATGATCGCAGGCTTCATTTTCTTTTCCAAGCACTGTAATATGATGATATGCACCGTACATTGCCGGACGCATAAGATTGGCAGCACAGGCATCACATCCGATATATTCTTTGTAAATATGCTTTTCGTGGATTGCCTGGGTTACCAGAGCACCGTAAGGACCCATCATGAATCTTCCAAGTTCTGTATACAATGCAACATCGCCGAGTCCTGCAGGTACAAGCACTTCTTCAAATACCTTCTTTACCCCTTCCCCGATGACCATGATATCATTCGGTTCTTTGTCCGGTGTGTATGGGATTCCAATTCCGCCGGAAAGATTGATAAATGTAATATTTGCACCTGTTTTTTCTTTTAATTCCACGGCAAGCTCAAAGAGTTCTTTTGCCAGTGTCGGGTAATATTCATTGGTTACGGTGTTGCTTGCAAGGAATGCATGGATACCGAATTCTTTTACACCTTTGGATTTTAAAATCTTATAGGCCTCTATCATCTGATCTTTTGTCATGCCGTATTTTGCATCTCCCGGATTATCCATAATGGTTGTGCTTATCTTAAATTCTCCGCCCGGATTGTAACGGCAGCAGATCTTTTCCGGTATTCCGGCTGTTTTTTCCAGGAAATCAACCATGGTAAAATCATCCAGATTGATAATCGCCCCTAATTTTCTTGCATAAACAAACTCTTCCGCCGGAGTTGCATTGGAAGAAAACATGATTCCATCCTTCATTTTATCCTGT
>FR900166.1:66896-68575 GCA_000437755.1 Roseburia sp. CAG:303
CTTCATTTTATCCTGTGCAAATCCCATCTTATCTGCCATAATAAGTTCTGTCATGGAAGAACAGTCTACACCGCAGCCATATTCCTTTAAAATATCAATTAAAAATGGGTTTGGTGTTGCCTTTACTGCAAAATATTCACGGAATCCTTTATTCCATGAAAAAGCTTTCTTTACCTTTTCTGCATTTTCCCGGATACCTCTTTCATCATAAATATGAAATGGTGTCGGGTATGTCTTTGTAATTTCCTTAATCTGCTCCAGTGTAACGAATGGTTTCTTTTCCATTTTATTAATCTCCTTTCTAATGTCACACCCTGAAGGGTGTGACCTGTTTCACCCTAAGGGCTGCGTCACACCCTAAAGGGTGTGACCTGTTACATCAACGGTGAGAAGAGCCACATGAATTTTCCTATGAATTTTTTAAATCCACTGTATTTCCGGCAGTCTTCCAATGTGATTTCCATACATTGCCGTAATGTATCCTGAAAATCTTTTTCTGCATCATGCACTGCATTTACCTGATAGAGATATGCCGCACATTCAAAATTGAGATAAAGACTTCTGTAATCCATATTAACAGATCCAACAACTGCTTTGCAGTCATCACTGATAAATTCTTTTGCATGAATGAATCCGGGTTCATATTCATAGATGCGGATTCCTTTTTTCAGCAGTATTTCATAATAATTTCTTGCCACAATATATGCATACGGTTTATCCGTGATATGGGGCATAATGATTTTTACATCGATTCCGCGGTTTGCCGCATATGCAAGAGATGTAATCATCTCATTATCAAGAATGAGATACGGTGTCATAATATGTACATAATGTTTCGCCGTATTCAGTATATCCATGTATACTGCCTCTCCCACCTCTACATGGTCAAAGGGACTGTCGGTATAGCCCATAATATAGCCATCGGATTCGACCTTATAACTGCGTATATATTTTGACACATCTTCCGTCGGTTTACTTGTAATATTCCAGTTCTGCAGAAACAGCATGGTAAAGGAATTTACAACTTCACCGGTCAATTCTACCGCAGTGTCTTTCCAATGTCCGAATCGCTCGATTCGGTTGATATATTCATCCGCAAGATTGACACCCCCGGTATATGCCACTTTTCCATCAATGACAACAATCTTCCTGTGATCCCTGTTGTTCTGGTATGTCGACAGTGCCGGACGGATTGGGGAAAATACCCTGCACTGGATGCCCATTTTTCCCAGATATTCCGGATAATTATGAGGCAGCCGGAAGAAGGTACAGGTTCCGTCATACATGAATCGTACCTCGACTCCTTCTTTTGCCTTCTGCTTCAGGATTTCCAATACAGAGTCCCACAGTTCACCATAATTCACAATAAAAAATTCGATAAAAATAAATTCTTTTGCTTCTTTCAGCCTTTTTAACATATCCGGATACCAGTCGTCTCCCAGCGGATAGAATTTCGCATCGGAATTCTTACACACTGGAAACGGACCTACCAGGTTCATATAATCCGCAAAATGTTTTACCTGGATATCTTTTTCTTCCAGCTCCTGCAAAACCATCGGATCCTGTTTCATATAACCAGCCGTATGATAATTAATCTCTTCCAGACGATTATTAATAATTCTCCGGTACGGCTGGATATGCACAAAGAGATAAAAGAGCGAGCCAAACACGGGCATTAG
>FR900166.1:68589-70808 GCA_000437755.1 Roseburia sp. CAG:303
AGCCAAACACGGGCATTAGTGCAACCGGTATTCCCCAGGCCAGTTTATACGATGGATTTTCATCCGAATTTACGATATATATCAGCAAAATAACAGAAATAATAATTCCAACACCATAATAATAACCCAGATATTCTGATAATTTTACAAAAAAGAAGATCAGAACCGCAAATTGGATAATCAGTGAAAGAAACAATAATACGGTACGTCCGAATATTACTTTTAAAATTTTTCTTTTTCCTTTTTGAAAGTCTATTCTGTCCATCCTTCTACAATTTCATCTCGCTTTTCTCTTGACATCAGATCTTTTAATGCCAGTTTTACATTTTTTCCTTTAAAAAGGACTTCATTTACCTGTTCCACGATTGGCATGGAAACATTATATTTTTCTGCCAGTGCCAGTGCCGCCTTCGCAGAATAAACACCTTCTACAACGGCATTGACTTCTGTCATGGCTTCTTCCATTGTCTTTCCCTGTCCAATCAGGATTCCCGCCCGGCGGTTTCTGCTGTGCATGCTGGCACAGGTAACGATTAAATCACCGATTCCTGATAATCCGTGAAATGTACTCGGATTGCCGCCCATCTTTACACCAAGTCTGGTAATCTCCGTAATTCCTCTTGTAATCAGTGCCGCTTTTGTATTATCTCCATAACCGGCACCATCAGCAATTCCTGCCGCAAGGGCGATTACATTTTTCAAAGCTCCGCCAAGCTCCATTCCCTTACGGTCCGGGCTTGTATATACACGGAATTCTTCATTCATAAACAGTTCCTGGATATACATTGCTGTATTCCGGGATGAAGAACCGACTACAACGGTCGTCGGAATTCCTCTTCCCACCTCTTCCGCATGACTCGGTCCTGACAATACAGACACATCCGTCCCCGGAAGTTCTTCCTCAATAATCTCTGCGAGTGTCATCAGGGTATTTTCTTCAATTCCCTTAGATACATTCAGGAATTTCTGGTTTTTCTCTGCCATGCCATGCAGCTTTGCGGCGGTTTCCCTGGTATATCTTGATGCAACCGCAAAGACCACAAGATCCTTATGTACGGCGGCCTCTGCGATATCCATGGTTATATCAATGCTTTCTGGAATCTTTATGCCTGGAAGTGAAGTTTTATGTTCCCGCTCTGTGCTGAGCATCTGCATTTCCTTCTCCACGCAGGTCCACATAGTTACATGATGTCCGTTTTTATTTAATACAAGACCAAGTGCGATTGCCCATGCACCTGCTCCAAGAATTCCGATATCTGCCATTTCTTTCTCCATATTTTTCTTTATTTCTTATTTTTGTTTTCTTCCACATTAACGACACCCTGTTCAATTAATGTTTTCTTATTTTTCTGGAAAATTTTGCTTTCTGTGCCGTTTAACAGACGTTTGATGTTCGCACGATGTTTAAAAATCGCCATCCCAGAGAACAACAGTGCCAGTATATAAATCTCCGGAAGCATTCCGCTTGCCTTTGTAACCGGAAGCAAATCCAGCTGTCCAAAAATAACGGTCAGGATAAAGTAACCCGCCATCATCGCGATAGAGCCAAGTGAAACATATTTACTCGGAAGTGTTGTTCCAAAAAACAGAACAAAGCAGATCCAGAAAATCGGCCAGTAAAACATTCCGAAGATAACACCTGAAGATGCAGCAATTCCCTTACCGCCTTTAAATCCCATATAGAACGGATAATTGTGTCCAAGCACAACACCGATACCTGTATATAATGCAAGAATGTATAAGAATGCGTCTGCATCTGCCGCAAGAGATAAATCAATTACATTTAAATTGCACAGAAGCCTTACCAATAAAATTGCAAGCACACCTTTAATTGCATCCACAAAATAGGTTAATGTACCCACTTTCTTTCCAAAGATTCTGGAAACATTTGTTGTTCCGGAATTGTGACTTCCATAATCGCGGATATCGATATGATGCAGTTTACCATAAATATATCCTGTCTGAAACATTCCAAAAATGTATCCAATCACAACACATATAATTCTGTATAAAATTTCCATTTTCCTCTTCCTTCCGGATTTTTCTTATTTTGTATTACTGCCGTCTCCTTTTCTTTCCCTGATAATAAACTTCAGAGGAGTTCCCTTAAATCCAAATGCTTCACGGATTTTGTTTTCGATATATCTGGTATAAGAGAAATGCATCAGTTCTTTGTCGTTTACAAAGATAACAAATGTCGGCGGTTTTACAGCTACCTG
>FR900166.1:70814-72285 GCA_000437755.1 Roseburia sp. CAG:303
TCGGCGGTTTTACAGCTACCTGCGTAATATAATATAATTTCAGGCGTTTTCCCCTGTCTGACGGTGGCTGCTGCAGAGTGACCGCTTCTGCCATGATTTCATTTAATACACCCGTTGCAATCCTGAGTGTGTGATTTTCAATGACAACATCTATCATGTCGAATAATTTATTCAGACGCTGTCCGGTTTCAGCAGAAATAAACAGAATCTCCGCATATGGCATGAAAGCAAGGGTATCCTTTATTTTCTTTGTATGCTCATAAATGGTCTTGTCATCTTTTTCAACCGCATCCCATTTATTCACGGCAACAATAATACCTTTTCCTCTTTCATGTGCAATTCCTGCAATCTTTGCATCCTGCTCCGTTACCCCTTCCGTTGCGTCAATCACAACAACGACAACATCCGCACGTTCCACTGCGGTTACAGTCCGGATAATAGAATATTTTTCGATCTCTTCTTTTATCTTGTTCTTTCTTCGCAATCCTGCAGTATCGATGAAAACATATTCTTTTCCATTTCTCTTTACAACC
Source organism: Roseburia sp. CAG:303 (assembly GCA_000437755.1). Taxonomy (GTDB): domain Bacteria; phylum Bacillota; class Clostridia; order Lachnospirales; family Lachnospiraceae; genus CAG-303. The sequence goes on from FR900166.1 coordinate 71,348, forward strand.
GCATCTACGGCATCCCTGGTAGTACCGGCAATATCCGATACAATCAGACGTTTTTCACCCAGAAGTTTGTTAATCATGGATGATTTTCCTACATTCGGTTTCCCTACAATTGCAATACGGGGTCTATCATCCTCTTCTTCATTTTCATCCGCATTCGGAAAATATTTGATAACTTCATCCAGCATATCACCGATTCCAAGTCTGGAAGCTGCGGAAACCGGGATCGGATCCCCGATTCCAAGATTATAAAATTCATAGATATCCGCATTGTATTTTGCAAAATTATCTACTTTATTTACCACAAGAATGACCGGTTTTCTGCTTCTTCTTAACATATCTGCTACTTTTGCATCGCTGTCCACCAGTCCCTGTTTTACATCCACAAGGAAAATAATGACATCGGCAGTATCAATGGCAATCTGCGCCTGCTCCCTCATCTGTGATAAAATAATATCTTTGCTGTCCGGTTCAATACCACCGGTATCAATTAATGTAAATGTTCGGTCAAGCCATGTAATATCTGCATAAATTCTGTCCCTTGTAATACCAGGTGTATCTTTTACAATGGATATCTGTTCCCCGGCAAGCGCATTGAATAATGTAGATTTTCCTACATTCGGCCTTCCAACAACGGCCACTATCGGTTTGCTCATAAATTCCTCTCTTTCTCTATCTGTCAGGATAACATTTTTTATATACGAATCCCTGTTCTCCTGTATTTTGCTGTTTATAACTGCCTGTAAATGCATCCAGCAAATCTTTTCCACCTGATTTTACAATATTTACATTTACTTGTAAAGCGGTTTTCAGTTCTTCAAGTGTAATGTCATCCAGGAAGTCCTGTTCCTGCTCACGGACGACATTTCCCGGAAGCAGTAATACATCTCCCAGTTCTTTCTCCTTCAGCTGCCGGATTAAATCCTGTCCGGTCAAAAGTC
>FR900166.1:72310-74406 GCA_000437755.1 Roseburia sp. CAG:303
CCGGATACGGTAATGGTTTCCCCGAAAAAATCGTTCCTAATACAATAAACATGTATCCTGCGGTTTTTAAATTTCTCATGCAGCATTTCTGCCAGCATGCAAATCATGGGATATGCAAGGAATCCTGTTGCCACAGAAAGTTCCGCTTCTTCCTCGGAAGGTTCTGCCTGAGCCAGTGCTTCTGTAAATTCATCATACAAAAGCCGCATCATACCAACCCCGTTCTCCAGCTGGATGTATCCATCATAACGCTCTTCTTCCGGAAAATCCCTTTCTGCCTTCAGATACCATTCATCACTGGCATGGATAAAATGCAATCCGTACCGTTCATAAAATCCCTGCTGATAGGATTCGATCAGATCAATTACTTCTTCTGCATCCTCTTTTGTAAACAGTTCCAGAGGATACAGACCTTTGCGGTATTTTGTCAATCCCGCAGGAACAACGGACACACTCCGCATATGAGGAAGATACTTTGAAAGCTCCTCGATGGATCTTTTCAGTTCTTCCCCATCATTCACACCTTTGCACAAAACAATCTGTCCGTTCATCTCAATATGTGCCTCTGCAAGCCGTCTGATCTTTTCCAGTGCTTCCCCCGCAAACCGGTTATGAAGCATTTTGCATCTTAATTCCGGATTGGTTGTCTGCACAGAAATATTAATCGGAAACAGATGATAACGGATAATTCGTTCAATGTCCTTATCCTTCATATTGGTCAATGTAATATAATTTCCCTGCAAAAACGATAATCTGGAATCATCATCCTTAAAATACAGAGTTTCTCTCATTCCCGGAGGCATCTGGTCTATAAAGCAGAAGATGCATTTATTCTGGCAGGAACGGTATTCATCCATCAGTCCCTGCTCAAATTCCAGTCCCAGATCATCATCATAATCTTTTTCGATTTCAAGAACCCATTCTTCTCCGGAAGCTTTCCGAATCAGTACTTCAATATATTCTTCCTCAATCATATACTGATAATCAAAAATATCTTCCAGAATCTCATTATTAATTTTTAAAAGAGTATCACCCGCTTCGATTTCAAGTTCTTCCGCAATGGATCCGGGTTTTACATTCTTAATTCTGTGTCCGGTATATTTTTTCATTCCTGTGCGTCTTTCCGCTCCTTATCTTTTATAATAATCAGCCACCAATGCCTTGATTTTATCGGTCGGTGACATTACCGGTTCTGTTGAACCATCTTTATTTAAGGTATCAATGATCAGGGCAAGGAATTTACTCATATCCGCAGATAAATAATACGGACGTTTCAGTAATTCCGGATTCTGATATGTCAGATTTGTTGTAATGACATAATTAATATAGCCTTTTTCATAATATTCATCAAATTTCTCCAGACCATCCGTAAATAATCCAAATGTCGTACATACAAAAACCTTATTCGCTTTTCTGTCTTTTAACTGTTTTGCAACATCCAGCATACTTTCACCGGAAGAAATCATATCATCAACGATGATCACATCCTTGCCGGCAACTTCCGTTCCCAGAAACTCATGTGCAACAATCGGGTTTTTTCCATTTACTACGGTGGAGTAGTCACGTCTCTTATAGAACATACCCATATCCACACCAAGAACATTTGCAAAATATACGGCACGGTTCATTCCGCCTTCATCCGGACTGATGATCATCAGATGATCATTGTCCAGTTTTAAGTCTTTATCCACTTTTAATATGGTTCTTATAAACTGATATGGGGGCATATAATTATCAAAACCGTTAATTGGTATGGAATTTACAACTCTCGGGTCATGCGCATCAAAAGTAATAATATTCTGTGCTCCCATATCTACCAGCTCCTGAAGTGCCAGTGCACAGTCCAGGGATTCTCTCTTTGTTCTCTTATGCTGTCTGCCTTCATACATAAACGGCATGATAATATTAATACGCTTCGCACTGTGGGATGCTGCTACAATTCTTTTAATGTCCTGAAAATGATCATCCGGTGACATATGATTTTCATATCCGCATAAAGAATAAGTAAGGCTGTAATTGCCGACATCCGCCATAACAAATAAATCCGCACCTCTTACAGACTCTTCCACAAGTCCCTTTGCCTCACCGGAACCAAA
>FR900166.1:74414-91677 GCA_000437755.1 Roseburia sp. CAG:303
GAACCAAATCTCGGACAAGCACATTTTAAAAGATAGGAATCGCATTTGTATCCCTTGAATTCTATGGATGAGTGATTCTCTGATATGGATTCATTTCTCTGCTGCACAATATGGTTATTCACCAGTCCTGCAAATTCCCTGCAGCTCTCAAGTGCAGCAATCTTCAGTGGTGCAACCGGAATTGTTGTTGTATCTGTAATAAATGTTCCTGACATATTTTTTATCCTCCATCTTGATTGATTCTTAAAAATTTTACCATTGATCTTTTTTTTCGTCAAGTGCCGGCAGATTCTGTTATTCCTGTGTAAACATCAGGTTCACATCACAGTCCGTAGAGATTCCGTCCACTTTACCATCGCTTGCATACTGCCACATACTGACTTTATATGGAATATAAATCTCATTGCTGTAATAGGCAAACCATAATCCATAATCTTCAAACTGTGTCAGATCCACCATCTCCGAAATGGTACGGATATTTCCATACAGCATTGCCTGATATCCTGCATCTGCGATTTCTTTCATAAATGCAAGGGCAACTTTGGTCATCTCTTCTTTTGATAATTTTTCATTTCTTCCATCGTCGCCGTCTATCATTTCCAGATCCAGTACAAGCGGAAGTTTTACTTTATAAGGTTTTACCGCATTTAATAAAAATTCTGCCTCTTCTTTTGCTTCCTCTACGGTGATTGCCTCGGAAAAGAAATATGCACCTGTTTTGAGTCCTTCTGCCAGTGCATTTTTCATATTGGTGTCAAAATTTGTATCTGCCACAATCTCTCCGGAACCATATCCACGGATCCCGGCTCTTATCATGGCTCCGTCAATTCCGTAATTTTTCACGGCTTTCCAGTCAATATCCCCCTGATATTTTGAAACATCTACCACATGGCTGGTCACACTCTTGCCATCTACCTCAAAACTCTTTAATTTTGTTTTTTCATCTGTCACAAATTCACCATCGGAATAATCTGCCATCGGTACATCCAATATCGGCTCGAACAGATATTTGGATGAAATCTGGTATACCAGATAACTATCCTTATACTGGCTGCGCAGGAATGCCAGGGTATTTCCTTTTAACCCCAGTCCTTCCCTGAATTCTTCCAGCACAATCTCCCTTTCTGCCATCTGCACCTGCTCCAGTCTCTGGCTCACTTCCTCATCCACAATACTGTCTTTATTCTGCTCCAGATAATTATAATCTTTTCGCAAATCATAATGTTTCTTTACCAGGAATCCGCCCCCTGCCAATACGATAATCAGTAATATCGTCAGGAATACCATTTTTCCTTTTTTGTTCTTTCTTTCTGTCCACTCTCTTCTTTCGTCCATATTTTTACTCCTCTATCATTAAAAATGCACACAGATTGCCTCTTTTTCCCTTACTTGCCCGGTGTGAAAATAACTCTTGTGAATTTTCACAGGTACATAAATCCGGCAGTGCAATCTGTTTTATTCCTGCATCCGCAAGCACTTTATAATTTGCAGCCCAGAGATTAAGATAATACTTATCCCCCCGTAACCACACAATATTTTCCGTGTCCTGTTCCGGGATTCTGTCCATCAGGGCAGGCTGAATCTGCGTCTGAAATTCCAGGGCAAATTCTTCTGCCAGTTCTTTACTTACTTCATAACAGTTCACACAGATGGACGGGCCGATTGCTGCCAACACATCGCCCGGATTTGTTCCATACGTTTCCTTCATTTTTCCGAGAGTCTCTGCTCCGATTCTCTGTATCGTGCCTCTCCAGCCGGAATGTGCCAGTCCAATCGCATGATTTACCGGATCCACCAGATAAAGCGGAACACAGTCCGCAAATGTGGTTACCAGGGTAACACCCGGTTCGTTTGTAATAAGTCCGTCTACCCCGGAATAATCCTTTGGAAGAAAAACATTTTTCCCGACATCTTCCCTGCTTACCAGTCGAATCGTTTTTCCATGTACCTGATCTGCCATAACCGGATTCTTAAATCCATGCTCCGCCAGAAAAATTCTGAAGTTTTCCTGTACGTTTTCTTCATTATCTCCCATTTTAACAGAAAAATTCATGCTGGAAAACTGTCCTTTACTTACACCACCGCGCCTTGTCGAAAAACCGTCCTTTACAAAACCAGAACCTTTCAATATATGATACCGGATGGAAGGAATCTTTTCTCCTTCCAGATAGGTCGTTTCTTCTCTTCCTGATTTTACAAACATCTTAATTCTCCTCAAATGCATTTTCTATATGTGTCACACTGCCGTCCAGAATTCCAATTGCATCAAATCGACAGGCAGCATTTTCTTTTCCTTCTTTATACAGGTAATATACGGCAGACTTAAAAATTCTCTGCTGTTTTGTTTTGGTTACCGCCTCCAGAGGATGTCCCCGTTTCAAAGACTTCCTATATTTCACTTCCACAAATACAATGATTCCATCCTTCCACGCAATGATGTCAATTTCGCCAAAATGTGTATAGAAATTCCGTTCCAGGATTTTATAACCTGCGTTTTCCAGATATTCTGCCGCCGCATCCTCATATTTACTTCCCTCTTTTCTCTTATCCACGCTTTCCTCCTGCCATTTTTTCTTTCAGATGATCCATCCGGTCTACAAACACAAGTACCTCTGCAATCACTTCATACAGTTCCGGCGGAATCATCTCACCCAGCTCCAGTTTTGACAATGTTTTTGCCAGAGACTGGTCATGATATACCGGAATATCCTCTTTCTTTGCTCCATCCAGAATTTTTTCCGCCAATGCACCTTTTCCGGTAGCAATGACAACCGGGGCATCATTTTCCGGTGTATATTCAAGTGCAATGGCAACTTTGTCCTTTTTCTCTTCTTTCATTTCTTCTGCCAGCTCCTTTTTCTCCCTTTTCAGGCTCTCACATCAAATGCATACCGTTTTACTTCTTTCTGTGGCTTCTCTGCTTCTATAATCCGCTCAAAAGAAGATTTTGTTTCCTGCGTTACATCCGCTTTTAATTCTGCATGGTAGCCCAGTGCTGCAAGCCGTTCCTGCAGCTGCGGCAGATGTTCTTTTACCAGTTCCATGGAAGCATCATTATCAAGGGTAAATATGGTACTGACCCTGCTGCCGGTCAGGGAAATACGGATATCCGTAGCTCCCAGGTTCTCCATGTCAAAATGAAGAAATGCCGTTTTTACTTCGTCTTTTTCATATTTCTTTTTCCGGCTCAGAACATATAATTCTCCATTTTTTTCTTTTGCTCCCAGTTTCATCGGAAGCTGCACATATGCCGTCATCTGGTTAAAATCAGACATAAAACTCATATTATTTTTTAAATCACCCGCCGTATTCATCAGACTGGAATGTTTTTCCCCTGTATTCTGTAAGGATTCCGTTAATTTATCCAGTGTCTTTGCCAGTGTTTCATAGGATTCCTTAATCGCCTTTTCTCCCTGCTGTGCAAGTTTTTCCGGTGTAATAAATAATTTATTTTTCAGATTTTCTTCGAGCATCTTCAGATTACTTTTCAGGGTATCCTTTAAAGAATCCGTCTGAACCGCTTCCCTTTCACTGAGCAGCTGTTCGGTAACCGACATCTTCTGTGTGGCCTGCTGTGCTTTTTCTGGTTCTTTTCCGGAATTTTCCTGTACTTTTTCTCCTGCAGCAGTTTCCCCGTCCTTCTGCATTTTCTCCGGCTGTTCTGCCTGTTCGGTATCAATCTGGTTTTTCATTTCTGCAGATGCCTGCTCCTGTGGTGCAGCGATCTGGTTTAACTCTTCCGTCAGGGCATTTAACTTATTTAATTCTTCCGGTGTCTGCGCATTTTCTACCATCTCCTGAAGTTCGCCAAACATCTTCTGAATTCCGTCCGTAAACTGTGCCTGGTTCTGCTGATATGCCATAAACAATTTTATATTCTGCTCCGTCACGGGAATTTCAAAACTCTTCATGGAAACAAGGGTTTCTGCCGGAATATCCGGATACTGATGAAGAATTTTCCCCATCTCCGTCATGCTCTCCCGATCGATGGACATTCCCATGCTCATCATGCTTTTCACTGCCTGCATATTGCGTTCTGTTACAGGCAGTGATGCCTCTTCCAGACTCTTTGCAAGAATCTGGTTCGCGGACTGGGATAAATTCTGAAATGGTTTTAATAACACTTTTGTCCCTGTATTTTCTTTTACCAGAAAGGACAGATCCTCTCCGATATTGACATTTACACTGTTTTCAAGAAGTGCATTCAACACGGCATTTCCTACCTGAATCTGTACCTGATTTCCTCTTATATCAATTACATTTCCCTGAAAAACACTTCCTTTTGCCGCATTTGCCAGCGACAATTCCCCATTCTGCTGTAGATCAGCACGTCCCTGTGATGGTACGGCATCCGGATTCTGAATCTGTCCATTTCCATGTGACGGAATATTTGTGGTAATCTGCATATTCATCCTCCTTCCTCAATCATGCTGCGTTTTGTTTAATTGTCCAGAAAGTTTTTAATAAACGTTTTTCTGTGAATCGGACATGCACCATGCTCTTTTAAAGCGTCTATGTGTTTTGCCGTTCCATATCCTTTATTGGATGCAAAATCATATTCCGGATATAATTTATCGTATTCTTCCATCATATGATCCCTTGTAACTTTTGCAACAATGCTTGCCGCAGCAATGGATATGCTCTTTGCATCTCCTTTGATAATTGCCTCCTGGCCGCAGGGTATGCCAGGAATCGTCACGGCATCCGCAAGAACAATATCCGGCTTATGCTCCAGCCCAAGAATCGATTTTTTCATGGACTGTAAGGTTGCCTGCAGAATATTAATCTGATCGATCACTTCCGGACTCTCCATCGTAACATTCACTTCTATGGCTTCCTGTTTTATGATCTGTGCAAGCTCCTCTCTCTTTTTTTCGGAAAGTTTTTTGGAATCATTAATATATGGTATCCTGCAATCTTTCGGAAGAATAACCGCACAGGTCACAACCGGACCTGCTAAAGGACCTCGTCCCACCTCATCAATACCACAGATATACTCTGTTTCCTGATATTTTTTCTCATAAGCACGCATTTTTTCCAGCCGGATCAGTTCTTTTTCATACCTATCCGCTTTTTTCCCATACTGGAGTACAAGCTTCTTTACGCCATCCCTCTCATCTGACGAAAAATCCTGCAATCTTTCCCTTAAACAGGATTCTTCCGTATTTTTCAATATTTCCCTGATTTCTTCTATCTTCATTTTAATCACTCCAGTGTTCCAATATTCTGAAACGGATATATCCGGAATACTGCACTTCCTATGATATCCGTCTTTGATATACATCCTATTTTCCGGCTGTCAAGGCTGTCATTCCTGTTATCTCCCAGCACAAAGTATTCATCCTCACCGACTTCCACTGGTTCTGAAAAATCATATCCTTCCATCACTTTGCCTTCCAGATAATAGCCATAATTTTCCTCCAGGATTTCACCATCGATATAGATTTTTCCATCCTGTATACAGACCGTTTCCCCTGGCAGTCCGATCACACGTTTGATGTAATGAACCGTTTCGTCACTTTTCTCATCCTGCTCATTAAATACAATAATGTCAAAACGTTTGGGCGATGAAAAATGTTTGGTCACTTTTTCAACAATGAGCTGATCCCCGTCCTTCAGGGTCGGATACATGGAATTTCCATGAACACTTGTTCGCTGTCCTACAAACATAAGGAGAAAATAGGTCGCAGCGACCGCTAAAAATACATATAATCCTATTTCCAGAAAATTTTTCAGTTCAAGCTTCTTTTTATTATATTCATCCATTCGCTTTTCCTCCGGATTATTGATACTTTAAAGAACCAACTGCTTTAAATGGCCACAGACGGAATGCTGCACGCCCGATAATCATATCCCGTTCTACCGGCCCCACATCCCCGGATCTGCTGTCCACACTATGTTCCCTGTTATCTCCCAGTACAAAGTATTCATCCGTTCGCAGGGTATATGCCGCATAATCGTCCATTTTCTTTTCACCATCGTAATACCCATAATACTCTTTTAATTCTTCGCCATTGATATATATGGTATTATCCTTGATCTCGACCGTTTCTCCCGGCAGTCCAATCACACGTTTGATATACCGGGTGTGTATGTCGTATTTGTACTTAAACACAATCAGATCAAAGCGTCCGGGTTCGGCTTCTTTATATGCGGATTCACTGACTAGCAGGATATCCCCGGATGAGAGGGCAGGATTCATCGAATCCCCTATTACCCTCATGGGAGAATACAGATAATGCTGGAAAGCAACACATAAAACGGTTATAATAATAATATAGATTGCAACCATGCAAAAAGCCCGCCCGAAATTCTTTTTCTTTTCTTCCTTTTTCATAGTCCGACTTTCCATTATTTCACCGGTGTTTCAAGAGAGATTCGTCCGAGTTTTCCATTTCTGAAATCATCAATCATCTGTCTTGAAGCTTTTTTCGTGTCATATGCTCCGCCTTTTAAAAGACATCCTCTTACCTTTGCGATATTCTCGATTGCATCTATCACATCCGAACAATTCTCAATGCCATATCTTTCTTCTATCACTCCCGGATATCTGTTCTGCATAAATCTGATAAATTCTCCTGCGAGTTCTTCAATATTCAGAATTTCGTCATTGATAGACCCTGTAAGTGCAAGATTTAATCCAACCTTCTGATCTTCAAATTTCGGCCAGAGGATTCCCGGTGTATCAAGAAGCTCTATCTCCTTGCTCAGTTTAATCCATTGTTTTCCTTTTGTGACACCCGGTTTATTTCCCGTCTTTGTGCATGCTTTCTTCGCATAGGAATTGATAAATGTAGATTTTCCGACGTTCGGGATTCCGACTACCATGGCACGCACCGGACGGTTGAGAATTCCCCTCTTCCGGTCGCGTTCAATTTTCTCTTTGCAGGCTTCCTTTACGATTGCATTGATCGGACGGATTCCCATACCGGATCTTGCATTTACTTCTACCACGAAATATCCCTGCTCCTCAAACCATTCTTTCCATAATTTATTTACTTTTTCATCGGCAAGATCTGATTTATTTAATAAAATCAGTCTTGATTTATTCTTTCCAAGCATATCAATATCCGGATTTCTGCTGCTGAACGGTATTCTTGCATCCAGAACCTCGATTACGATATCAATCAGCTTAATGTTTTCCTCCATCATTCTTTTTGCTTTGGTCATATGACCCGGATACCACTGATAATTCATTTCTGCCTCCTTTTATCTTCGTCTATTTTATCAGTCCGATTTTATTGAACGGCGAAATAATGCTCCATGCCCGTCCAATAATATCTTCTCTTTTCACATTTCCTACATATTCAAATCTGCTATCCTGACTGAGATTGCGGTTATCTCCCATAACAAAATATTCATCCTCTCCAATCTTAATGGTCTGACTGGCTGCACCGCTTTCAAAGCTTCCCTTATGATACTTATCCTCTATCTCTTCCCCATTAATATATATTCTGCTGTCGATAATCTGTATCTCTTCGCCCGGAAGTCCAATCACTCTCTTGATAATATATTCATCTTTCGAAAGATCCGATCTGTATACAACCACATCAAATCTTTTAATATCCCTGAGTTCATAGGACATTTTATCAATTAAAACTGTCTGACCGCTTTTTATCTCGTCTGCCATTGAATTGCCGATCACATTTGTCTTTTCCCCGAGAAAAAGAATCAAAAATACTGCTGCCGCAACAGCTACCGCAATATCTACGAGCCATTTCAGAATTATGTCCGTAAAAATATTCCGTTCCGGCTTTGGATTAAAATATCCCATTTCCTACCTCCAGAAAAAAATAGGACAAATACCTGGTGGTATCTGCCCTTGTCTTCAGAAATTATTTAACTAATTCTTTTACCTTTGCAGCCTTACCAACTCTGCCTCTTAAGTAGTTAAGTTTCGCACGTCTTACTTTACCGTGACGAACTACTTCAACCTTCTCGATTGATGGGGAATGTAATGGCCAAGTCTTCTCAACGCCAATTCCGTTGGAATTCTTTCTTACTGTAAATGTTTCTCTTGAGCTTCCGCCCTGTCTCTTAAGTACTACGCCTTCAAAAACCTGAACTCTTTCACGGTTTCCTTCTTTGATCTTAGCATATACCTTTACAGTATCACCTACACTAAAGTTTCCTACATTTTCTTTTAACTGAGCTGCCTCAATGTTCTTAATAATTTCGTTCATTTGTGTGACCTCCTATAATATTTCGATGTTCTGTAATACCCTGCGTACCAGAGGAACATCAATTTTCACAACTTCTAAATGGTATCATATTTTTTTTGAAATATCAAGTGTTTTTAATGTTTTTCTTGCTTTTTATCACAATAATTTTTTACCCTGCTGATTCCCAGCTCTTCCCGGATGAATTTCATATCATTTTTATCATACACAGCCTCCTCGAATAAATCCGGTCTTTTCTCATAGGTCCGCAGAATCGACTGGTTTCTTCTCCACCGCTCAATATTAGCATGATGACCGCTTAACAGAACCTCCGGAACTCTTTTTCCCATAAATTCCTCCGGACGGGTATACTGCGGATATTCCAGCAATCCATCGGAAAAGCTCTCCGTCTCGGCACTGATATCATTGTTTAAAACACCTGGTACATTTCTTGATATGGAATCAATCATGACCATCGCTGCAAGTTCCCCGCCGGTCAGCACATAGTCTCCGATGGATACATAATCCGTCACAATCATCTCAAGGATGCGTTCATCGATGCCCTCATAGTGTCCGCACAGAAATACCAGTTCTTCTTCTTTTGCAAATTCACGAGACATCTGCTGATTGAAAGTTTTTCCCTGTGGGGTAAGATAGATGACCCGTGGTTTTTTTCCAATCTTATTTTCACAAAGATCCATGTAACAGTCATAGATCGGCTGTGCCTGCATAACCATGCCTGCGCCTCCGCCATATGGTGCATCATCCACATGCCCATGTTTTTCTTTTGTATATTTCCTAATATCCACACATTCCAGGGAAAGAAGATTTTTTTCCATTGCCCTTCCGATAATGCTTGTATTTAACCCCGAATAAACCATCTCCGGAAACAGTGTCATCACATAATAATTCATCAATCCAGCAGTCCCTCCATGATATGCACAGTCATACGGCTTTCTTCCAGGTCAATATCCAGAATACATTCATCTATCGCTGGCAGAAGTATTTCTTTTCCTTCTTCCGTTTTTACCACATATACATCGTTTGCACCGGTCTGCATCACATCATACAGAACCCCGATTTTTTCATCTTCATCACTGTATACATCCAGATCCAGCAAATCTGCTATGAAATATTCTCCTTCTTCCAACGGTACAGCATCTTCCCTGGTAACAAGCAGATCTTTTCCTTTGTACATTTCAATGTCATTAATATTATCAATTCCTTTGAACTTCAGAATTACCAGGTTTTTAAAAAATCTTACGGACTGGATTTCCAATACTTTCTGTTCTTTTCCCATATCAAGGATTACTTTTTTTAAATCCTTAAATCTTTCTTTCTCATCCGTAGTCGGAAATACCTTTACTTCCCCGCGTATTCCATGTGTATTTGCTATTACACCAACTCTCAACAAATCTTCCATAAACCAGACCTCCTTTTTGTAATACGCAAAAGAAACCGGCATAAAATGCCGATTTCCCATTATGTGTTATAAATCGTATTCCAGTAATATTTTACTGGACAATATCTACAATCACTTTCCTGTCATCTTTAGACGCCGCAGCTTTAACAACTGAACGAATAGATTTGGCTATACGGCCCTGTTTGCCAATCACTTTACCCATGTCATCATCTGCTACTTTGAGTTCAACAACAAGAGCTTCTTCCGTGTCCTTTTCCGCTACAAAAACTTCCTCAGGATGGTCTACAAGAGCCTTCGCAATAACTTCAACTAATTCTTTCATATCGCGTACCTCACGCCTCTTAAACAGACTTATTTTTCAATTCCAGCCTGCTTTAATAACTTAGCAACTACTTCTGTTGGCTGAGCACCATTTGCTAACCACTTCTTTGCAGCTTCTTCGTTGATTGATACAGCACTTGGTTCAAGATTTGGATCATATGTTCCGATTTCATCGATGAACTTGCCATCTCTCGGTGATCTTGAATCTGCTACGATAATTCTATAGAAAGGAGCTTTTTTCTGTCCCATTCTTCTTAATCTGATCTTTACTGCCATTGTAATTTCACCTCCTTAGGTTTTTATTAATCTATGATAAATTTGCTGTGCAAATTTATATCTGGGTTACCGTCATATTACCTAGAATGGTAATTTTAACTTTCCAAACAATCCGCCACCACTGCGTTTTCCGGACATCATACCCGACATCTGTTTCATTAATTTTCGTGACTGTTCAAACTGTTTGACCAACCGGTTCACTTCTGCAATATCCACACCCGCACCTTTTGCAATCCTGCTCTTTCTGGATGGATTCAGGACGGAAGGATTCGCTCTTTCTTCCGGAGTCATGGAATAGATAATCGCCTCAGTTCTGGCAATCGCTTTCTCATCCGGTACAGAAGCACCCTTTAACTGTCCGCCAAGCCCCGGTATCATATTCATGACATCTTCGAGTCCGCCCATCTTTCTTATCTGGGCCATAGAATCAAGATAATCATCAAAACCAAACTCTGCTTTTTTGAATTTTTTTTCCATTTCTTTGGCTTTTTCGGCATCCACCGCCGCTTCCGCCTTTTCTATCAGAGTAAGGACATCTCCCATTCCTAAAATTCTGGAAGCCATTCTGTCTGGAAAAAACTGTTCCAAATCAGAAAGTTTTTCGCCCATTCCGACATAAAGAATCGGTTTTCCGGTTACCGCACGAATGGAAAGTGCAGCTCCGCCTCGCGTATCGCCATCCATCTTTGTCAATATAACTCCGTCAATGCCCACCTTCTCTTCAAAAGTGGTTGCCACATTGACAGCATCCTGACCGGTCATGGCATCTACAACCAGAATACTCTGTTTTATATCAATATTGTCCCTTATCTCAACCAGCTCATTCATCATATCTTCATCAACCTGAAGACGACCCGCCGTATCAATAATGACAAGATTCATATCATTTTTTGATGCATGCTCCACTGCTGCTTTTGCAATATTTAGCGGAGAATTTCCTGTGCCCATGGAAAATACCGGAACACCCTGCTTTTCTCCATTTACCTTTAACTGTTCGATCGCAGCCGGTCGATACACATCACATGCCACAAGCAAAGGTTTTCTGCCTTTTGACTTGAATTTTCCTGCTAATTTTGCAGCAGTAGTTGTCTTACCTGCACCCTGAAGCCCCATCATCATGATGACTGTCATCTCATTTGCAGGATTTAAAGAAATCTCTGTAGTTTCCGAACCCATCAGGGAAACCATTTCTTCATTTACAATTTTAATTACCATCTGTCCTGGTGTCAGGCTTGACATTACATCCTGCCCAATCGCCCGTTCCGTAACAGAATTAATAAACTGCTTTACAACCTTAAAGCTTACATCCGCTTCAAGGAGTGCCATCTTAACCTCTTTCAGTGCAGCCTTTACATCAGCCTCACTCAGGCGGCCTTTCCCCTTTAAATTCTTAAATATATTCTGCAGCTTATCTGATAAGCTTTCAAACGCCATTGCAGCTACCTCCTGTCCGGCTAAAATTCTTCCAGAATATGATTCGATACTTCCTGAATCTGATTTACCAGGGACACATTCCCCGTTACTCCGAAATCTCCTGCCAGCTTGTTAATCTGTGCAACCAGTTCCTTTGCTTTCAGAAACTTCTCAACCAGATGGAGTTTCTCTTCGTACTCTTCCAGAATTTTATCACAACGCTTCACCTGCTCGTGAACACCCTGTCTGCTGATTCCTCTCTCCACTGCGATTTCGCTGATACCAATATCATTTAAAATATAATCGCTGTATATACTTTTCTGATGTTCTGTCAAAAGTTCTCCATAAAAATCATATAACAAAGCTTTTTTTACAATCCATTCCATAGCATCACTCCTTGACAGGTATTTGGCACAGTGGATATCATACACTACATCTGTTTTTTTGTCAAGTACTTTTATTTGACATTTTAAAAAAGAAATCTACAGGATATTTTCAATATATAAGTCAGGCTTTTTTGACAAATCAATCACTTCACCGCCGCACTGGACGATCGGTTTGGAAACCATGCTTTTATTAATCAGTACGATCTGTCCTTTTCTTCCATCAGATAAAAGAACTTCATTCTGCACATAGGTATCCGCAATATTTTGCAAAAATGTTACAATGTAGCGTGGATCATATTTTTCAAAGCCTTCTTCTTCAAAGATCCGGATGACCTTGAACGGGCAGAGTGGTCCGCGATATACCCTTGCAGAAGTCATCGCATCATAAATATCCGCAATCGCAACAAGCTTTGCATATCGGTTGATCTTATCCGTTTTCAGTCCAAGCGGATAACCGCTTCCGTCACACCGCTCATGATGCATAAGTGCACACAGCTTCACTTCTTCCGGCAGGAAGTCGTAATCCTGCAGAATACGGTATCCTCTGGTTGTATGTGTCTTTACGATATCATATTCCTCTTTTGTGAGTTTTCCCGGTTTCGTCAGCACTTCTACCGGAATTGCAACTTTTCCAACGTCATGAAACAGACCGCACTGCGTTGCAAGATGGATTTCATCTTCATTCATACCAATCCATTTCGCCAGAATGTTGCAAATCAGCGAAACATTGATAGAGTGTGCAAAAGTTGCATCATCATAATCCTTGATTCCGTTCAGCATATCAAAAACACTGATTCCGTTATCCAGTCCGCTGATGATATCCATGGTCTGATTCATCATCGCATTGACATCCTTCTCATCCGCATTTTTTCCAATCAGTCTGTTAATTCCATTTTCCAGCTCGCCAAGATTCGTATTATACTTTTTACTGAATACTTTATATTCCTCTGTATTTTTGAGCCGGTCCTGATACTCTGAAGTACCCTGCGTACTTTTCTGAGTTTCTTGCCCTGCCTCTTCAATGTCTATCCAGTCGATATTTTTCATAATCAAAGAATAGATATTTTCAGCAGTAAGTACTGTGCCTTTCTTCAAAATCAAAACATCGCCAAATCCATACACATCCCTCGCCAGCACACTACCGGCAACTGCTTCCTTGGTAAATACTCTTTTCATTCTGTCACCCCTGACCATATTTTATTTACAGGCATATGCCCATATAAGAAAAGAAAGTCTTTCCGATATCCAGACAAACACACAGAAAGACTTTCTTAAAAACCTTATTCTGCTGATTTATAATTAACAATACGTCCGAAATCCGGTTTCAGTGATGCTCCACCTACCAGACCTCCGTCGATATCAGGCTGTTCGAAAAGGTCAGCTGCATTTGCAGAAGAAACACTGCCTCCATAGAGAATTCTGATTTCCTGTGCAATACCTTCATCATAAATCTCTGCCAGACAATCTCTGATTGCTTTGCATACTTCCTGTGCCTGGTCTGTTCTCGCACCTACACCCGTGCCGATTGCCCAGATCGGTTCGTATGCTACGATTGCTTTCTTTGCATTTTCAGGTTTTACATTATAAAAAGCTATCTTTATCTGCATACGGATTAAATCCAGTGTAATACCCTGTTTTCTCTGTTTCAGTGTCTCACCGCAGCAGATAATCGGGATAATATCATGTTCGAATGCTTTTAAGACTTTCTTATTTACGGTTTCATCTGTTTCAGCGAAGAAACTTCTTCTCTCGGAATGTCCTAAAATAACATATTCCACACCTACATCCGTAAGCATATCCGGTGCGATTTCTCCTGTAAACGCACCTTTCTCTTCAAAATACATATTCTGGGAACCAATTCCGATATTTGTTCCCTGTACTGCTTCAATACATGGAAGAATGTCAAGATCCGGCACACATAATGCCACATCAACATCATCATTCTGTACTAAAGGAATTAATTCTTTAATTAAAGCGACTGCTGAATTTGGTGTCATGTTCATTTTCCAGTTTCCAGCAATAACCATTCTTCTTGCCATGGTAAAAACCCTCCCAGTGAAATTTTATTTATTTATCGTTTGCAGCTGCAACACCTGGTAATTCTTTTCCTTCCAGGAATTCAAGGGATGCACCGCCGCCTGTGGAAATATGGCTCATTTTATCACCATATCCAAGGATATTTACTGCTGCTGCTGAATCTCCACCGCCGATAATTGTTGTAGCATCTGTTTCGGCCAGTGATTTTGCCACTTCTACAGTACCCTGCTTTAAGATAGGGTTTTCAAATACACCCATTGGTCCATTCCATACAACTGTCTTTGCTGATTTTACAGCTTCTGCATAAAGTTCAGCTGTCTTTGAGCCGATATCCAGTCCCATCTTATCAGCCGGCATATCTTCTACGCTTACATTGATAACAGGAATTTCAGCATCAATTGGATTTGGGAAAGCATCTGCTGCTACCGTATCGATAGGAAGGAGTAATTTCTTTCCGAGTTTCTCAGCTTTTTCCATCATTTCTTTACAGTAGTCAATCTTTT
The DNA here is from genome assembly GCA_000437755.1 of Roseburia sp. CAG:303. Classification (GTDB taxonomy): domain Bacteria; phylum Bacillota; class Clostridia; order Lachnospirales; family Lachnospiraceae; genus CAG-303. The sequence goes on from FR900166.1 coordinate 88,933, forward strand.
CATCATCTACTAATGATTTTCCTACTTCATAACCTTTTGCCTTTAAGAAAGTGAATGCCATGCCGCCACCAATAATTAAAGTATCACATTTCTCGAGCAGGTTATTAATAACGGATAATTTATCTGCTACTTTTGCACCGCCAAGGATTGCAACAAATGGTCTTTCCGGATTTTCTACTGCATTTCCGAGGAAGTCAATTTCTTTCTGCATCAGATAACCAACAACTGCTGTATCTACCAGAGATGCAACCCCTACGTTTGAGCAATGTGCTCTGTGGGCTGTTCCGAATGCATCATTTACAAATACATCACAAAGAGATGCAAGGTCTTTCGAGAAAGCTTCACCGTTCTTTGTTTCTTCTGCACGATATCTTGTATTTTCAAGCAATACAACTTCGCCATCCTGCATAGTTTCTACTGCTGCCTTTGCATTTGGTCCAACAACTTCAGGATCTGCTGCAAATTTTACTTCCTGTCCTAAAAGCTCGGATAATCTCTTTGCAACTGGTGCAAGTGATAATTCCGGTTTTGGTTCTCCCTTTGGTTTTCCAAGATGTGAGCAGAGAATTACTTTTCCTCCGTCGGCAATTAACTTCTTTATGGTAGGAAGTGCTGCCACAAGACGGTTCTCATCTGTAATCTTTCCATCTTTTAACGGTACGTTAAAATCGCAACGAACCAGAACTCTTTTTCCTTTTACCTGAATATCATCCACTGACTTTTTATTTAACATTCTTATTTCTTCCTTTCTGATCTATCATTCATTCCAGAAATGACCTTACCGGTTTTCCTGTAAAACAGAACAGGTCCGGTCCTGTAAAAAGACCGGACCCATGCAGGTCTGAAACATCTGTTTCCAGACTGTTCTTATTTCATTTCAAAATTAAGCTAATTCTGCAAAATATTTGATTGTTCTAACCATCTGGCTTGTGTATGAATTTTCGTTATCATACCATGAAACAACCTGTACCTGATAAGTATCTTCTGCAATCTGAGCTACCATTGTCTGTGTAGCATCGAATAAGGAACCATATCTCATGCCGATAACATCTGAAGATACGATAGGATCTTCATTGTATCCGAATGATTCTGAAGCTGCTGCCTTCATTGCTGCATTGATTCCTTCTTTTGTTACATCTGTTCCCTTAACTACTGCTGTAAGGATTGTTGTTGATCCTGTTGGAACTGGTACTCTCTGTGCAGAACCGATAAGTTTTCCGTTTAATTCAGGAATAACAAGTCCGATAGCTTTTGCAGCGCCTGTTGAGTTAGGAACGATATTTGCAGCACCTGCTCTTGCTCTTCTTAAATCACCCTTTCTGTGTGGTCCGTCAAGAATCATCTGATCGCCTGTGTAAGCGTGGATTGTTGACATGATACCGCTCTGGATTGGAGCATATTTATTTAATGCATTTGCCATAGGTGCAAGGCAGTTTGTTGTACAGGATGCAGCTGAGATGATCTGATCATCTGCGGTTAATGTATTTTCGTTTACTGAGAATACGATTGTCTTAAGGTCATTTCCAGCTGGAGCTGAAATAACAACCTTCTTAGCACCTGCATTGATATGAGCCATTGATTTTTCTTTTGAGCAGTAGAAACCTGTACACTCAAGAACAACATCTACTCCGATTTCTCCCCAAGGAAGATTGTTTGCATCTGCTTCTTTGTAAATTGTAAGTGTCTTTCCATCAACAGTGATTGTGTTTGCTTCATCATCTGCTGATACTGTGTGAAGGTTTTCACCAATCTTTCCACAGTAACCACCCTGTGCTGTATCATACTTAAGAAGATCTGCTAACATGGAAGGTTTTGTTAAATCGTTGATAGCTACTACTTCATATCCTTCTGCACCAAACATCTGTCTGAATGCAAGACGTCCAATACGTCCAAATCCGTTAATTGCAACTTTTACTGACATTTTTTTATTTTCCTCCTATAAAAAATGTATTTTAGTAAATACCTTGTCTTTGCAAGTTATCTATCTGTCTCTTATTTTACCTAATTTACTCAAAAATATCAAGCATAATTTGGTAAATTGTTAAATTTTTTTCAATGTTTCTTATTTTCAGTCTGTAACTATTGTGCTAAACTATGTGTATATTCAACATCATATCACTGATTTATGGGAATTTCCCAAAAAATATAAGAATACAAAAGGAGTTAATTATGATTTGTGATTTTCATGTACATACCTGTATGTCATCGGATTCGGATGCCGATATTAAAATGGTCATCGAAAAAGCCATTTCTCTCGGCATGAAATATTTATGCATTACTGATCACCACGATATTGATTATGAGGACGGAACTTTTCTCTTAAATCCGGCTGATTATTATAACTGTCTTACTTCCGTCCGGGAGCAGTTCCGGGACAGGATACAGCTTCTCATTGGTGTGGAACTCGGACTGCAGCCTCACTTAAAAACAGAATGTACAGAATTTGTACATTCTGTACCATTTGATTTTGTCATAGGCTCTTCCCATGTCATTAACGGAATCGATCCTTATTACGAAGAAATCTGGAATGCCCATTCTTCCGAGGAAGTCATGACCATGTATTTTGAAAACATTCTTGCGAACTTATCCGTTCACACAGATTTTGACGTATATGGTCATCTTGATTATGCCATCCGCTATGCCAAAGAAAAAGATAAAAATTATTCCTACGAGAAATATAAGAATATTATTGACCGCATATTAGAAACCATTCTTTCCCTCGGAAAAGGAATCGAAATCAATACC
>FR900166.1:91695-92595 GCA_000437755.1 Roseburia sp. CAG:303
CGAAATCAATACCGCCGGTCTGCGCAAAGGTCTGCGTTCCACCAATCCTTGTTTTGAAATCGTAAAACGCTACCGGGAACTTGGCGGCAAAATCATTACCGTTGGTTCGGATGCCCATGTTCCGGAAGATATCGGTTCAGACTTTTCGTGTGCAAGGCAGCTTCTGGTAGAAGCCGGATTTACCCACTATTATATTTTTAAAGAGCGAATGCCTTATGCTTTGCCATTATAACACTTATATTATGTAAAAAGGATGCCGCGAAAGCGGCATCCTCATTAATCTTCTTCCTCTTCTTCCGGCATATCCCAGTTATGATATACCGCCTGAACATCATCATCTTCATCTAACATATCAAGAATTCTTGTAATCTTTTTAATATCATCTTCTGCAGTAAGTTCTACATAATTCTGCGGAATCATGGTTACTTCTGCCTGTGCCATTGCAATACCTGCATTCTCAATCGTCTGTCTTACGGTTTCAAATTCAGATGGCGCAGTAAGAATCTCAAAGCTGTCTTCTTCCTCTGCAAAATCTTCTGCTCCGGCATCGAGTGCTGTCATCATAAGTTCATCTGCATCCATGCTGCACTCTTCTTTGTCAATGATAATCTGTCCTTTTTCATCAAACATATAGGAAACACAGCCTGTTGTTCCAACACTTCCGCCACCTTTTGTAAAAGCATTTCTTACATTTGAAGCGGTTCTGTTTCTGTTATCTGTAAGTGCATTTACAATAATTGCAGTTCCGTTTGGTCCATATCCTTCATATGTAACAGTTTCATAATTTACACTGTTTGCATCCCCGGCTGCTTTCTTAATACCTCTGTCAATGGTATCATTCGGCATATTGTTTGCCTTTGCTTTTGCAATGACTGCTGCAAGTTTACTGTTATTTGCAGG
>FR900166.1:92713-102301 GCA_000437755.1 Roseburia sp. CAG:303
TTCTTTTTTGTGCTTAATATTAGCAAATTTTGAATGTCCTGACATCGTTCTATCTCCTTCTGTTTATTCTTCATCCTTCGGTTCGGCATCCTCCGGACTGCTTTTTATAATTTCAAGTTTAGAAATTATCTTTCCACCAGTTTCCAGCACCCTGAATGTACAGTCGCATAATATGGTTTCTGCACCTTTAGGCAGAATTCTGCCGTTTCTGCAGTACAAACGCACTATAATCTCCGGTTTTTCTCCCTTTGCAGGTATTCTGTCCAGTTTGGAAATCAAATATCCGTTGATCGTATCAAATTCATCATCATCGAATATAATACCAGTTTTCTCCTCAATTTCTTCGAGTGTTGTAAGCCCGCTTACCAAATACCTGTCATCTGCTTCACGAATGATATTATTCTCTTCCAGATCATGCTCATCCATAATATTTCCCACGATTTCTTCCAGAATATCTTCCATCGCCACAAGTCCTGCGGTCTGCCCATATTCATCGACAACAATCTCCATATGATTCTTATTCATCTGCATCTCTTTAAACAAATCATTCAGATTCCTTGACTCCGGAATAAACTCCGGCTTCCGCAGAAGATTTGTGATATTTTTGACTGCCATATCGTCATATGTGCTTTTATGGTAATAATACAATACATCCTTAATATGAAGAATACCAATAATATTGTCTATATTGTCTGCATATACCGGATATCTCGAATTATTCTGTTCCGAAATAAATTCAACTGTTTCTTTTAATGTCCAGTCTCCGTCAATCGCAACAATCGTTTTTCTGTGAGTCATGATATCACCTGCTGTCTTATCGTCCAGTTCAAATATATTGGATATCATTTCAGCTTCACGTTCTTCCAGAATTCCTTGCTCATGGCCTTCATTTACTATGTTAATGATTTCTTCTTCTGTTACATTTGTTTCCATTTTTCCCGGATCAATACCGATAATCCGAAGAATCAGATTGGAAAAAAATGTAATAAATGCAGTAAATGGTGTCAGCAATATGACGATCACATTTACAATACCGCAGAGTGCATATGCACATGGTCTGCTGTACTTTGTTCCCAGCTTCTTCGGCACAAAAATGCCCAGTGCCAGCAAAAGCAGCATCAGATACAATGCGGTAAGAAAATAGGCAATAAAATTCATGAATGCATCGGAAAGAACAAATCCGCTGCCAAGGCTTACCAACCAGAGCCGTACCTTCCGGGCATAAATTCCAAGCTGGAAATACCCCGTTACGACAGCCATAAACCCGGTCACCAAATGAATGGTAGTAATTAATTTCGCCGGATTCTGCAGATATTTCAACAGTTTTATATCCTTTTTACTCTGCTCTGCAGCTTTCTTCTCAAGCTCCGTTTCATTCAGGTTCTGAATTGCAGCACCAAAAGAATACATCATCGCATTAACCACTACAAATCCGATAAATATTACCAGTACATATAAGGGACTCCCATCGTCCATCTAATAATTCCCTCCAATTTCATCTATAAGTTTTGTTCCTCAAAAAAGCTGAACGATATAAATATATCACAACTTCTTGCTATTCGTCAATAACTATGTAGAAAGTTCTAAACTAATCAGCAGAGCTTTGTCTACCTTTTCTATGATTTCCCTGTCTACATGACATACTTTATCCTTCAGCCTTTTCTTGTCAATGGTTCTTAATTGTTCCAGCAAAATAACCGAATCTTTTACTATGTCACATTTTGTACTGTCGAGTTCCACATGTGTCGGCAGCTTTGCCTTATTCATTCTGCTTGTAATCGCCGCACATATCACCGTCGGGCTATGCTTGTTTCCGGTATCATTCTGTATAATAATGACAGGTCTGACTCCACCCTGCTCCGATCCTACAACCGGTCTCAAATCCGCATAAAAGATATCTCCTCTTTTTATAACCACACTTATCACTCCTAAATTATTTTTTATCATCACGGATGATCCATGATTTCATAATTTAGTATTTACACATTCCGGGCGAATATTCATGCCTCCTGCATGATATAATCATCTTCAAAATAATCTTTACAGCATACTATTTTTCCGTGATGGTAATAAACTCTCGGCACTCTTTTCCCTAAATCACAGACAAATTCATAATTAAATGTTCCTGCCAGTTCTGCCAGTTCTTCTGTGGTTATTGTGTTCGCCCCGTCCGTCCCGATCAGGGTTACCTCATCTCCTTCACAGACTTCTTCCAGGTCCGTCACATCCACCATAAACTGATCCATGCAGACTCTGCCTATAATATTTACCTTTTTTCCCCGGATCAGCACATATCCCTTGTTGGAAAGATTTCTCTGATATCCGTCCCCATATCCGACCGGAACGGTTGCTACTTTTGTTCTTCTCTTTGTCACAAAAGTAGAGCCATAACTGATTCCCTGACCGGCGTCTACCTCTTTAAGATATATTATGTGGCTCTTCATGGATAGTGCAGGACTTAACATGACTGATTTTTTATTGACCTCATCGGAAGGATACATACCATACAATGAAATACCTGCTCTGACCATATCCATGGAATCCTCCGGCACATCAATAATTCCCGCACTGTTATCACAGTGGTGCAGTGGTATCTTTACACCATTTTCCTCCAGTTGCCGGATAAACAGGCAAAATTGTTCATACTGGCTATGCGTCATTTTTTTATCTGAAGAATCCGAAGATGCAAAATGCGTAAAAATCCCCTCTATACTGATATACGGAAGCTTTGCAATTTTAATGACTTCTTTCAAAGAATCCTCATTGACACGAAATCCGATTCTTCCCATTCCAGTATCGACCTTGATCTGGATCTTTGCCTGAATTCCGTCTTTTTCTGCTTTCCTGCTGATTTTCTGAGCCATTTCAAAAGAAAATATAGCAGGCCAGATATTATTCTTTATTGCATCATCTATCCGGCTATCCGGAAGAAAACCAAGAATGAAAATATCATTTTCTATCCCATGTCTTCGCAGATTCATACCTTCATCAATCGTTGCAACAGCAAAAGCCCTTACTTTATCCTTTATAACAGATGCAATCGGAACTGCACCATGACCATATCCGTCCGTTTTCAGAACCGCTGCCATCTGTGTATGTTCCCCCAGATTTTTTTTCATTTCTATAATATTATTTTCTATTGCATCCAAATCTATTTTTGCATATACTCTGTAATATTTTTGCAATATTTCTTTTTCAATCATGACAATCCTTTCTTTTCCACATCTTATCTTTCTTATTCATATTTTTTCAAAAAACTTAATGAGCCTGTCAGTTTTCCTGCTGTAACTGCTTTTTTTCCATATTTCTCTGCGGCATAATCCCCTGCTTTTCCATGGATATATGCTGTTATAGCAGCAGTTTTGCTAACAGGCATTCCCCAGACAAGTGAAGCTCCGAGCATTCCTGCCAGCACATCCCCACTTCCGGCGGAAGCCATACCACTGTTGCCGGACTGGTTATAATACAGTTCCCTGCCATCTGAGACTGTCGTAACTGCATCTTTCAGGACAACAGTACAGTGATATTTTTTTGCAAAATCCATGGATATTTTTCCCGGATTCTGTTTTATTTGCTCCGGCTCTTCCCCGCACAGTCTCGCCATCTCTACAACATGCGGTGTAATTACCATATGGCTGTCTAACTTTTCCTTGCGCCACCTGCTCTTTGCAAGCAGATTCAGTGCATCCGCATCCAGCACCATTTTTTTATCCCCTGCACATTCGAGCAGCTCATCCAGAAGCAGTTCTGACGAAATACTCTGTGCCATTCCCGGTCCGGCAACTATGCTATCCGCCCATGCAATGCTTTTCTGAAAGGCATCGGAAAATCCATCCTCACGGACATCCTCGTAAAACAGTCCCAGTACTTCCGGAATATGTGCATACAGAATTTCTTTATTTTCTCTATGTGTAACCACCTTTACCATACCGGCACCCATAGAATATGCCGCACTGGCTGCAAGCACCGCTGCCCCGGCATATTCCTGCGAACCTGCCAGAATAAGAATTTTACCAAAGCTTCCTTTATTCCCGTCCTCTGCCCGTTTTGGAACTGAACATAAATCTTCTTCGCTGCATGACCTGGCATATCCTTTCTCTTTACATAATTCCTCTGCATATCCAATTTCTGTTTTTATGAGTCTTCCGCAATATGCTTTACCCGGATACAGGATACAGCCTGCCTTTTTAAAGCCAAATGTAACGGTACAGTCCGCTTTTACCGCAACTGCACAGATATGTCCGTCATCCGCATGCACACCGGACGGAATATCAACCGCATATTTATATGCTTTCATATTATTTATCTCTTCTATTGCCTGTGCATATTTTCCTGTGATATTGCGACTCAATCCGACCCCGAACAACGCATCCACCACGACTTCCGCCCAGGAGTTATCCCAAAACTGTTCTGCGGACTCTTGTGAATATCCCAGCCGGTCCAGAATTTCTTTCTGTGTCTGAAACTGCTCCGTCGCTTTTTCCGGATTCCCAATAATCCTGTACCTGCAGTCAACTCCCCTTGTTCTCAGGATACGGCAGATGCACAATCCGTCCGCACCGTTATTTCCTGTTCCTGCAATAACCAAAATCCGCTTATCCTTATGATTTTTATATATCACATCCGCCATTGCCCGGGATGCATTTTCCATCAGTACCAAAGACGGAATTCCGATGTGTTCTATTGTATACTTGTCAAGTTCTGCCATTTCCCTGCCAGTTAAAATATATTCCATATTCCGCTCCTTATCCGTTTAATCCATCTCTATAACCGCTACTGCTGAGGCAAGTGTCTTCAGGTTGGAAATAGAAACATGGATTTTCATATTGTCCTTCAGATATTTTCTGGCTTTCCCCTGCAGCCTCACATATGGCTTTCCGCTTTCTTCCCGGAGAATCTCCACTTCACATGGGGCAATCTGTACAAATCCCGTTCCAAATGCCTTTACTACCGCCTCTTTTGCAGCAAAATTTCCAGCAAGGCTTTGCGGCTTTTCCTGAAACAGACTTATCTCCGTCTCTGAAAAACATCTCTGCATAAAATGCGAATTACGGCAGGCCTTTTCCACACGCTCTACCTCTATAATATCATTACCGATTCCAAGAATCATATCTTTACTCCTCGTATTCATCATCATCAATTCCGCTGATATAATTCATATACATTCCTGTAATATCCGGTCCCAGCAGGCTGTTAAAGTATCTCGTTACATGACGGGTCTTTTCCACTTTTTCATCATAAAGCTCAATCTTCTTCTTCATCTCTGCCCTGGTTTCCTTGATCCACTGCTCCAGTTTTGCAATTTCTTCCAGGTCATCCGCAATACTGTCATAAAACAGTTCCATGGTTTCCATTGCCAGCTCCGCATTTTTTTCCCTCAGTTTCAATGGAATATCCAGTTCATCATTTTCCAGCAGAATCAGCTTATCATTTATTTCCTCTATTAAATCCCGGCTCTTTTCCATCTTACGGAATCCAATCGAACCCTCTGCTGCATTCATATTGCCTACAATCTGAGCCACCAGTTTCTTTTTCAATATATTCAGTTTCTGTTTTTCTTCTTTAATCCGGCTTTCTGATTTTATTACTTCATTTAATTCATTTTCCGTTTCCTGAATCTGTTTTGGTTTATTTCCATCAAAAAGCAGATACCATTTCCGGTCCAATGTCAGAAGAGGCAGCCGGAGATTTTTTATTCTCTCCAGAATCCTGTCGTATCTGCTTTCATCATTATTTCTTGCCATTTTTTCCTCCATGTGTCCTATGTATTTTATGACTCCCTGATATCGGTATGATTCGATAAGCTGTAGGAAATTCGCATGAGGCTTTCCGACAGATGCACACTCTCCACAACAACACCTTCCGGAAGTTTCAAATCGATATGTGCAAAATTCCAGAAAGCTTTTACTCCGAATCTGACTAATTTATCCGCAACTTCAACTGCGGCTGATTTCGGGACGGTAATTGCGGCAATATCTATCTTTGTATGTTTTGCAAATTCTTCCAGTTCGTTTATATGGCGAATTGCAACACCGCGGATGGACTGCCCTTTCAATTCCGGATTTACATCAAAAATACCAGTGATCACAAAACCACTCTTTTCAAAATTCGTATAATTTGCAATGGCACGCCCAAGATTTCCGGCTCCCACAATTACAACATTATATTCCTTATCCAGTCCGAGTATTTTTCCAATCTCCGTATATAAATACTGTACATTATATCCATATCCCTGTTGTCCGAATCCTCCAAAATTATTCAAATCCTGGCGAATCTGTGATGCGGTTACATTCATCCGCTTGCTCAGTTCCCCGGAAGAAATTCTCTCAACTCCCATTTCTATTAATTCACCCAGATGCCTGTAATACCTGGGTAATCTTTTTATCACTGCACTTGATATGTTTCGCTGTTCTTCCATTGTTGCCACCTCAATCTCATCATCCATTTATGGTTTTCTATATTTTCTTAGTATAGTATTATTTTCACAGATTGTCAAATTTTAAACAAATGATTTTTTGATTTATTTTATTTATTTTTTATGATACAATGTCACAAGGACAGGACAATCATGTCTGTTTTCCTTTATTTATAAACATTATTAAGAATCATACGAGGTTTATTATGATATTATCATGCAGTAACATTGAAAAAGCATTTGACGGAAATGTGATTTTATCCAAATGCACATTTATCGCAAATGAACACGAAAAACTTGCTATTGTCGGAGTCAATGGTGCAGGAAAATCTACACTTTTAAAAATCATCATGGGAGAAATTCCTGCTGACAACGGCGAAGTTACCATTGCAAAAGATGCCACCATCGGCTACCTTGCGCAGCATCAGGATCTTTCTTCGGAAAATACGATTTTTGATGAACTTCTGACCGTAAAACGGGAAATCCTGGAAATGGAGCGAAAAATGCGCAGTCTGGAACTCCAGATGAAAAGCCTGACTGGCGATGCCCTTGAAACCGCCATGAAATCTTACTCCAATCTTACCCACCGTTTTGAAATCGAAAACGGATATGCCTACAAAAGTGAAATCACGGGGGTTCTCAAAGGACTTGGTTTTACCGAAGAAGATTTCAAAAAATCCGTAGCCACCTTATCCGGAGGACAGAAAACCAGAGTTTCCCTCGGAAAACTTCTTTTATCCAAACCGGATATTATTCTTCTTGACGAACCTACCAACCACCTGGATATCGGTTCTATCACCTGGCTGGAAGGCTATCTTTCCAACTACAACGGAACTGTTATCATCGTAGCACATGACCGTTATTTTCTGGATAAAATCGTTACAAAAGTGGTTGAAATCGACCGCAGTCATGTAACCGTTTTCAATGGAAATTATACGGATTATGCCATGAAAAAATCCATGCTCCGTGATGCCGAATTAAAGCAGTATATCAATCAGCAGAGAGAAATCAGGCATCAGGAAGAAGTTATTGCAAAGCTCCGATCTTTCAACCGTGAAAAATCCATCAAACGTGCCGACAGCCGGCAGAAAATGCTGGATAAGATGACCGTTCTTGACAAACCGGCAGGAATCGAAAAAAACATGCGTTTCCATATAGAGCCAAAAGTATTAAGCGGAAATGATGTCCTGACCGTAGAAGGACTGACAAAATCCTTTGGCAGTACAAATTTATTCCAGAATCTGAATTTTGAAATAAAACGCGGGGAAAAAGTGGCAATCATCGGAAATAACGGAACCGGAAAAACAACGATTCTAAAGATTATCAATCAGGTAATCTTACCGGATGCCGGCGAATTCCGGCTTGGAAGCAAAGTGCATATCGGTTATTATGATCAGGAACATCATGTCTTAAATATGGAAAATACTATTTTCGATGAAATCTCGGATGCCTATCCGGATCTTACCGGCACGGAAATCCGTAACTGTCTTGCATCATTTCTTTTTACCGGCGAAGATGTATTCAAGAAAATCGGTGATCTCAGCGGTGGGGAACGGGGACGTGTTTCTCTCGCAAAACTAATGCTTTCTGAGGCAAATTTCCTGATTCTTGATGAGCCAACCAACCATCTGGATATTGATTCCAAGGAAATTCTGGAAGATGCACTCAATGACTATACAGGAACTGTATTGTATGTATCACATGACCGTTATTTTATCAACCGTACTGCAAGCCGGATACTGGATCTGGAATACAATACTTTAACCAATTATTATGGAAATTATGATTACTATCTGGAAAAACATGAGGAACTCTCCGCAGTTACCCGTCAGGCAGCAAATATAACCTTTCCACCGGAAAAAACTGCTTCTCCTTCTTCCAATAAAGAAGACTGGAAAAACAGAAAAGAAGAACAGGCAAAAAAGCGGAAAATCGAAAACAGCATCAAAAAGACGGAAGAAGAAATCGCTGCAGCCGAATCCAGAATCGAAGAATTAAACGAACAGCTGACACTCGAAGAAGTATACAGTGTACCGTCAAAATGTCTGGAAGTGCAGCAGGCACTGGAGCAGACATCCTCGCATCTGAATGACCTGTATCAGCAGTGGGAAAATTTATATCAGACATTTAATGATTGAAAATTTTCTGATATTAATGTATACTTTAACTATTAATCACGAAAGGATATGATTACCATGAAAAACAATAAAATTGTTGTTGCTCTGGGAAGAAATGCGTTTGGCGATACTTTTCCTGAACAGCATGAAAGAGTAAAAATTGCAGCAAATGCAATTGCAGACCTTGTAGAGGCCAAATTTGAAATCATTATTACACACAGTAACGGACCACAGGTAGGTACTATTCAGACTGCCATGGCAGAATTCAGCCGTCTGGATACGAATAACCAGACCGTTGCACCAATGTCAGTCTGCGGAGCCATGAGCCAGGGGTATATCGGTTACGATCTGCAGAATGCCATCCGTCAGGAATTATTAAACAGAGGTATTTACAAACCGGTAGCCACTATTATTACCCAGGTAAGGGTTGATCCTTTTGATCCTGCCTTCCATAACCCGACAAAGGTTATCGGACGTAAGATGACAAAAGCCGAAGCCGAACTGGAAGAAAAGAAAGGAAATTATGTTGTCGAAGATGATGGTGCTTACCGCAGAATCATTGCTTCTCCGAAGCCGATTGACATCTATGAAATCGACTCTATCCGTACCCTTGTCGATGCTGGTCAGATCGTTATCGCAGCAGGCGGCGGCGGTATTCCCGTTCTTGATCAGCGTACCGCACTGAAGGGTGCAAGTGCCATCATCGAAAAAGATTACACAGCTGCAAAACTTGCCGATATGCTGGATGCTTCCATGCTTTTACTTCTCACAGACCATGATTATCTTATCATCAACAAGGACGAGGAAAACGAAAGAGAATTAAAAGAGATTACGATATCTGAAGCCTCTGCCCTGATTGATGAGAATAAATTCAAATCATTAACAAAACTTCCTAAGATCGAGGCTGCCATTAATTTCGTAGAATCCGGATCTGACAGAACTGCTGTCATTACCAATCTTACGAAAGCAAAAGAAGGTGCCTGCGGAAAAATCGGTACAATTTTAAAATCTGAATAATTCTGATTTATATTAAAACTGCCGGGCATTATGCCCGGC
>FR900166.1:102313-106143 GCA_000437755.1 Roseburia sp. CAG:303
TGCCGGGCATTATGCCCGGCAGTTCTTATCTGCGGTTATTTTTATCTGAGAAATCGTAATTTCTATACTTATTCTTCCGTTTTTCCAATTCATGGTCAATTCTTTTCTGTTCATAATAGTGTTCCCGCTTTTCCCGATCCATCTGCCGTCTTCTTGCAAGCTTACGCTGTCTTGCCTGATATCTGCGGTAGCTGACATAAAAATATGCCACTGCAATGATAATGGCTGCTGCAAGAAGAACTTTTCCTGCCACAGAAAATCCTTTGGCATTTTTCTTTTCTTTCTCCTGTACAACAGTGGACTCCTTCTGTGCCGCTGTTGTTGTCTGTGCATTGCTTATGCTTTCAGCCTGTGCCGCTGCTATAGAAGCTTCTTCTGCCGCTTTTGCATCCAGTACATCATAATCGGTCTGCACTGCATTCGCTTTGATATAATCATACAGTTTGATCGTATCGGAATATGCACTGGCTGAATTCGTACTCTTTAATACCACACAGACAACCTGCCTTCCATTCAGATTTGCAAATGTTACAAGCGTACCGCCGGCCTCATTTGTAAACCCTGTTTTTCCTCCAATACAGTCGGCATAATAATATTCCTCTCCCTGACGGATCATACGGTTATTATTCAGCCAGTATCTGGTTTCATTACACATATTGGTAGGCGGAACATCGTATCTGACTGTAGAACACACTTTCCGAAATGTCTCCGAGCTTTTCCATGCATTCATAGCAATAATTGCCATATCATAGGCCGTGGTGTAATGTCCCTCATCATGAAGACCATGTGCATTCTTAAACTGGGTACCGATACAGCCAAGTTCTGCTGCCTTTTCCGTCATTTTCTGTGCAAATGCATCCATGGAACCTGAAACCTTTTCTCCCAGTGCATTCGCAAGATCGTTTCCGGAAATCAGCATCAGACCATACAGACACTGTTCCACTGTAAGCTGTTCCCCTTCTTCTGCATAGGCTGAACTGCTTCCCGGTTCAATGGTATATACGGCATCATGTGAAAATGTCACCACATCATCCATGTTAAGATTTTCCAGCACCAGGGTTGCAGTCATGATTTTGGTAATACTGGCCGGATATTCCTGTATCTGGATGTTCTTCTCATACAGGGTGTATCCTGTCGCCATATCCACTACAATCGCAGCATCGGCAATAATATCCGGCGGTGTTTGAAGTGTCTGTGGAACCAGTCCTGTTTTTACACTTTTGGCGGATGTTCCTTCTGCAGACATTGTTTCCTGCGTCTGCGCTACGTCATCTGCCATTGTAATCACAGGACACATCTGCATAACAGCACACATTACGAATGCTGCAATTCTTCTCTTTCTCATTTGTTTACTCCTTACTTTTACAGTGCTTTTTCTATTACTCCGACTATTTTTATTACTTTTCCCATATTATCTTTCACTGCAAATATTTTACAGATACATGGTACTGCATTCTTATCCTGATCCAGAATACTACATTTGAATTGAACCAGTCCGTCCTTCGATTTCTTTGCTTCCGCAATCTTTTCACAATAAAATGCCCTGTCCTGTTCTGCCACATATTCTTCCATCTTCTCTTTTACGGATTCTTTTGGCAATTCATATCCAAATAATTTTTTCCAATTTTCATTACTGTATAAAGTATCCTTCACACAACTGTAATCAAATATAATATCTTCCGTATATTTTGACACCATATAATATCTCTGAAGATTAATTGCACTTTTTGATTTTACGGAAACAAGTGTATAAATAAAATATGCAATCAGCACAATCAGCATTACACCGATAATCACACCAAGGAATACAAAATTATCCGTCACATCACTGATATTCGCCTCAACACCGCTGGATGATACTACCATAATGATTTCCCAGCTGTTAAAATTAGTTTTAGAATAACAGATATATCTTTTGGAATCCTTTCCATTCGCAAATCCGACAACACCCGCCTTTTTTGACTTCATATAATTCTTCAGAGTCTTTACATTTGTTTCATTGTCAAGAATATCACTTACATTACGGATACTGCTGTCTGTTTTTCTGGACAGGACAGTTCCGTCACTTTTAATAATAAAAGCTTTTCCCTTGCTGTTGACAGAATCCAGATTCAAAAGTTCTGTAAAAGAATCCAGGTCACATTCTACAAGATATACTCCCTCTATCTCATCCGCTTCATTGCGAATCGGAACAGAGAAACGGACTCCTTTTGTGTTTCCTTCCGAATCACTGATATCCAGTATGGATACACTTCCATTCATTACTTTTGAGAAAAATTTCTTTTCCGAGTAATCCTTACTTCCGTTTTCCTCCAGCCCGGTTCCATCTGCACTGATAATGTCGAATTTCTCAAATCCTGCTTTCCGGGTCATCTTTACAATGTTTGCGTAAGTAGTTTCCTCAAGATAATTATCCGACATACCAATGTAATATGCCGTCATCTCAAGTTCATGAATCGTTTCTTCTACTTTTAATTCCACACTGGTAGATGCTTCTTCCATAATATCAACAAGATGTTCTTCTGTCTGCTTTTGTATATCGCGGTTAATATTGGAGATATATAACGCAAATGCAGCTATATTAATAATAATAACTGCGGCAATCAATATGATTGTTACATAATATTCCTTTATTCTCTTCATTTGTCTGCCCCTTTCACTTTATGCATACTTTTATATCATAACAAAATTTATTCTAAAATTCAATAAGAATATTTCTGATTTCCGGTTTCATATAAAATCAGAGTCTCTTCTTCCTTAATTCACTTATCGCGGTTTTTAATGTTTCTATGACATAATCAGCTTCTTCCCTGGTATTTAATATCGATATTGTAATCCGGACTGAACTGTGTACCATATCCTCGGACAGACCAATTGCTGTCAGAACTTCCGATGCCTTACTGCTTCCGGATGAACAGGCAGACCCCGTGGAGATACAGATTCCTTTCATATCCAGCATTCCGGCAAGAGTTCCCCCATCCACTCCTTCAAAAGCCATATTGATATTACCCGGAAGTCTTTGCTGCCCATCACCATTCAGTCTGCACCGGGGAATTTCCGCCAGAATTCTTTTTATCATATAATTACGAAGCATTGTCTCATACCGTATAATGTTATCCATATTCTTCCATGCAGCAGCGGCTGCTTTCCCCATTCCAACCGCTCCCGGAACATTTCCCGTACCGGCACGCATGCCCCTTTCCTGATGCCCGCCATGCATATAAGAATTTATCTCTGTTCCCTTGCGAATATATAAAAATCCCATTCCTTTCGGACCGCCAAATTTATGGGAGCTTCCACTTAACAGATCCGCCTGTATCTGCTCCACATCAATCGGAATATGGCAGAATGCCTGAACCGCATCTGTATGAAATATGACTTTATGATGCTTTGCAATCTTTCCAATCTCATAAACCGGCTGTATCGTTCCGATTTCATTATTTGCGGTCATTACAGATATGAGAATCGTATCCTTTCTGACTGCCTTTTCTATTTCCTCCGGCTTTACAAATCCGTTTCGGTCAACATCCATCCAGGTAATATCAAATCCGAAATGCTCCAGATAGCGGCAGGTGTTTTTTACTGCCGGATGTTCTATTTTTGTTGTAATGATATGATTTCCTTTCTGGAATCCCGCAAATGCTGCCCCCATTATTGCCCAGTTATCACTTTCCGTTCCGCCGCTGGTAAAATAGATTTCTTCCGGCAGACAATTCAACACAGATGCAATTTCTCTTCTTGCATGCTCCATTGATTTTTCTGCCGTCATGCCAAACTCATAGGCACTCGATGGATTCGCATATTCTTTTGCAAAATATGGCTCCATTGCA
>FR900167.1:0-230 GCA_000437755.1 Roseburia sp. CAG:303
CCAGTGAACCGGTGGAATTCTGCTGATTCCAAGTGCAATCAATGCCCCGGCAAATACATAGCCCATTAACTGGAGAAAATAGATCCAGTAATCTATGGCATTGTAACCTGCAATGGTTTCCTTCAACATATTCATTCCCGGCTGGAATATGATTAAATTAAAATTATTTAATTTGGTAAAGATCTCCGGCAGCAGGTCAAACGGGAAGGATGATGAGCATGCTACTGCAA
>FR900167.1:248-1702 GCA_000437755.1 Roseburia sp. CAG:303
CTGCAATAATCATACAGAGCAGTGCAAATGCTTCCCCGATCAGTCCCAGTCCAAATGCACAGGAGTAGGCAAAGAAATTAAATACCAGTCCGATTGCCACAACCGAAAGGACAAATGCCACCGGATGCTTGCACTGTACTTCGATAAACAGCAAATCACCCAATGCCAGAATAACGCTTGTCGGTATGCTGACACATGCAAATGTCATCCATCTGCCGATGTACTGCTGGAAACGTGATACCTTTCCACTGATCTCCGGATAATTTTTATGATTAAATTCCGCATGAATGATAACCATACAGAACAGTGAGGACAAATACAATGCCAGCACCGTGTAAAAGGCACTCATGGAACTTGCATAGGAATTTCCTGCCTTGTCACTGATTTCATATATGACATTCTGATTTACCTTTGTCGGTTCGGCTACAAAATCTGCAAACTGTTCCGGATGATTTTCCAGTAAATCTGCCAGTGCCTGATACTGTTCGTTCTGCTGCAGTTCATTCAGATAAGATATAATCTCATTCAGTTTCGCCACAAGATTCTCTGCCATTGTCTTTGAATCCGTAAGTGCGATTGTTCCATTCTGCAGTTCATCCGCATATTTCTGCAGATTCTGGCTGATGGAGTCAAAATCAACATTCATATTAGTCAGCAGACCGCTTGCCTTAATCAGACTTGTATACAGGGAATTTCCGGTACTGTTAATGGACTGCTTCAGGGAACTGTTGTATACCTGCTTGACCTGTTTGAAATCATCTTCACAGTTTTGCAATTTTGCAAGCAGTTCTTTTCTTAATGCCTTACTGTCATTCTGGGAAGTTCCCGCCAGATTCTCCAGATCCGTCAAATCGTTCTGCAGTGCCGTAAGATTTCCTTCCAGACTGTTATAATATTCTTCCAGCTTCTTCTTCTGCTCTTCCACCTTATTCTTTACCGCATCGCTGTCCGGCAATGTCGGTGTTTCCGTATTATCCGGCAGGGTTGGCTTTTCAATATTATCCGGCAGGGTTGTTCCGTTCAGATTATCCAGTGTCATATTTTTCCAGGACTCCAGCATGGTTTCTAACAGTTTCATCTGGTTGCGGATCAAAGTAACATCACTCTGGATTGTACCTAATGCACTCTCTATGGTATTGGTATCCTGTACTGCCAGTTCTTCTAACTTACGCAGCTGTGAATCCACAAGGTCGAATGCCGCATCCATGGTTGCACCTGCCTGGCTGATCGTCTGGTTTCCGGACACCAGAATATTTTCCATCGAATTAATCGTATTCTGTCCGTTCTTTACAATGGAATTCAGATCCGGTATCAGATCATGGGACGAACTCATAATCGTCTGTGCCGACTGTGTAATGTAAATAAAGGAATTTAAAATGTTGATATAGGAATTCAAATCACTGCTCAGATTCTCCAGTGTTGTTGTGCCTGCCGCAGTAATGTTCTTATCGTCC
>FR900167.1:1711-16757 GCA_000437755.1 Roseburia sp. CAG:303
TGTTCTTATCGTCCCCGGTAAAATATCCTCCGGCTTCTGCAATCACGGTTGAAAGCTGTGTGATAATGGTATCATTTACCTGACCCTGTACCGTTGTCTTTACCTTACTGGTTATCTTCGGCACAATCGCATTCTTTTTCTGGTTTTCATAATATTGGATCGTCGGATGTGCCAGATCTTCATTCATGAAATCAATCAATTTCTCTGAGAAATCCTCCGGAATTACAAATGCCGCATACAAATCTCCTTTGTATACATCGTTCTGTATTTCATCATCCAGTTTTTCCCTGGTATCTTTATCCGTAACATCCGCATTCTCACCATAGAATACCCATCCTACCGTATCATTTTCTTTCAATGATTCCATAACGGTCTGACCGATATTAATATAAACATCTCCGACATAGAAGCCCTGATCCATGGAATATACACCGATATTCAGTGCGTTCAGATCCGTATACGGACTCCAGGAAGATAACAGATTCGTCCAGCAGTAAATACATGGCAGGCAAATCAGACCGATCATGATGACGATCGCTACCACATTGCTGAATATCTTCTTCATATCATGCGTAAATATTTTAAAGAAATCCGAAGAACTCTTTGGAATATTTTTTGTGCGCCGTCTTACCTCTTCCATCTGTTCTGCTGTCAAGGCCCGGATCTCCTCATCCTGTCCGCTCAGCTGGCGGATCTTCTTCTGCAGCATATGATCTTTATATTCAATCGCAATCAGTACTCCGGTAATAATCAGGACGGACATAATCCAGATAATTAAAAACGCAATTTTATTTGAAGTAACATTGAACAAAAGAATCAGCAGAAGTACCGGAATAATAATCAGACATTTAATACCTGCAGAAATGCGTTTTTTATTCCGCTCATGCGTTTCTTCCGAATATTTTAACAACTCACGATAGAGTGTTTCATACTTTTCTGAATCCTGATTATTCATTCCGGTCACCTCCTTCTCTTTCTTCTACATCAATATACTCCCCATCATCATCGTCATATTCTTCCTCGTCATACTCTTCCTCCTCTTCGTCTTCTTCTTCCTCTTCTTTTACTCCCATGATTCCGGTTTCCTGAAGTCTGGTATCAATAAATACCATCAGATTATAAATCGGTCCGCGGACAACCAGTCCGAAGAACAGGGATACTGCGACAAATATCATAAGCTTGCCAAGATATATACTCAAATCATAATTCGTATAGCCAAAGCATACCTCTCTTAATGCATTTGAACAGTAAGTAAATGGCATATATGCCGACAGCCAGCGCATAGAGGAAGGAATCTGTTCCACGGAATAGGTACATCCGCCCGTACTCATCTGGAAAATAACCAGTATGGTTGCCAGTGTTCTTCCGTAGATCAGTCCGAATGTCTTAACACAGCTGTAAGTTATATTGGTAAATACAAAGGAAATAATTGCATTTACCACAAAGAAGGTAATAACATGCTGACACTGAATCTTCATGATGAAAACCAGAAAAGCACTTAATAACAGGGACTGTATAAAGCCTAACAGCCAGAAGGTAAGATATCTTCCAAAATAGGTCTGGTAAGGCTTTACATCCGTAAGTTCTGTGGTATCTGCCTCCACCTTCAGCTCCGAGGTCAGAATCAGTGCCAGTACATACAATGCCAGTACCACATAAAATACGCTGCAGGCACTTCCATAATTATCTACCGGGAATACTACATTCGTATCCACCTGTATGATTTCTGAAAAATATTTTCCATAGCTATCCGCATCGCCGGTCAGAAAACTTACCAGTATCTGCATCTTCTCACTGTCCGATGCTGTCTGTACCTCTTCAAGGACATTCTGAAGTTTGGAACTGATTTCCCTGATTACCGTCTGCACCTGTGCAAGACTCTCATCCGTATAGGTAATCGTTGTATCGATATTCGAAAACAATGTGCCTGCATTTCCGGTCAGATTATTCAGTGTCTGCATGGTTATGGTCACATTTTCAAGCACCATATTCATATTATCAAGAACGCCGTTAATCTCGGGTGTCACTACATTATTATATGTATCCTGAAGGGAACTTATCTGTGACGCACAGTTTCCAAGTGCCTGGTCTAACGTACTGAGATCCGGTGCCTGGATATTGACCTGCTGTACCGTTATCAACGAAGAATTCAAAGTCTGGATCGCTGTAATAAAAGTCTTTATCGTTTCGCTGCTGTAGTTCTTTCTGACATTCATTGCCGTATCATATAATCCGGACACGTCGGTCAGTGTCTTGTTTAATATACTGTTCAACTGATCGATATCACTCGTCAGAAGTCTTGAATTCTGCACATCGGATGCAACCGTAGCCAGTGAATTCTCCATATCGCCAAGAAGCGAATTCATGGTAGCGGAAAATTGCTGATAAGATGTCTTCGTATCGGTAAGTCCGCCCTGGATACTCTGCACATCGCTGATTCCATTATTAATATCGCCCTGGACATTCTCCAGTTCTCTCTGTGCAATATCCAGTTTTCCATGCATTTCCTGGTTTTCACTCGTAAAATCCGTAATAATCTGATCATACTGTACCAGATTATCATTGATGGAAGTCAGTTTTGAAATAATCAGATCGGCTGCATTTTCCTCACCGCTCTCATTTACAATATCACTGACCTGTTCCATCACTGTCTTTACAACTGTCTCCAGAAAGGTCTTATTAATAGTGGATTGCAATGTCTCTACTGCCGTATCCGTAACCTTGACTGCCACGGCATTTTTCTTTCCATTATCATAATAGGTAATTTCCGGTTTCTGAAAACCAGAGTCCGCAGACAGGAAATCAAGCATATCCTTTGAAAAGTCTTCATCTATTACAATTCCGGCATACACATCCCCGTTCGTAACAGCTTCAATCAAGGCATTCTTTGTATCTGCCACTTTCCAGTCAATGGATTTATTCTCTTTCAGATTTTCTATAATCGAATCTCCCTGATTATACTCTGTTCCATCCTCTGCGGTGTAGCCTTTATCGTTATTGTATACGAGAATCGTCAGATTGTCTGTATTCCCATATGGATCCCAGTTTGAAAAAATATTAAAAACCGCATAACAGCTCGCAATAATAACAAGTGCTCCACATATCAGTAATGGAAAGAAATTTGTACAAATACTTTTCAAATCTTTGATAAAAATTTTTATAATGTTCTTCATTTAGCAATCCTTCTTTTCCTTATAAATCATAGTGCTGCTACGATGTCCCATGCATATTAGACAAAGTGTCTATTATTATAGCAAATGCATTTCCCGATTACAAGAAAAATTATATTAAAAGAAAATAAACACAGAAAAACTGTTTGCCGGAACTTTCACGGAATTTCCAGTGATTTTATCCTGTTTTGTATTTATTTTCACCTGTTCCGGATGATTGATTGTATTTCTCAATTCCTCATCACCGCTGATGCAATGCAAGGTATATTCCTTTCCTTCGCCGATTCCGGAAACCGTACTCTCAATCTCTATCTGTCTGTCCTCCGGATAATGGTTTACAACCTTAAGAATGACTTTTCCCTGCTCATCCTCTGTGGCACTGACATACAGGCCTTCCTCTTTTTCCTTATCCGCCGGAATATCTGTCTGTGCCTGCAATGTCCTTGATCCGCGGTACAGGCTGTATAACTGCTGTACATAATAACTCGGTGTCACATAGGATTTTTCCCCGTCAAACCAGATTAAATCCGGTGACCACTGTGTATATCCCATTCTTGCAAATAACGGAGCATAGCTTGCAAGTGCAACAACATCTGCATTCCGCTCAAGACCGGTCATAAAGGCTGCCTCTGCCAGTGCACCGCCCAGTGTATTGGCTTCCGGACAGTTCATGCGTCCTGCCCTTCCCGGAATATGGCAGGCATATTCACCTGCAAACACCTTGATTTTGCGGTCATACTCATCATAAAAATGAACATTGTCATACAGCCATTCCGGTGCTACATAGTAATGCTCATCGATGGCATATACCAGATTATCATTTGTCCGGACTGCCTTCCTTGCCCATTCCCATGCCTGGAAATAGCCGCCGCCCCATACATCCGGGCCTGAACTTCCGATCAGCTTTATCTCCGGATATTTCTCATGAATTGCCTTTTCAAACATTTCATATCTTCCATAGAAATTCACGGAATCTGTCTGCCACTGCTCGTTTCCAACTCCCAGATATTCCAGATGGAACGGACTTGGATGCCCCATTTCTGCTCTTTTCTTTCCCCATTCCGTGGTCACATCCCCGTTCGCATACTCAATCAGATCCAGTGCATCCTGGATATATTCCTGCATCTCAAGGCTTTCAATATCCACTTTCTCCGTGGACATAAACTGGCAGGCAAGCCCTACATTCATAACCGGCAATGGCTTTGCACCCAGATACTCACATAATAAAAAGTATTCATGATATCCTACGCCGTAAGTCTGTCCATAATGCGGATACGGACCTGAGAAACCTGTTGCTTCGTTATTATTGTGGACAGCCCAGCGGTTCCAGTTAAACTTTCTCTCTTCCACCGGTGCAATGGTATCCTTCCAATGATAACGGTTTTCCAGTGTATTTCCTTCCACAATACATCCGCCCGGAAATCTCATAAAGGACGGCTTTAATTCCTTTAACCGTTCGGTAAGATCCCTGCGGAACACATGCAATACAGCATCTTCCGGCATAAGCGAAAAGAAATCAAAGCATACCGTTCCTTCTCCTTCCAGGGACACAACAAAATCAGCCTGCTTCACATCCATCTTCGCAGTAAGCACTGTCTCATATTTATTCCATCCGGCCTGTAATGCCAGAACTTCTGTTTCTGCAGCAATCTTTCCGTCTTTTCGGACAGATACATGCACTTCCTTTGTACCCTCTGCCGGTCGTGCATAGAATGACAGGAGATACTTCTTTCCCTCCTGCATATAGAGCCCATCGTAAGCCTTATTGGTAAACGAAGGCTTCTCTCCCCTTCCCATAAAGACCATATAATGCGGATTTACCTGATTCACCGGTTCGCTGCTGTCAAAGCTCATGAAAGAGCCGGCACCATTGTCCTCATAGACCAGCCATCCATATCCGCCATCATATACCGTACCAAAATCATCCTTCTTACCAAAGGCAAACACCGCCTCAAAATTACGGTTCTCCAGCATTTCTGCGTGCAATCCGCCATCCAGGCTGTAATTAATATCCTCAAAGAACAATCCGTACATATCCTTTGAAACTGCAACACTATTCTGATCCGTGATTCTTATCTTCATCTTCTTATCTCTCCTTTTGTAATTTAATATTCATGATGCCAGGGTCAAAAGGTCTAAACCCACATGAGCTTGCTCATAGGTGGGTGAAAGACCTTGGGACCCGCCCCAATATGAGCATAAAAGTGGAGCGTAAGCTTCACGATATGCGAATATAGGGCAGGATTGTGGGAGTACGAAGTACGAAACAATCCGTAAGGCATCTTTTGCCCCTAACATCATATCCATATAGTTAATTCAACCGGACAATGATCCGAACCCATCACTTCCGTATGGATTTTGGCATCCTCCAGATGTTCCTTAAAATCTTCTGACACAATAAAATAATCAATTCTCCATCCGGAATTTTTCTCCCTTGCATGGAACATATAGGACCACCAGGAATACACGCCTTCGGTATCCGGATAAAAATACCGGTAAGTGTCAACAAACCCTGCATTCAGCAGTTCTGTCATCTTTCCTCTCTCTTCATCCGTAAATCCTGCATTTTTATGGTTTGTTTTCGGATTTTTCAAATCAATCTCCTGATGTGCCACATTTAGATCACCGGTCATAATAACCGGTTTCTTGTCTTTTAATCCAATCAGGTACTTTCTGAAATCATCCTCCCATTGCATCCTGTATTCCAGTCTGGTCAGTCCTCGCTGTGAATTCGGGGTATAGCAGGTCACCATATAGAATTCCGGAAATTCAAGGGTTATCACCCTTCCCTCATGGTCATGTTCTTCCACTCCAATGCCGTAAAACACACTCAAAGGCTCTTCTTTTGTGAAAATGGCAGTTCCGGAATAGCCTTTTTTCTCTGCATAACTCCAGTATGCATGATAGCCTTCTTTCTTCCAGTCAATCTGTCCTTCCTGGAGCTTTATCTCCTGAAGGCAGAAAATATCGGCATCCACTTTATCGAAAAAATCCATAAATCCTTTCTCCATGCATGCCCTGAGTCCGTTTACATTCCATGAAACCAGCTTTTTCATATTTTTTCTTTTACCTCCTGTCATAGCAGAACAGAGGGGGCCGCATCTGCGAATCCACCCTCTGTCCAATGTTATTCTTCTTCTTTGTTTACTTCTTCTGTGTTTACTTCTTCTGTGTCCGCAGTGTCTTCTTTTTTCTCTATTTCTATTTCAATCTGCGGCTTTTCGTCTTCTTCCGGCTTCGGTTCTTCTTTTGCATCCGGATCTTTTCCCTCAAATAATGCCATGAACTGCTTTCCTGTAATATTCTCCTTCTTAAACAGATAATCCGCAATCCGATCCATTGCTTCCCTGTTTTCAGAAAGAAGCTTCTTCGCCTTCTCATAACATTCTTTTAAAAGTTCCTTTACTTCCGTATCTACTTCCGTATAGGTTGCATCTGAGCAGTTCAGCACGGTTCTTCCTGATAAATAGGTATCCTGTTCTTTTTCAAGACACATCAGTCCGAATTTATCAGACATACCATACTGTGTAATCATGGCTCTCGCCAGATCTGTGGCTTTCTCCATGTCATTCGCCGCTCCGGTCGTTACCGTATCAAAGACAATCTCCTCTGCAGCACGTCCTCCGAGCAGTGTGACGATTCTGGTCAGAAGTTCATCCTTTGTCATAAGATACTTCTCTTCTTCCGGAACCTGCATAACATATCCAAGTGAGCCCATTGTTCTTGGAACAATCGTAATCTTCTGCACCGGTTCTGCCTTTTTCTCGAGAGCAGTAATCATGGCATGACCTACTTCATGGTAAGCCACTGTCTTCTTCTCGACTTCACTTAAGATTCTGTCTTTCTTCTCTTTACCGGCAATTACCACTTCCACTGCTTCTAATAAATCAGCCTGTGAAATTGCCTGCCTGCCGTTCTTAACTGCATTGATCGCAGCTTCATTCACCATATTTGCCAGATCCGATCCGACTGCACCCGAGGTGGCCAGTGCAACTTCTTCCAAATCAACGGTTTCATCCATCAGCACATCCTTGGAATGCACCTTCAGGGTTTCCACTCTTCCCTTTAAATCCGGCTTATCTACAATAATTCTCCGGTCAAAACGTCCCGGTCTTAACAATGCCTTATCCAGCACATCCGGCCGGTTCGTTGCCGCCAGGATAATCAGTCCCTTGGAAGAATCAAAACCATCCATCTCAGACAGCAGCTGGTTCAATGTCTGTTCTCTCTCGTCATTTCCACCGCCGTATCTGGAATCCCTGCTCTTACCGATCGCATCAATCTCATCGATAAAAATGATACAAGGAGCAGCCTGCTGTGCCTGTTTAAACAGATCCCTTACTCTCGAAGCACCAACTCCGACAAACATTTCTACAAAATCAGAACCTGACAGGGAGAAAAACGGTACATTCGCCTCACCTGCAACTGCTTTGGCAAGCAGTGTTTTACCGGTACCAGGAGGTCCGACAAGCAATGCTCCCTTCGGCAGTTTTGCACCGATTTTTGCATATTTGCCAGGATTATGCAGGAAATCCACAATTTCCTTCAAAGATTCTTTTGCTTCTTCCTGACCTGCCACATCCAGGAAGGTCACCCCGGTCTTCTTCTGTTCGTACATCTTTGCATTGGACTTTCCTACACCCATGATTCCGCCGCCACCCATGCCGCCGGTCATACGTTTCAGGAAAAATCCCATCACAAAATAAATCAATGCAAATGGAAGTACCCATGATACAATAAATTCCACAATCACGGAATTCGTACTCTCATCATTCACCTTCCAGTCAACATCGGAAGCTTCCAGTTCTTCCTGAAGCTTATCCCCACTCAGTACCATGGTCCAGTAGGCGAATTTCTCACCTGTCAGGGTATACCGTTCTTCTTTCGGATAAATGAGAATCATTCCCTTGGAACTTACTTCTACTTCATCAACTTCACCCTTCTCAAGCATGGACAGGAACTTGCTGTACTTTATCTCCTTGCGTGAGGTACTCTGTACAACCGAGCTGAACATGGTAACTAACATCAGTGTTGCCAGAAGTGCAACAACAATGGTTATCACTTTCTGTTTATTTTTCTTATTCTTGTTATTGTCATCACCATCTTTTAATGGCTGATTTTCATTATTATTTTCCATTCTGTCCTCTTTCCGTATTAAATTTGCAAGCCTGTAAAGCTATACTTATATAGTATACTGTTAGTTTTCACATAAATCAATAATGATATTGTGATTTTTTTGTTAAATGATTATTTTCAAGATTTTTAAAATTTCTATTGGATTATTTTTCTTTCCGTTGTATAATAATATCTTAAAAGGCGAATTTTGTCTAAAATGTAATATTCCGATTTAAAATCACGAGGAGGATTAAAATGCCAGTTAAATATGTTTTTGTTACAGGCGGTGTTGTTTCAGGACTTGGTAAGGGTATTACCGCAGCATCTCTGGGACGTTTATTAAAAGCGCGTGGCTACAAAGTTACCATGCAGAAGTTTGACCCATATATCAATATTGACCCGGGTACGATGAACCCAATCCAGCATGGAGAAGTATTTGTAACGGATGATGGAGCCGAAACAGATCTTGACCTTGGACATTATGAAAGATTTATCGATGAAAACCTGACTAAAAATTCAAACGTAACTACCGGTAAAATCTACTGGTCCGTATTGCAGAAAGAAAGACGCGGGGATTTCGGCGGAGGAACGGTTCAGGTTATTCCACATATCACAAACGAAATCAAGAGCAGATTTCACAGAAACTTTTCCACAACGGAAACTGAGATTGCAATCATTGAAGTAGGCGGAACGGTCGGCGATATCGAAAGCCAGCCTTATCTTGAATCCATCCGTCAGTTCCAGCATGAAGTCGGACGTGAAAATGCGATCCTGATTCACGTTACCCTGATTCCTTATCTGCGTGCGTCAGGTGAAATGAAAACGAAACCTACACAGGCCAGTGTAAAGGAACTGCAGGGAATGGGTATCCAGCCGGATATCATTGTATGCCGTACCGAACTTCCGTTAGACAAATCTTTAAAAGATAAGATTGCTTTATTCTGCAATGTGCCGAGCGATCATGTATTACAGAATCTTGATGTGGAACTTTTATACGAAGCTCCGCTTGCAATGGAAAAAGAGCATCTTGCCGAAGTTGCCTGCAAATGTCTGCAGCTTGACTGCCCGGAACCAGATTTAAAAGAATGGACCGAAATGATCGAACGTGCAAAGCATCCTAAGAAATCCGTTGATATTGCACTTGTCGGAAAATATATTTCCCTGCATGATGCCTATATCAGTGTGGTTGAAGCATTAAAACACGGCGGTATCGTCAACGATGCCGAAGTTCATATTAAATGGGTGGATTCCGAAACCGTTACTCCTGAAAATGTGGATGAAATTCTTGGACAGGTGTCCGGTATTCTTGTACCTGGCGGTTTTGGCGACAGAGGTATTGAAGGTAAGATTACTGCTATCCGCTATGCAAGAGAACATAAGATCCCATTCCTCGGCTTATGTCTGGGAATGCAGCTTTCCATCGTGGAATATGCAAGAAATGTTTTGGAATATGCAGATGCTCACAGTGTTGAACTGGATCCGCAGACCACACATCCGGTTATCCACTTAATGCCGGATCAGGATGGTATCGAAGACATCGGCGGAACTTTAAGATTAGGTTCTTATCCATGTGTTCTTGATAAGACATCCAAAGCCTATGCATTATATGGCGAAGAGACCATTCATGAACGTCACAGACATCGTTATGAAGTAAATAACGATTACCGCAAAGCCCTGATTGAACATGGCATGAAGCTTTCCGGTATTTCCCCTGACGGAAGAATTGTAGAAATGATCGAACTGGATGACCATCCATGGTTCGTTGCCACACAGGCACATCCGGAATTAAAATCAAGACCAAACAGACCACATCCTTTATTCCGTGGATTTGTAAATGCAGCTGTAACATACAGTGAATCAAAATAAATTTTAACAAAATAAGAGAAGAAACTCCGGGAAAATTTCTCCCGGAGTTTCTTCTCTTATTAATCATTATTGTGATATTTTTAAAGATTACCTGTACGCAATGCTCTTGTTGCATTTAATACTGCAATTACCATAACTCCGACATCAGCAAATATCGCAATCCACATATTGGCGATACCCAGTGCTCCGAGTACCAGGCAGACAAATTTTACTGCCAGTGCAAATACAATATTTTCATATACGATACGCAATGTCTTTCTTGAGATCTTCATCGCCAGTGCTATCTTAGCGGGATCATCATCCATCAGGACAATATCTGCGGCTTCAATCGCTGCGTCCGATCCCATAGCTCCCATGGCGATTCCGATATCCGCTCTCGATAAAACCGGTGCATCATTGATTCCATCTCCCACAAATGCAAGTTTTTCCTTTGCACCTTTCATTGCAAGGAGTTCCTCTATCTTCTCTACCTTGTCAGCAGGAAGTAATTCGCTGTGGACTTCATCCACACCCAGCTCTGCTGCCACACTGTCCGCTACTTTCTTCGCATCTCCCGTGAGCATCACCGTTTTCTTCACTCCTGCTTCCTTCAGCCCCTGAATTGCTGCTTTTGAGTTCTTCTTAATGACATCCGATATTAGAATATATCCTGCATATCTGCCGTCAACAGCAACATGGATTACCGTTCCTGCTTTCTCCGGCATATCTGCCTGTATCTCAATTCTCTTCATCAGCTTGCCATTTCCTGCATACACCTGGTGTCCATCCACCATGGCACTCACACCGTGTCCGCTGATTTCTTCCACATCTGTTACTCTTGTATTATCTATCTTCTCTGCATATGCTTCTTTCAGGCTCTTACTGATCGGGTGTGTGGAATAGCTTTCCGCATATGCCGCATAGTACAGAAGTTCCCTTTGTTCCATATTCTGAGGTCTGATATCCGTTACCTTAAACACACCTTCTGTCAGTGTTCCAGTCTTATCAAATACAATGTACTTCGACTGGGAAAGCAGTTCCAGATAGCTCGAACCCTTGACCAGAATTCCTCTTGCAGATGCACCGCCGATTCCTCCAAAAAAACTAAGTGGAATCGAGATAACCAATGCACATGGACAGCTGATTACAAGAAATGTCAATGCACGTTCAATCCATTTTCCAAACTCTGCCGGATTTCCCATAATCAGATTTACCACGGTCGGAAGAACCGCAAGTGCAAGTGCGGAATAACAGACTGCCGGTGTATAATATTTTGCAAATCTCGTAATAAAGTTCTCAGATCTTGATTTCTTCATGCTGGAATTTTCTACCAGATCAAGAATCTTTGAAACCGTTGACTCTCCGAACTCTTTCGTGGTACGGATCTTTAACAGACCAGACAAATTCACGCATCCGCTGATAATCTCATCGCCTTCCTGTACCTCACGCGGAACACTTTCTCCTGTCAACGCACTTGTATTTAAAGTTGATTTTCCTTCCGTTACCACACCATCAATCGGCACTTTTTCTCCAGGCTGTACCACAATAACCGTTCCGGTTTCCACGTCATCCGGGTCGACCTGTTCCAGTTTTCCATCGTTTTCAATATTCGCATAATCCGGACGGATATCCATCAGAGCAGATATATTCTTACGGCTTTTTCCAACCGCATAGCTCTGGAACAGTTCTCCTATCTGATAGAAAAGCATAACCGCAACACCTTCGGCATAGTCACCCAGACAGATCGCTCCAATCGTTGCCACTGCCATCAGAAAATTCTCATCAAAGACTTCCCCATGCACAATTCCAAGAACTGCTTTTCGCAAAATATCATAACCAATTACTGCATACGGAATCAGAAACAGTACAAAGCGGATCCGTTTTTCTTCTATCGGTGCCAGCATAAATGCCGCCAGCAGTACAGCTGCTATAATAATACGATATAAAACTTTTTTCTGCTTTTTTGTCATATTCTCCTCATTTCCAGGTACTTTTCCTAGTCCATGAAAATCTCACAGTCCGGTTCTACCTTCTTGCATGCTTTTAATACATCGTTCATAACTTTTTTCTGCTCTGCACCTTCTGCAAATTCAACCTTCATCTTCTGTGTCATAAAACTTACCGTTGCATCCTGGACACCTTCTGTTTTCTTTGCTGCTTCTTCCATCTTTAATGCACATGCTGCACAATCTACTTCTATCTTATATGTCTTCTTCATAATTAATACCTTTCCTTTCTAAATCCATCAATCTTTCTGTTATTCTTCCACATGCTCCATACCCATATTAATAATATTTCTCACATGTTCATCATCCAGTGCATAAAAAATACTCTTGCCTTCCCTCCGGAACCTTACCAGCTTTGAATCCTTTAATATCCTGAGCTGATGGCTTACAGATGACTGCGTCATATTCAGCACCTGTGCAATATCATTTACACACAATTCATTTTCGGACAACACATACAATATCTTTATTCTGGTAGAATCCCCAAATATCTTAAACAATTCCGCCAAATCATATAATATCTCATCATCCGGCTGCTGCTCCATAATCTCCTGTAATTTTTCGTCCATTCTACTCCTTTCCTGAAAATTTATCTCCATTGCTTTTTTTGAATATATGTTCATTTATTCATATGTTCATAATAAACTATTTATATACATTTGTCAATACTGTTTTTTATATTATAAAAAATTTCTCACTATACAAATTCCTGTGAATCATATATACTATATTAAGACTTTTTGTCATGGGATATCTGCTGAATTGCAAAAACAGATTTATTTTTTACGAGGTGAACGAGTTGAAATCCATATATATTGTATTAACAAAAACAAACACTGCATTATCAAGAGTAATCGGAGTTGTTACTTCTGAACCATATACCCATGCTTCCATCAGCATGGATAAAAAACTGAACTCTTTATATACTTTTTCCAGACTTCAGCCGGAAAAGCCCCTGCCTGCCGGATTTACCATTGAAAGTCCCTACACAGGCTATATGGGGCTGCATCCGGATACCGCCTGTGAAGTCTATGAAATGAAAATATCCAATGTTTCTTATCATAAGATAAAAAAGCAGATTCTGCATATGTCACAGCAATCTGCAATCTACCGCTACAGTATTCTCGGAACAATATACTGTATGTTCCGCATTAAGCACAAACGTCCAAAGCATTATTTCTGCTCCCAGTTTATCGGTGAACTACTTTCCCAGAGCGGTGCGGTCTGTCTTCCGAAGCACGAATCACTGATGCATCCTGCGGATTACCGGGTTATGCCGGAATGTAAGCTGCTTTACCACGGAAATATACAGGGACTTATCCGGCATTACCTGAACAAAAATTCCCGCACTTATTATTTATCATTATAAATTCCAATAAGTGCAACCCTCGACTTTACTCCGGTTTTTTCATATATGGAAGATATATGCCGCTCCAGTGTTCTCTTCGATACGCATAAATCATCTGCAATCTGCTGGACGCTGTCTTCCGTACTGACCAGACAGAAAAATGTTTCTGTCTCCCTCTCTGTAAAGGAAAATCTTTCTGCAATCTGCCGGATTTTCTTCTTCTCATCCAATTCACCGGCCGGTTTTTTATCCGGTTCCGGTATTTCCATCAGTTTCTTCTTTTCATAAGTATATGCCGTCGTAACCACACTTGCCAATACAAATAATAATATTGTAATAACGAGCATCTGTATATTAAGTTCTGATGATATCAGATTTAAAGAACCACCTGTAATTACTGCCGCAGTCAGGTTATTCACTGCCCGTCCCATACCTGCCCATAATTCCGGCAGGTGCGTATAACGGGATATCTCCATGAATGCAGTTGTAAAGAATACTGCAAAAAATCCCGCAGACATATAAAAAATAATCAGTCCCATTAAAAACGGCTCTGAAAACTTTAAAGCGGCAACACACAAGGTTGACAACAGGGTAACACAATACATAACCATATTCATAAATTTCCTGTTGCCAATATCAAATAGAAATCCCGCCAGTAAACCACTGAATGCAAGTATAAATCGCGGTGCCTGTCCGATATCAACCGCTCCGGTCGCATGAACGAGTGTCACCGCATTATCAAGTGTACTGAAAATACACGTCAGCAGAACAACAAGCACTATCAGAAGGAGAACTGCTGCTGTGGAAGTTTTATTTGCTTCTTCTCTTTTGGCTGCCTTTGCCTCCAATCCATTTCCTGCAGTATTCTCATTTTCTCCCTCATCCATCTGCTTTCCTGTTCTTATTAACAATATCTCAAGACCGGTCAGAAACAGGAGGAAAAGTATCATTTCTGCCACTTCAGATTGGTTCAGTGTATTTTTTAATACCTGAAGCAATATTCCCGTCATATAGCCGACTCCGGCTATCCTTGCAAGATACCGATCATTTTTCAGCAGGCACAATGCAAAATAGAAAACTGCACTTCCCATTATTCCAAGAAACAAAAACAAAACAAGTCCCAATGTCAAAACCATACCGGCTGAATTTCCCTGTTTCACACCAATCAGTCCTGCCGCTATTATTATGCCGTTTACAATCCATCCTGCGGTCTGATACATACCTTTACAAATCCTGCGGCAAACCGGATAAATTACAAATCCTATTGCACTTGCCCCAAGTGCATAATTTTGTGCCTTCACAGTAGTTTCTTCTGACAGTATGCCTGAAACCACATTGACATACAGATACTCGATGCCCAAAAACAGAAATGTAAAAATTCCCATTAAGAGAACTGCTTTTACATATGATATCTTTTCCTTCTCCATAAAAGTCCTTTGTCTCCTTTATCCGGTCATAATTTCTGCTGACCATTATATTATTTTTTCTTTGTATTGTCAAATCAATCCCGGATGCCCCTTTTCCTGTTATGTCATTTTACAAGGATACATTATCATTCCTTC
>FR900168.1 GCA_000437755.1 Roseburia sp. CAG:303
AATAATAATCCTTAAAGCTCTGTAGCAAAACAATTCCTCCTGCATTCTTGTCTCCAAACAGGGAAATAGCACTATCCACACGCTTTTGCAGATTTCGGAAACATACAATATTTCCAAATGTCTTGATGGAATTCAGAATACGGTTAGTACGGGAAAATGCCTGTATCAATCCGTGCATTTTCAAATTCTTGTCTACCCACAGCGTATTCATGGTTGTGGCATCAAAACCTGTAAGAAACATATTTACTACGATCAGAATATCCAGTTCCTTGTTCTTCATGCGAAGCGATACATCTTTATAGTAATTCTGGAATTTATCACTTGAGGTATCATAATTCGTATGGAACATTTCATTATAATCCTTGATGGCTTCTTCCAGAAATTCTCTGGACGGCTGATCGAGTGCAGAGGTATCCTCTGAATTTTCTTCATCCAGAATACCATCCGATTCTGCCTCATTTGCACCATAACTAAAAATGGTTGCAACACGCAGTTTCTTGGTCGGTTCTGCTGCCATCTGCTTTTTGAATTCCTGATAATATAGTTTTGCCATCGGAACGCTCGATACTGCAAAAATGGAATTAAAACCGCTGATACGCTGTTTCTGCTTGATTTCCTCTACCTCATCCCGTTTGACAGAAGCCACCTCTGCAATATTAGTCAGCGTATCATATATGTAAGTTTTATCCCCACGATAGGTCTTCTGGTCAAAATGTTCCAGTATATACTGTGTTACAATTCGAATACGCTCAGGAGCCATCATAACCTTTTCACGGTTAATGTCCCAGACCATCTCGTCAGTGATTTCTTCTTCCACATCCATCGTTTTAATATAATCCACCCGGAATGGAAGAACATTTTTATCGTTAATCGCATCCACAATCGTGTAGCTGTGGAGCTGGTCTCCAAAGGTCTGACCTGTAGTAAAGAATTCTGGATTTTTTGCTCTGCCGGAATTAACAGAGAAAATCGGTGTTCCTGTTTTCACGGTTGATATCCCAGACCATCTCATCTGTGATTTCTTCTTCCGCATCCACCGTTTTAATATAATCCACCCGGAATGGAAGAACATTCACAATCGCAGTGTGCATATCGCCAAACTGACTACGATGGCACTCATCAAAAATAATAACGATATGTTTCGTATACACTTCATGTCCCGGATTCTTTTTTATAAAAGTAGCCAGTTTCTG
>FR900169.1:0-724 GCA_000437755.1 Roseburia sp. CAG:303
TTAAGTGTTTCGCAATTACCTAAAATGATACATTTATTTTATCATCACTTTCTCTTTTGTGCAACGGTAAAAAGGTCAGCGATGCAGATAGATAGCACAGTCTCCTTTGGCGGAAACATATCCGATTTCCCGTGCAACTTCAAGGCTGGATTGCAATTCATTAAGAAGGGCAGCCGCATCATCCTGGGAAACGGCGATTAGAAGTCCGCCGGAGGTCTGAGGATCGTAAAGGATATCTTCCAGAGCCAGGGGAATTCCGTTTTCAACCGTAACATGTGACTGGGCAAATTCACGGTTGCGGTACGCTCCGGCAGGAATAAATCCCATCTCCGCCATTTCAAAGGCTTCCGGGTGATATGGAATTGCAGAAGTGTTCAAATGAAGACTGACATCGCTTCCGAGTGCCATTTCACACCCGTGTCCCAGAAGGGAAAATCCGGTTACATCAGTACAGCTGTGGATATTGTATTTTACCATGATATCCCGTGCCGTTTTATTTAAAAATGTCATCTGGGCATAGATCCGTTTTTCTACATCGGAAGAAATCATACCTGCTTTTGCGGCAGTGGTAAGAATCCCGATACCGAGCGGCTTTGTAAGAATCAGGACATCCCCCTCACGGGCAGTAGAATTGCGGATGACTTTATCCGGATGGACAAAGCCGGTTACGGACAGTCCGTATTTTGGCTCGGTATCATGTATGGTATGACCGCCGGTAATCAGA
>FR900169.1:733-1018 GCA_000437755.1 Roseburia sp. CAG:303
CCGCCGGTAATCAGAACACCGGCTTCATAGGCCTTCTCGTAACCACCGCGAAGTATTTCATGAATTGTCTCTTTTGTCATGGAATTCTCTATTGTCATGACATTCATGGCAAGTTTTGGTTCGCCGCCCATGGCATAGATATCACTGATTGCATTGCAGGCGGCAATCTGTCCGAAAAGGTTCGGATCATCCGCAATCGGAGGAAAAAAATCAATCGTCTGTATGATTGCGGTATCATCATTGATTTTATATACCGCTGCCTCATCACTTTTGTCGAATCCAAAC
>FR900169.1:1038-16035 GCA_000437755.1 Roseburia sp. CAG:303
AACCAGAAGCCGCTCATCCTTCTGAACCGGAAGATCCTGCAGAAGCCTTGACAGTGTGCCTGCCCCCACCTTTGCACCACAGCCAGCACAGCTCGCAAGTTTGGTTAATTTAATATCTTCACTCAAAATAAAACTCCTTTCGCTAGAAATTATTTGGGGAAAATTAACTGGTATTCTTTTTGAGTCTTCCCATTTTTTTCAACCTCATCCAGGGCAAAGATCTGTTCTATTTCATCCGTTACGGATGGATCTGATAAAACATTATCCGCAAGTCTGTCGGAACCAACGCAGGTTCCGCAGGAAGAACTGAGATTCCGCGGAACCGGCATTAGTTTTGCCTTTATCTGGTATTCGTCGCATTTCTTTTTGTACCTCATTGCACCATAATGGGAAAAGAAGGTAGTAATAAAATCATGTCCGTTGTCTGCCATTAGTTTCCCCCGTTTTTGCGGATGAAAAGATGGAAGTCTTCTCCTTCTTCTTTACATTCCGTATCATAGCCGTTATGACTGGCATATCTGGTAAGATTTTCCACGGATACGCGGTTGTCAACAAGGATTTCATAGGAATCCTCTTTTGTGAACATTGCTTTTCTGAGCATCATTACAGGTTCCGGGCAGGAATAACCTCTTGCATCAATCATAATAAAACCTCCTAAGCTTCTTTTTTTCCAAATGTATTTGCAGCAGCGATACAAAGCAGTACGACAAGTCCGATGACCACGGCTGCTTTTCCCGCTGGTGTAGGACCGGCAGCAGAAGATGCCAGACCAAAGTTATGTGCAAATGCAGCACCGGTCAGAAGTCCGAGCCATGTAACGGCAGAATCTGTATTTCCTTCTCCTGCAAGGATGAGCTGACGGAACGGGCATCCTCCTAAGAGGGAAGAACCGAGACCGGCAAGCACCATGCCTAAGAAGTTCCATAATCCGTCCGTGTGTGCGATCGGCTGATTTGCAAATCCCGGATGGAAGAATCCGAGGACTATATTTCCGATGAGAGCTGCTACAAGGATGCATACAAATCCGATGATCAGACGGGAATCTTTAAAGAGAATCAGATCACGGATTCCGCCTGCCATGCAGAGTCTTGTTACCTGACCGATGATTCCGGCAGCAATTCCGAATACAAGGGATAAGATGATCGGGGCATGCAAAGCACCCGGTCCGCCGCCTGCTTCCGTAAAGAGCAGAAGCACCGGAAAACCAACCAGAAGAATCAGGAATACAACCTGGAGCACTGGGAAGATAATACCTTCGGAAGAACTCTGACGATAAGTTCTCTTTAAGCTGTAGCCGCGTGTCAGGAAAAATACACCGCAGCCGATTCCGCAGGCGAAGCCTGCCAGTCCGAAGAGTGCATTGAAATCTCCGCCTGCCAGACGTAAAAGCATACGGAATGGACAGCCGAGAAACATCAGGCATCCGATCATGACGAAAAATCCCATGATAAAACGTGTGAAAGGAGAAGAACCGCCTTTTGCGGAAAATTCCTTACGTCCAATGGAAATAAGGAAAGCACCGAGTACAACACCGATGATTTCCGGACGAAGATACTCAACAGCAGCTGCACGGTGTAGTCCCAAAGCACCGGCACTGTCCCTGATAAAGCAGGCGATGCAGAAACCCATGTTGGCAGGATTGCCAAAGTAGGAAAGAGCCACGGCGATCATACCTAATAAAGCACCGCCGATGGCAATGGTAATTTGTTCTTTTTTTGTGTCCATAATAAACCTCATTTCATAATTTTTTTGAAGTATGCGTACTTCAGAAACCGTAATCATTGTATCATATTTATTCCGGAAGATTTATAATAATATAGAAAAAAGAAATAATATATATTGAAAAAATCTATAAATAATAGTAAGATATACCATGTTAAATTCGTAATGAACCAGAACGCACAGCAACAGGAGCGGATAAAGTGAAAGAGAGCATTTATTTTGATCATGCAGCAACATCGTTTCCCAAGCCGGTACGGGTAATGGAGAAGATGTGTGAATATATGAAGAATGTCGGCTGCAATGTCGGCAGGGGAGGATACGCAGGTGCATATTCGGCGGAGGAAACCGTGTATGAAACGAGGGAAAAGCTGAAAGAACTTTTTCATGCAAAGAGCAGTAAGAATGTGGTGTTTACCCCGAATATCACAACCAGTCTTAATATGGTGCTGAAGGGACTGTTAAAGCCGGGGAACAGGGTGCTTGTCAGCTCCGTGGAACACAATGCGGTTATGCGGCCGCTGCACCAGTTGGAAAAGTCCGGGGTGATTGTGGAGAAAATTGCGGCAGACACAGAGGGAACCATGGATATGGACGATTTTCTGCGGAAGGTGGAAACACAGCCGGATGCGGTTGTAATAAGCCATGCGTCCAATGTGTGCGGAACGATCCAGCCGATCGGACAGATCGGTGCAGAGTGCAGAAAAAGAAAGATCCCATTTGTTCTGGATACTGCTGCCACGGCGGGAAGCATGGAGATTGACATACAGAAGGATGGGATAGATATTCTGTGTTTTACTGGGCACAAGGGATTGATGGGACCGCAAGGGACGGGCGGTTTTATTCTGGAAGAGGATATGGCGGAAAGAATCGATCCTGTGATAAGCGGGGGAACGGGAAGTATCTCACATACTCTTGATATGCCGGACTTTCTGCCGGACCGCTTTGAGGCAGGGACACTGAACCTGCCGGGAATCTATGGGCTTTCTGCAGCACTTGATTATCTCAGGCAGGAAGGAATGGAACGGATCGGCGGATGGGAACTGGATTTGACGGAGCAATTTCTGGAAAGCATAAAAAACAGTGCAATATTAAGAGAAAATATGGAAATAATAGGAAGAAAGGACAGAAATAACCGGACTTCCACCGTATCATTGTATACAGAAAAAATGGATATGGCACAGATTGCATTTCTGCTGGATGACCGGTATGGCATAGCAGTCCGGCCGGGACTTCACTGTGCACCGCTGGCACATCGGTCACTGGGAACTTATCCGGCGGGAACACTCCGGTTTTCTTTCGGTTATTACAACCGTGCGGAAGAAATAGAACTGGCGGTCCGGGCAATGGAGGAAATCATAACAAATGGAATTTAGACAGCTGGAAGCATTTGCGGCAATAGCAAAATATAAGAGTTTTTCTAAGGCTGCAAATGCACTTTATCTTACACAGCCGACAATTAGTGCACATCTGGGCAGCCTTGAGCGGGAACTGCAGAAGAAGCTGGTGTCAAGAACAACAAAAACCATACAGCTTACACAGGACGGAGAAAAATTTTTAAAATATGTAAATCGTATTCTGGAATTAAAAGAGGCGGCGGTACAGGAACTGGCAGGAGAGGAAAAAGAGATTATTTCGCTGGGAGCATCAACGATTCCGTCCGGATATCTTCTTCCGGGACTGCTGTCGGAGTTCCGCAGGCAGCATCCGGGCGTTTTCTTTCAGATTCGTCAGGGGGACAGCTGTGAAATCGAAGAAAAAGTAACAGATGGGACGGTTGAACTGGGACTGGTTGGCAGCTCCTGCGATTTGCCGGAATGTATCTGTACAAAATTTTGTTCGGATTCCATGGTCATTGCCATGCCATGTACTTCTTATTATATGAATCTGAAAAGACAGGCGGAGCAGACAGGCGATATCCGGATGTTTTTTTCCGAACCGTTTATCATGCGTGAAATCGGCTCCGGAACAAGAAAAGCGGCGGGAGAATTTTTGGAAAAAATGGGAATCCGGGAGGAAAATCTGAATGTTGCGGCAAGAATCAATGATATCGAATCAATAAAGCGGATGATTGCAATGGGCATGGGGATTTCCATGATGTCCGGATATGCAGTGGAAGATATGGTAAACAGCGGACAGCTGATTACTTATCCTCTGGACACACAGATACACAGAAAGTTTTATCTGCTGTACCGGAAAAAGAGGGAAAAAAAACCGGTGGTGGACAGCTTTATCCGTTTTGTAATGGATTTTTATAAGGATGCAGGAAATGAAAGATAATTTTGGAAGAGAAATAGATTATATGCGTATTTCGCTGACACAGGACTGTAATCTGCACTGTGCTTACTGCAGGCCGGTACAGGAAAAGAACAGCGGAAGATTTCTGGATGCCGGGGATGTGGAAAAAATCAGCAGGACTGCCGTTACACTGGGAATCACGAGGTTTCGCATTACCGGAGGAGAACCGCTTCTGCATCCGGAGTGTGGAAAGATTCTGAAAGGTCTGAAAGCATTGCCACAGACAGAATATGTTGGAATTACAACAAATGGAATTCTGCTGAAACAAAGGCTTGGAGAAATCTGCGAAGCCGGGACGGACAGTGTAAATATCAGCCTGGATACCATGAACCGGGAGAAATATCAAAGAATTACCAGAAAGGACTGTCTGGATACGGTTATTTCCGGGATAGATAAAGCATACCATGCAGGATTGCAGGTCAAGGTAAACTGTGTTCCGGGCAGTGATTTTACAATGGAAGATTTAAGCGGATTTTTAGATTTGATCCGGGAACATAAAATGGCAGTACGTTTTATTGAATATATGCCAATGGCAGGGCAGGATTACCGTGGATTACCCATTTCGGAAATAAAGCAGATGTTAGAAAAAAGAAAGATATCTCTGCAGAAAACAGAGGAACAGATGGGAAGCGGGCCTGCCGTTTATTATAAGGCAGCCGGATATCGGGGCAGGATAGGATTTATCGAACCTCTTCATGGAAAATTCTGCAGGTATTGCAACCGGATCCGGGTTACGGGCGATGCCGGACTGCAGACCTGTCTGTTTTACGGAGAGCAGATAGATTTAAAAGCGGCACTGAATCAGGAAAAATGGGAAGAGGCATTGCGGCAGACGATCAGGGAAGCCGTGTGGAATAAGCAGGCAGAACACCATTTTGAAAAGGAAGCAGGCTGCTGTGAAATGAACAGGATAGGAGGTTAACCATGGAGTTTTCACATTTTGATAAACAGGGTAATGCCGTCATGGTGGATGTGACGGCAAAGGACGATACACAGAGAACGGCGAGAGCAACCGGGACGATTGTCGTAAGCCAGGAAGTATATGAAAAGGTAAAAGAAGGAAGCATGGCAAAGGGAGATGTCCTGAATGTGGCGAGAACCGCAGGAATTATGGCGGCGAAGAACACGTTCCAGTTAATACCGATGTGCCATCTGCTGATGCTGACCGGCTGCGGCATTGAATTTACCATGCAGGAAGAGAAACAGAGGTACAGCATATCCGGAATCTGTACGGTGCGGACCACCGGAAAGACAGGAGTCGAGATGGAGGCACTGACCGGAATTATGACAGCATTGCTTACCATTTATGATATGTGTAAAGCTGTAGATAAATCCATGAAAATTGAAAATGTTCATTTAATAGAGAAAACTGGTGGAAAGAGTGGTGAATATCATTGGAAGGAATCATAAGGGCAATCTGTACCAGCGAAAAGCGGGGGACGGAAAAGAAACAGACGGAAATGGCAGAATTTGTAAAAAATTATGGAATCTCAGGTGATGCACATGCTGGGAACTGGCACAGACAGGTAAGCCTGCTGTCCTATGAGAAAACGGAAGAATTTAACCGGAAAGGGGCAGATGTAAAAGCCGGGGACTTCGGGGAAAATCTTCTGGTAGAAGGGATTGATTTCCGGAAGCTTCCAGTCGGAACGATTTTAAAATCCGGAGAGGTCTGCTTAAAGATTACCCAGATTGGAAAGGAGTGCCATAACCACTGTAGAATCTATCAGCGCATGGGAGAATGTATCATGCCGGAACAGGGCGTGTTTGCAGAAGTAATACAGGGCGGAATGGTTCATGTGGGAGATGGAATGACAGTACAGCTTCCGGGGACGGACCGGGCATTGACGGCGGCGGGGCATTGACGGCGGCGGTGCTGACATTAAGCGATAAGGCATCACGGGGAGAACGGGTGGATGAAAGCGGCCCTGCGGCAGTGAAAATATTAAAGGATTACGGCTATGATATCATCGAAACACTGATTCTTCCCGATGAACAGGATCAGATAGAACGGGAGCTTATCCGGTTAAGCGATGACAGACAGGCGGATTTGATTATCACGACAGGCGGAACCGGATTTGCAAAGAGAGATCGCACTCCGGAAGCAACACTTGCGGTCGCAGAGCGGATAGCACCTGGGATTGCCGAGGCAATGCGCATGGAATCCATGAAGATTACCGGACGGGCGATGTTATCAAGGGCAGTGAGTGTGATTCGCGGGAATACACTCATTGTAAATCTGCCCGGCAGTGTTAAGGCAGTAGAGGAAAATCTTGGATTTGTGATTCCACAGCTGGAGCATGGCATCCGGATTTTAAACGGAACGGCAAAGGAGTGTGGAAGAAGATGAACGGAATCGACTGGTCTCCGGTCTGGATTTCCATGAAAGTGGCGGGAATTACGATGCTGATTACGTTTTTCCTGGGGCTTGGTGCCGCATGGTTTGTCTGCAGAAGAAAGAAAGAGATAAGTAAGGCGGTATGGGACGGCATATTTACCATGCCGCTGGTGCTTCCGCCCACGGTCGTTGGCTTCGTACTGCTTTACTTATTCGGGGTAAATGGCCCGGCAGGGAAATTTTTCCTGCAGTTTTTCGGGGTAAAGATCGCATTTTCCCAGACGGCAGCCGTACTTGCGGCAGTGGTCATCTCATTCCCGCTCATGTACCGTTCCGCACGAGGTGCGATAGAACAGGTAGAGCCGAATCTTCTGCGTGCCGGACGGACACTGGGAATGACGGAATGGCAGATTTTTTATACGATACATATTCCAAATGCACTGCCGGGAATTATTTCCGGAGGAATTTTAGCTTTTGCAAGGGCATTGGGAGAATTCGGTGCAACAGCCATGATCGCGGGAAATATTCCGGGGAAAACAAGAACACTGCCGCTTGCGGTATATTCGGAAACGGCGGCAGGAAATATGGAAATGGCAGGAAGATATGCCGTGGTTATTCTGGTTATCTGCTTTGGGATTGTGATAGGGATGAATCTGTATCTTGCAGCAAAAAAGAAACGGACAGGACATTAGTAAAGAGAAATTTAAGATGAAGAAGAGATTTATATTACCGGTTGTATTATTAACAATGGCAGTGATTGCAGGATGTGCATCACAGAAAGAAACAAAGACAGCTCAGGAGCAGAGCAGCGAAAAACAGGAAACCATCATGGTTGCTGCAGCAGCGAGTCTGGAGAAATGCTTTACACAGGATTTGATTCCGATGTTTGAAAAGGAGCATGGAAATGTGAAGGTAGAGGGAACTTATGACAGTTCGGGAAAACTCCAGACACAGATTGAGGCAGGACTGGATGCGGATATTTTCTTTTCCGCAGCAGAAAAGCAGATGAATGCACTGGTGGAAGAAGACTATATTGCAGAGGGCGATGTGGTAAATCTTCTTAAGAACGGACTGGTGCTGATTACCGGAAAAGACAGCCAGACAAGTGTAACCGGTTTTGAAGATATTACAAAATCCGGGACGATTGCAGTGGGAGATCCTGCCAGTG
This sequence comes from Roseburia sp. CAG:303, assembly GCA_000437755.1. Lineage (GTDB taxonomy): Bacteria > Bacillota > Clostridia > Lachnospirales > Lachnospiraceae > CAG-303. The sequence continues at coordinate 8,562 of FR900169.1, forward strand.
TTCCGGCAGGACAGTATGCCAGGGAAGCATTTGAAAGCATTGGAATCTGGGATGAGGTGTCAAAGAAGGCAAGTCTTGGGACAAATGTAACGGAAGTACTGAACTGGGTTGCGGCACAGAGTGCAGAAACCGGTGTTGTATATGCAACGGACGCAGCGAGCAATGAAAATGTAGAGGTTATTGCAACGGCGAAAGAGGAATGGCTTGAAACTCCTGTCATTTATCCGGTTGCGACTTTGAAGGCATCGGAAGATAAGGAAAGTGTAAAAGAGTTTATGGCATTTCTTCAGACACCGGAAGCAAAAGCGGTGTTTGAGAAATACGGATTCACCTGGAATAATTAGGAGGCAGAATGAAGTTAATCGATACGGCGGATGCGGCTGGACAGGTGCTGTGTCACGATATTACGCAGATTATCAGAGGAAAAACAAAAGATGCGAGATTCCGCAAGGGACATATTGTAACGGAAGAGGACATACCGGTTCTGTTATCACTTGGAAAAGATCATCTGTATGTCTGGGAAAAGGATGAAACAAAGCTGCATGAAAATGAAGCGGCGCAGGTTCTTTCCCGGATATGCCGGAATCAGTGGATGGCAGAATCCGAAATAAAAGAAGGAAAGATAGAGCTGTCCGCAGAATGTGACGGACTCTTTCTGGTCAACAGCGAAAAATTAAAGGCGGTCAATCGCCTGGGCGAGATGATGATCGCCACAAGGCATGGAAGAACCGCCGTCCGGAAAGGGGATAAACTTGCCGGCATGAGAGTAATCCCACTGGTAATCGATAGGAAGAAGATGGAAGAGGCGGAGCAGGCGGCAGGTGAAGCACCGATTCTGGAGCTGCGCCCCTTTGTGAAGAAGAAAGCAGTGATTCTGACAACCGGAAACGAGGTTTACTATGGAAGAATACAGGATACCTTTACACCGGTGGTCGAAGAAAAACTGGCAGTATATGGTACGGAGCTGGCAGGACATACCGTACTGCCGGACGATCCGGACAGACTGACCCGGGAAATACACCGGGCTGTGAAAGAGCTTGGGGCGGAGCTTGTCATCTGTACCGGCGGAATGAGTGTGGATCCGGATGATAAAACCCCGCTTGCCATCCGCAATACAGGAGCAGACGTTATTTCCTACGGTGCACCGGTATTGCCGGGAGCCATGTTTTTACTGGCCTATTATGAAAACGCAGGCAGAAGGATTCCGGTACTTGGTCTGCCGGGCTGTGTCATGTATGCAAAGAGAACAATCTTTGATCTGGTACTGCCAATGCTCATGGCAGATGTCGAGATAAATGCAGGACAACTTGCGGATTACGGCGAGGGCGGACTATGCCTGAGTTGTGAGGTATGCACATATCCGAACTGCGGTTTCGGAAAGTAAGGAGATTTGTATGAAGAAAAGAAATCTGGTCGTAGTGCGCGGCGGCGGTGATATTGCCACAGGTACGATCTATAAACTGGTAAAATGCGGATTTGCGGTGCTGGTCCTTGAGATAGAAAATCCATCTGCAATCCGGCGCAATGTGGCGTTCTGTGAGGCTGTTTACGAGGGAAAAATGCAGGTTGAGGATATGAACTGCTACCGGGCGGAGAATCTGAATCAGGCGAAAGAGATTATGCGGACAGGAAGTCCGGCACTGCTCATTGATCCGTCCGGGGAATGCATCCGGCAGCTTAAGGAGATGAGCGACGGGGAGTGGAATTACATCGCCCTTGTCGATGCGATCCTTGCAAAGAAAAATCTCGGAACGAGGAAGGATATGGCAGAACTGACCGTAGCACTCGGGCCGGGGTTTACGGCAGGACAGGATGTGGATATCGTTATCGAAACCATGCGCGGACACCGGCTTGGCAGGATCATCCGGGAAGGTCATGCAATGGAAAATACCGGTGTGCCGGGAGTGATTGCAGGCTACGGAAAAGAGCGCGTGATTCATGCACCGGCAGCGGGAATCTTAAGAAATGTAAAGAAGATTACGGATCTGACAGAGCAGGGCGAACTTATGGCATATATTGAGCAGGAGAATGGTGAAAAATGTGAAGTCAGGGCAACGATTCCGGGGCTGATCCGCGGACTGATCCGGGACGGTTATCCGGTTACGGAAGGGTTTAAGATTGCGGATATCGATCCGCGCAAAGAGGAATACAATAACTGTTTTACCATATCTGACAAGGCGCGATGTATCGCAGGCGGAGTGGTGGAAGCCATTATGTCATATTACACAGGAGGAAATCATCATGCATAAGCCGCTCATTATTTCAGTTGTCGGAGCAGGGGGAAAGACCACCCATATTCACAGACTTGCGGAGAAATATTTAAAGCAGGGAAAAAAAGTTCTGGTAATTACCACTACACATATGTATCTTGAGAAAGATACCATTCTGGAATTGGAAAATGACATGGAAACATCCGTGGGACGCATGAAAGATGCTCTGGCGCAGGGCTTCTGTATGGCGGGAAGTCCGTGTGAAGAGGAAAGAAAGATGGGACCGTTATCAGATCATGTGACAGAGCAGATTTTGCCGGCAGCGGACGTTGTGCTGGTGGAAGCGGACGGTGCAAAGCACCGGCTGATTAAATATCCGGACAGTACTGAGCCGGTGATTTATCCGGGAAGCAGTGAGATACACATTGTTATGGGAATGGCAGCAGCAGGAAAGAAATGCAGGGATGTGGCACATCGGACAGAAAAAGTCATGCAGTGCCTTGGCATAAAAGAGGATACGGTGATCCGGGAAGAAGATATCCGGACACTTGTGCGATATGGATATCAGGAACCATTATCCAGCCGTTATCCGGATGCGGTGATCCGCTTTGTTCCTGGGGTATGCGAAAATCTCTGGCAGCGTGTCATGGGAGAATGTATCCGGGAGAATGTGGATTTCTCCATTGTCCGCCCGGAATGGTTTTACACCCGCCCGCATCTGTTTATCTGCGGCTGCGGCCATGTAGCCGGAAAAGTGGCTGTGATGGGGCAGTTCCTGGATTTTCAGGTCACCGTGATGGATGACAGGGAAGAATTTGCCAACAAAAAGCTCTTCCCAAAAGATTGTGAGGTAATCTGCGATTCCTTTGAAAATCTTACGCATTATCTGGAAGAGTGTAAGGGAGAAAGCACCTATTACGTCGTCGTTACCAGAGGACATAAGGCGGACAGACAGTGCGTGGAGCAGATTCTTAAGCGGAATTATGCCTATCTTGGCATGATAGGAAGTAAAATCAAAGTGGCAAAAACACTGGAGATTTTAAGAAATGAGGGTTATACCAGGGAACAGACGGATAGTATCCACGCCCCGATCGGATTAAAAATTGGTTCACAGACACCGGAGGAAATCGCCGTAAGCATTGCGGCGGAAATCATTCAGGAAAAAAATGCAAAACAGATCAGCAGTATGTCGGCAGAACTTTCCACGGTCCGGGAAACTGGCGTATTATGCATGATTACGGAAAAATACGGCTCTGCCCCGCGTGGAATCGGAAGCGGTATGTTTGTATACCGGGAAGCTGGCAGGGAAAAAATCATCGGAAGTGTCGGAGGCGGCAGTGTGGAGCATGCGGCGATCGCACAGGCACTGGAGCTGTATGATCAGGGCGAAGCTGCCGTTATTACAGAGAAGGAATACAATCTCTCCGATCGGGAAGGCGGCGAGCTTGGCATGATTTGCGGCGGCGGTGTAAAGATAGTCTTTTTTCCAATTTGTTCTTGACAATTATCGACATATTGATTAGTATTTATCATGTGATGAAATTTTGAAAGGATAGCTGTCATAAGGACAGACGAAAGAAAAATGAGCGAGAATAAGAAAGAAGGTTCTATTTATGAACTGGATGGAAGAGTAAAATTATCAAAAGCACTTCCATTGGGAATCCAGCATGTATTGGCGATGTTTCTGGGAAATATTACTCCACTGCTGATTGTATGCGGTGCATTGGAGATGGATTCGTCATCGAAAACCATGCTGATACAGAATTCCATGTTTATTGCAGGAATTGCAACACTGATACAGCTTTATCCAATCTGGAAGATTGGTTCCGGGCTTCCGGTTGTTATGGGAACGAGTTCCGGATTCATCGGAACAGCAAAGGTTATCGGACTTGCAAGCGGATATGGAGCGATCCTGGGAGCATCCATGATTGGTGCATTGATCGAGATGGTGCTTGGCTTCTTTATTAAGCCGTTACGGAAAATATTTGCACCGGTTGTAACCAGTCTGGTTGTGTTATCCATCGGTTTGTCACTGCTTCCGGTGGGAATCAAATATCTCGGCGGCGGAGAAACGAATTCACTCGGATTCGGCCATTGGAAACATTTACTGGTAGGATTTCTGGTAATTGTTGTCATTGTTGTATTAAAGCAGTTCCAGGGAAGCTTTTTAAGTGTTTCCTCTATATTAATCGGTATTATTGTGGGATATATTGCGGCGATTTTTCTCGGCATGGTTGATTTTACCCAGGTAAAAGAAGCTGCATGGTTTGCCATTCCGAGACCGGTGATGCTGATCGATGGCATTGGAATTAAATTCGTGCCAAGTGCAATCATTGCGATGGCGATTATGTTTATTGCGACCGCCGTGGAGACAATCGGCGATACTTCCGCTATTGTAAACGGCGGACTGGACAGGGAGCCGACCAATGAGGAATTATCCGGTTCCGTAATTGCAGACGGTTTTGGCAGTCTGATTGCGGCAGTATTCGGGGTACTTCCGAATACATCCTTCAGTCAGAACGTGGGACTTGTAGCAGTAACAAAGGTAGTAAACCGCTTTACCATTATGACCGGTGCGGTATTCCTTGTTGCGATGGGATTCCTGCCAAAGCTGAGTGCGTTATTTACAGTTATGCCGCAGTCCGTACTGGGCGGAGCAGCAGTTATTATGTTTGCCATGATCATTGTAAGTGGCCTGACCTCCTTACAGAGACTCGATCTGAATGGAAGAAACGGACTGATTATAGCACTTGCACTCGGACTGGGTGTCGGAATCGGAAATGTTCCGACCGTACTGGATCAGATGCCGCAGTGGGTAGGAGATATCTTCGCACAGAACGGTATCATTATGACATTTGTAATAGCAACTGTTTTAAATCTTGTGCTTCCGAAGGATAAAGAGGAAAAGGGAGCAGAATAGAAGGATAATGTCAAAAACTCATATTGCTGTATGGGCTTTTGGCATTTTTTTAGGAAATCAGAAAGGTGGAAGAAGATGTTTTCATTTCAGCAGTATGTACTGGCGGAGAGTGTGGATCAGGCATATGAATTGAATCAGAAGAAGAATAATATTGTGCTGGGTGGAACCGGCTGGTTAAAGACGGGCAGGAAGAGTTATGGAACGGCGATTGATTTATCGGGACTGGGACTGGATACAATTACAGAGAATGAGGAAGAGTTTTCGATTGGCTGTATGGTCACATTGAGACAGATTGAGACACATGAGGGACTGAATCAGTATTTTAATCATGCCTGCCAGGAGGCGGTACGACATATTGTCGGCATACAGTTTCGTAATCTGGCAACGGTGGGCGGAAGTATATATGGAAGATTCGGCTTTTCTGATGTTCTGACCTGTTTTCTTGCCATGGACAGTTATGTGGAACTGTTTTCTGGAGGAATTGTTCCGCTTCGTGAATTTGCACAGATGGAATATGACAGGGATATTCTGATTCGTCTGATTGTGAAGAAAGATGGCAGAAGGACGGCTTATCAGTCGTTCCGTCTGCAATCAACGGATTTTCCTGTTGTTGCCGTGTGTGCGGCAGAACTGGCGGATGGAAGCCAGGTGGCGGCTGTCGGTGCAAGACCGGCGAGAGCCGTATTAAGGGAGCTGGAAAACGGAACATGGAAAGAGCCGGTTGTATTTGGAAGCAATATGAGAGCGGGACGGGAATACCGCAGTTTTCTGGCAGACACCCTGTTAAACCGTGCATTGGAAGAAATCAGAAATGGCACAGAGCCGGATAAGGAGGAGAGATGAAGATTCAGTTTTCATTAAACGGAAAAAAGATCACGGATGAGATTGCCGTGGATATGCCGCTGTTGGAATATCTCAGGGAAAAAGGCTGTTACAGTGTAAAAAGAGGATGTGAAACTTCAAATTGTGGTCTCTGTACGGTTCTGATGGATGGAAAGCCAGTTTTATCCTGTACGACACTTGCAGTCAGGGCGAATGGAAAAGAGATTTTCACACTGGAAGGACTGCAGAAGGAAGCTGAGGAGTTTGGTTCATTTCTTGCCGATCAGGGTGCGGATCAGTGTGGATTCTGTAATCCGGGATTTATTGTAAATGTGATTGCCATGACAAAGGAATTACAGCAGCCGGATGAGCAGGAGATAAAGGAATATCTGGAAGGAAATTTATGCAGATGTACCGGATATCAGGGACATTTAAGGGCGGTACAGTCATACCTGCAGGCAAAACAGGCGGAAGGAGGCAGTCATGAGGAATCATTTTGTAAATAAGGCGATCAGAAAAAAAGATGCGATGGCACTGGTTACGGGAAAACCGGTATATACGGATGACATTGCACCAAAGGACTGTCTGATCTGTAAAGTGCTTAGAAGTCCTATTGCACATGGTATTATAGAAGAGATTAATACAAAGATTGCTGAAAAAGTGCCGGGGATCACCTGTATTCTTACCTATAAAGATACACCGGGCAAACGATTTACCATGGCAGGTCAGACATTTCCGGAGCCAAGTCCGTATGACAGGCTGATTCTGGATCAGAGGGTGCGTTATGTGGGTGATGCGGTTGCCATTGTGGCAGGTGAGGATGAAAAGGCGGTCAATAAAGCGATGAAACTGATAAAGGTAAAATATCAGAAATTGCCGGCGATTCTGGATTTTCGCAAATCGAAGGATAATGAGATTCTGATTCATCCGGAGGAGGACTGGAAATCGCTCTGTCCCGTGGGTGCGGATAACCGGAGAAATCTGTGTGCAAGTGCATCGGAAACACACGGAGATGTGGAAGGAATCCTTGCGGAATGTGATTATGTGGTGGAGCATACCTATCACACAAAGGCAAACCAGCAGGCGATGATGGAAACCTTTCGGACTTACAGTTATATGGATGCTTTCGGAAGATTGAATGTTGTGTCCTCGACGCAGATTCCGTTCCATGTAAGAAGAATTCTTTCCAATGCCCTTGATATTCCGAAATCACGGATTCGCGTGGTAAAGCCGAGAATAGGAGGCGGATTTGGGGCAAAACAGACGGTAGTGACCGAAGTTTATCCGGCACTTGTAACCATGAAAACAGGAAAGCCGGCAAAGATTGTATACACAAGAGAAGAATCACAGATCGCTTCTTCCCCGCGCCACGAGATGGAAGTAACCGTCAGACTGGGAGCGGACAAAACAGGAAAAATACGGGCAATCTCGGTGCATACCCTTTCCAATTCCGGTGCGTTCGGGGAGCATGGACCGACGACGGTAGGTCTGTCCGGACATAAATCCATTCCGTTATACAGCG
>FR900169.1:16043-20741 GCA_000437755.1 Roseburia sp. CAG:303
CCATTCCGTTATACAGCGGAGCGGAAGCCTTCCATTTCTCCTATGACGTAGTGTATTCCAATGTCTGCAGTGCAGGGGCATACCGCGGATATGGCGCGACACAGGGATTGTTCGCACTGGAATCGGCGGTCAATGAACTGGCGGCGAAGCTGGATATGGATCCGGTAAAATTACGTGAATTAAACATGGTCAGGGAAGGAATGAAGATGCCGGCATATTATGGAGAAACGGCAAACAGCTGTGCATTGGACCGATGCCTGGCAAGAGCGAAGGAAATGATCGGATGGGATGAGAAATATCCGTGTAAAGACATGGGAAACGGCAAAGTAAGAAGTGTAGGAGTAGCCATGGCAATGCAGGGTTCCGGTATTTCAAACTGTGATGTCGGTTCGGTTACGTTAAAGGTCAATGATGATGGATTCTACAGCCTTATGGTAGGCTGTACCGATATGGGGACCGGCTGTGATACCATTCTTGCCCAGATGGCGGCTGACTGCCTAGACTGTGATGTCGAAAATATCATTGTATCGGGAGTTGATACGGATGTATCTCCGTATGACTGTGGATCGTATGCATCCAGTACAACCTATATTACCGGTATGGCAGTGGTTAAGACGGCGGAAGAACTGAGGAAAAAGATCTGCAGAAACGGGGCAGAGATTCTGGGAGTGCCGGAAGAGGATGCTGAATTTGACGGACAGAGGGTATTTGTTCCGGGCGGACCGGAGGTTTCCCTGAAAGATATTGCAAATAAGGCAATGTGTAATAATACGCACGAGCTGGAAGTGACAAAACAGCATTCCTCTCCGGTTTCACCACCTCCGTTTATGGTAGGAATGGTAGAGATTGAACTGGACAAAGTAACCGGAAAATATGATATTATCGACTATGTTGCCGTGGTGGACTGCGGTACGGTGATCAATCCAAATCTTGCCAGGGTACAGACAGAAGGCGGCCTGGTACAGGGAATCGGAATGGCAATGTATGAAGATGTAATCTACGGCAGTGATGGAAAGAATTATACTTCTTCATTTATGCAGTATAAGATTCCAACCAGACTTGACATGGGAAATCTCAGGGTGGAATTTGAGAGCAGTTACGAACCGACCGGACCATTCGGGGCAAAATCCATAGGCGAAATCGTCATAAATACACCGAGTCCGGCGATCGCACATGCGGTATATAATGCGACGCATGTATGGATTCGTGAACTTCCGGTTACGCCGGAGAAGATATGGAAGGGTATGCATGAGCAGTAATATTATCCTTCTGGCAGCAGGAAACGGCACAAGATTTGGCGGTGATAAGATGCTGTTTCTGCTGCATGACAGACCAATGTACAGATACATGACAGATAATGCAATTAAAATAAAACAAAATTGTAATAATATAAATCAGGTTATTCTGGTGTCCCGTTATGAGGAAATAAAGCAGGCAATAGCCGGATCCGGTATCGATTATGTGGATAACCCTCATCCGGAATATGGAATTTCCCATTCCATAAGACTGGGACTGGAACACGCAGGAAAGGCAGATTACAATATATTTGCAGTTTGTGATCAGCCCGCACTGACCTATGAAACCTTTGCCGGTTTTATTACAGGTCTGGAAAAAAGCGGGTGCCTGACCGGTGCGGTCGGTTGGAAGGGGCAGCTCTATAATCCATGCGGATTTCATGAGAGTCTGAGGGAAGAACTGCTCAGCCTTCAGGGCGACTGCGGCGGAAAAAGAATATTAAAGAAGCATATGGATTCTCTGTTTATATGGCAGGCAGAATCAGAGAAGGAAATTATTGACATGGATGTGAGAGAGGAAAGGATATGAGTCAGACGGAAAAGAAAGGAAAGGCGGCGGCATTATGCCCGATCGTGGTTTTCCTTGTGTTATATGTCGGGAGCGGTATTTATTATCAGTATGTAAAAGGGGAAAATCAGGGATTTTATATCATGTCCGTAGTAGTGGCATTTACCATTGCACTGGTCGTTGCATTGCTGCAGAACCGGAAACTGTCATTTCAGGAAAAATTAAAAGTCATGTCGCAGGGAGTCGGCGATGAAAATATCGTAGCCATGATACTGATCTTTCTGTTTGCCGGAGTGTTCAGCAGTATGGCACAGGCGGCGGGTGGTTCGGAGAGTACGGCATATCTCCTGCTCGATATTTTACCGGCCAATCAGCTGGCAATCGGTTTCTTCCTGATTTCCTGTATTATATCGATGGCGATGGGAACTTCCTGCGGAACGATTTCAGTATTAGTTCCGATTGCAGCTGCGACGGCACAGGCGGCAGATTTGAATCTGGCCGTTCTTCTCGGAGCAATTATCGGCGGCGCAATGTTTGGTGATAATATGTCCTTCATTTCCGATACAACGATTGCGGCAACGAGAACGCAGGGCTGCGATATGCGGGATAAATTCAGGGAGAACTTCGCCATTGCCTGTCCGGCAGCGGTCATTACCGTGATTATTCTGTTTTTCCGTGGTGGTGGCGGCGGTCAGGTAGAGAATCTTAGTTATAATATCTGGCAGGCACTTCCGTATTTCGCAGTGCTTGCACTTGCACTTCTGGGACTGAACGTATTACTGGTTCTCGGCTGCGGGATTTTGCTGTTTACCCTGGTAGGATTTCTTACCGTACCGGGATTTACCGTATCACTGGTGTTCTCCAGCATGGGACAGGGAGCATCCGGAATGTATGAAACCATCATCGTTGCGGTACTGGTGTCGGCACTTGGGGCATTGATGAAGGCCTACGGCGGCTTTGATTATATTCTCTATATTATAAGGAAATATTTCCGGGGAAGAAATGGCGGACAGCTTGGTATCGCCGTTTTATCCTCCGCCATGGATATTGCGACGGCAAATAATACGGTAGCGATCGTTATGGCGGCACCGATTGCCCGGGAAATCAGCCAGGAATATGACATATCGCCAAAGAAAACCGCATCCCTGATGGATATTTTCTGCTGCATCTGGCAGGGAATCATCCCATACGGAGCGCAGATGCTGATTGCACTCGGACTGGTAGCAGAATATGAAATATCGGCATTTGATATTATTCCAAATATCCAGTATGTATTCTTACTGCTTATCTGTGCCCTGTTTTCCATATTTGTAAAAGAGAAAAAATAAGTTAAAAAAGCAGTCTCTGTCTGGTATTTCCCCAGACAGAAGCTGCTTTCTTATCTTTTATCTTAAATTAACTGCGGAATACGATTTCCCCTGTTGAAGCATCCATCGATTCGACAATGGCAAGTGATTCCAGATGGATGCCCTGTTTACGGATCAGGTCACCCCCCTGCTGGAATCCCTTCTCAACAGCAATGCCCACACCGGCAATGCTAGCACCGGCATCCGTAATCAGCTTGATCAGCCCGTTTACGGCACATCCATTTGCAAGGAAGTCATCAATAATCAGTACATTGTCATTTTCATTTAAAAACTTCTTTGACACGATAACATCATAAACTCTCTTCTTGGTAAAGGATTCTACCTTGGAAGAATATACCTCTCCGTCAATATTGACACTCTGGGCTTTCTTTGCAAAAACAACCGGTACATGGAAATGCTGTGCAACAATACAGGCAATACCGATCCCAGATGCTTCAATCGTCAGAATCTTTGTAATATTCTGACCGGCAAACAGACGCTTCCATTCTTCGCCCATCTGACCAAATAATTCCACATCCATCTGATGATTCAGAAAGCTGTCTACTTTTAATACGTTTCCTTCTTTCACGATTCCGTCACGTCGGATTCTGTCTTCTAATAACTTCATTTGTAACCTCCATAGTATTGTGAGTAAACTTATACATCATTATAGCTGAAAATGAAAAAAAAGAAAAGATATAAAAACTGGTTTTTTTCACAAAAAAAACGTTAATTTATAAAAAACTATAGTGCAAAAATATGGTAAATCATGGTATACTATACTTATGCAGTGTAAACAAATATCAAGAGGAGGTTTTTTGTTATGAGCAACAAATGGGAAGTCTGGACAAACAAAAGGACAGAAGAAATAGGAGACTTATTTGGATTATTTTTTGAAGATATTAACCATGCGGCGGACGGCGGTCTGTATGGTGAACTGATTCAGAACCGTTCCTTTGAGTTTTCCGAGGTTGATAATAAGGAATATCATGCACTGACCGGATGGGAAAAGGTGACTGGCAGTGGAATTATAAGTCTGAATATCGAGCAGGATGAGCCGGTTCATTTCAGTAATCCGCATTATCTTGCGATGGAGATTAAGAAGCCGGGAAAAGATCTTGGTATCCGCAATCTTGGATTTGGAAGCGGTATTCCAATCAGAGAAGGGGCATCCTATCGTTTTTCCTGTTATGCAAAGAGAACCGAAGATTTTGATCGCTGTATCTGGGTGTCATTAAGAAGTGAGGACGGTGTTGTTTATGAGAAACAGTCCGTAAAGCTGAATCGTGACTGGAACAGGTATGAGTTCTATTTTATGCCGGAAGTAACAGATGACAGTGCAAAGTTATACATTACGGCAGAAGGAACCGGAACAGTTTGTCTTGACCTGGTTTCCCTGTTCCCGACCGATACCTTCCATAACAGAAAAAATGGTATGAGAAAAGATATCGCAGAGCTTCTTGCGGAAATGAAGCCTAAGTTCATGCGTTTTCCGGGCGGCTGTCTGGTGCATGACGGTTCCCTGAATTCAGAGGACAGGGATTCCATG
>FR900169.1:20750-21013 GCA_000437755.1 Roseburia sp. CAG:303
GAGGACAGGGATTCCATGTACCGCTGGAAAAATACACTGGGAGGTCTGGAGGGAAGACCGGCAAGAAGAAATAACTGGGGCTACAATCAGACACTGGGACTCGGATATTATGAATACTTCTGTTTCTGCGAGGACATCGGAGCAAAACCCGTACCGGTGCTTCCGGGAGGATACGATCCGCATCATCAGAGAATCACACCGATGGAAGAAATGCAGGAATGGATCGATGATGCACTCGACCTGATTGAATTTGCAAATGGCAG
>FR900169.1:21031-22589 GCA_000437755.1 Roseburia sp. CAG:303
CAGCCACAGCAGCGGCTGGGGAAAGATAAGAGCGGCAATGGGACACAGAGAGCCATTCCATCTTGAATATATTGCGATCGGAAATGAGGAAGTTGGAGAAGCTTTCTTTGAGAGATATCCATTATTCCACAAAGCCATAAAAGAAAAATATCCGGATATTAAGATTATCAATACGGCAAGTCCGTTCGCGGCAGGCGGGGAATACGAAAGAGGCTGGAAATCAGCGAGGGAAAATCATTCGGATTTAATTGATGAGCATTATTATATGTCACCGGAATGGTTTATTGCAAACCAGCACCGTTATGATAACATGGGCAAGGACGATCCGAAGGTATTCCTCGGGGAGTATGCAACATGGGGAAATACCTGGTATAATGCATTGATTGAGGCATCCTATATGACCGGACTGGAGAGAAATGCCGGAAATGTAGCGATGGCATGTTATGCGCCGATGTTATGTAATGTCGATTATGTAAACTGGAAACCGGATATGATCTGGTTTAATAACCATCAGGCATTTGGAACACCGAATTATTATGTGCAGAGTATGTTTATGAAATATCAGGGTGACAGCCTGCTTGAGAACAGGATCGAGTTCGAGGATGAAATCCGTGATCTGATGCCGGAGAAATCCTGTCTGTCCGGTGAGATTGCACTGGAGTGGCGTGATGCAGACGTGGAATATACGGATATTGTTATTACCGATAATGAAACCGGTGAAGAAATCAGACCAGCAGACGTATGTGTCAATGCAGAGAATAGAAATGTTACATTGACGGATATGAAGTCCGGAAAATACACCATCCGCATGAAAGCAAAAGAAGTAAGCGGAACAAAGGGATTTTTCATTGAATTTAATAAGAAAGATCAGAAAAACAGAATGTTCTGGGAGCTGGGTGCATGGCAGAATCTTGACATGGCAGTAGCAGAAGATATCAATGGAAGAGGTTCGTGTCTGGCACAGTATACCTTTTCCGTAGAGCAGGGCAGAACCTACGAACTGGAGCTTCAGGTAGACGGCAGAAGCATTAAGACCTTCGTCGATGGAAAACAGTATCATGATGTATATCTGAAACCGGTGCTGGAGGAACCGTTATATACTTCAGCAAGTGCAAAGAATGACGGAAGCATTATTCTTAAGATTGTCAATATCTCAGATTCCGTAAAAGAACTGGATATCCATCTTCATGGAATGGGTGGAAAGACTAATATGGGACGTATGATCCGTATGTCAGGATATCAGCTTGATGATGAGAATACATTTGAAGAACCGGAAAAGGTAACACCGAATGTTACAGGTATTATTTCAGAAGCAGGAGATGTTATGCTGGGTGTACCGGCACATTCCGTAAGCATCATCGTGATTAACAAAGAAGAAAGCTATACCGTACCGGCATAATTCAGTAAATTCAATATAGCAAAAAAAAGGGCAGGCATTACCTGCCCTTTTGTCATGAGCTGATATGACAGGTTTTCATCCAGTAATTAATCTGAAGCAGATAGGCCGTCATCTGCGGACCTGCCATCAGCTGACCGTACCATGGCCTGCCATAATCAG
>FR900169.1:22706-25043 GCA_000437755.1 Roseburia sp. CAG:303
TAAGCAGGGCTTCATATGCCGGATCGTAAGTCTTTGGATAAGGGCTTTTTTTCCGGAAGAGAACTTCCTCTGGAAGAAGATTTTTTCCGGCTGAAACCAGAAGGCTTTTGGTAACACCGTTATTACATTTCATATGCCACGGGATATTGTATACATATTCTACAATGCGGTGGTCGGCAAACGGAACTCTGGCTTCCAGACCGGAATACATACTGGTGCGATCCATGCGGTTTAAGAGTGTCATCATGAACCATTGCAGATTAAGCCAGGATAGTTCACGCCGTCTGGCTTCTTTCGGCTCTTCGCCGGCAAGGGCAGGAGTCTTTGATACTGACTCGTGGTATGCCCGGTCAGCATAGGCCATGACATCTGTTTCTGCGGCAAAATCGTCCCGGAGAAGGCAGGTTCTGGCATTTTTGTCATGACTCCACGGAAAACTGTCTTTGTTAAACATTTCTTCTTTATGAAACCACGGATATCCGCCGAAGATTTCATCCGCACATTCCCCGGTCAGTGTAACCTTCTGGTGTTTCGCAACTTCGCTGCAGAAATACAGGAGGGAGGATTCTACATCAGCCATGCATGGCAGGTCGTGGGCATCTACGGCTTTATAGAGATAATCTGCCTGGATTTCATTGTTACATTCCAGAATGGTGTGATGGCTTCCTATGTGTCCGGACATCAGGACGGCAAAGGGGCGATCCTGTGATGACTGGAAGGCATTCGCCTTAAAATTTTTATCATTATTCACAAAATCAAAGGAGTAAGTATTCAGTGTTTTTCCCTGCTTTTTTAATTCCCCCGCACAGATAGCGGAGACAAGACTTGAATCCAGTCCGCCGGATAAAAAGGTACAGATGGGGATATCAGAAACCATCTGCCGTTTTACACTGTCATAGACAAGGAAACTTACTTTTTCCTCCGTTTCTTCCAGGGAGTCCGTATGCTCTGCGGCGGTTAATTTCCAATATGCCTGTATGCTCCGCCTGCGTTCCCTGGCAAGCAGGAAATGTCCGGGAAGAAGTTCATGGATGCCGTGAAATACACCATTTCCGGGGGTGTGTGCCGGACCGGTGCCGAAGATTTCTCCCCAGGTGTCTTTGTCTGCCGAAGGTTTGAAGCCATAGGCAAATAATGCCTTCTGCTCGGAAGCAAAGATAAGCTGCCCATCTGATTCGCAGTAAAACAGAGGTTTGACTCCGAGGCGGTCGCGCACCAGAAGCAGTGCATCTGCCCTGAAATCATAAATGGCGAATGCAAAGATGCCGTTCAGTTTTGCGAGAAAGGCAGTGCCTTCGGCAAGATAGCCGTTCAGAATGATTTCCGTATCACTCGAAGTATTCCAGGTTATCCGGTATTTCCGGAGATAATTTTTAAGTTCTTTTCCGTTATAGATCTCACCATTATAAGAAATAATGGCTGTTTTGTAAGAAAAAGATTTTTTCATTGGCTGCCTGCCGCCCGCCAGATCAATGATGGACAGTCGTGTATGGGCAAGCCCCGCATGAGCCGACAGAAATAAATCATTATTATCCGGACCGCGGTGCAGAAGACTGTTTTTCATATGATCCAGGCGGTGCAGATATTCCTCTGATCTGGTATAATCAAAACCGGTCTGATAGAATCCTGCGATTCCGCACATATGAGTCACCTGACTTTCTTATAAAATATGGCTTTTAATTACAGGCTGAAGCTGTTTGTATTCAAATGCCAGTTCTATGGTATCAGAAAGAAGCTCTACATGAGCAATCATGGAGTTTGGCTTCGTCCTGTAATTATCCTGCCCGAAAGGTACAAAATAAATGTTTTTGGTATTAAGAAGTATACCTATATTTTTCAGATTCATTCCCAGTGCATCATTGGTTGATAAAGAAATGACAAGCGGTTTATTGTTCCGCAGGTGTGATTTTGCAGCCATTAATACGGGAGTATCAGAGATACCGTTTGCCAGTTTTGACAGGGTATTTCCGGTACATGGTGCAATGACAAGGATATCAAGCATGGATTTCGGACCGATCGGTTCTGCATCCGGTATGGTCAGAATCGGTTCTTTTCCTGTTAAATCCCTGGCAAGCTGAAGAAAGTCATCATGTGTGCCAAAACGACTGTCCGTACTTGCGGCATTAAAGGAAAAGATAGGAATCAGATTTGCTCCGGTATCTTTTAACTGCCGGATGGCTTCAAATGTCTTTTTGTATGTGCAATAGGAACCGGTCATGGCGATGCCGATATTTTTTCCTTCAAAAGAATGTTTCATAGATGGCGTCCTTTCTTATAATAAAATCAGAATTGTTTCAGAAGGGGAAGAACTGCGTCAGCAATGGCTTCACCGGCAGG
>FR900169.1:25055-31052 GCA_000437755.1 Roseburia sp. CAG:303
CTTCACCGGCAGGCTTCGGTGCTGTTTTTCCGGGGATGCCGGGACAGGAGATAAGCTTCAGGGAGAGACCGCGGCACATATCCTCATCAAATCCGCCCGGTCTGGAAGCGACTTCAAACAGTACACAGTCCTTTTTCAGATGGCGCAGAAAACAGGATTTGAACACTGGGGAAGGAATCGTATTAATAATCAGATCAAAGTCCGCATGCACAAATGGCCAGGAACGGATGTCATAAAATGGGAAACCTGCATTTTCAGCAGCTTTTTGTCGATCGGGATCTTTATCAAAGATAGAAATTTCCGCTGATAATGCGGACAGTTTTGCGGCAATTTGTTCCCCGCAGTGGCCATATCCGGCGATTAAGATTCGGGATCCGGAGATGGAACAGTCTGTATTCCGGATAATATAAGAGAGAAGTCCCTCTGCAGTCAGCATGGAATTTGTATTCAGAAAATCAGAATCTTTCATATAATCTTTCAGCAGTGTGCGGGATTTTACGCTGTTTGAAAAATGTTTTGGAATTCCTCCACCGGCAATAAAGGCAGGCAGATGTTTTAAGTCTGAAAGTTCACTTATGCAAACGGAATTTGCCCGATCGGACAGGTTCAGGTGTATGCCGTCTCTGGTAAAAGGAGCAGGACAAATCAGAAGATCAGCTCCTTTCACGGTTTCCAGCAGCCCGCTGCAGAAAAGAATACTGTCATGGTAACAGGTCAGAAGTCCGGTCTGCTGCTCCGGAGAAATATTTAAACCGTAACATTTGATTAGAACGGGCTGACATATCCGGCTGAAATAAGTGAACAGCCGGAGAAGCATATAATATTGGCGGGAATCGCCTCCGACTGTGGAAATACACAGAGACATATAAAGCCTCCTTATTACGTTCATACGATAGTATATGCTTCCGGGAAGAAAGTGTGAATATGCTTGCATTTGCGGATATAAGCGGGTATAATAAAGCAGCATGGAAAGGAAGAAAAATTATGAGCAAGGTACAGGGAACATGCGAGATGTGCATGTATTATGAATATGATGAAGATTATGAATGTTATACCTGCCAGATGAATCTGGACGAGGACGAAATGGCAAGATTTATGATGAACCAGGTTTCACATTGCCCTTATTTCCGGTTTGGAGATGAATATATGATAGTAAGGAAGCAGATGTAGGATATGGGATGCAGATTATGTCCGAGAGATTGTAATGTGGACAGGAAAACAGGGTATGGTTACTGTGGCATGACGGAGCATATTATGGCGGCACGAGCGGCTCTTCATATGTGGGAAGAACCGGTCATATCAGGGAAAAACGGAAGCGGGGCGGTCTTTTTTTCAGGCTGTCCGCTTCGCTGCGTGTTCTGCCAGAACCACAATATTGCAATCGGGAAATCAGGAAAAGAGATTAGCATGGAACGGCTGGTGGAAATCTTTTTTGAACTGGAAGAAAAAGGTGCAAATAATATTAATCTTGTGACACCGACGCATTTCGTGCCACAGATCCGGGAAGCCATCATAAGGGCAAAAAAGCAGGGCTTCCGGCTTCCGTTTGTCTATAATACGGGAAGCTATGAGAAGGTGGAAACCCTGAAAAGTCTGGAGGGCTTAATAGATATTTATCTTCCGGATATGAAATATTATTCTGCAGAGCTGGCAAATCGTTATGCAAAGGCACCGGATTATTTTGAAGTGGCGGCAGCAGCGGTACAGGAAATGTTCCGTCAGACAGGGACACCGCAGTTTTACCGGGAAGGGAATCTTTCGGAGAATGTGGAATACACTGGGGAGGAAGAGGATGTTCTCATGCGGAAAGGATTGATTTTAAGGCATCTGATTCTTCCGGGAAATACAGAAGATTCCAAAAAAGTTCTGGATTATGCCTGGCATACCTATGGAAATCATATTTATTTCAGCATTATGAACCAGTATACACCGGTGGGAGAGCAGAGGTTTGAAGAATTGAGAAGAACTGTCACGGAAGAAGAATATGAGTCAGTCATTGATTATGCACTGGAGCTTGGTGTGGAAAACGGGTTTATACAGGAAGGGGGAACGGCAGAAGAAAGCTTTATTCCTGAATTTAATAATGAAGGTGTTTCATGAGGAGGCATCATCCGGTGGTATACCGGGTGGTGTTTTTTGTTGAAATTAATGAGTTTATCATCGTCGCATAGGTTATACGCATAAAGAACTCCTAAAATGGCTCTTGAGTATGATTATAACGAAAAAAATGGATGTGACAAGCAGTATGCTTACCGTTCGGTAAAAAAAACGACCGTTCGCGCAGGAGGGGTAGACAGGAAAATTGGAATCTGTTATGATAAAAACGTAAAGCAAATATATAGAATGTGCTTTTTGGTGGGGAGAAATAAACGTGTCTAAAGGATTGAAAAAGTATCGAAGGAAGAGGAAAGTTATAAATAAGAGTAAGATTGGGTAATGAAGATTTGATAAGGGTAAAAGGAGGTGAGCCTGTGAGAAAAAGAAAATGTTTTCGTGCAAGGGACAAAAGAAAAGGAAAAATCCTTAGATTATTTTGAGCAGCCAAACTCTGAATACATAAGAATGTATAGATATAATCTAAGGATAGATTTAGTGTAACATAGAGATAAAAAAAGGTCAAGAAAGACAATGAGGTAAATAGATGAAGAAAAAAGTCAGTAATTTTATAAAGACAGCTGTCGTTGGAAGTATGTTAGCATTATCAATGGGCTGTATTGCATTTGCAAGCGGAAGTCATAGTGGAAGCAATATTTATATAACAAGAAATGGTGGATTTTATAATAGTGGAAAAGTGTCATTCACAGCAAATTCAAACCATAAAGAATCAGTAGAATATAATAAAATCGAGACAGCAGGATATAGCAGGGTTAGTATAAAAAAGAATATTTTAGGTGTTTATCAGTATATAGATTATACAGATATTAATGTTACCAGTGGTTCGGTTGGTGTTACATATACAGTGGATTGGGGAAAAATATCACAAAGTGCAGGTTATTATTTTTTCCAGAATTATGATACCGCACAGCATTATGTAAAGAATTATATTGATAGATGGTCATAACATAGTTAGGAAATAGCTTATCTCTCATCAGCTTTTGCTGATGAGAGATGTTTACAAATGAGGAGGTGTATAAATGAAGAAATGGCTGCAAAAAAGAAGCTTTATGGTAACAATCGCATTTGTCATAATATTAATTGGAATTGTAGTATGGTTTTTAATTGGGACAAAGACATTCGGATATTATTTTCATGGTGCAAAGATTAAAAATGTTGAGTATATTGAAGTGCGGATTGACGGAGGAGAGGAAGATGATATTTATAAGAATCAATATAAAATAGAAGATAGTAAAAATATAGAAACAATTATGAAATATTTGAAAAAGACAAAGTACAGACCGGCTTATGAAATAAATAATGTGAATAATATAGAAGACAGAAGATTATATCTTGAAATTCACGGGGACAGTGAAAGATATTTTATATGGGATGGCAGTATTATCATGAAAAACCAGGCAGATATTTCATGCGGAGTATATTGTGCCGGAATGGGCGTAAACAATATAGCCACCCTTACAGGTGGAACATGTAGAATAAATGCAGACAGTGTGCTTGAACTGCGAAGTATGATAACAGAAATGCTATCAGAGGAAATTCGGACAATTACCATGCAGGATATCGATGAACTGGTGCAGGAAAAGGAAAGTGAATGGGTAGAATATGAAAAATATTATTATACGGACAGACAGGATCTGGTAAAAAACGGAGCGGTATCTAATAATTGTGCGGATTTTAGCATAGAAGGCACACAGGATATTTTAAGGGTGTGGTATCGTTATGCCGGATGGCAGGAAAATGGAAAAGATACTGTATTATACCGGGATGTGCAGAAAGTGCAGAAGATAACCGGTGATGGAGAAGAAACACTCTATGAATTAGAATCGCCGCAGATGGAGGTGGAGGATTGATATGAGTTTTGCCGATTACATAAAAAGTGCATGGAAAAATGAAAAATCAGGCGGCGGAAGAGGAAAGTCGCTTACGATATTAATCTTTCTCGGATTATATCTGTTCCTGACAATGAATTCAATCACGGATTCGGTAGGAAAAGCAGTAGATCGGGTAATTGATATTCCGGCGGGACGGACATTGATCGCAAATGATAATAATAAAGGGGAAATTTATGAAAAAATGCGGGAGGAAATGAAGGAAGAAAACAGAATAGAAGAGGTATATCGTTATGTGAGCGGACAAAGCATACAGGTAAGTGATATTCGTGAGGGAGCAATGGTGTATCTGACCGCACAGACATACCCGCAGGCTATGCAGGAGTATCTGTGTGATGGAGAAAAACCAGAGGAAGGAGAAATTCTTCTGCCTAAATATATGTATGGTTTTAATGATGAGCAATATCTGGATGGAGGTAAATTTGTCGGAAAAACAGTAACGGTAAGGGTAACGGACTATAATGAGAAGGAAACGGAATTTTCTTTTCTGGTGTCCGGGACTTATGATAATGTCTATGCTGTAACAGGAAACGATACGGTATTTCTTGCACAGGAAGATGCGATAAAGATCATGGAGACAGCAGGAGAGGGAAAGAAAAGTAAGATGCTGCAGGATATGAAGGATTCCGGTGACTATGATGCAACACACTATTTCGGTTATGAAAACCAATACAGGTGTGCCGTGGTCGTAAAAAATATAGAAGATATTTCAGAAACACAGGAGAAATATGCAGATTTGAAATTACATACACAAGCAGATACCATGCATAACACAATAAAAGAAACCTTTGAAATTCTTCGTTTATGTGCAAATGGAATTATGCTGCTGCTGTTTATCACTGCATTAGTGGATATTATGATTATGACCGTACACGATATCAGAAAAAGAAAATGGGAAATGGCACTGTATCAGGTACAGGGATACACAAAAGGACAGATAACAGGAATACTTTTGCTGGAATACTGTGGGAAAATACTGCGGGGTATAGCAGTGGCACTGATTTTATGTATACTTACCATTATAACAGGAAACTGGCTGATTACCCACAAGCTGTCCATGGAATTTTCCATGATACATCTGAAATTTGCTATGTGCTACTTCTGGTATAGTATAGCATTGGCAGGAATTCTACTTACAGGCGGACTATACCGGATTCATAGTGAACTTGGCAAGATGGATTTAATAAACATACTGAAGGGAGAATAGCATGGTTTTTCTGTGGTTATTCCGGGTTAGCCGGAAAGAGTGGAAAGAAAGTCTGAGAAATATGTTGCTTATGCTGTTATCCGGAATTCTGCTTCAGGGGTGTGGACGGATCATTGCCGGAATTATTTATCTCAGGAGAAAATCCGAAGTATCAGTATCTGAAATAGCAGTACTGACAGGGGATTATTTTCTGGTGGAAAAACTGGATATGGTTGAGGCTGTAGTGTCGTTGCTGGCAGTGGGTGTGGCTGCATTTGCCGTAGCCGTTATTGGGTTGAAAATGATGGCGGATTTGGGAAAAACAGATGCACAGGCAGCATTATCTGAGATATTGGGCGAAAAACGGGTATATAGTAAGATAGCACTATGGAAAACGGGTGCAGCCGTTTTGTATGGGGGAATCAGCATATATTTTTCAGATATTTTATGGAAAATAATATTGAAACAGGAAAAACTGCAGAAATTGTCCATGCTGGGGGTAGGAAACGGAGAGGGAATAACAGAAGTGACGGCGGTAATTATACAGGGAGTAACTGCCTGTGTAACGGTATTTATATATGCATGTAGAAGAAGAAAAAGAGGGTTGATGCAGAGGCTTGCAGCAAAATAAAGAAAAAATTTCAGAATTAAATAGTAAAAAGTGCAAGCAAAGAGAAAGAAATCGTACTTAATAAGTAGAAGAGTAATAACTTATGGTATTTAAAAACAGAATAAGAGGTGAGGAAAAATGAAAAAGAGGGTGTCAGTAAAGAAAATTCTGTTACTTCTGTTATTGTTTCTGCTGCT
>FR900170.1:0-990 GCA_000437755.1 Roseburia sp. CAG:303
TACAATAAAGACAAATTATGAGTTTCACAATTAACTATACCTGATGATGGAAATATTATACCACAGTTTGTATATTTTTTCCATATATTTTTGTCCTTTTTTGTATAAAAAGTTGAAAAATTATATCGAAACCATATTTTCCTCTTTCGGCTGTCCATTTTCAAAATCAACCGCATTTTGCAAAGTAATTTTACTGATAGATGAAAGCGCCTCTTCCGTCAGGAAGCCCTGATGGGAAGTTACGATTACATTTGGAAAGGATAAAAGCCTTGCCACTACGGAATGTTCCAGAATATCATCTTCCCGGTTTTCAAAAACATTTCCTGTCTCTTCTTCGTATACATCCAGCCCGACACCAAAGAACTTCTTTGCACGGATTCCCTGGATCAAATCCTCTGTATTTACCAGTCCGCCTCTTGATGTATTTACAAATACCACATTATCTTTCATCTTCCGTATAGTTTCTGCATTAATCATGTGGTAGTTTTCTTTCATAAGCGGGCAGTGCAGTGAGAGCAGATCACTTTCGGCCAGCACCTCATCAAATGTTTTGTATTCGATAAAATCAAGAGCTGTATTCGGATATTTATCATATGCAATTACTTTCATTCCCATTCCATTACAAATTCTTGCCATGGCTGCACCAATTTTCCCGGTTCCTACAATTCCTGCTGTTTTTCCGTAGAAATTCACTCCGGTCAGACCCGTCAGGCTGAAATTATTTTCACGGACTTTGATATAACTCTTATGCAGATGCCTGTTTACTGCCAGTGCCAGTCCCATTGCAAATTCCGCTACCGCTTCCGGGGAATATCCCGGTACGCGGAAAACAGTAATTCCATATTCTTTTGCTGCTTTTAAATCTACATTGTTATACCCTGCACAACGCAGAAGAACGAAACGTATGTTCTGTGTTGCAAGCTCCTTCAGCACTTCTTCTCCAAGATTCGAACTTACAAATCCGCAGATTCCATCATAGCCGCCTGCCAG
>FR900170.1:999-9578 GCA_000437755.1 Roseburia sp. CAG:303
CCGCCTGCCAGTTTCGCAGTTCTTACATTCAGATCCGTTTCAAGATAATCCAGTTCGATTTGTGGATAATTTGCTTTTTCTCCGTTGAAAGATTCTATATCATATCTTTTTGCATCGTAAAATAATATTCTCATATTGAACCTCCTAATTTCTATCTAAACTTTTTTGCTGCTGTTACTCCATTCTTTTCATTCTTTTGCAATCAGACTCCCGTTGTCTCTTTTCTTCTGTCTAAGCCGGAACATTTACCTCATCTGATTCCATATATACTTCATGCCAAATCAAGAATACATATACCGTCCATATTTTTCGGCTGTTATCTGCCTTACCATTCCTGTGATCCTCCATCAGTTTTTTCAATGCTGCAGTATCAAAGTACTTCTTTGCAGTTTCGCCAGTCAGTTTTTCCATTACTTTATTATAATATTTATCTTCCTTCAGCCAGACACGAATCGGCACCGGAAATCCCAGTTTTTTCTTATTTGCAGTTGCTTCCGGAATATGCCTTTTTGCCGCAATCCGGAATGCTCTCTTTGTTGCCTCCTTATTGCATCTGTAGTCAATCGGCAGTTTCTTTGTATAATTAAATACATTGATATCCAGAAATGGCACTCTTGACTCCAACGAATGTGCCATACTCATTTTATCCGCTTTTAAAAGGATATCACCCTGAAGCCAGAAATTAATATCGATATATTGCATTTTTGCAATATCGTTTAATCCTTCCACCTTCTTATAATATGGAGCAACAATCTGCTGCGGTGTTACATGGGTCAGTTTTGTCTTTAACAGTTTTTCCCTGTCTTCTACGGAAAACATATTTGCATTTCCGATAAAACGTTCCTCCACCGTCTTGCTTCCTCTGATAATGAAATCTCTTCCCTTAAAATCCGGAAGTTTCTTAAACAGTGCGGCAAGCGGCTTCTTGATAAATTTCGGAACATAGCGGAATCCCCTCAGTGAAATTGGTTCATGGTAAATATTGTATCCTCCGAAGAATTCGTCCGCGCCTTCGCCCGACAGAACTACCTTTAACTGTTCTGCTGCCAGCTGATCTACGAAATACAACGCAATACATGCCGGATCTGCAAGCGGTTCATCCATATAATACATTACTTTTGCAATCGCATCAAAATAATCTTCACTGGAAATATTTTTGCTGTAATTTTCTTTATCCTTCAGCTCCTTTGTAAGGCTTTCCGCATACCGTATTTCATTATACTTACTGTTCTTATCAAGGAATCCCACCGTAAAAGTCTTTTTCCCTGGAAATTCCGATACGACATAACTCGAATCCACACCGCTTGACAGCAGGGAACCGACTTCTACATCACTGATCATATGTGCCTGTGTTGTTTCATGAACAATTTTTTCAATATCAGACACCGCCTGTTCCAGGGAAATACTGTTTTCAGAAGCCGGTTCCATCATCGGATCAAAATATCTCTTCACATCCATTTTTCCATTCTGATAAATAAAATAATGTCCTGCCGGAAGTCTGTAAATTCCTTTGAAAAAGGTTTCCGGAAGTACGGAATACTGAAAACTCATATACTGTTCGAGTGCCGCTTCATTGAGTTCCTTCTTCATATCCGGATATTCCAGAATACTCTTGATTTCCGAACTGAATACCAGATTCCCATCCTGTGCCGTTCCATAATAGAATGGTTTGATTCCGAAGAAATCCCTTGCACCGAATAACAAATCCTTATTGGAATCATAGATAACAAAGGCAAACATTCCTCTCAGCCGGTACAACAAATCCGTACCGTATTCCTCGTATCCGTGAATCAGACATTCCGTATCCGAATTATTTTCAAATACATGTCCTTTTTCTATCAGTTCCTTTCTTAATTCCAGATGATTGTAAATCTCGCCGTTAAATGTGATTACAATCTTTCCGTCCTCATTGTACATTGGCTGCGAACCATTATTCAAATCGATGATACTTAATCTACGGAATCCCAAAGCTGCTTTTTCACTTAAAAATACACCTTCCTGATCCGGTCCGCGGTGTGCTATCTTCGCTGTCATTCGCTTAAGTACATCTTCCTTCTTGCAGTTATTTCCTGCAAATCCGCTAAATCCACACATAGTTTATCTCCAATTCCTTTTTACTGTCATTTTTATAATGCTATTTCTTTTCTGGCTTCTTCCACAAGTTCTCTGTCATCCATATGGTATTTCACACCTTTTATGATTTGATAATCTTCATGTCCTTTTCCGGCAATCACTACAATATCGCCTTTTCCGGCATGGGAAAGTGCATATCTGACAGCTTCTTTTCTGTCCGGAATGGTTACATATGCACCATCGGCTTTCCGGATTCCAGTCAGAATATCCTCTATGATTGCCATCGGCTCTTCATCACGCGGATTATCCGATGTGATTACGGACAAATCAGACAATCTGGAAGATACCTCTCCCATCTCAAATCTTCTGTTTCTGTCCCTGTTTCCGCCACAGCCAAATACTGTTATAATCCGTTCCGGCTGATATTCTTTTAAAGAATTTAACAGACTTTCCAGACTCATGGCATTGTGGGCATAATCAACCATCACCGTAAAATCATCGGAAACCGGAAGAATTTCCACTCTTCCCCTTACACGTATTCCTTCGAGGGCTTTCTCTATCTTATCTGTGTCCTCTGTAAAATGTCTGCAGATTGCAATGGCTGCAAGAGAATTGTATACACTGAATTTTCCTGGTACATCAATTTCAACCTTCATATTTATCTTACCCGATAAATTATATGCTACACCAAGAATTCCCGGTTTTTTGAACAGATGAATATCCGCAGCTTCCAGATCCGCATTTCCCTGCATGGATGCCACCCCATAGGTTTCCACATCACAAATGCAGTTTTCTATCATTCTTCCGGCATATTCATCATCAATGTTAAAGATTCCACATTTACAGTTTTTAAACAGTTTTGCCTTACAATTCACATAATCATCAAAATCCTTATGTTCATTTGGACCGATATGGTCTGCGGAAAGATTTGTAAACACACCGTAGTCAAAGGTAAATCCCGCAACACGGTCAAGCATGAGTCCCTGTGAGGAAACTTCCATCACAACCGCCTCACAGCCTTCTTCCACCATTTTTGCAAAATATTCCTGCACCATGTAGGACTCCGGTGTGGTATTCCGGGATGGTATTCTCTTCTCCCCGATAATGGTTTCAATCGTTCCGATTAAACCTGTTTTAATACCGACTCCTTCCAGAACGGAACGCACCATATAAGTCGTTGTGGTTTTTCCCTTTGTTCCGGTAATTCCTATGGTTTTAAGCTTCTGCGCCGGATGACCAAAATAGGCTGCCGACATACAGGCAAGTGCATATCTTGTATTTTCTGTCTTTACAACCGTAACCTCTCCACGGAATGGTACTTCTCTTTCCACGATAACTGCCACAGCACCTTTTTCAATAACTTCCTCCACATAGTCATGCCCATCCGTAACGGCACCGGAAATGCACACGAATACATCTCCCGGCTCTACTTTTCTTGAATCCATGACCAGATGGCAAATCTCCGTATCAACACTTCCATTTTCTACAATATAATCAAAATTATCAAGTATTTGTTTCAGCTTCATTCTGTCTCTCCTTTAAATTGCAATCTCCCCGGTACAGATAAACTCTGCCGGTCCTGTCAGCAATACGGTATTTTTCTCCCTGTCATAACGTACCTCTAAATCTCCCCCCAGCAGATGTACCAGCACTTCGTCCTCCGTCTTATGATTCAGGACACAGGCAACCACACTTGCGCAGGCACCGGTTCCGCAGGCAAGGGTCTCTCCGGAGCCTCGCTCCCATACCCTCATATCAATGGTTTTTTCATCAATCACATGAATAAATTCCGTATTGACACGATCCGGAAAAATCTCATGGTTTTCAAATAACGGACCGATTTTTTCCAGATTTAATGCAGTTACTTCTTCTTCCGTAAAAACAACCGCATGCGGATTTCC
Organism: Roseburia sp. CAG:303; assembly: GCA_000437755.1. GTDB lineage: Bacteria > Bacillota > Clostridia > Lachnospirales > Lachnospiraceae > CAG-303. Next base: position 4,974 of record FR900170.1, read on the forward strand.
CATGGATACACAGGTAATGTAATACTCTTTTCCACCAACAGAAACCGGCTGGTTTATCATTCTGTCACCTTCACACTTCACGGGAATCTGTGACGGTGTAAGTACCGGTGACCCCATGTCAACCGTCACTGCCTGCACCCGTCCTTCCGAAACCGCAAGCTGTAAGGTTTTTATGCCGGACAGTGTTTCTACTGTAATAACCTCTTTGTCTGTCATTCCATTATCATAGACATATTTCGCCACACAACGGATTCCGTTCCCGCACATTTTTCCCTCTGAACCGTCTGCATTAAACATACGCATCTTAAAATCCGCAGTTTCCGAAGGACATATTAAAATCAGACCGTCCGACCCGATGCCAAAATGTCTGTCACTGACCTTCTTTGCAATCACGGAAGGTTCTTCTATCTTCTCTGTAAAACAATTTACATAAATATAATCATTGCCGCAGCCATGCATTTTTGTAAACTTCACAAGTATTTCCTCCATTTTCATGTTTTTCTCCATTATAACACAGCATTATTTCTATGACTATAGATTTCCATGAAAATTTTTTATCTTTATTTTTTCTATTCTTGCTAAATATGTATTTTTGCATTATACTTAAAATATGCTGGAATAGTTTTCCCGCAGTATTTTCATCGAACATTATATCAGACAAAGGAAGAAACGGAAATGTTTAAAAAAGTTCATTTAGAAAAATTAATAAAATTAAAAGAGCTGGTTATCAGCTGGTATACCGGCCCGGCAAAGGAAAAAGTCTATGCTGCAACAGTTCTTGCTGCCATCGGCATGGTAAGCATCGGCGGTGTTTCCATCTACCACCTTGCCTCGTCAAAAGATTTGCACCAGGAAGTTTATGCCGTAAGTGAATCCCAGATGACCACACTTCCAGCAGAGACCAGCAGTACGGATGCCCCAGTGGAAACTACCACTGCAGACGAGACAACCACTGTAGAAGAAACTACTGTCACAGTGGAAACTACCACTGTGGAAGAAACTACTGCCACAGTGGAAACTGGAAACCAGACTGTAATCCCGGTTTCCAGCCTTGATATTGCATCCGAAGATTCCCTGCCGGACACGGATGTTACCACTACCAGGCAGGCAAACCAGACCACGTCAGTTCCTGCCCCGAAGTCACCTTTACAGGATATATCTTCCAGCAATACGTTCGGAAAATCCGCCGGATTTATAACTGGCATCGATGTTTCCAAACATCAGGGATGCATCAATTGGTCACAGGTAAAAAATGATGGAATTTCCTTTGCGTTTATAAAGATTGCCGGACGCGGATATGAAACAGGTAAATTATACTATGATACCCGCTACAAAGAAAATCTCTCCGGTGCAAATGCTGCTGGCATAAAGACCGGGGCTTATTTCTTCTCCCAGGCAACCACCGTTCAGGAAGCCCGTGAAGAAGCATCTATGATCATTGATGCCTTAAAAGGATATAAAATAAGCTACCCTGTCGTTTTTGACTGGGAAACTGCCAAGGGATACCGCACCTATAGCGGCATTTCCAAAAGTACTATGACCGCCATGGCAGAAACATTTTGTTCCATGGTGGAAGCTGCCGGATATAAAGCGATGATTTATGCAAATACTTTTGATTTTGAACGTTTTAATTCTACCTCTCTGACATCCAGATATGCCTCCTGGCTGGCACGTTATCCGGAAAATTATGACGGAAACGGAAAGCGTTTTGCTCTGGGCGATGGTATTCCATCCCTGGACTACCCATATCAAATCTGGCAGTATTCTTCGACCGGACGTGTTTCCGGTATTTCCGGGTATGTTGATATGAATGTCGGCTTTATCGGATTTTCAGGTACTTCAAGTCCTTCCATTCCGATTACATTTCAGGTACCAGCTGACGAATATACCATAAAACAGGGGGATTCCATAAATTTATTACAGAATGTGTCAGTTTACAATTGTGCCGGTATTTTATCTACAGACAAAATGCAATACAGTATTACATCGGCGGACGGTTCTGCAGTAATGGCAGAACAGGCATGTGCAAAATCCGGAAAATATACCGTTACCTACCGGTTAAAAGATTTTACCGGCTATCAGGCCTCTAAAAGCATTCCTTTTTATGTACAGACCCAGCCTGAAATACAGCTTTCTTCCCGGACACTTGTCACTTCAGAGGATCAGACTTACGAAGAACTGCTTGACCTGATAAAGGACAATCTGCTTGCTGCTACAGATTTTACTGGCAGTAACCTGCTTTCACAGGTAAGCATCAATTACCCTGAGAATTGTTATAAAAAGACGGAAAAAGAATCAGAATCCCTTCCGGAAACTACTACAGCTGCTGCCACTGAGACTACAACGTCAGAAACCACCAGGGAAGAAACCTCTGTTCCAGGTGTCGAAACGACAACCGCCGAAACTACCACAGAAGAAAGCACCACTCCGGAAGAAACTACCACGGCCGTAAAAGAACCGGAATATTATAACAAACTAATCCCCGGCTCTTATACCGCCAGCTATACAGTAACCGATACGTTCGGACTGACTTCTTCCGTAAGTATATCCATTGAAATTCAAAAATCTTCCCATTCCTGATTAATTTGCTCATCCGAAACAGTTAAGGCCTGCCTTAACTGTTTTTTTCTGCTCGCCATCACCCCTCCTATTTTCCCGGATTCTTTGGACGAGAGTGATTTCCACCCATTCTTCACAACTTTGTCCAGTAACCCCAGTTCTTCTGCTATTTCGTATTTTAACTGATCTTCCGGTGTCAGTTTATGCAAATCCACTTTCTTTTCGTTCTTCTTTGCCATTGCAAACCTCCATATTTCATATTTTCTCTACTCTAGTTATTACCCTTTTTTTCGTTCTTATTCCTTATCCAGACTGTTCCTGATTTTTACTTTACGAAAAAAGCAGAGCCTGGTATGCTCTGCTTTCCCTTACCGGAACTTTATTTATGAAAATTAAAATAGGTAATTCCATTTTCCAGTGTTACTCCTCTGGCTGCTGCCAGTTCAGAAACACTAACCAGCTGAAATCCTTTTTCCAACAGCTGCGGAATGGCTTCAATAGCAGCCTCCACAGACCAGTCATGGATGTCATGAAGCAGAATGATATCACCGTCTTTTGCCTGTTCCAGAATAGCTTTAACCGTTTCATCCTTACTCTTTGTCTTCCAGTCCAGTGTATCTATAGACCAGTAAATCATCGGCAGTCCTACATTCTGCGTTACCGTATCTGTATGGATTCCCCGCCCATATGGCGGACGCAGTGCCACTGCACCATGTCCGATGTGCTGTGCTATCATATTACTTACTCCCTGCACTTCCTGTACCACCTGCTCTGCCGTAAGGGTATCAAGCTTTGGGTGTGTCATTGTATGATTTGAGGTATCACATCCGATGGCATCCATCTTTTTCAAAATGGCATCCACATCGATATCCGTTCTGGAAAGACTCGTACCGCACATAAAAAATGTCGCATGTGCTTTGTACTCTTCCAGTGCATTCAGCAGATCCATCGTCCTTTCGCCCGGTCCGTCATCAAAGGTAAGTGCCAGCATTGGTTTCTCCGGATCAATATCTGTTTTTTCCCCGGTCAGAACACCTTCCTCATCAAAGGAATACATGGTAATACCTATCTTCACGTCACCGACTGCCATATTCCCCTGGTCATCAAAATAATAAGTATTTTCACCATCTTCCAGCCAGCCGGTATGGATTTTTCCATCATTCTCAAAACAATATTTTCTTCCGTCTATCTCCTGCCAGCCGATGCTCATGACACCATCCTGATTAAAATAATATCTCGCACTGTTTATTTCCTGCCAGCCGGTTACCATATTTCCATCAGAATCAAAATAGTATGTTTTTTCTTTTGAAACAACGAAATCATTTGTCACGAGTGAACCATCTTCCCTTTGGAACTGTGTTCCTTTCCACTCACCATATTTATTCTTTACCGTAAGTGTACCTGGCTTTACCTTAATACTTATTTTCTTCTTCCAGTTCGTTTCCAGCTTCTGCTCCAGTTCTTCATCCAATGCAATACTTATCTCATATTCGCCTTCTGTCCTGCCATCCGTGTCCACCGAGAGCTGATATCCTTTTTTCTCTTTCAGATCCTTTATCAAATCTGAAACCAGATATTTTCCACTCTTTTCTAACTGTTTCTTTCTGTTTCCTTTATCCGAAATATTTGCAGTAAATTCTGGAATCTTTTCCTCCTGGTTCATGGTGCAGTCATCTGCCGAAATCGTAATCACCGTTTTTCTCATATACCATGCAGTCAGAATCCCTGCTACAGCTATGAGTCCCGCAAGCAGGCAGACAATCCAGATTACATACTTTTTCCTCGCCTTTCCTTTCATTTCACTTATACCTCTTTTGTATTTTTAATTTTTATTATAACATCTATTCCATGAATATAAAGGGAAGTTTCTTTTTTTTATGTATTTTTTTTAATACAGCATAGTTTTTACATCTATTCGATATCAAATTCACAGCTGACTTCAAAGTTTTTTTCTGCATAAAACTGTTTTACCAGCCGGTAATGTCCTTCCGACAGTTCGCCATACAAGTCTTTCCATTGGACGGAAAAGGAATGTTCCGAATTGAT
>FR900170.1:9603-14023 GCA_000437755.1 Roseburia sp. CAG:303
ATAATCCAGGCAATGTCCGGAAATGAAAAATCTTCCTGTATTTTTTCACATTCCACCCATTTTCCATTCTGCTGCTGTTCTATTCTGTAGTATTCGCCACTGGTCAATGTTTCCAATGAAGAATTTACAACCCAGAAATCTGCACCTCCCGGTGTGACAGTGTCCTTCTTTACATTTATGGTCATTTTCTCCGGCAGAAGTTCTTTCTTATCCCTGTTGAACTCAGCTATTGTAGCTATTCTTTTATAATATGCATGCAGCCGTTCATCAATTGTTCCGTAAGATGCATCAAACTCTCCCCCCAGAAATGCATCAAATTCTTCTTTTTCACCTATATAAAGGTTATCCGGTTCACTGTATTTTACCCTGCCATATGTAGTATTTACCAGTAAAACTGCCTCCTCAAGATAACTGTTTAATTCATAATAAAAATTCTCTGTTTTCTGGATATCTGACTCGCTCGGCTGGTCTACTACATTTACTCTCAAGCACTCTTTTTTATAAACAGTCTGGACTCCCTTTTCAAACGATAACATGGTATATTTGTATACTGCCACTTTCTCAATATCTGACTGTGGAACTTCCTCGATCAGGTAATTTTTTGCGTCCTGCTGGTATAGATATAGTTTTCCCCAGCCGGCAGAATCTGTTGAAAATTCCTGTGTATAAATTACCTTTCCTGTAGCAGAATCCGTCAGACTTATTGTTACAGCATCTCCCACCAGGTCCTGCGGTATGTCAATCTCAAACCGGTCCGTGATTCCATCTCCCGTGAAATCACAGTTTTCAAACTGAACTACCTTACTGCTAAAAGGATTTCCCATCTGCTCACTGCCAGCTGCTCCCTCCAGCATATTGTCCTGCTTCTCCCCCATTTCATAAGAAGACTCTACGGCTGCTTCACCTGCATTCTCTTTTTCCATTTTCTGTTTTTCAATTAATACAGAGGCTGTTATAACCCCTGTAAAAATCGCTACACAGGCTGCCATTCCTGCAAATTTTATGATATTTCTGCCTGTTCTGCCTGTTCTTGCCGCTTCTGCAGCCTCCATAATCAAATCATCATCCAGGTTATTTATTTCTTTTAAAAATCCTTTCCCATTCATTAATATTTTCTCTCCCTCTCTAAATATTCTTTTAGCTTATGCCTCATCCGGAACAGGATACTCTTTACCCGGGACTCTGTCAGATTCATCCTTTCGGCAATCTGTAAAATTTCATCCCCATACCAGTATCTTCGTACAAATACTACCCTGTTAAGATACTTCTGTTTTCTCAAAAACGCACTGATTATCTGTCCCATATCACTTCCTTCCTCCTGCAGGCTGCACACAGATTCACGCACAATACATTCTTCGATTTCTTCTGTCAGCTCTACAATATTCATATTTCTCTTTTTTGCATGATAATAATCCTGCCTGTCTAAGGCAATATTACGGATGATTCTGGCAAGATATGCGAATAAATTTTCCGGTTCTTCCGGAGGAATCCTATTCCATGCACCTAAAAGCATGTCATTATAGCACTCCCCTGCCTCATGACAGTCTTTCAGTATGTTTTTCGCCAGGCATTTTAATGCCGGTCCGTATTTTTTTTCTGTTTCCTCAAGTGCCAGTTCATCCCTGGCAAAAAACAATCCAATAATCTCCTTGTCCTTCATCTACAGTTTTCCTCGTCATGCAAACTCACGATCCGTTAAAAATCCCTCTTTTTCTTTTTTGTTATTACCCTTATTTCTCCCTTCACTATATAAGTAGGATTTTTTGCCCCTGAGGTTGCATTTTTTTTCAAATTTTTTCATTTTTTTCATTTCTTTATTTTTTCAACTAAAATAAAGAAAAATTCCCTGTCTGAAACACTCGTCCTGACAGAGAATTTCTCTCCTGTTAGATATAAATACCAAAATTATTACCGGTGCTTACATCTTAATATAATTTAAATCTATTGATCAGTTTATCTAACTCATCTGATTTATTTGACAGCTGCTCGCTGATTGCTGCACTCTCCTGTGCAGATGCTGCAGTATTTTGAACAACAGAGGAAATCTGTTCAATTCCCTTCTCCACTTCCTGAAGCGATGCTGCCTGTCCGATTGCCGCTTCACTGCTGTCCTTTGATACTTCCGCAAATTTTCTCATCGTACCGATAATATTATCAAATGCAACGGAGGTAGAATCTGCAATCTCATTTCCATGCTCGATTTCTTCCATAGTCTTTAAAATCAGGTCTCTGGTTGTTACCGCAGATTTTGCACTGTCTGCCGCAAGCTTTCCAATCTGATCCGCAACTACCGCAAATCCTCGTCCTGCTTCGCCTGCCCTTGCAGCCTCAATAGAAGCATTCAGTGACAGAAGATTAGTCTGGGAAGCAATATCCTCTATCGTTGTGATGATATCCTCTATCTCCTTTGAAATTTCCGTGATACGTTTCATTTCTTCGGTCAGTTCATTCATCTTCTTGCGTTCTTCTTCTGCCTGCTGCATGGAAAGCTGTACCGTTGCATATATTTCTTTTGTTTTACTTGCACTGTATTCGGATGTTGAAGCTACCGTATCTATCGTAGAAGTCAGTTCCTCTACCGCACCTGCCTGTTCCGTACTTCCATCCGCCAGTGCCTCTGCCGCTTTCTTAATCTCTTTGGCACTGACATCCACCTGATTGGATGCTGCTTTGATATCGGTCAGCGTACTGTTGAATTTCTTTAATATGTATACAAAAGACTCCTTGATACTTGCGAAATCTCCGAGGAAATCCGTAATATTATCACTGTCTCTTGATAAATCACCTTTTGCAATTTCCCTTAATGTGTCTGAAATCTCAATAATATAATCCTGTAGATTCTTCATGGCGCCCCTCAAAGAATCCGCAACGATGCCGATTTCATCATCCCCTTCAGAGGAAATAGCTTCACCGGCTGACATATCACCCTGATACATTCTCTGGGCAGCCTCTGTAATCTCATTCAAAGGTCTCGTAATTTCATCCGTTACTTTCTGTGCAATCTTTAAACTGACAATAATACCTGCAATAAGAAGCATAACTGAAATCAGTATAATTACACCTCTTCCATTTCCATCTGATGCACTCAGCACAAACATTTCGCCAATAGATATTAAAACAATTACTGTTGCCAGTGCAATAATTAAACCATGTGAAAATAATAATTTGTTCTTTACAGATTTGCTGTTTTTCTTATTCATTTCACTCAAGTCCTTTCTGTAATACAATTTTATCGCATGCCTTTTCAGCACAAAAACAATTATATTTTATAATTTGCAGGTATTTTTGTCAAGGCATTTTTGCATTCTTCCGGATGAATACACAAAAATTCCATATTATTATTCTTGTTTCCATATTCATCTTATGATAAAATTAACAATCATGATAATATGGAGGTATTTATGAAATTTTGTCCAATATGTAAAAAAGATTACAACGATGACGAGCCGCTCTGTCCTTCCTGCGGCGGAACTTTATTAAATGGCAGCTATTCGGATTCTGTTGTTCTGTTTGAGTCAGAACATGAAGAGATTATTTTGAAATTATTCAATTTTCTCAGAGAAAATAATTTTTCTTCCGTACAGTACTATTCCGACAGCACATCTGGTTCTTTTTATCTGACCTGCTCCGCTGCCGAGGAAGAAGATTGTGCCCACGCACTTTCCGACTTTGCCTCGGACAATCCGGGACATACCCTGTCGGATGCAGAACAGACACATTTAGAAGAATCCGTATCCTCCATGGTACAGGATTTTCTTCCGGATGATAATGCCTCGACATTTGTCCATGCAGCGGATAAATACAGTGATATGATGTCTTCCGCTTCCAGTCTTCTGATTGTCGGTATTCTTGGATTTGTATTTATTGTCCTGGTATATTTTAAAATCATTCCACTGGATATGAGTATTTTATTTTATATCTTCAGTTCCATTATGTTCGCTGCTTTTATCATTGCAGGCATTGTCTCTTTCTTCAAGGCTGGAAAAATCAAATCCACGATTTCTTCCGAAAATCAGCTTCTGACCCGGATCAAAGATTATCTTCGGAATGACTACCAGCCGGTTGTTATCGATTCTTCTGTTTCGGAAGAAGAAAGTTATTACATACGGACCGATGATATGAAAGCACGCATCGCTTCTGTTTTTCCAGAGGCTGATGCCCTTCTGACGGATTCTGTAATTGAAGAGGTCTATTCCGAGCTTTATCCTTCCGAAACAGAATCTTAATGTCTGTTTTTCTGAGAAAGCATAAATTTAAAATTCATACTAAAAAAGGCACAAAAGACACGAAAGAATTCGTGTCTTTTGCTATAGGATTCTGTTTTCTGTTATTCGGTCTGATCTGCCGTTTCTGTTTCCCCTTCTGTCCGTTCTGTTTCTTTCGGAATCACATACTGCCCATTTTCATAAGTGGCATCTTT